>CAMHJX010000008.1 GCA_946185535.1 uncultured Bacteroidales bacterium
CTCTTTACCTTGATAATTAATGTTTAACCGTCCAACTTCTGGGGGTCACATCAGAGTCATAACCTTGTTTATCCCACACATTAGGCTCTCGCATTGCCCATCTCTCGAGGATAAACAATGCCGATGCCCACGCTTCGATTTATATACACAAATGTATATACGAAACAATGGACGTCGAACATTGTCTTACCGTGCGAGAGATTAGAATTTGCGAGATTCAATGTGTCGCAGATAAAACGTCAGTTCAACGTCTTTTCATTATGTCTGTCAAGCGCATTATTGTGCGTTTGACAAGGCAAAGAAACGAAAAAATATTGGAATGGAGAAGGAATTATGAAAAAAATGTCATTTAGTCTAAATACCCATTTTCTCGAATAAGCTGCTCCAAAGTGTCAAGAAAGACTTCAACAGTGGGCACCAAAGGCATGATATCTGCTTCCGTAACAACTTTCCAATCGTCATAGTCTCCTGTTTGTCGCAGCTCGAAAAGCTCACTGTAAAATTTTCCCAATTCAGAAGAAATGATTCCTGTTTTGATAAAATGTAATCCAAAAAGACCGATAGTACCACCGTGGGTGTGGCTGCTCTGTCCATTTTTCAGCAACAAGGCCGATACCATGTAATAACAGGCATAATACATTCTATTTGCTGCTGCATGCCAAAACTTGCTTTCTATGATGCCCTTGGCCTCAATCCATGTTTCTCTTGAGCGTCTTACCTTGTTGGCTACCAAGGCTTTCCTTTCTTCATCAGTCAGCATAATATAACTCCTTCCCTATCAATATTATCATAAAACAATGTGCCCTTTCGTTTGGCCCATTCCGCAAAGGTGTAGATTTTCGGGCTGAAATAAGTGCCATATTCCCAGCCTAACTCTACGAATGGATAGGCATACGTTCCAAAAATGTCGTTTTGCAGTTGCTTATCGTTAAGCAAGATGAGCAAATCCCAGTCGGAATCTTCACGAGCATCGTTGCGAGCCTGCGAGCCAAACAAGATAAGCCTCGCTCCCTTAGGCAACACTTTCGCTCCCAAAGCGCGAATGGAACTCAATATGGTTTCTTTTTCCGACATTTTTTTACTATTTTGTTGCAAAACTACGAAAAAACATCCATTCATCGCAACTTTTCCCTTTCTTTATAACATTTTATCGTACTTTTGTTTGCTGAAAATGGATTGCTTCGTTTGCTTCGTTCCTCGCAATGACAACTCGCAGTGACGCGAAGCGACGACAAGGATAGTCCCAAGCCCATCGAATTTTTGAATCTTAAATTTTGAATTTTAAATCTTTAAATCAACACAATAATGAAAAAACTCACTTTATTAGTTATGGGCACAATCACCCTATTCGGCTGCAACCAACAACCACAGCAGCCTGAACGCTATTCCGTCAAGGCTTACCCCGAGACGAGAAAAGACACCACCGTCGTCGACGACTACTTCGGCACGAAGGTCGCCGACCCGTACCGTTGGCTCGAAAACGACACCTCCGCCGAGACCGCTAAATGGGTCAAGGCGCAGAACGAAGTCACGCAAGACTACCTGAGCCACATCCCCTTCCGCAGCGCCCTCAAGGATCGCCTCACGCAACTCGTGGACTATGAACGCTATGGCATGCCTTCCAAGAAACACGGTCGCTACATCTACTCGAAGAACGACGGCCTTCAGAACCAAAGCGTCATCTACATGCAGGAGACGCTCGACGGCGAGCCTACCGTCTTGTTGGACCCCAACAAACTCTCCGATGACGGCACCGTCTCGTTGGGCGGCATCAGCTTCTCCAACGACGGCAAATACATGGCCTACACCATCCAACGCAGCGGCTCCGACTGGGTCGAGATCTATGTGAAGGACATGGCTACCCTCGAACTCCTTCCCGACCACATCGAATGGGCCAAGTTCACGGGTGCCTCATGGTACAAGGACGGTTTCTTCTATGCCGCCTACGACCGCCCCGAAGCTGGCAAGGAATTCAGCAACGTGAACGAAAACCATAAGATATACTACCACAAACTCGGCACGCCACAGGAGCAAGATGAACTCTTCTACTCCAACCCTGCCCAACCGCGCTACTTCCACCAGGTGGATCTCACCGAGGATGAGCATTACATGTTCCTCTTCGAGAGCGGTCAAGGCGCAGGTAGCACATTGTGGATTCGCGATATGCAAGACCCGAAGGGCAAGTTTGTTCAGATTGCCGACAACATGGACTACCAGTACAACCCCATTGACGTGATTGATGATGTATTGTATATTTTCACCAACTACAACGCGCCCAAGGGTCGTATCTGCAAAGTGTCAGCCAAAACCCCACAGATGGAGAACTGGGTAGATGTGATTCCTGAAAGCGAAAATGTCATTTCGGGCATCAACTTGGCCAAGGGCAAGATGATTGTCACCTACGACAAAGACGCCGCCAACCACGCCTACGTCTACACCATGGACGGTCAGCAACTTCACGAGATTGCGCTGCCGACCTATGGCGCCGTCGGTTTCAGCAGCAAATACGAAGAGCCTGAAGTGTTCTACGCCTTCACCTCTTTCGCCTTCCCGACCACGATTTACCAATACAACATCGACGATAACACCTCGTCTGTGTTCCGTGCTCCTGCCATCGACTTCAAGTCGGACGACTACGTCACCGAGCAGGTCTTCGTCACCTCGAAGGACGGCACCAAGGTACCGATGTTCCTGACCTACAAGAAAGGCTTGCAGAAAGACGGCACCAACCCGACCTTCCTGTATGGTTACGGCGGGTTCAACATCACCCTCAACCCAGGCTTCAGCACCTCACGCCTGCCCTTCATCGAGAACGGCGGCATCTACGCCCAGATGAACCTGCGCGGCGGTAACGAATACGGCGAGGAATGGCATATCGCCGGCACCAAACTGCAGAAACAGAATGTCTTCGATGACTGCATCGCTTGCGCTGAATATCTTATCAATAATGGCTACACCTCGAAGGAGTACTTGGCTCTGAACGGTGGCTCCAACGGCGGTCTGCTTGTCGGTGCTGTCGTCAACCAGCGTCCCGACCTCTTCGCCGTGGCAGTGCCGCAAGTTGGCGTGATGGACATGTTGCGTTACCACCTCTTCACCATCGGTTGGAACTGGGCCAGCGACTATGGCACCAGCGAGGATGATGAGGCCATGTTCAAGGCTTTGTATGCTTATTCGCCGCTGCACACCATCAAGAGCGGTGCTGACGTACACTATCCTGCCATCATGGTCACCACTGCCGACCACGACGACCGTGTGGTTCCCGCCCACTCGTTCAAGTATGCAGCTGCCTTGCAAGCTGCCCAGACTGGCGACCAGCCCAAGATCATTCGCATCGACACCAAGGCCGGTCACGGTGGCGGCAAACCCATCTCCAAGGTTCTGGAAGAACAAGCAGATATCTATTCGTTCATCCTGTACAACATGGGATTGACCTATCCGAAGGAGGCGAAATAATCGCTGTGATTTTTTTAGCTGAAATCGCCCGTTAGAAACAATTCTGGCGGGCGATTCTTTATTTGTTTGTCCAAATAATTCACACTTCCAAACTGCAAATTTCAAAAAATGTTGTTATTTTTGCAGTCAGAAAGAAAAAGTAAATCAAAATGCACGGGGTATCTATCAATATCAATTTGCCGACTTATGGCAATTTCTCTCCTGAAGAACTTACTCGAAAAGTGAGGAATTTCGCAATGGAATTGGTGTCGCAAAAGGAAAGAAATACCGACACTCCACCATGCTGCTACACTGAGGATGAAGTGGAAAGACTTCTCAATGAGCGCATGCAAAGCATCGAAGATGGCACAGCCGAATTCGTTTCTCATAATGAGGTCAAGGCTCGTATCAAAGCGATGTTGGCATGAGAGAGATTCTATGGCTCAAGGAAGCAGAAGGCGAATTGGCTGCCATAGTTGATTATGTCCTTCAGAATCAAGGACAAAATGTGGCTTTGCAAGTTTACGACAACATCATTTCTCAAATTGATTTGTTGGCTGAGTTTCCCGAATTAGGTACTTCTGAATCAAAATTCAAATTCAAAGGCAAGCCTTTGCGAGTGCTTCATTCTCGACATACAAGAGTATTCTATTCCATACAAGAGACAAGAATTGATATCATACTGCTTTGGAATAATCGTATGGATGACAGAAAAATCAGGAAGTTTCTTTCTGAAAGAAATTAGTAGCAATAATTGAGAATTAAAAAATCTTTGTGACAAATCCAAAGAATCAACGTAGTTTAATCAATACCGATGAAAAGACTTTTACTTATCACTGCAATAATATTGTGCACGAGTTCCCTGTATGCACAAGAGCCCGTTTTTTTGCAAAAGGCATACGAGTTCCTAATCAAACGGGACGATGTCGACACAACGCGTATTTACCAACCCTCAAAAGCTTGTTTATCATTAGGTTTGTTAACTACGGGCCAAAAGGCGGGTTTCGATGTAGATGTCGACTTTAAAGTCAAATTTGATGATGCCAGTTCACTCAATAGCATTTCAAAATACAGTCTCAGCGAAAACCTTTGCAAGAAAATCGGCCTTGAAGTCGGCTATGGCAATGCGAGTTTCAGCTATAGCCTTGAAGTGGGGCCTCGAAGCGCATGGAAAAAGAGTGCCTTCGGCTTAGGCATCATGGGCAAGTCGTGGGGCGCGAAGTTCAATTATTCTAAAATCACCAATCCTTTCATTTCTTCGTTTACCGTTGGGCAAGAGGGTAATGAGGGCTACTTTCACGATGAAATCATCACCGAAGAGGCTGCTGTTTTGAAGAATTTTACCATTGACGGCTACTATGTTTTCAACAACAAGCGTTTCGCCTACCCTGCCGCCTATAAGATTGGTCTCATACAACGCCATACTGCGGGCTCCTGGATGCTGACGGCACGCTATATGCAAGGCAGCCTATACAACTCCCCTGAAGCTTCATGGGATTCCTACAATATGCTGGACTGCTTCTCCACCATGCAAGCTTCCGTAGGTGGAGGCTATTCGGTCAATTTCGTGCTTTGGCATAAAAATCCCGTTGGACCTCGTGACGAAGGCTTGGGTAATCTCACCATTAATTTGACGGCTATGCCTGTGATTACCTTAGTCAATTACCTGAAAACCACATCTTATGAATACGGCTCTGACGAGGAGACCAATGAGGTTTACAATACTGGAGAAAAGATTTCTAAGATTTGGTGCTATCCCATGCCTAACTATATTGGAAGTGCCGCCATTAGCCTTACCATGTGGCGATTCTTTTTCTCCACCCAGTTCACTTACAACAGGTTCTATTTCCGTAGCCGCGACGCCTTCAATGCCAGCCAGATGGACCTGCCCAATTATGTGGACGACCTCAGTTTCAGAGGCACTTTCCACGACTGGATGCTGAAAGGAATATTGGTTTATAGGTTCTGAACCAATTGTTCGTCATATCTACCAACAATATTTCACCGCATACCAAATGGCCACAAACTGTTCGATGGTGACATTGTCGGAAAGGGTGAAATCGACATCCGATGAATAGCTGGAGTTGTCTTTATACACTTTGAGACCTTTCTTATTGGCAAAAATGTCTGATGTATAGCTCGAATTGCCTTTGTAAAGCTTGCCATCCTTGACGGTGAAAACAACATCGGATGAATACGATGATGTCCCTCTATAGACTTTACCATCCCTGATGGTGAACAGTATATCACTACGGTAGGTGGAATTGTTCTTGTACACCTTGTTGTCGTCAATTCGGCAAAGGATGTCGGAGGTGTATGAGGAATTGCCTTTATACACTTTATTATCCTTCAAGTTGCATATCACATCGCTGCTGTATGAAGAATTTCCTTTATACACTTTCACCTGGGCGAAACTGCTGATAAAAGCAAAACAGAAGCATACGGTCAACAGGGTTCTCTGATAGTGTTTTTTCATGATAGTCGAACATTCATTTTACCATGCAAAAGTAGCTAATACAAAAGCATCTCGCTACTTTGAGAAAGATTATTTTTCCGTCATCCCCAAAACATACTCTTCAATGTTCCCTCTGGCCTCGGTCATACCCAATTTCTTGCGGATATTGGTGCGTGCTTTACCGATCATCGCGGATGATACATCTAAAATGTCAGCCACTTCCTTCACTGAAAAAGGCATCATCGATAATATGCAGACCTTGATTTCACTATCGGACATAGCAGGTTGATTGCTCTTGATGCGTTGAACCACATCGGGATAAACCTTGTTGTATTCTTCAAAGATGGCGTCATAAGTATTGTCCGCCTCGCGACCGCAAACACATGACTTCAGCTTATCGAATGAGGTCTTGTCGATATCCTTGTTATTGCCTATTAGGAAGACCTTGTAAATCATCATCACCTTTCGGAAAAGATTTTCACGGTTGGTCTCTGCCATAGTTTCAGACTCCTGTTGCAGTCGGCTGATGTCCAAGTTCAACTCTGCTATGGTCGCTCGTTTCTGCGCCGAACGGTATAACAAGAAAAAGACGAACGCAACCAAGGCTACCAAAGCCAACGAAATGACAATGATTATCTTACGTCGGCGAAGAAACACTGAAATCATATTCTCGCTATGGTCCAAGTCGCCATTCAAGGTCGAGATGGTGGTCTGCACTTTTTCCATCAGTTTGATGTCTTCGCTCGACCTTGCCGTGACAATGGCCTCATTCAAAGCCGCCATGGCTGAGTCGAAGTTGTTTTGCTGCCAATAGACGCAACCGCTGTAAAGGGCCGACAAGGTCTTCATCTCGGCATCGTCAGATAGGTTGAAATAACGCCGCGCTTGGAAGATGGAGGTGTCTTGCGAGATGTCCTCTCCCCTGCTGAATTTGCCTTCGATCTCCAACACCGTCCGCTCCATGTTGTCCATATCGGACTTCACATTGCAGGCCGCCAAAAGGCATATCAGCACAAAGGCCAACCAACTTCTTGATTTGTATAGCAAATTCAGCATTGTCTCAACGATTCAACTATAAAACAACGCAAGAATTCAACAATTATTGCCCTGCCGCCTCGCCTCCATTCTTGGCCTCATTCTCTAGTTCGATGTTGCCGAAACGCAATGTAAAACCAGCGCACACACAAGATGAATTGTATTTCGATGTCTCTGAAACCGTTACCGTTGGGCTATCAATGTATGTGTCATGCTTCAACAAGCCAAACAAATCGTAGCCGTTGACAAACACCGACAACTTATGATCGAAGAAATCGGCACGAAGACCACAATCAACGGAATAATTGGCACCCTTCTTCCAAAACAACGTCTGGGTCGGAGAGTTGTAGTAAGTCGAGGCATGCACTTCCAACCGGTCCCAAAGTTTGGTCCAAAGGTTCAGACGAAAACTGTAGCAAAGCATCTCACTCGGTTCCAAAGCATCTTCGGTCTTGATGTAAGAGTCATAAAGGTTGGCATAAAACCGCAAATTGAACATCCCGTTCGGACGATACATCATGTTGAACTCACCACCCGCATTATACGACCTGCCTACATTGACTGGCCAGCTGAAAGAAACCACCCTGCCATAATGCTCATGGTAAGCCGCATCAGTTATCTTGTTGATTTCGTTTTGTTTTCCCTTGTAATAGCCCGTCAAACCGACAGAACCAAAATCGTCCCAATACTTCGTCCAACTTGCCTCAATGTTGTGGGTGAAAACCTGTTTCAGCTTAGGATTGCCCGTAGCATAGGATTCCTCATCGAATTTGATAAAAGGACTCAGTTGCTCTGCGTAAGGATTTTGAATTCTCAAAGAATAACTCAACTTGAAGTTGTGCATCGACTGGGTGTGATACGACAGATGCAGCGATGGCAAAGGATAGAAATAATAAGCTGTAGAATCATAATTTGGAGCGTCGGGATAGACAATACCCGTCCGATAATACCTCAAGCTCAAAGTAGGCTGCACAGTAAAATTGCCGAAACGATGCCGGACCTGGAAATAGCCGCCCAAATGATGATCGACCTGACGGAATCGGTACGACATCACTGAGTCGTGTACATATACGCCATTGGCCAGACTGTCCAATGGACTGCGCTCGTTTTTTCCTTCCCAACCGGCATTGATGCCCATGCCAAATTCGCCATTCTTGAAATAAGGTAAATTGTAATCCACGCGAGCGTTGATGGGGATGTTGGTCGAGACATAGTCCATCACGAATGCTCTTTCATACGGAGACGGCAAGGTGTAAGTCTTGTGATAATCAATGGGAAGGGCCGAACGGGTGACACTTCCATTCATGCGTATAGTTAGGTTATGCCCTTCTTCATCGAATTTGTGCTGATAGGTCAACCCATATGGAAAAAAGAGATAGTTTGAATTCGATTTGTTCACGATGGAGTATTTGTATTCGCCAGATTGCTCAATAAATTCAATGCGTTCGCGCTGCATCCTTACCTCCGATGGCCCAAATGAATCCCAAAACATGGCATAAAGAGAGAGTGTGTTCATCTTATCGGGCTTGTAGGCCAAGTCAAGGTTGAATCCAGGACTATAAGTCGTGTAATTGCTTAACATGCTGCTTTTCAAATGACTGGTCAACAATTGATTGCCTTCTTCATCCACGCCAAACAAGTCTTTATCGGCATGCGCCTCACTCCGACCATGATACCAATAGGCATTCGTGTAGGCGTTTACTGTCCACTTCTCGTTTTTCCAAATGTATGAAAGCCAAGGCATCACATACGGCTGCGAAGAAGCATTTGTGCCAAAGCATAGGAACTCGTTTCGCTTGATTTTGGCATTCATCACGATGTTGATGATGCCATCGGCTTGGGTGGCATAGCGTGCCGAAGGGTTGGTGATGACCTCAATGCGGTCGATGGCATTGGCGGGCAAGGTTTGGATATAAGTCTTGAGGTTTTCTTGGGTGAGGTTGGAAGGCTGGTCATTAATCCAAATCTCGACAGAAGAAGTCCCGCGCAAAGTGACGTTGCCTTCCACATTGACGCTCACGCCGGGCGCGTTCTGCAAGGCATCGGAGGCCACGCCGCCTTGCACGGTCGGGTCGTCTGAGACTTGGTAAAGTGTCTTCTCGCCTTCGACGGAAAACAATGGTCTTTCCGCCGTGATGGTGACACCTTCAAGCAGCAATGTGTCGACCGCCATCTGCAGGCTGTCGGTTTTCGGTTTGACTTCTGGAATTTCGACTTGGGCAAAGACCGCCACGCTGACCATCGCAAAGGCGGCTGTGAGGAATAGGTTTCTTGTGTTCATCGCATGGTACATTTTGAAGTTTTACCATGCAAAAGTATACTGAAAAAACAGGCTCTCCGCAAGCCTCTGTCTCGCGTAGAGACATTTGCGGAAAGCCTGAAATTAATTGTTTATAATTCAATGGATTACAAAACAGATGGTAGAGACTTTTCTTGCCTCAAACCTCAGTCCATATCCAACTCTTGATACTCATATCTCACCTTCTCCCCTACATTGACAACCAAATAACTCGGTGTCACCTTGCCGTCATTGAGGTTGTCGGTCATGATGTATTGCACGCCGCCGAACTGGCGCTGCTCGCGCATGTGGAAGTGTCCCATGATGACCATCTCCACATTGTTGTTGCTCATCAGGTCCATGAATGCGTATTGTTCATCCTGCGGCAGGTTGGCGGCTGGCGTGGTGGTGTAGTTGTATGAGGTGCGGAACAACCAATTGTGGCTGATGACGAAGCAGTGACGATAGTCCTTGCGATGCGAGAGCTTCTCCTCCAGCCATTCCAGTTGGCGCTTGCCATGGGTGCCATTGCCCGAATCCAAAAAGATGAACAAATCTTTGTATCCACTGACGGTATTCACCGTCACGGTATAGGTCGAGGTGTGGAAATACTGCTTGAAGAACGGTGTACAGTCGAAGTACACATCATGGTTGCCCATGACCAAGAAACATGGGTCGTTTTTTGCTTGATTCACGGAATCGTAACGCAAAGCGTCGTTAGTCATTCTGAAACCGGCTTCGCCGCTCTCGTTGACCATGTCACCGGCATGGATGGCAAAGATGGCCTTCGGGTCGTTGCGCTCGGCGGTGATGTATTTGTAGAGGCGGTCTTTCTCGCCTTGAGGCACGATGCTGTCGCGCTCGGAATAGTGCGAGTCGGAACAGGAATAGACATGGTACTCGTCAGGAGCATTCTCGATGACGGGTTCGCTGTTTTGGGCGTTGTAGTCGAGCCAGTCGGCCACGCGCTCTTCGGTGTCGCTCCGGTTGATGACCATGCCTGCGACGTCAAGACGGTTGCAGCCTGTAGCAAAGATCGCGGCTGCTGCGATGATAAATATAAAGTGTTTTTTCATGATGTTCAGTTTTTAGGTTTCCAAATCAGTCCGACATTGCCGTACCAGCCATTGTATTGTGCCGAGAGGTTGAGTACGCCGCTGGGATGCATTCCTGCTTCGGCAGTCAAGCGCAGCCCATTGCCGAGGTCGTAATAGCCATTCACGCTATAGAAGAATAAGGTGAAACGCTCGATAACAAAGTCTCTGTAATTCGACACGCGGGCACCTACATTCCAAGGATGCTCTTGGTCAAACAAGTTGCCTTCCACGCAGAAAGTGACATTCATCGGTTCAAAAACGGTCTCCATACCGCCATTTTTTCGCAACGGTATAGGTGCTGTGTATCGGTTGGTCAAACCGAATTGGAAGTTGAAATGACGGTTGCGCCAGCCCAAGTCAAGCACGCCGTTGAATTCCTGCAAATTGTAATTTGGGTACAAACGGTACAAATAACGGTTTTCCAAATAAAGTGTGCCACAATTGGCCTTGAGCAGATTCACCTGGTATTGCAGGTTGATGGCATGACGGTTCAGCGTCGTGCCTTGATAGCCAAAGCCAATGTTGAAGTTTTCGGCCAACTGATAGTCAGCTTTTAAGGCCAACGAGGCACTATTGCCAGAAGTACGCGTGTAATCGTACTCCCCATAGGTTTGCAAAGTCCACTGCGCTCTTGCGGCAAATGCAAAGAACAGGAGACCGAGTGTAATCAGTATTTTCTTCATAGGTTAAATATTTGGTGCAAAAGTAAGGAAAAGTCTAAAGCGAATGAAAAGCGATGGCTCTTTTTCCTATTTTTGCACTTCATTCAAAATACCTTATTGTTTATGAAAAGCATATTTATCGGAATCTTCAGCCTGCTCGTTTTCAGCTTTTTATCCCTTAATCTTTCTGCCCAATATGGCCCTCAGTTCGATAATCGTGGTTTTGAGCAATGGACCGACCGCGTCAGCGAACCTGTCCATTGGCATTCGGGGGGTACGGCAACAGGCACTTTTTCTGGGTTTGTGTCAAGCCAATTAGAAAGCTCTACACAAATCAGACCTGGCTCCACAGGAAGCAAGAGCGCTCGGGTTTTCCCAACAAGCGTTATCGGCATCACGGCCAATGGCAACATCACCAACGGTCGCATGAATGCTGGTAGCATGTCGGCTACGGGCTCAGGCAACTATAACTATACGCAACGTTCTCAAAGTGCTTACAACACACCCATTAACCAACTGCCCGACTCTATTACGGTTTGGGTGTGCTTCCGAAGCTCGAGCGCGACTGACAAAGCTCAGGTGAAGGCCGTGGTCCATGGCGACGCCGACTATAAATTCATCGCCAACGGCACGGAAGAGCCTACCGACAAGCATGTCGCCACAGCAGTGTCATCTTTCACTCGCACTTCAACTGCCAATGGCGCTTACACTTGGCATCGTTTGAGTATACCGTTCGACAACAATGGTCCCTGCACCGACGTGCGTTATATCCTTTTTACTGCGACCACGAACGAAACACCTGGCACTGGCAGTACCAGCGATGACTTGTTCGTTGACGATGTTCTGCTAATTTACAAGTCTACACTAAAGATGGGCAACCTTAACCAAACCCAATTCAAGCCCGATGAATCCATTAACATTAACTTCACGCTTACGGGAACCATGTCGCCCGATAATCTCAATAATGCTCCAAATGAAGTCATTGCCCAGCTTTCCGATGCCAATGGTAACTTCAGCAATCCCATTGAGTTGGGGCGAAAAACCACAAACGAAAGCGGTGCTATCATAGGGACCATTCCGAGTGTGCCCAATGGCGACCACTATCGTGTTCGCGTGGTTTCCACCAATTATCCCATGATTGGAGACAACATTCAAGAAATCCGCATTTCAGATACCTTGGACATTAATGAGAACACGTTTTTTTGTAGCCTGTACCCCAACCCTTTCACAACTACCTTGAATGTCATAACGGAAGATGAGGTCAAAAGCATTCGTGTCTATGATGTTAACGGTCGAATGCTGAAGGAACAGTTCGTTTCGGGCACACAATTCAATCTTGATATGAGCGAATTGAGTATAGGTACTTATCTGCTGCAAATCGATCACGGCCTCTGGCAAAGCTTTCACCGAATGATGAAAGTCGAATAAAAAGAAATCGCGACGAGGTTCTTCCCCGCCGCGATTTTCTTTTAGATGCGTTTAGTTTAGAGCCTTTCGTTTACCACGTCCCAGTCGATGATTTGCCACAAAGCATTCAGATGGTCAGGACGACGGTTCTGGTAGTCGATGTAATAGGCGTGTTCCCAAACATCGAAGGTGAGCAAGGGTTTGAAGCCGCGTTGCACAGGGTTGCCGGCATTGGTCTCCTGCGTGATTTGCAGTTTGCCGTCTTTGTCGACGGAGAGCCACACCCAGCCCGAGCCAAACAAGGTTGCACCTTTCTTCGTAAATTCCTCCTTGAAGGTGTCGAATGAACCGAACTGTTGGTCGATCCACTCGGCAATCACGCCTGTGGGCTTGTTGTCGGCTTTCGGAGCGCGGAACTGTGTGAAATACAAATTGTGGTTCAAAATCTGGCCAGCGTTGTTGAATACGCCACCGTCGGCGGTCTTCACAATTTCCTCCAAAGGCATCTCTTCGTATTTTGTGCCTTCGATGGCCGCATTCAGGTTGTTGACATAGGCGTTCAAGTGTTTGCCGTGGTGGAATCCCAGAGTCTCTTTGCTGATAACGGGTTCCAAAGCATTTGCCTCATAGGGCAATTTGATGAGTTCGTATTTCATATGATGTCGTTTTAGTGATTTGACTGCAAAAATATAAAAAAAGTCGAAATATAAAAACAGACCGTCTATAGATTCCCGAGGGAATGACATAGGCGGTCAGTTTTCATTGGTTCATATACATCTGATAAAGCGGAGAGTTAGGCTCGCTCTTCAACCGTTTCAAGGCACGGTCGCGAAGTTGACGGGTACGCTCACGCGAGATGTCGAGCTTCATGGCGATTTCTTCCAAGGAATACTCACGCGAAGTGCCGAGGCCGAAGTACATGCTGATGATGGTACGTTCCTTCTCGTTAAGCATGTCGAGAGAATTGCGGATGGCGTTGCTGGTCGATTCCTGCTCCACGGCAGCATCGGTCTTCACTTCATCATCGGCGACAAAGACATCCAAGAAGTTGGCATCGTCTTCATCATCCAAAGGCGCGTCGGTCGACACGGTGCGCGAGTTGAGGTTCATCAGCTGTTCCACCTTGTCTTCAGGCATATTGATCTCGTCGGCAATCTCCTTGATGGTAGGACGGCGCTCCAGCCTCTGTTCCAACAAGGAAACGGCCTTCTTCACCTTCGCCAAAGCGCCTACCTGGTTCATGGGCAGACGAATAATGCGTGCCTGTTCGGCCACGGCCTGCAAGATGCTCTGACGGATCCACCATACGGCATACGAGATGAACTTGAAGCCTCTGGTCTCATCGAAACGTTGGGCGGCTTTCACCAACCCCAAATTGCCCTCATTAATCAGGTCTTGCAAGCTAAGACCTTGGTTTTGGTACTGTTTGGCCACCGAAACGACGAAGCGTAGGTTGGCCCTGACCAGCTTGTCCAATGCGACCTGGTCTCCCGCTTTGATGCGCTGCGCCAGTTCGACTTCCTCGTCGGTGGTCAGCAACGCCTCCTTCGCAATGTCAGCCAGATACTTGTCCAAAGTACCTGCATTGCGGTTGGTGATTTGCTTTGAAATTTTTAGTTGTCTCATTTCTTCGTAATCTTTTATTGTTTATTAGTGCTTGTTTTCATGTTCTCACACATCATACCAATCTCCTCAGTTTTTTTTGCATAATCTTCTAGCTTGGAAGGAAAGTGGGCTTGCACTTTCACTCCCAAACTAAAAGTAAAATACTACAATAATCGTACCGAAATCTCTGTTTTTCAGGGAAAAACTACATTATTTTTGACTTTTGGTTACTAGTGACTATGACTGCTTTCACTTTCGTTGAAGCGGTCATAGTCATTGTCACAAGTCATTGTCACATAGCTTCAAGTGTTTTAAGCAATTTAATCTCGCTCATTTACTTAGTAGTAGAACGATCCCGTCATACCGTTCGGGAAGACACCTTCGATGGTCGTGCGGCGCGAACGGGCATTCTTCAGCGCATTTTCAAGGTCGGTCTTGTTGTTCACGGCATAGCCGTTCACCTTGGTGATGACAAAGTCTACCGGAACACCCGAGTTCATGAAACGGCCTTCGCGTATTTCGACAATCTTCAGACCGTTCTTGATGTTCAGTCGGCCCATGTCGTTTTGATTGATGGGTTGCAGCATCAGCCCAAACTCCGAATTGTAGAATGCCTCGCCATTCTTGACCAGATCCACATTGCCAGCTTCATTCAGCAGGGTCAGCTCATAATGATGGTGATGACCGTTGCGGTTCACCTCGACATCCACTTTGTCGCCAGGACGGTATTGTCCGATGTTTTCCTTGAGTTGTGTCGTGGAATTCACCTTCTTGCCGTTGATGGCTGTGATTACATCACCGGCTTTCATGCCTGCCAATTTGGCAGCACCGCCTTCCGTAACTTCGGCGACATAGACGCCTTCAATGTTTTCCAAACCTTCCTTATCGGCCAACTCTTGGGTGAGCTCGGCAATCTGTACACCAAGATAGCCGCGTTGGGCTGTGCCATAGAGTAAGAGGTCATCGACCACCTTGCGTACGATGTTGGACGGGATGGCGAAGGAATAGCCTTCGTAGGAACCCGTGTGCGAGGCGATGGCGGCATTGATGCCAATCAGCTCACCTTTGGTGTTCACCAGAGCGCCACCACTATTACCAGGGTTGACAGCAGCATCGGTCTGGATAAACGACTCAACCGAAGTGCCTTCACCTAAAATACTGAGGTTACGCGCCTTGGCGCTGACAATACCTGCCGTGACGGTAGAGGTCAGGTTGAAAGGATTACCTACAGCCAGTACCCATTCGCCGATGCGGACATTGTCGGAGTCGCCGAAGGTAAGGAAGTGTAAGTCGGATGCTTCCACCTTGATTAAAGCCAAGTCGGTGGTCGGGTCAGTTCCGATGATGGTAGCGGTCTTCTTAATCTTATTATTAAAGGTAACCTCCACTTCATCGGCGCCTTCCACAACATGGTTGTTGGTGACGATGTAGCCGTCGGGGGTCAGCACTACGCCGGAACCGTAGGCCACCATCGTGTTGTTGCGCGTCTGCCCTGGGTAGCCATAGATTTGGCCGAGCAAGGCTCCGAAGAAATCCTCGTAGGTGTTGCTTTGTCTCACCACTTTGGTCATGATATGCACCACTGCGTCGACGCTGTTTTCGGCAGCATTGACAAAGTCGGGTGTGTTTTCGGTAGGCAGGAATGCCGTCCGTTGTACACGGGGTTGAACTTGTTCAACTTGCGAGACACCTTCCTCTTGCAGTTGTTCCTGTTCGTTTTGGTTCTCGTTCTCTTTCGCTTTGTTAAGCATGGCATCACATGATGTTGCCATCAGCAGTCCGGCAAGCATCAACATCAAACTCACTTTTCTCATCTTGTCTCAATTTTATGGTTTCTTTTCTGTTTTATAGTTTCATTAATGCTTTTTTTCAACCTTTATTGCACTGAAAAGTGTATTTTTGTCGAAAAATTCAGCGGGCTATATCAATCAAATTATGTGCCAGCCTGCATGAAAAGCGAGTAATTTCAAAGAATTGGATGAAATGTTCATCAAGAATGACACGATAACGCTTCGTTGTGCCGAGCCCGAGGATGCCGGACAGATTTTCCTTTGGGAGAACGATCGCGACATCTGGCGGGTCAGCGGGACACACGTGCCCTACACCCGTTTCCAGATTGAGCAATTCCTTTTGGGTAACAACGACTTGTTCAGCAATAAGCAACTCCGCCTGATGATTGACCTGACCGAAAGCGGGCAGTCCATCGGCTGCATCGACATTTTCGACTATGACGGCATCAACCAACGGGCGGGCTTGGGCATTTTGATTGACAAAGCGTTTCGCCAACAGGGCTATGCCAAGGCAGCTTTGGCTTTGTGCATTGAATATCTATTCAAGGATGTCATGCTGCATCAAGTGTATTGTTCCATTGATGAAACCAATACAGAGAGTCAGCAACTGTTTGTCGGCCAAGGATTTGAATTATGCGGGAAACGAAAGGATTGGATAAAAACAGAAGAGGGATATTTGGATGTTCTCGAGTATCAGTTGATATCTCAGGTTGATACCACAGTTTTTTCCCGATTTTAAGCATTTTACAATCAAAAAGAATAACACGTATATGGTCAAAATAGAAACAAAGCTCCCTGATGAGAAAAAGCCGCGCAAAAGCGGCAAAAAGAAAAACAGCAAAAGCTCGAAACGTACCGTATGGCTCGTGCTCATTATCTTGCTGATCTTTGCTGCAGCATTCGGCTACTGGGGCTACAAAACCGTTATGTCGCCCAATGTGAAGACCGCGGATGGGAAACCTGTCGAGCTATTCATCCCGACGGGCTCCAATTATGACCAAGTGAAAGCCCTCTTGGCGGAAACGCATTGCATCGTCAATGAGAAGGGCTTCGATTGGTTGGCGGAGAAGAAAGACTTGCCCGCCAACATCCATTCTGGCCACTACGTGTTGAAAAACGGCATGACCAACAACCAACTTGTCAACATGCTGCGCGGCGGACTGCAAACACCCGTGAAGGTCACCTTCAACAATATGAGAGATGTGAACCAACTGGCTGGCCGTATCGCATCCCAAATCGAAGCCGACTCCACTTCCCTATCCAATCGGCTCCACAACCAGGAATATATCAAGCAATTGGGCTTTAACAAATACACCATCCCTGCCCTATTCTTGCCCGACACCTATGAGTTCTACTGGAACACCGATGCCGAAGGCTTTGTAAACCGTATGTTTCAGGAATACAACAAGTTCTGGAATGAAGAGCGCAAGCAACAGGCCCAAACCAAGGGCTTGACACCTGTTCAGGTCAGTACCCTGGCCTCCATTGTCAACAAAGAAACCAACATGAGCGACGAGATGCCTCGCGTGGCTGGCGTCTACCTCAATCGGCTGAAAAGTAACTGGCTGTTACAAGCCGATCCCACTCTTGTCTTCGCATGGAACGACTTCACCATCAAGCGGGTGCTTGACCGTCACAAAGAAATCGAATCACCTTATAACACCTACAAATATCCTGGCCTACCTCCTGGCCCTATCTGTATCCCTTCCCTCGCCGCCGTTAAGGCTGTGCTGAATGCCGAAGATCACCATTACTTCTACTTCTGCGCCAAGGAGGACTTTTCGGGCTATCACAACTTTGCCAAGACCTTAGCCGAGCACAACCGCAATGCAGCCAAATACCAACAGGCATTGAACCAAAGAGGAATTAGATAGCTAAGGCCCCTGAGCCCGTCGAAGGGCCGACCTAAAACTTCGACAGGCTCAGCAACCTGCTTTAACTGAACAACTGAATAACTGAATAACTAAACAACTGATAAAATGAAAGCATTCAAAGCATACGACATCCGTGGCGAATGGGGCACCGACCTCAACGAAACCATCGCCTACCGCATCGGTTATTTCTTGCCTGATGTGCTCGACACCAACACATATCTCGTGGGACGCGACATGCGCCTCTCATCTCCCACGCTCTTTGATAATCTTACCCGTGGCCTCACCGACCGTGGCAAAAACGTCGACTTCATCGGCCTTTCCACTACGCCTTTGGTCTATTGGTCGACAGCCAAATATGGGTATGGTGCGTCCATCCAAATCACGGCCTCGCACAATCCGAAGCACCACAATGGACTCAAGATTTCGGCCAAGGATGCTCTTCCCGTGGGCTACGATACCGGTTTGAACCGACTTGAAGCTCTTGTGGCGAGCAATAAAGCCACCGTGCCCTGTGAGAAAAAAGGCATCATTCGCGAAAAGAATGTCTATGCCGACTACTTGGCCTTCCAGAAGCAGTTTGTGGGACCGCACGACAACCTCAACATCGCCGTAGACTGTAGCAATGGCATGTCATCCATCTTTGTCCACGAGCTGATTGGCGAAGCGCATTACATCAACGACACCTTGGACGGCAATTTCCCCAACCATGAGCCCAATCCTCTGGAAGCCAACGCGCAGGAACAAATCAAGGCTTTGGTGAAGAAAGAGGGATGCGACATCGGTCTGCTCTTCGACGGCGATGCCGACCGCATCACATTCATCGACGAGAAAGGCCGTTTCATCAGTCCCGACCTCATCATTGCTTTCTTGGGCGACTATTTCATTGGAGAGCAAAAACAAAAAGGCATTGTGTTGCAAGACATCCGCAGTTCGCGTGCCATACAGGAATACCTCAACCGATACCAGGCTAAGGTGGAGACTTGGCGTGTAGGTCGCGCTTACGCGGCTTTGAAACTCCGTGAGTTGGATGGATGCTACGGTGGCGAACTTGCTGGTCACTACTATTTCCGAGATTTCTATTATTCCGACTCTGCCTTGCTGGCCGCATCCATCGTGCTCAGACTCTTGTCCGAACGCAAGAAAGAAAGCAAGACCATGAGCCAAATCATTGATGAGATATCACCATATAACAATTCGGGCGAGATCAATTTCAAAATTGAGCGCAAACAAGAGGCTATGGATGCTGTCAAAGACCACTTCGCCCGAATTGAGAAGCCGGAGCGTTTCTTGGACTTCGATGGTTATCGCTTGGACTATCCCGACTGGTGGCTTAATATCAGACCTTCCAATACGGAGCCGTATCTGCGTTTCCTTTGCGAGGCCAAGAGTGAGGCCAAACTGAAGGAAATCATCGACACAGTGACGGGAATTATTCACAAATTCGAATAACCAAGGATGCTCCCTCAATGAGGGATTGGGCAAATGAAGCACAAGCTGATTTCAATTCTTCTCGCATTGTCGTTTTGTTCCGCATGGGCACAACAACCTACCGATTCCATTGTCAGGCGCAATGCCAAAATCGTTTTTGGGAGCCATGCCGTAATCTATGGCGGTACGGTAGTTGGACTGAACCGGCTTTGGTTCAAGGACTGCCAATGGGTTGGCATTCATACCATTAACGACAATGGTGACTGGCTTCAGATGGACAAGTTGTGTCACGCTACCACTTCTTACCACACTAGTTTATTTGGTGATGAAAGCATGCGCTTGGCAGGTTTGGACTCGAAACGGTCTGCCCTTTATGGCGGTGCTTATTCCTTGCTTTTCATGACCACCATCGAGCTTATGGATGCTGGATATGAAGGCTGGGGCTTTTCGTGGGGCGACATGGCTGCCGATGTCAGTGGTATCGCGCTTTATACCACCCAACAACTGCTTTGGGACGAACAGCGTATCAGCCTGAAATACTCATTCCACCCTACCGAATATGCCCAATACAATCCTGAAGAATTAGGCCACAACCTGATAAGCCAGTCTTTGAAGGACTATAACGGAATCACCCTTTGGGTCGCCTTCAATGTCAAGGAATTGCTGTTGGATTCGGAAAGTAGCTTCCCCGAATGGCTCACCGTCGATTTTGGCTACGGTGCCAAAGGCATGGTTGAGCCACAGCCCACCGCCGATTTCGACCGTGTACGACAATTCTATCTCGCTCCAGGTGTTGACTTGGCGAAACTCCCCGTTGAGAACCGCTATTTAAAAGCAGTACTGAGAGCACTGAGCTTCATCAAACTGCCTACGCCCGCATTGGAGTACAATGCTTCCGAGAAATTCGTTTGGCATTGGCTCTATTTCTGAAAAAAGACTTATTTTTGCAGCAAAAATTTACTGAAATGAAGAAACTAGCATTGATAATCACCACCATTTGTGTTGTTTTCCTGGCCAGTTGCGAAAATCCTGCCAAATCCCGCCTTTACACGGAAGAAGGCTCCAAACAACTGCTTCGCTATAGTGATTATAAAAAAGCAGAAGAGATCCTTACCGAGGCTATCAAATACGACAAAAGTAACTTCGAAGCCTATTATTACCGTGGCTGCGCCAAAGTGAATGCCATGAAATACAACGAAGCCATTGCCGATTTTGAAAAGGCTGTTGAACTGAAGCCCGACTATGCCGATGCCTATTTCAACATGGGCAAAACCTATTTCCTGATGAATAATGAGGACAAGGCATGCGAGTATTATAAGTTAGCGGATAAATATGGTCGGGCCAACATGGAGGATTATCTCAGAAGATGCAATTAAGGAAAACCAAAACGAAACCTACCTCCTTTAGATTCTCGCAGGAATGACATAGGTGGTAGGTTTCGTATTCAGTACACAAACTCGCCAAAAGTCTCTTCGGCAATGACGTCGCCTTCCTCATTGTAGGTCTTCCAAGTGCCCGATTTCTTTCCCTTCGTATATTGTCCTTCTTCTTTTAGGGCTGTGCTGGGATAATAGGTCTTGGTCGGACCTTCAAGCAGCCCTTCATGGTATTGGCATTCCATGACTAAAGAGCCTGTGTCGGAGTACTTCTTGCATTTTCCTTCGGGTTGACCCTCAACAAATTGCGTTTCCTCGGCCAGCACGCCGTTTTGTGGATTATAGATCCTTGACCAGCCGTGAACCTTGCCCTCTTTGTTGTCCTCCACCAAACGAAGCTGACCCGATTGGGCGTCATAATACTTCCACTCCCCGTCTTTCTTTTGGTTCAGGTAAAAGCCAGTGGCAATCACCCTGCCGTTTGGGGCGTAGGTCTTGTTCAACGCCTTTTCGCCCGACTTGTCGAACTCGTTGGTAGCCTTCAAGTTACCTTGTTCGTCATAATATCGGAAAGTACCCTTGCACTTGTCGTTCTTGAACGCTCCTTCGTAACGCAGCTGCCCGTTGGGATAAAAGTCGCGCCACTGCCCTTGACGACGGCCTTTCGAGTCGATTTGGTTGAAGTCCTGGGCCATGGCAAATACCGTAAGCAACAAAGCTGCAATGATGAGGCAATATCTTTTCATGATTTCTTCAGTTTTGAGGCTGCAATTTTAAGGAAATAACTTAATTTTGCCGCGATTATTGTATGGCCGAGTATTCATCCATATTACTTGAGAATGCGGTAGAGTCGCTATCAAAATTGCCTGGCATTGGTAAGAAGACGGCTTTGCGCCTAGCGTTGCACCTGCTCAATAGCGAAGATCTGGAAACCGAGCAACTTGCTGATTCTTTGCTGAAAATGAAGCACAACATCATGCTTTGCGAACGGTGCTACAACATCAGCGACACAAAAGTATGCTCTATTTGCAGTAATCCGCATCGCGACGAGAACACGCTATGCGTGGTGGCCGACATGCGTGATGTGCTGGCCATTGAGCGCACGGCTTCCTACAACGGACTCTATCATGTGTTGGGTGGGGTCATTAGTCCAATTGAAGGCATCTCGCCTAATGACTTGAAGATAGCACAATTGGTACAACGCACGCAAAAAGAAGACATTAAGGAAATTATCTTGGCCTTGCCTGCCACCATTGAGGGTGACACGACCAACTTTTACATTTTCAGGCAACTGAAAGACTTTGAAGGAAAGATTTCGGTGATTTCGAAAGGCATTGCCGTTGGCGATGCTTTGGAATATGTCGATGAGGTGACCTTGGGAAGGTCGATACAGAACCGAATTCCGTTCAATCAGAAATGATGATTGAAAGGCTCATTGACGATGCTTGGACAAGCTCAGCAGCGTTCAATCCAACATGAGGGTTTCGGAAAACAAATCCAATTGGTTCTCAGTGAGGTACAAATCCGTGGGAACCTCATATTCGTACGCCGTGATGAACCGCTCTATGTTTTTCTTGATCAGCTTGATGGGTGTTGTACGGCGGGCTTTGCAGTAATTGCGTAGCGAACGGTACTGCCCTGCCGACAACTTGAAGGTAATCGCATGGTAATGGTAATTGCGACGCTTCCTCTTCTTGCTTTGTTGGAGTGCCATAACACATTGATTTGAAGGCACGAAATAACATAATAAAAACGTGAAATCCAAATTCTCACAAAAGTTTTCTACTTTTGTCCTCCAAAACAAAGGAATCATGAAGATTACCGTCATTGGAGAATCCAACATCGACATTGCAGTGAAGCCCCATGCCGAAGCAAATGACAAGGGTTGCATATCAGGAAGCATCGCTTTCCATCATGGAGGCGTGGCCCGTAACATCGCCCATAACCTTTGTCTGTTGGGCCATGAAGTGAAGTTGGTAAGTGTTTTTGGCATCGATGATTTTGCCAGCCGCATGATATCCGACTGCAAGCAAATCGGTATGGATTTGTCGCTTTCCGACCAGTTTGAAGATGCGAAAAGTCCCATTTTCCTCAGTTTCAATGACGACACGGGTAATATGGTTTCAGCGATTTCCGATGTAAGCCTTAACGAGCGTATGGATTTGGGTTGGCTCAAAAACAAGATGGAAGTCATAAACACATCGGACATCGTGGTTGCTGACACACTGCTCAGCACGGAAGCCCTCGCCTATCTCATCGACCATTGCGAGGCTCCCTTATACATTGATGCGGTTTCTCCAGGTAAAGCCTTGAGGTTTGCGAAGGCTATGAGAATAGCAAAAAAGCATGCCGTCTATGCATTGAAATGCAACATGGCTGAGGCGGAGCAAATCACTAGTGAAGGCACAGCAATTGAAGCATCCAAAAAACTGTATGACAATGGTGTATACAATGTCTATTTAACCTTAGGTTCAAGTGGCGTTGTCTGTTGTTCAGAAGGTGTTGTAACCACTTATCCAGCCCTTCCTACAGCTATTGTCAACGTGACAGGTTCGGGCGATGCGTTCTTTGCTGGCGTGATTCATGCCCATGCAAATGGACACTTTGGAAAGGATGCGGTTGCTTTTGGCTTGAAGGCCGCCCAACACAACATAAAAAACGAAGCGCCGGTGAATCCGACGCTTCGCGTTGATGTTTTCTGCAAATGATTAATTCTTAGAAACTGAATCCAATACGGCCTAAAACCATAATTGGGTGAACTGTTCCAAAGCTAGGATAATCTACATCTTTTGTCGTTACGTTATCGTTGAGAGTCGTGGTTTTCAAGGTATGCTCACTATTGACAGTGGCACTGCCAAGATCATAGAAGCTGCAACCAATGACGAGATTCTTGGCCACTTCGAAGCCGATGCCAGCTTGATATGCAAAGGTGAAGGCCTTTTCAAAATCCTGAATTTCTGTAACTTGAGTTTCTATCCCAAACAAAGTACCTTTGGTAACGGTTTCCATGTCTGTGATTAAACGCAGGTTGCCGCCTGCACCAGCTTCAATGTAAATGCCAAGATTGGAGTTGAAATGGAAAATATAATTCAAACCCACCATAGCAGGAATGTTGACATATTTAGGCGTAGCATTATATTTGAAACTACCACCAATAAACTGACCGCCAGCTTCTCCTTCTTGATTGCGATAAGCATTCTTCAATTCTTTAGTAGGGCCATTGTAGAAGCCGTCCACTGAAAGCAAAACGCCCAAGCCATTGACACCAACGTTGTAATACCACTTGAGGCCAGCATTAAAGCCCATGCCAGCACCAGCATCGCTTACACTAGGCGTTGTCAAGGCGAAATTGCCATAGAAAGGTCCATCATACTTAGCATAATCTTTCATCGGGAAAGTAGCACTGAGAAACATAGCACCTCTAGATTGCGCCATTGCCTGACCACCCAAAACCAGCATGAGGGTCATTGCAAACACTTTTAATAGTTTATTCATCTCTTTGATAATTTAAGGTTAGTTTTTCCGTTTGAATTAAAACGCGGCAAAATTACAAAAAATTTGTATTTTTGCGATTCAATTGGATTATTATGCTACAAAGACTCAAAAGTTTCAAGGAAAAACACCCTTTCACTTCGCTGATGATAGTTGCCATAGTGGTGAGAATCATCGCTGTTATATTTGTTCCAGAATATGGTTCACGTGGTGAACTGCAACACACGACGCTTTTCATCGGATTCCTTGAAAAAATCAAGGATCTTCTTGGCATCGGCGATTCGCAAGGCATGATGTTGCTTAGTCGCTCGCTCTATGCTATAGTCTCGCTTTTCACCGTTTCTATGGTTTATCGCATCTGCGACCTGACCTCCAATAAGCAGAATGCTTGGTTGTTGGCACTCATTCCGGCATTCAGTTGCATTATGCCTTCTTTCGGCATTATCGAGAATGCCAGCGCCTTCCTCGGCCTGCCGTTGATGCTTTACGGCGCCAATGTGGTTTTGAGGCAAGAGGTCTTACGGCAAAACAACCTCAACGAAAACGTGCACCGCAGTTCCTTCCTCATCGCCGGCATCATGCTTGGTTTGGGTATCTGCGTGTGGTATGAGAGTGCCTTCATTGTCTTTAGCATCCTTCTAATTCTCTGCATCAGACGCAATCTCAAAGGTGCGTTGATGACTTTCATGGGCGTTCTCACATCAGTGGTCGCATTGGGGCTGTTGCTTTGGGCACTTGGTGTCAACCCGTTGAAATACATTGTCCTATGACCAAAGAGGAAGCCCGCTTGCGTATCGCAGCCCTTAGCGATGAGTTGGAGCAACACAACTATAACTATTACATCCTCGCCAAGCCTACCATCAGCGACTACGAGTTTGATATGAAGCTCGAGGAGCTGGCGCGTTTGGAAAAGGAGTTCCCCGAATTCCTATCTCCCTCCTCACCCACCCAGCGTGTCGGCGGCGGTATCACCAAGGAATTCAAAAGCGTGCAACATCGCTATCCCATGCTTTCGTTGGCCAATTCATACAGCCGTGAGGAGATTGCGGAGTTTATCAACCGCATTAAGAAAACCATTGAGGATGAAGTGGAGTTTTGCTGTGAGTTGAAATTTGACGGTCTTTCCATCAGCTTGCAATATGAAAATGGTGTGCTTGTCCGCGCCGTAACGCGAGGCGATGGCACCCAAGGCGATGACGTAACCACCAATGTGAAGACCATTCACACCGTTCCATTGAAACTACATGGAGAATACCCCGACTTCTTCGAAATGCGTGGCGAAATTGTGATGCCTTTCGATAGTTTCAACCGTTTGAACGAAGCCCGTGCTGAGGCTGGAGATGACCTGTTTGCCAATCCGAGAAACGCTGCTGCAGGAACACTAAAGTTGCAAGACTCCAAAGAAGTAGCCCGTCGCCGCTTAGACAATTATTGCTACTACATGATGATGGACGGCCTTGAAAACCGTTACCAGACGCATTACCAAAGCCTGCAAGCCGCCAAGAAATGGGGCTTCAACATCTCCAATTTCATGGCGCTATGCAAGACTATTGACGAGATCTTCGAGTTCATCGACTATTGGGATGTGAAACGCCATGAGCTGCCTTTCGCCATCGATGGCATTGTGCTGAAGGTCAACAGTTATGCCCAGCAGCAGGCCTTAGGTTTCACGGCGAAGTCGCCAAAATGGGCCATCGCCTACAAGTTTAAAGCCGAAGAGGTGGAGACCGAGTTGCAAAGCGTTGACTTCCAAGTGGGCCGTCATGGTACTATCACTCCTGTGGCCAATCTTGCCCCAGTGCAATTGGCTGGAACTACCGTAAAACGCGCCACCTTAAATAATGAGGATTTCATCCGCCAGTTTGACTTGCATTACGGCGACACGGTAACAGTCGTAAAAGGCGGCGAGATCATTCCGAAAATCATCGGTGTTAATTTGAACAAGCGTCAGGCGGGCGCAAAACCCGTTGAGTTTGTCAAGACCTGCCCGATTTGTGGTACTCCACTTGTTCAGAATGAAGGTGAAGCGGCTTGGTATTGTCCCAATAGTTCAGGCTGTTCGCCACAGATTCGTGGTCGCATCGAGCATTTCATCGGGCGCAAAGCCATGAATATCGAAAGTCTCGGCGAAGGCAAGGTGGAACTGCTTTATGAAGAAGGCTTGGTTCGAAATGTCGCCGATTTGTACGACCTTACTTACGATAAACTCTTCGGTTTGGAGAAAGTCATTACCATCGAGGATGAATTCAGCTTGATGCCTGTCGCCACGCGCAAGGTCAGCTTCAAAGAAAAGACAGCGCAAAACATCTTGGATGCTTTGGAGAAGTCAAAGTCAGTGCCTTTTGAAAGGGTACTGTTTGCTTTGGGCATCAAGTTTGTGGGTGAGTCGGTGGCCAAGGTGTTGGCCAAGGCTTTGCACGACATCGACCATATCATTGGTGCCCCTATTGAGGAGATGACCGAGATTAACGAAATTGGAGAAAAGATAGCCCTTTCTGTCAGGAATTTCTTTGACGACGAGCGCAATATTGAGATCGTCAACCGCTTGAAACAAGCCGGTTTGCAGTTTGCCATGGCAGAGCAAGCCGTTTCCGACAAAGAGCAGGTATTAGCTGGAAAATCTTTTGTGGTGAGTGGAGTGTTCCAACACTATTCCCGCGACGGCATCAAGGAAACCATCGAAGCCTATGGCGGCAAGAATGTGGGTAGTATCTCCGGCAAGACCGACTATGTGTTGGCCGGCGACAAAATGGGCCCTGAGAAACGCAAAAAAGCTGAGTCTTTGGGCATTCCTATCATTACAGAGACTGAATTTGAAGAGATGATAGGCGTTTCGCGAACAACAGAAGAAAACGGATTGCTGTTTTAATAAAAAACACTACCTTTGCACTTCGGTTTTAAACCATAAATTTTGAATTTTAAATCTTTAAATCTTAAATACTTACAGATAATGAGAATAGAGAAAATCATTGCTCGCGAAATCTTGGATTCTCGCGGAAACCCCACGGTTGAAGTGGATGTTACTTTGGAATGTGGCATTATGGGTCGTGCCTCGGTACCTTCAGGTGCTTCGACTGGCGAACACGAAGCCCTCGAACTGCGTGACGGCGACAAGAAGCGTTACGGTGGCAAGGGTACTTTGAAAGCTGTTGACAACGTCAACAAGATTATCGCACCTGAAATCCTGGGCATGTCGGCTCTCGACCAGCGCGCCATCGACCACAAGATGCTCGCTTTGGACGGCACCAAGACCAAGTCGAAGCTCGGCGCCAATGCCATCCTCGGCGTGTCATTGGCTGTGGCAAAGGCTGCCGCCAACTACCTTGACATCCCGCTCTACCGCTATATCGGTGGCACCAACACCTACACGCTTCCCGTCCCGATGATGAACATCATCAACGGCGGTTCGCACAGCGATGCCCCCATTGCTTTCCAAGAGTTCATGATTCGTCCTGTGGGCGCACCTTGCTTCCGCGAAGGTCTGCGCATGGGTGCCGAGGTGTTCCACACCTTAGCCAAGCTCTTGAAGAAACGTGGTCTCTCCACCGCCGTCGGTGATGAAGGTGGCTTTGCCCCTGCCCTCAACGACACTGAGGATGCACTCACCATCATCTGCGACGCTATCAAGGAAGCTGGCTACGAACCTGGCAAGGATGTAAAGATTGCTTTAGACTGCGCCGCCTCTGAGTTTGCTTACAACGTCGACGGCAAGTGGTTCTACGACTACCGTGAGCTTAAGAATGGCACGAAGAAAGACCCCAACGGCAAGCGCTTCAGCTCCGACGAGCAGGTTGACTTCCTCGAGGAACTCATCAACAAGTACCCCATTGACTCCATCGAGGACGGCATGGGCGAAGAAGACTGGGACGGCTGGAAGAAACTCACCGACCGCATCGGCGACCGTTGCCAGCTCGTCGGCGACGACCTCTTCGTCACCAACGTCGACTTCCTCTCGAAGGGCATCCAACTCGGTTGCGCCAACTCCATATTAATTAAGGTGAACCAAATCGGCTCGTTGAGCGAGACTTTGGATGCCATCGACATGGCCCACCGTCACGGCTACACCACCGTCACCAGCCACCGCTCGGGTGAGACTGAGGATGCCACCATCGCCGACATCGCCGTGGCTACCAACAGCGGCCAAATCAAGACCGGCTCACTGAGCCGCTCCGACCGTATGGCCAAGTACAACCAGTTGCTCCGCATCGAGGAAGAGCTTGGAGACCTCGCTGTGTATGGTTACAAAAAGCTGAAGTAATCTTGTGATTTCAAATTGAAAAGCCGTGCTTCGATTCACGAGGCACGGCTTTTTCTATGTGGCGAGATAGTATTATCCGAATACAGCTTTCAGTTGCTTCATTGCTTCCTCCACTGTTGCCCTCGGGCAAGCCAAGTTCACACGGAAAAAGCCACTACCAGCTTCCTCGCCAAAGTCCTTGCCTCGGTTGAAACCCAATTGTGCCTCTTGGGTCATCTTTTGCCAAAGCTCTTTTTCCGAAAGACCATAACCGTTGAAGTCGAGCCACATCATGTAAGTGGCTTGAGGTTTGTGGAACTTGACCTTGGGTAAGTTCTCGGTTAGGAAATTGGAGACATAGTCGATGTTGCCTTGCACATATTCCAATAGTTGTTCCAGCCATTCGTCACCTTGGTTCATGGCGGTTTGTGTTGCCACTTTGCCGAAAATATTGCCAAGATGAGCCTCCAAGGCTTCAACATAATCGACATAAGTCTTTCGCAGCTCCTCATTGGGAATGATTGCCGTTGAGGTGGCTAAACCAGCAAGGTTGAAGGTTTTGGAGGCAGCGTGGAAGGTGATGCTGTTTTGAGCGAACTCCTTATCCAATGAGGCAAATGGATGATGTCGATAACCAGGCAACACCAAATCGCAGTGGATTTCGTCGGAGATGACTAACACGTTGTTCTTCATGCAGATTTCGCCCAAAAGCAATAACTCGTTTTGCGTCCAACAACGCCCCACAGGGTTGTGAGGATTGCAGAGAATCAACATTTTAGCTGTTTTGGTTTGCTCAACCAATTGGTCATAATTGAACTCGTAGCCGTCACCTCTATTAATTAAGGTGTTGTAAACCAACTTCCGTCCATGGCTGCTGACGGCATGATGGAATGGCGGATACACGGGTGGCTGAATGATGATTTCATCACCAGGTTGGGTGAAAGCCAGCACTGCCATATTGAAACCACATACCACACCTGGCACAAACGACATCCAATCCTTATGCACATTCCAATGATGATGCCTAAGAACCCATTTCCTAATGGCCTCAAAATAAGCTTCATCCTTGAAATGATAGCCGTAGACGGGATGCTCAGCCCTCTTGATGACGGCCTCGCGCACGAATTCAGGGGTCTCAAAGTCCATGTCGGCCACCCACATGGGCAGCACATCGGGATTGTCGAAGACCTGTTGGCGCAGGTCATATTTAACGCAGTTGGTATCAGCGCGATTGATGATTTTGTCGAAATCGTATTTCATCGTATTTGAATTTGATGCTGCAAAGTTGCGAAAAAAATCGTGGAGTTTTGCCGCAGGTACGGAAAAAAGATGTACTTTTGCAGCGCTCAAGGTAAGAGCAGGGTTCTATAACATTTTGGGGGAGTCGCATAGTGGCAATTGCAACAGACTGTAAATCTGTCCGGGAATCCGTTCGGTGGTTCGAGTCCACCCTCCCCCACATCAAGGCGAAGTTTCAGGCTTCGCTTTTTTGTTGCAATCAATATCAGTTATAATTATCAAATATTTCATGTTTTTTTGTTAGTGCTATCAATTTATTGTATATCTTTGCACTACTAATTCAAATCATTATGAAGATTTTTGTCGCCAAACTAGCTTTTAAGACCACTACAGAAGATTTAAAAGCCTTGTTCGAGCAATTCGGCACGGTGGAATCATGTAAAGTCATTATGGATCATGAAACGGGACGCTCAAAGTGCTACGGCTTTGTAGAAATGCCCAACGACGATGAAGCCTATAAGGCCATCGTGGAAACCGATGAAACTGTTTTCATGGGTAACGAGTTGCAAGTCAAGAAGTCACGTCCTCAGGCTGCCGCTACTCCAAAACAGGAGAAGCCTGCTCGCCCGAAACGTCCTCACCATCCTTACGTCCCTAAGACAGAAGAATAAAACAGACAAATTGTAATTTTTTCGCTGAATACGGTTTAATACATTAAAAAAAGTCGTACCTTTGCACCCGCAAAGCGATGGCCTGGTAGCTCAGCTGGATAGAGCAACAGCCTTCTAAGCTGTGGGTCTTGGGTTCGAATCCCAACCGGGTCACGAAGCAATTCAACCCCTATCTTGTAAACCAACAAGTTAGGGGTTTTTCTTTTTGCGACTTCCTTGTATCAATGGATACAAAAAAACATCCCAGCCCTTTACGGAACTGGGATGATTCGTTATCGATGGAACAATAACGCAATTTACTTCACCTGGTCGACGATGGCCTTGAAAGCCTCGGGATTGTTGAGGGCGAGGTCGGCAAGGACCTTGCGGTTGATCTCGATACCCGACTTGGTGAGCTTGTCCATGAATTGGCTGTAGTTCATGCCATATTCACGCACGGCGGCGTTGATACGGACAATCCACAGGCTGCGGAACTCGCGCTTCTTGTTTCTTCTGTCGCGATAAGCGTAGGTTTGACCCTTTTCGTAAGAGTTCTTCGCCACAGTCCACACGTTCTTTCTCGTGCTGAACTGACCTTTGGTCTTCTTCAGGATTTTCTTTCTTCTGGCTCTTGAAGCCACTGCATTGACTGATCTTGTCATTTTGTTTGATTTTTTCGTCCAGCGCCTCGCTCCTTTCGAGAACTTTTCTGCTGAGACAAATTACACATTTGGTTAATTACATGAGAAGCATTTGTTTCACGACTTTCTCGTCTGCTCTCTCAACGATTGCAGTGTGGTCGAGGTTGCGTTTTCTCTTCTGGCTCTTCTTGGTCAGGATGTGGCCATGATAAGCATGCTTTCTCTTCAGCTTGCCGCTACCCGTTACTTGGAAACGCTTCTTGGCAGCGGACTTTGTCTTCATTTTCGGCATTTTACAAATAATTTAAAGTATTAAAAATGAGTTTATTTCTTTGTTGATTTAGGAGCTATCATCATCTGCATGCGCTTGCCTTCCAACTTGGGCATCATCTCCACCTTTCCGAACTCTTCCAACTCTTGCGCAAACTTGAGCAATATGATTTCACCTTGTTCCTTGTAGACGATGGAACGGCCTCTGAAAAACACTTCCACCTTCACTTTCGAACCTTCCTGCAAGAATCGTTTAGCGTGGTTCAGCTTGAACTCGAAGTCGTGGTCGTCGGTTTGGGGTCCGAGTCGGATTTCCTTGATGACGACTTTGGTGGCCTTGGCTTTCTGTTCCTTCAGGCGCTTCTTCTGGTCGAAAACGAACTTCTTGTAGTCCATCGCCTTGCAGACCGGCGGGTTGGCATCGGGCTGGATCTCGACGAGGTCGACACCCAATTCCTCTACGATTCTCAAGGCTTCGCGCAAGGGATAAATGTTAGGCTCAACACCCTCGCCCACCAAACGCACCATCGGGGCTTTCACCTGTTCGTTGATACGGTGGTTGAATCCGTCCTTGTCTTTGTTCGGCTTTTGTCCAGGCCTACCTTTTTGTGGAATCTGTGCTATAGTTTTAGTCTCCTATATTAAGTTTATATTCAGTTAATTAGTTATCTCTTGTTCTGTTCCTCTTCGACTTGCTTGCGAATCATCTCTGCGAATGCATCCGTCGGCATCGTGCCGAGGTCGACTTGGCCATGCTTGCGCACAGACACTTGATTTTCAGCCGCTTCCTTCTCGCCAACGATAAGCATGTAAGGATATTTCTTCATTTCAGCATCGCGGATCTTACGGCCGATCTTCTCGTTACGCTCGTCAATGAGGGCGCGAATATCGGACTTTTTCAGATACGATTGCAAATTTTTCGCAAAATCGAGGTATTTTTCGCTCACGGGGAGGATAATCACCTGGTCGGGAGCCAGCCACAGCGGGAACTCACCAGCGCAGTGCTCGAGCAACACGGCCACGAAACGCTCCATGGAACCGAAGGGCGCGCGGTGCACCATCACGGGACGGTGTTTCTCATTGTCGGCGCCAATGTAACTCAGGTCGAAACGCTCAGGCAGGTTGTAGTCCACCTGGATGGTACCCAACTGCCACTTACGGCCGAGGGCGTCCTTCACCATGAAGTCGAGCTTGGGACCATAGAAAGCGGCCTCGCCGTATTCCACATGAGCGGGCAGACCCTTCTCTGCGCAAGCCTCCTGGATAGCGGCCTCAGCCTTTGCCCAATTCTCATCCGTACCCACATACTTCTCGTGGTCGTTGGGGTCGCGGAGCGATATCTGTGCTTCAAAGTTCTTGAAGTCAAGAGCCTTGAAGATGATTTCGATGATTTCCATCACGCGGATGAACTCTTCCTTCACCTGGTCGGGACGGCAGAAGATATGGGCGTCGTCTTGGGTGAACGAACGCACACGGGTTAAGCCGTGGAGTTCGCCACTCTGCTCATAACGGTACACAGTACCGAACTCAGCGCAGCGGAAAGGCAGATCCTTGTATGAACGCGGCTTCCACTTGAAGATCATGCAGTGGTGAGGGCAGTTCATGGGCTTCAGCAGGTACTCCTCGCCTTCTTCTGGCGTGGTGATCGGGCGGAAGCTGTCTTCACCGTAGTGGTCCCAGTGACCTGAGGTCACATAGAGTTGCTTGCCACCGATATGGGGCGTGATGACTTGTTCATAACCATACTCCTTCTGGATCTTGGTCAGGTACTCCTGCAGGCGAAGACGCAATTCGGTACCTTTGGGCAACCAAATCGGCAGGCCCTTACCCACAGTGTCGCTGAACATGAAGAGCTCCAACTCGCGGCCCAACTTACGGTGGTCACGTTTCTTGGCTTCTTCGAGCAACACGAGATATTCATCCAGTTCCTTCTGTTTCGGGAAGGTGATACCATAGACGCGAGTAAGCTGCTTGCGCTTCTCATCGCCACGCCAGTAAGCGCCAGCCAACGAAGTCAGCTTCACAGCCTTGATGAAGCCTGTGTTCGGGATATGGGGACCGCGGCAGAGGTCGGTGAAAGCACCACATTTATAATAGGTGATAGTACCGTCTTCCAGTTCGCTGATCAGTTCTTCCTTGTACTCATCACCTTTCTCGGTGAAATACTTCAGGGCCTCGGCCTTGCTCACATCAACGCGCTCGAAGGTCTGCTTCTCGCGGGCCAGTTCAAGCATCTTCTTCTCGATGGCGACAAGGTCGGTCTCGGTCAGGGTGATGTCGCCCGTGTCGATGTCATAGTAGAAACCAGCGTCCACTGCGGGGCCGATGCCGAACTTCACGCCTTTATAGAGGGCCTCGATGGCTTCGGCCATGAGGTGGGCCGAAGAGTGCCAGAAGGTAGCCTTACCTTCGGGGTCATCCCAGGTAAAGAGTTGGATAGTCGCATCCTCGTTGACGGGGCGCATGGCATCCCACATCTTGCCGTTCACTTTGGCGGACAGCACGTTACGTGCCAAACCCTCGCTCAGGCTCTTGGCGATATCCAGCGGCGTGACACCGGCTTCAAATTGTCTGACACTATTGTCAGGGAAGGTTATGTTAATCATATAAATAGGTCTTTTTGAAAGCGGCTGCAAAAGTACAAAATATTTCGTTACGATTAGCAGATTCTCAGCCTTTGAGAATTTTTTTTTCACTTTATTCATAAAAATGCTACATTTGCGCCAAAATTTGAAATATGAAGAAACGTTTCATACTCATCATTTTTGTTATCATGTCGATTTTTGGTTATTCCCAAGACTGGTTCGGCTTCAATCGCTATAAGGCCGATAACGAACGCATTATTGCCAGTGGAAACTACCCAGAAGTGGTCTTTATGGGCAACTCTATTACCGATAATTGGGCCTATTTCCATCCCGATTTCTTCAGCAGCCACAACTTCTGCGGAAGGGGAATCGGTGGTCAGACCTCTGCACAGATGCTTGTGCGGTTCACCGCCGACGTCATCGACCTTCAGCCAAAGGCTGTGGTCATCATGGCTGGCACCAACGATGTGGCACACAACGAATATTGGGTGTCGCCCGAACGAGTGGTCGACAACATTGTTGCCATGTGCAACCAAGCCCAAGCCCATGGCATCGTGCCCATCATCAGCTCCATCCCACCCTGCTCAGAATTTCCATGGCGTAAAGAAATTAAAAATCCAGGGCAGACCATCGTAGACATCAATAAGAGCCTGAAGGCATATGCCGATGCGAATGGGATAATTTACCTCGACTACCATTCGGCTCTCACTGACGAGAACCTCGGTCTTTCCAAGACGCTCAGCGATGACGGCTGTCATCCTAATCCTGACACTTATTTCACTATGGAAGACATGGTCATGGAGGCTATTCAAAACGCATTAAAACAATAACAAATATCACTATGAAAAGACTATCTCTCGTTTTACTACTGGTTTTTGCCTCGCTTTCCCAAACTTTTGCGCAATCCACTGTCGATAAAGCATTGGCTTACAAAACAGCGCAAGCATTTGCTGACGCTCATCAGGACTTCAAGGGACAAAGTTTGGATTTGGTATCTTCTGACGGAAACTATATTTACAACATCGGTAACCAAGGCTTTATCATCATTTCTGGCAATACTGTGCTTCCGCCTGTCTTGGGCTGGTCCAATCAAGGCAATTTTCCCGACATGGAAGATGCTCCAGAGAATTTTGCCTCATGGATAGCACATTATTCCGAGATGATCGATTTTGCCGTCGCCAACAGCATCGCTCCTGAGGAGAAAATCCAACGCCAATGGGACAATGCTTCTCATGGCATCTTCGGGACGCGAAACAGCCAAACCGTTGATCCTTTGGTCAGTACGCGCTGGAACCAGGACTGCTACTACAACGAGTATTGTCCAGAGACAGATGGTGGTTGGTGGTGGGGTGGCCCTTGCGGTCACTGCTATGCGGGCTGTGTGGCTACTGCCATGGGACAGGTAATGAAGTATTGGGACTATCCTGAGACGGGCTTTGGCTCACATAGCTACACACACAGTCAATACGGTGAACAAAGCGCCAACTTTGCCGCTACCACTTACCATTGGGATAATATGCCTAACGAGATTTGGAATAGCAACGATGCCATAGCCACCTTGCTGTACCACTGTGGTGTGAGCGTCAACATGAACTATTCGGCTTCGGGCAGTGGAGCGCAGTCGGCCGACGTGGAGACCGCACTTCGCTCCTACTTTGGATACTGCGGCGCAAAATACCGCCAAAAGAGCAGTTACCAAGAAGAGGCATGGATTGCCATGCTGAAAGCCGACCTTGACCAGTCACATCCCATATATTACTCTGGCGCCAACGGCGACAGTGGCCACGCCTTTGTCTGCGATGGCTATGACGACAACGACCTCTTCCACTTCAACTTCGGATGGAGCGGCAGCGGCGACGCATTTTATTCGACCTACGACGTAAACGGTTTCAATCAAGGTCAGGCCGTGGTGACCAACATCTATCCTGTCAGTATCCAAGCCGATGACAACGGCATCATCTATGTCAGCGAAAATGGCACTGGCGACGGATCCTCGTGGAGCAACGCCACCAACAAGTTGCAGTTTGCCTCAGCCCTCTCAAGTGGCGGCGGCACCAAGGTCTGGGTGAAGTCGGGTATCTATTTTGGCGACACCACCGACATGGAAGGTGCATTCAGTATATCGCCCAACAATCGTATCTATGGTGGATTTGAAGGCACCGAAGGCCCCGACTTTGACCTCTCGCTTCGTGACTTCGACAAGTTTCCTACCATCCTCGATGGACAGGGTGCTCGGCGAGTGTTACTGCAAGACCAAGCCTTCACTTCAGCTACCATGCCTGTTTGGGACGGTTTCACCATCCAAAACGGAGCCATCGGTAGCGGTGCAGGAGCCTACCTGAACAACTATGTCACGCTGAACAACTGCACTATCATCAACAACACCGCCACTATGTACGGTGGTGGCATTTACATCAACTCAACGGGTGGCACTGCGCATGTCACTTTGAACAATTGCTGTATCACAGACAATAGCGCCTCGATGGGAGGTGGCGTGTGCGACCGTGTCGGAGCTGATTACAACAACTGCCGCATCAGTAACAACATTGCCACAACCAAGGGTGGTGGAATATACCTCTATAATAACACAGAGCCGACACTCAAAAACTGCATCATTAGTAACAATTCGGCAAAAAACGCAGGCGGCATGTATGCCCGAGGCAAGTTCACTGCCTACAATTGTGATTTCGTGATGAACCTCGCCACGGAGAGCATCGGAGGCGTCTATCATGAGGAAAGGCACAACAAATACATTAACTGCATCCTATGGGGCAACATGGCCAACGGTCAGCCGAGCCAGGTGGATGGTGTGAGTGATTATGAGTACTGTGCTGTGCAAGGTGGAGTCGAAGGCACAGAGATAACCAATCTGTCAACCGAAAACAGTGGCGTTGAACCTGGTTGTTATGTGCGATTCAATCATCCCGCCCAAGGCGCAGGAGCCGAATATCACAACAGCAATTGGAGCATTCATCCGCGCAGTATCTGCCTCAATGCAGGCAAGCCTTACACTACAGGTTTGGGTAATACCGACATTGCAGGCAATCTTCGCCTTCAGAAAGGTCGCGTTGAAATAGGTGCTTACGAGAGCTGCGCTTCGCTCACCTTGGTTGAAGACAATTTATATGAAAGCGATACTCCGTATTGGTTCTTCAGCCGTCCGTTGACCGAGCCTGGCTACTACACCCATGTCCTCGAAGGTTCTGACTGCGACAGCGTCATCGGCCTCACTTTGATGGTTTTGGAAGGCGTAACTGAAACTTCTGAAAATGCCATACAGGTATGGCCGAATCCCACAAAAGGCCTGCTGCACATCGAAGCGCAAGACATTGACAAACTAGAAATCCGCAATCTTTTAGGGCAGTTGGTATTGGAAGCAAGAAAAGCTGAAATCCTCAGCCTCGAAGGATTAGAAAAAGGCGTTTATTTCTTGATTGCCAGCAATAAAAACGGAGTAAAGACCGTTACCAAGGTAATCAAGGAGTAAAACCATGAAAAGACTTGCATTCGTATTTTCCATTATTCTTATTGCCTTCGCATCATGCAATAGGACTGACAATTACATTATCCCTGTGGATTACGAAAAGTATTACGAGGGTATCACCAGTCTAACCGAAAAGGAAGGCCAAGAGCTCAGCCAAAGGATTTATATGGATTGGTACAACAATACGATGGGAAAGGAAATACCTGACCTCAATGTGAAAGACCTCGATGGGAAAACCGTCAAACTCAAGAAATGGCTTAAAAGAGAAACCATCCTCGTTTTCACCGACACGCATTGTGGATTTGGGAAGGAAGAGGTTGAAAAAGAATTACCAATAGCCATCGGCAACATGAAGGATGAACTTGTTGGCATTGACATTCTGTGCCTCGTTGAAGACGCTGAGATTTCAGCACCTGGAGAAGCGCTTGATTATGCCAAAAGCCTTCAAGGCAGTTACAACAATATATTCATCATCGATCAACAGGATGCCTTACGGATGAACCTCACTGGCAGTCCCACAAAATTTTACATTGACAAAGACCAAATTGTAAGACAAGTCCACATTGGTTTTGCTATGAATCAGGAACAGCGTGAGGAAAGCATCCGACAAGGAATCTCACTAATGAAAAAGGAAAAGCAAAAATGAAAAAAGCATATTTCTCAGCAGGTTGCTTTTGGGGCGTGGAGTATTACTTCAAGCGTCTCAAGGGCGTGACGAAGACCGTCGTCGGCTTCATGGGTGGCGATTTGGAAAACCCGAGCTACAAACAAGTCAAGACGGGCACCACGGGGCATTTGGAGACCATCGAAGTGGAATACGACCCCGAACTGGTTTCCTACGAAGCCTTAGTGCGCTATTTCTTCGAAATCCACAACTTCGAGCAGGCCGACGGCCAAGGCATCGACATTGGCACACAATATCTTTCCGCCATTTGGTTCAACGACACCACGGAGCGCGACACGGCTATTAAAGTCTTTGGTGAACTGATGCAGATGGGCTATCATCCTGCCACGCAGATTCGCCAAGCCATGGCCTTCTACCCTGCCGAGGACTATCATCAAGACTATCTGGACCAGCGGGGTGAAACGCCCGAGTGCCATGTCTGGCATAAAATTTTCTGAAAAACATGTAGGGCTGTCACATCGTGGCAGCCGCGTTGGGTTATTCGACGCGGCTGCCGCGATACGACAGCCCTACAAACCTATTTATTTTGTGTTTATTTCACCACAAATTTCTGCGTAATACCATCAATGACAATGAAATACATGCCTTGAGGAAGGTTTGTCACATCAATTTGTTGGGTCTCACCCGAGATTTGTCCTGTCATCAAGGTTTGACCCATGGTGTTTGTGATACGATATGCGTTGGTTTGAGACGCGATAAATCGCGTCTCTACAAAGAGGATACCATGGGTAGGATTCGGATAAACCGTTAAGGTCCCTGAGCCCGTCGAAGGGCCGTTCTCTTCCACACCATCGGTATGCACCGTCACGAAATCATGGATGCCGTCAGCCGAAATTGCCGGAGCCGATTCACATTCTCCACCGACAATCGTGTTGATGGCCGTCACCTGGTAATAATAGGTCTCGGCGCTGGAATCATGGTCATCAAAATGCATGTCCGTACCGGTGGCAATCCCAATCAAATCATAGTTTTGGCCATTGGTGGAACGATAGACATAGTAACCGTATGTCGAGCTTATCGTTCCTGCCCAAACCACATTTGTGACTGTAATGTTGTCGATAACCAAAGAATAGTTCGACACATGGGTGAAATGGCGGAAACCGAGGTAAATCTCCTGACCTTCGTATGCCGAAAGGTCGACAGAATAGGCATGATACGGATAGCCGGAATCCCATTCTGCAATAGTAGCGATGTTCATTCCGTCACCTGAAGCTACAGCCACCCCAAAATGCTCCGTCGAATATGAGGGGTCAAAACCCGAAGCATAGAAGGTCATCGAAGCATTTTCCATCACCTTAATTTTGGGCATAAAGGCATAGTTATCAGGCTGAAGCGATCCCAAACCATTCATATAGGAAAATGAACTTAGCGAGGCGTTGGTGTTGGTCGTGTTCACCGAACCATCCGAGTTCATACCGCCACCATTATAGATGCCAAAGATCTGTCCGTCGCCATCGGCATCGAGGAAAGTCCAGCCTTGTGGGTCTTCTTCAAAACCTGTGTAAATCTCGCGTTCCCACGAAATCCTCACTTTATCACCCAAATTCTCTGCCTTGAGGTTTTTGGGAGCGACACAGTCCAACTCAGCTTCAGCACATTGAGGAGCAGCAAGGGCATAATAGTCACCTGTCTCGCGACTACCCTCTTGGATGATACGGATGCAATAATTAGAGGTGTAACGGTTCACCTCAAGGGTGAAAAAAGTCTCACCATGATTGAGCGTGGCAATCAACTCATTATCAGCATAAACCAATGCACCTATGGCAGGACGTGTCACCTCAGCCTCAACACCAGTCACTTTGATGTCGTCAACGCAGAGGAAATAGGTCTCGCCCGTCGTGTTGAAGTGGCGAATGGCGACATAGATTTGCTGTCCGGCATAAGCTGAAAGATCGGCGGAATACTCAGTGTAGGTACCCGTGCTGTTCCACTCCTGAATCATGGTGAAATCTGAAGGATTAGTGTTGCCCGAAGTGGAAACAGCCACCCCAAAATGCTCAGGGTCGGGGGCAATGCCAGGCATGTCGGCATCGCAAGCCATGAAGGTGATGCGACCATTGGCAGTTGGAGTCAATCGCGGCGTGACGATGAAATTGTCGGGGTTGAGTTCATCCATTCCAGCCATCCATGACCATGACCGCAGGCCAATGCCTCCATTATAACCGCCGTAAGGATACACACGGAAGTTCTGTCCATCGTTATTGGCATCGATGAGGGTAAGGTCCATCAAGGTGCTGTCGGCAAAGTCGTAATAGAGTTCCTCTACAGGGAAAGGCACATTCATCTCAGGCAATGTCCACGAGAGTTGCACTTGGTTGCCGTCACTCTCTGCGTGAAGACCGTTGGGCGAGCCTTGGAAGTGGTCGGGGGTGCGATAGGTCCAAGCGTATTCGTTCTCAATCATTGCACCATTCTCATAATAAGCACGAATGGTGGTCGTGTGAGTCGAGCCGTCCGCAAAACCGTTGGTATTCAACAAATAACTAGTGCCAAAATGATTCTCGGCCACTGTCTGACCATCAAGAACAATATCGCTACCGATTAAGAAACCGGCGTTGACGTTTCCGATGAAAACATTGTCAATGCAAATGGCGAACTTGTCGGAACAGTTAAAATGACGGATGGCGAGATAAACCTCCTGACCTGCGTAAGCAGAAAGGTCAACGGAGTACACATGCCAATTGCCTTGACGGGTTCCGTTGTCTTTTGCGGTCAAATTCCATTCCTGAAGGGTAGTGAAAGCCGATGGGCTGTCGTTGACCGTCGTCGATATGGCCACGCCAAAATGCTCGGCGGGATACGCCTCATCCATAGCACTGGCATGAAAAAGTATCTCGCCTCTTTCAGGAACAATCAGGCGGGGCGAAACCATGAAATTATTGGGCGTGAGCGGCGAAGTAGTGGCATTGTCGTAAGAATACGACACCAGCATACCATCGAAGCCACCAAATCCCATGCCGCCAGTTGAAGGCAGTTGCCAGTTGTGGCCATCACCATCGGCATCGATAAGGGTCCAGTCGAGGATGCGGCCTTCTTCGAAGTCTTCCTCGAAATCCCAATAGTAAGCTCCATCGGGGGAATAAACGCCTGGTGCTCGATAAAGCACATAGCCCGAGGCCGATACATAATTTTCTATGCCTTGTTGGGCTTTCGCTCCAAAGGGAGCGGTCATCAGTAGTGCCATTGTCAGGAATGGCAGGAGGTGTTTTCGCATAAATCAATGTGATTAAAGTGGATTTGAAATTGGGCTGCAAAGGTAGGATTTTATCGCTGACAATCCAAAATCTTGAAGCAAAACCAAATAAAAAGGCTATTTCTGTTTGACAAAAAGAAATAATCGTTACCTTTGCACATCATTTCAACTAAACTAACAATTATGGCAAAAAACATCGAAGAAATCAAAGCCGCGTTGGCCTCCTACAGCATCACCGGCGCAAAAGACATTTATTATAATCCGAGTTACGAGCAGCTCTTCAAGGACGAGATGGACCCCGCCCTGACTGGCTACGACAAAGGCGTGTTGACCGAACTCGACGCCGTCAATGTGATGACGGGTATCTACACCGGCCGTTCGCCCAAGGACAAATACATCGTCATGGACGCCAAGTCGAAGGACACCGTGTGGTGGACCACCGAGGGCTACAAAAACGACAACCACCCGATGAGCGAAGAGGTCTGGGCACAGGTGAAAGACCTCGCCAAGAAACAGCTCTCCGGCAAGAACCTCTATGTGGTCGACGCCTTCTGCGGCGCCAACAAGGACACCCGCATGGCCGTCCGTTTCATCATGGAAGTGGCATGGCAAGCACATTTCGTGCTCAACATGTTCATCAAGCCCACGGCTGAGGAACTGGCCGAATTCAAGCCCAACTTCACCGTCTACACCGCCTCAAAAGCCAAGGTCGACAACTACAAGGAACTCGGCCTCAACAGTGACACCTGCGTGGCCTTCAACGTCAGCAGCCGCGAACAGGTGATTCTGAACACTTGGTACGGTGGCGAGATGAAGAAAGGCATGTTCTCGATGATGAACTACTACCTGCCGCTGCAAGGCATCGCCGCCATGCACTGCTCCGCCAACACCGATATGAAGGGCGAGAACACCGCTATCTTCTTCGGCTTGAGCGGCACTGGCAAGACCACCCTTTCGACCGACCCGAAGCGTCTGCTCATCGGTGATGACGAGCACGGCTGGGACGACGAAGGCGTGTTCAACTTCGAAGGTGGCTGCTATGCCAAGGTCATCAACCTCGATAAGGAAAGCGAACCCGACATCTACAACGCCATCAAGCGTAACGCCTTGCTGGAGAATGTCACTGTCGATGCCAACGGCAAGATCGACTTCAAGGACAAGAGCGTAACCGAGAACACCCGTGTCTCCTACCCCATCGAGCACATCGAGAAGATCGTGAAGAATGTGCGTCCCATCTCAGCTGGTCCCGCCGCCAAGAACGTCATCTTCCTCAGCGCCGACGCCTTCGGCGTGCTGCCTCCTGTCAGCATCCTGACACCCGAACAGTGCAAGTACTACTTCCTGAGCGGCTTCACCGCCAAGTTGGCTGGCACCGAGCGCGGCATCACCGAGCCTACACCAACCTTCAGCGCCTGCTTCGGCCAAGCCTTCCTTGAACTTCACCCGACTAAGTATGCAGAAGAACTCGTCAAGCGTATGGAACAAAGCGGTGCCAAGGCTTACTTGGTGAACACCGGCTGGAATGGTACAGGCAAGCGTATCAGCATCCGCGATACGCGTGGCATCATCGACGCCATCCTGGATGGCTCAATCGAGAAAGCCCCGACCAAGATGATTCCGTACTTCAACTTCGAAGTGCCGACCGCATTGCCGGGCGTCGACCCGAACATCCTCGACCCGCGCGACACCTACGCCGACAAGAACGTTTGGGAAGAGAAAGCCAAAGACCTCTCCTCACGCTTCATCAAGAACTTCGAGAAGTTCACGACGAACGAAGCTGGCAAGGCTTTGGTGGCTGCCGGACCGAAACTGTGATTTGGTTCACACGGAAATCACAGAAAACACAGAAAAAAAATGGAAGACAAGCCGCTCCGATTGGGGCGGCTTGTTTTGCATTATCCTTCCTCATTTTCAAAACCAACATCTTTTCCATTCCCGTTGTTATTATTTTTGTATTTTTGCACCTTAAATTAATAAACGCTTAAACTAACCATAAAACGGCTACTACAATGAAAAAACTATTTACTCTTATCGCTGCTATCGTATTGTGTTTCAACCTAAACGCTCAAAATCCATTCGAAGAGGAGCAAGTCATCGTAACCCCTGATTTTTTACATTTTTACTTTTATGCCTGTTCTCCTCATGGAGGTCAGGTGACCATCACCAATTATACCTCCGAGGACTTGGTCATCAACCGCTGCTATGCCGAAAACTTCAATGTGGAATGCCTTTACGAAGGTCGGAACATCGCTGAAACTGGTATGTTTGTCCCCATTGGTGAGACTGTCATCCTTGACACATATGCCTCCCCAATCACTAAAGACGTATATGGAACCTTGTGCATCGACACCGATTTTGGCATCTTTACCATAGCCATTTATTATGAGACCACGTATGGTATTGATGAAAACAACCCGATATTCAGCCTTACCCCTATTCCAGCCAATGAATTTGTCACCATCAAGGGCGAAAATTTGGGCATGGTAAGCATTTTCAACATGTTGGGACAAAAGATGGAAGACCATTTCGCTGACGGAAGTGAACTTGTCATTTCCACGAGCCATTATCCGAATGGCATATATTTTGCTAAGAGCGCACAAGGTAAAACCCAACGCTTTGTCATTGCACATTAAACTAATCAATTGATAAACAAAAATTTAGAAAAATGAAAAAAAACCTTAGAAGAATCGCCCCCGTGGCATTGGTCCTTATTGGATTGACAACCCTTTCATTTATGGCAAAAGACGGTATCACTCTCCGTCTGAAACCCCAACAAGGCAAGACCTACACCATTACTTCGAAAGCCAACATGATGATGATGATGGAAGTGCAAGGCCAAACCATGAACCAAACCCAAAACATGGAGTATCGCCAAAGCTTTACCGCTAAAGACGTTACCGCTAAAGATGTGCAGTTCGAAACCAAGATTGAAGCTCTGAAAATGAGTATCTCACAAATGGGCATGAAGTTGGAATATGACTCAGAGCACCCCGAAAAGACCAGCCCCATGCTTGCTGGCCAGACCAAGGAAATGGACGAAGCCATCAACAAGATGGGTACCATCAAGTATGATATCATGGGCAATGTCATTGACTCGCTCGACCTTGAAATGAGTCAGCTGGGGGGCGTCATTATCCAACTTCCCGAAAAAGAGCTGAGCGTAGGTAGTACCTGGAGCATCGACAAGAGCCAAAATGTCAGCGGATCTGAGATGAACGTCCACTACACCTACACCGTTACTTCCATCTCCAAGAAGAGTGTTGACCTTAATGTAACAGGCAATGTGACAGGAAAGGGTGCTGAGGAAATCAGCGGCAACTACAACGGCACGGCCAGCATCGACCCGCAACAAGGTTTCATCACCAAGAGCAGCCTTAAGAGCAATTTGTCAATGACCCTCAACGAACAAGGCATGAGCATTCCTGTCACTATCGTCGGAAACACGACTGTTGAGGTCAAGTAATTGTCTCACGCAGAATCCGCAGAAATCTTTGATTCGACGAAGTCAATCAATAGGAATAAAAAAACCAGCGAGGACAACGCTGGTTTTTTTTGCTTTGGTTTAGCCCTAATACTTAGTTCAGCATGACCGGCATGAGCAACATGAGCAGGTCTTCCGCTTCGTTCTCGTTGTCGACAGGAGTGATGATGCCGGCACGGTTGGGAGCCGACATGTCAATCTTAATCGTCTCTGAATCGAAATTGCCCAGCATCTCCTGCAAGAAGCGCGAGTTGAACCCGATTTCCATATCATCGCCTTCATAGCTACATGTCAGGCGTTCCTTGGCTTCATTGTAGAAGTCGATGTCCTCGGCGGTCAGCGTGAGCTCTTGTCCAGCAATGCGGAAACGCACTTGGTGCGTGGCTTTGCTGGAGAACACGGCCACACGGCGGATGGCGGAGAGGAAAGTCTGACGGTCGATGGTCAAATGATTGGGATTCTGCTTCGGGATGACGGCATCATAGTTGGGATAGCGACCTTCGATGAGGCGGCAAATCAGCATATAGTCGCCAAACACAAACGAGGCATTGGTCTTGTTGAACTCAATACGAACGGGCTCGTCGGCCAGCGTAGCCAAGATGCTCTTCAGCTGGTTGATGGGTTTCTTGGGCATAATGAAAGAAGCTACCACATCCGATTTCACATCCATCCTTCTGTAGCGCACCAGCTTGTGGGCATCGGTGGCGACAAAGGTCAAGAAGTTGTCGGTCATTTCCATCAACACACCCGACATGATGGGACGAATCTCATCCATACCTGTGGCAAATACAGTCTTTTCGAAGCCCTTGGCTAGCACATCGGCAGGAATCTCCCAAACCGAAGTATCGGCCATGGCAGGCAATTGCGGGAACTCGTCGCTCTTGTGACCTGCCAGTTTGTAGCGGCCTTCACCTGCAATCAGTTCGACAGCCAAGGTGTTGTTGTCGACCGAAACCGTAATCGGCACATCGGGGAAGTTCTTCATGATTTCCAACAGCAAACGGGCTGGAATGGTCACTTCGCCAGTGCCCTCAACCATGTCGGGAACGAGACTGACCGTCATGGTCACATCAAGATCCGACGAGGTAATCTTCAGTTGGTTCTCATCCAAATGGAAGAGGAAGTCATCCAAGATGGGCAAAGTGTTCTTTGAGCCGATGACGCCACTCAAGGCTTGCAGGCTCTTCAATAGTTTGAGGCTTGATACTATGAATTTCATTGCGTTATGTGATTATTATTCATTCAAATTTGAAGTTGTAAAAATACAAATAAATTGGAATATGATGGACAATTAATCGAAAAAAACTCAATTTTTAGAAAGACCCAATGCTCAGCCCCGCATATTTCAGACGATTCAAGAAGTCGAGCATCGACTCGTAGGGCACCGCAACATATTGGAATTTTTGCTCATCTTTGGTGCGAGTGCGGTTCTTTTCCTTCGTTTCTGCCAACCTCTGGTTGATGTCGGAGAAGGTGCAGTGCACTTGGAACTGTCCGTCGCCAGAGTTGTAGTTGATGTAGGTTTGGAACATGTCATCCTGGAAATAGTAAGTGATGTTGCCCAAACGACGGTCGAACACCACACAGCCATCCACATACTTGTTGACAACATGGCTACCAAAGTTGCCCAAACCAATCTTCCCTACCGACACAAAGGCATGCAACTGGTCGTTCCACACCATCTTCAAGTCGGGAATCACAATCGTATTGCAGTAGAAATCAGAAGAAGACTCTATCTGCGGATAACCTCCTGCCAATTCGATGTTCATCCGCATTTCCTCGGTTTTTTCCTCCGAGTTTTCAGAACGGTAATAAGGCAAGAAATTGGTCCGTGTCAAGTCGATGGATTCGCCTGCGACGTTGGCAAAGACTTCCGCCATAGACTCCATGGCTTGGTCATCGAAGACGGGGGCATTGAATACATTGAGGCCCTGCAAAGTGATGCTGTCGTTGGGATATTGGGTGTAGTCGCCATGGAAAGCAAACTTGGCCAAAGGCGTGTCGAAGCCCAAGTCGGTCGTGCCTTGGCCATTGATGACGCCGCGTTTGTCAAGCTCAAGGCGGCTATCGAATTTTGTCGTATCAGTCACCACAAAACGCAAACTGTCAGCATCGAACCACAAGAATCCGTTGCATGGCTCAGCTTCATCCAACTCTTTCCTACCCTCTTTTGGCGTAAGGAAGGAGCCGAAATAGCCGCCATCAATGGCCAGCTCATAATAAAGGCCGTTGGTCATCCTTGGTTCCTCTTCACGAATGCGATCCATATCGATGGGAATGCGAATCGCTGCCGGGTTGATATGGGTGGCCGAGACAAACCAATGGTTGAGGGCGGCGATGGTGTCTTGTGCCGTCTCTGCAAGGGTCCCTGAGCCCTCGGTTCCTGAGCCTGTCGAAGGAGTCGAAGGGCCCGATTCATCCAACTCCGTTTCCATTTCTTCTGTTTCAATAACTGTTGAGTCAAGCGGCGTTTCGACAGGCTCAATGATCGCAGGCTCTTCAAAGGCTAGCATGGCGAACTTGCCATCAAAATAGCCTAACTGCTCCGTGGCATCCAATGTCAGTCGGCCTTGGAAGCCGAACTGCGTGTTCAACTTGAATTCAGCCACATCGGCAATATGGGCATAGCCATGCGTGATTCCGTCAACAGGGACAATGGTATCCATCCTAATGGGGGTGCTGACTCCATCGGCATTGGTATAATCCCATGTGCCTTGGGCATCATAATAGTTGCGACTGTGGATGTTCACCACGGCATCCTTATAAAGGTGATATTGGTTCAGCGTGTCGGCCAACAGGTCACCATTCACAGGCTCCAACTTCGATTCGGCGTTGATGTCTACGTCGTGCATATAAGGGAACACAGCAGCATCAGCCACGCGAATGATTTTCACGTCGTGGGCATGGATGACATAGTTGGTCATATCGTATTCCGCACTCATGCTATAGAATTGCAAAGAATCTTGCTCAGGAACGAGCGAAATGAACTTGGAGGCATTATTGTGCACGGCTAGCAACTCCTCATGTGTTGTTGCAGTGGCATAGTCACCGAAACTTTCCACCGGATTATATAGATGCAAACTATTGGAGGCCATATCCCATTCGGCTTCTTTCAAGGAACAGATGTATTGGTTCATTGGGAAGTCGAGGTTACTGGTCTGGTCGAGGTAGTCATATTTCACTTTTTGTGCGTCGAAGTCGACATTGGCTCGGTAGTTGGTCGCCGCAAAAGCAATGTTTGTCGTGTCGGCAGAATACAACAGGAATTGAGCCGAATCGGCCACGAAGGTTCTGGAATCCAAGGCGAAATGATCGGAATCGAATTCCGTCAGGCCAAAGCGCATCTTACCGTCAGCCGAATAACCGTCGGGCGACAGCACCGTCTTGCCTGAGAAATAGGTGTCGCCATACATGCAGATAGGTTTGTCAAAGGTCTCAGTGGTCAATTCCGGAATGCGAATGTCCCATTTCAGCTTAAGTGCATCGGCCGAAGCCATAGGGAATCCCGTGCCGTCCTCGCGTGGCACCATCTTGAACTGGTTCGTGATAGCGGTGACCGAGTCCAAATAAAACATAAACTGGTCGGAGTTGAACGCTGCAGTCTGATAATCGAGCTTCCCCTCGCCAAAGAAACCGCTTCCCGATAGGAAGACCCTGTTGTGGAACCTACCCAAGTCGCCGTACAAAGGATAAGATGCCGTTTCATCCCCCCCAATTTGGTGCACAAAACCTAGGGAAAAGTCTTCCATGACCACAAGCGGTTGCTCGATATTGGGCATAATGCCACCCGAAACCAATTCACCGTCAAAACGCACTTTTTTCATCGAGAGGTCGTTCAAACTGTCGACGACAAAGGGATACACACTGTAATAGAATTTGCCATCGAGATCCTCGGCAGTCATCACCGAGTCGACGTTGCCGGGATGGAACACGCCACCGTTGATTTTCCTGTAGAACTTGAAGCCTTCGGCTTCGCTGTGGAAGATAGGATAAGAAGGTGTCTCATAACGGCTCGACTTGTTGTCGCCATGGTCAATTTCCAAACGTCCCTTCAACTTTTCCAAGGTACCGTCAACAGGGACGACATGGTTGTTGTAACGGGCGTAGAAACGCAAGGAGTCGATCTTTTCCATTTTGATGGAAAAGTCTTCGTAATTGAACTCACTGTCTTTAGTGAAAAGTTCAAACATTCCCGCCAAGATGCCTCCTGAGAACTTGAAATTCTGGTTTTTCGTGAAGGTGATACGTCCCAAGTCGGGAACAATGACCACGCGTTTGCGGTCACTTAAAGATATGGCTGAGCCTTCAAAACCATCAATCTGGCTCGTGATGCCATACACCAGCAAGTCGTTGGTGGTCAAATCGAGGCGAAGGTTGGGCTGACGATTTGTGGTGCGTGTATGCAACTTGATAACGTCGTAGTCGATGGTCTCACGATAGGAGTCCACAACATCGAAAAAGCGCGGCAAGGCTGTTGCCCATTTTGTTTCGGGATCATACTCCACATAGCCCTCGGCTCGTAACTTAAGCATCAGTGCGATGACCTGCTCGATAGGATAACCCAAATAGGAAGCCAAGTCGCCCACAGCAAACTTCACCTGCCGGTCCACATTGTCGAAGCCTTGCAGGAACTTCTCGATACGTATCATGGGATGCGAACTGTCGAGACCTTGCAGGCGTTTGAAGTCATCGTGGCGGAAGTAGTTCACCGAAACCACATCGCCTTCGCTTACCGGGTTGACGCCTTCCATTCTCCTGAAATCCACCTGATTGCCATCGATGTCCCAATACATGGCCTCGAGGAAGATGTCAACCCCATGGTAATAATCATGGAAAGGCCCGTCACCGAAGTCCTTTTCGGAACGGAAAGCCATCATCTTGCGAGTCTTGTTGTCGTAACGGAATCCAATGCCGTTGTGATAGAGGGAATCCATTTCTGTTCCTACCGTGTCCATCAAATAAACACGCAGGGCGACGTTGTCCGATACCAGAAGCTCGTCCATCGACATGAGGAAGCGTGGCGCTTGCACCCTCACGACTTCCCTGCCTCCTTGACGAAAATGGAAAACTGCCTTTTTGCTAACACCTCCAAACACATCCACTTGGTTGCCCATCATGCCGATGCCACCTTCAAAGTCGATGTTTTGCATCAGGTTGGAGATGGCATAATCGGAACGATACGATTTCACTCGTGGAAACATCGTTTTTTCGTTGGGCGTATTCACGAAGACCTTGTCTTCAAAGCAACAGAGGATATCTTGATGGAAATGCGTGCGTTCATGGAAAATGGCCGAGTCAATGGTATATTCCGAGCGGCTGAGATCAAGCTCGTAGAAGTCGGGCAAAGTGACAGAGACCTTTTCGGCAGGAATGTTGAAGCGCGACCAGTCGGCGCTACCTCCCATACCTTCCCAGCGGTTGCCGTCAAGATAATACACTCCTTTGGTGTTCTTCAGCAGCGACTCATCCTTTTGCGACACCAAGGCCAAGGTGCCGTCGATGCTCAGTTCGAACTGCTCCTTTGAAGGGAAACTCCATAGTGCATCTCGGAGTGTCCATTGGGAGTTGCCTTTGGCAGACAAGACTTTATCGACAAAGATGCTACGGCATGAGGCAAAGTATTTGTCCACGCCGTTCAACGACTTCTGTGTCTTGGCGTCAGTAAAGCAGAGCCAATTGTTTACATCCGTGTGGGTCAGTCCTGCAGTAGGAATCTTTTGCACTACTTCAATGTAATTGAAGATGTTGGTGTAGGCCTTTCCACCCGTTCGGGCATGCAGGAGTTCGCAAAGCCGCATGATCATTTCGGCCTCCTGATTGTCGTAGTAGCTGTCCCATACCCCTTTGAATGACTGCATGATGGCAGCCGCGTCTTCTCGATCCTGTTTCGCAGTGGAAGAGTTCAAATACGACGAAAGCTTGTCATAAAAAGCGTTCTTTTCTGTTGGAAAAAAGGCCTGAGCAAACGATGGGACAGCGCTCACGAAAAGCGCAAAAACAACAATCAAGATTCCTTTCTTCATCAAATTATCAATTGTAAATTGTAAATTATCAATTACTTAATAAACTCAGCAGCCACCCAGTTGTTGCGGCTCAGGTGACGGCAATAGTGCAAACCGAGACGTTCCGCCTCAGCCTTGATGCTGTCCAAATCCTCCGTGTAGAAGCCACTGAAGAAGATACGGGCATTCTCACGCATGGCCTCAGCATAATAATGCATATCGCGCAAAAGGATGTTGCGGTTGATATTGGCCAGCACCACATCATATTGTCCATGGATGGCCAAAGCATCGCCAAGCACGATTTCGATGTCGGAAATGCCATTCAACTCGCAGTTGGTGAAGGCGTTGCGATAGGCCCACTCATCGTTGTCGATGGCAACGGTGCGAATTGCGCCAAGTTTCTTGGCTAGGATGGCCAAAACGGCCGTACCGCTACCCATGTCGAGCACTTCTTTCCCTTTGAAATCGGTTTCCAGCATCAACTGGATGATTTGGGCGGTCGTCTCGTGGTTGGCCGTGCCAAACGACATCTTGGGCTCGATGACCAGGTCGAACTCAAAACTCGGGTCAGGGTCATGGAAAGGCGCCCTCACGCGGCAACGCTCGTTGACCACCACAGGTTGATAGGAAGCCTCCCATAGTTCGTTCCAGTCCTTGTCGGGCATCTCCTCCACGTTCAACAGACGAATGTCAGTGAATGACGGCTCCATCAAGAGGTTTTCCACAGCCAAATCATCACGGCATTCCTCTGAACAATAGGCTTTCAGGCATCGATCTTCATCCATAAACGAGTCGAAGCCTATTTCGGCCAACATGGTCACCAGCATATCATGCTGAATGTCGGAGTTGGGAGTTGTAAAGGTGTATTCAAACGTCTTCATTCTTCGCCGATGTGTGAGGCTTGGTCGCAGATGGAGACGAAGTCTTCGGCTTTCAGTGAGGCGCCGCCGATGAGTCCACCATCGACATCAGGTTGTGAAAACAACTCTGTGGCATTCTTGGCGTTGCAGCTGCCGCCATAGAGGATACGGATGTCATCGGCTGTGGCTTCATCGTAGTGTTCCTTAATCAACGAACGGATATAGGCATGCATCTCCTGCGCCTGCTCGGGAGTGGCAGTCTTGCCTGTACCGATGGCCCAAACGGGTTCGTAGGCAATGATGGCATCGTAGATGGCATCGCCGTCCAAGTGGAACAAGCCTTTCTCCAGTTGTTCCTTGACAACCTCGAAATGGCGGCCTGCCTCACGCTCTTCCAGCACTTCACCCACACAATAAATGGGTGACATATTGTTCTCGATCAGGCGGTTGATTTTCTCGGCAAGGATTTCATTGGTCTCGCCAAAGTATTTCCTTCTTTCGCTGTGACCGATGATGCAATAGTCCACGTCAATGGATTTCAGCATCTTGGCCGACACTTCGCCCGTATAGGCGCCCTTGTCGTAGGCGCTGCAATTCTGTGCGCCCACGTTGAATCGCTGTTCGTCGAACTCATAGTCGGTGAGCATTTCCAGATAAGGGAACGGTGGACAAAGGATGACTTCGCAGTTCATCTCGTCCATTTCGTCAAAGCGGTCAAGGAGATCATCGACCAAGGTTTCGGCCTCATCGAACGTGAGGTTCATTTTCCAGTTTCCTGCTACGATTTTGCTACGCATAGTATTTTTTATTTATAAGGTTTATTACTCATTATAAAAAAGCAAAAGTACAAAATTTCTCAATTGGTTATCCAAAATTGTGCTATTTTCAAAATCTATTCACGGAATGCGAAAAATAGATATATTTGCAGCCTCAATGGATATAGGAAATGAAGTCAAAAATCTTATTGGCCCTGTTGCTTTGCGCAGGGATTTGCTACGGGCAGGAAGAGGAATTGCCCACCATTATTGCCGACCGACCAGGATACACCTGGGGGACCGAAGTGCTCCAACACCATAAAGTCGCATGGGAAAACGGTTTCCAGTTCGAAAAATCCACTGATGGAGCCAAAACACTGAGTCTCAGCAGCTCTGTTCTCAGATATGGCATTTTCAAGGGCACCGAAATCTATTTGGGCACTGGTGCTCAGGTGACTGATGAAGGACAGGTTGGGATTTCCATGCCATCGGCATCGCCCCGATGCTCTTTGGAGCCAAAATCAAATGCTACGAAGGTGAGGGGTACATTCCTTCTGTCGGTGTGTTGGCTGAATTCAGGTCGCCTCACATCGGTTCGAAAGATCTGCTGCCGTCTAATATCGCACCTAGTCTTTACCTGCTGCTTGAACAGCCCATTTTTGAAAGTCTCAGCCTTTGCTACAATGCAGGATTGGAATGGGACGGCGAATCGTCCACACCATCGACCTTCCTAGCCCTCGGTGCTTGGTTCAGCATCACCGATCAGCTTGGCGGCTATCTCGAAACCAACAACTACCTTCACCCCGAAGGCAACCAATATCTAACGGAATTCGGTCTCACTTGGCTGGCTTCGCGCCGCGTGCAGCTCGACCTCGAAGCCGATTTGGATTTCAAGAACTTAGGAGGATATTATGCCATAGGTTTTGGTGTGGCGTGGCTCGTCAATTAATGATTTCTAATCCCGATTGAGAACCTTCTAATCATCAGCGAAAAAGTGCATTGGACTTTCTGTGTACTTTTGCGCCATGATTTGGAACAACCTCATATTTTGTGCGGCACTGCTGACCGCGACACCTTCCACAGGAGACACCATTCCGCTGCAACTAACTGTAAACCAAGCGGAACGACTTCTTCTAGAACGCAATCCGCAACTTCGTTTGGCCCAACTTGAAGTTGAGGCAGCGGAAGCCATACTCCTTCAGGAGAAAAAATGGGAAAATCCCGAAGTGAGCCTATTATATAATGTGTATAATCCCATCACTGGGAAGTATTTCGATGCCAGCAGCGAGGGCGAGACCGACATCGAAATTGAACAATCCATCCCGATTGGCGGTCAACGCAAAGAACGCATCCGCAAACAAGAAGCGACCGTAAACGCCGCTACCTCACAACAGGAATGGACGAATTACCAAACCCGAATGGACTTGCATCGCTTGATGGCCGAAGTTTATTATCTGCAAGAAAAAGCAGCGGTATTCGATACGGAAATCCATTCGGTGGAACGCATCCTTACAGCCTACAGACGGCAGGCCGAGCAAGGCAACCTGCCGCACATGGATGTAGCCCGCATGGAAGCTTTGAAACTCAGACTTGTCGGAGAGCAGAATGGTTTTTTGGGTCAACTTTTTGAGCGTAAAAACGACCTCAGACTGATGCTCTGCTTGGATGAAACTATTTTTGTTGTCAAATTTTCCTATCCATTGAGTGACGACCATCCAAGTGGCAGTCATTTTCCATCCCAACTGCCACTCTCCGACTTTTCCGTTTCGTCCCGCCCCGACTTGATGGCATTGCAATCGCTGACGCAAGCCGCCGAGCACGACCTGAAACTGCAAAAAGCCAACGCCTTGCCTCGACTTGGCATGAAAGCCGAGTACGATAAAAACGGCAACATCTGTCACAATTTCTTCGGCATCGGCGTCACACTGACCCTTCCCCTCCTCGACCGTAACCAAGGCAATATCAAGCAATCGAAAGTGGAATGCGAGCGAATCCAAATTGAGGCCGAAATCGCTCAAAGACAGGCCGATGCTGAAATCAGGCTTCGCTATGGGAACCTGATGCGCCAGCAATCCCTACTCGAAGAAGCGCAAGGCATGAGCCTCGCCGATTGGTCGCCAGAAACTGCTGAAAAGCAATTGCTTAACCGTAATATCTCCATGCTCGAATTCATCGACCTTTACGACGCTTGGCGCGAGACGCAACTGCTCATCATCGAGGCCCGAAATAGACTTATGCAGGCCGCCATCAACCTTAACGAAGCCTTTGGAAAAGAAATCATTAGCATAAAATAACTAACTATGAGAAAGGAATTAATTGACGCGGGACTAAGGGACGCGAGACGCGGGGCTTTGGTATTTGCCATTTTATTGACATTCACGATGTTATTAGGGTGCAAGGAAGATGCAGCGACCCACCTTCAGGAAGACAAGGACGAGATTTTGGAAACTGTTTCTTGGGTCGAGGTCGTGGAACGTCCGATGCAAGGACATCTGCTTTTGAGCGGCGACATTGTGGCCAACGAGCAATTGATAAGTCGCGTGGTGACACCCATCAGCGGCAAGTTATCCAACATCAGCGTCGAGGTTGGGGATAAAATCGAGCGCGGAACCCGATTGGCTACCATCCGAAGCACAGAAGTATCTGACTATCAAAAGAAACTGAAATCCTTGGAATCGAAAGAGCGTACCGCCTCACGCGACTTGAAAATGAAGGAACAACTCTTGATGGACGGAATGGTTTCCGAGAAGGAAGTCAGCGAAGCCAAAGAGAAACTTTATATCGTGCAAACATCACTTAACCAACAACTTAACATCGGCAACATCAATGGTTTCGACACACTTTCGACCGCCGCCCTCATCGCGCCTATCAGCGGTACAATTCTGGAGCGACAAGTCTATAACAATCAATACATTGAGGCTGGAACCGAGGCGTTCATCCTCTCCGACTTGAGTCAGGTTTGGGCTGTCGCCGATGTGTATGAGAGCGACATCAGCCGCATCAGCGAAGGCGCCACCGTCGTGGTGCAAACAATGGCTTGGCCCAACGAGCGGTTTGAAGGCCGCATCGACAAAATCTACGGTGCCCTCGATGCCGAAAGCAAGACGATGAAAGTGCGCATCAACTTGGAGAACCCCGATTTGAGGCTCCGACCGGGCATGTTCGCCAGCGTCGCGGTCACGCAAAACGAAACGGAACAGGAAATGCTTTGCGTCCCCGCGCAGTCGGTCATTTTCGAGAACGGGCACCGATATGTCGTCGTCAAAGACGAAGCGACTTGCCGCCGACAGGAAGTGAAAGTCGCGCACGAAGCCGAGGGTTGGGTTTATATCAAAGAAGGTGTCAGCGAAGGCACGATGGTGGCCAATCGGAATGCATTATTGATTTTCAACAAGTTGGGACAATGAACAACCTCATCGACCGCATCATCAGTGGCTCGTTGCGCCACAAATACCTGATTCTCGCCCTGACTGCCTTGCTCGCCGTCATTGGTGTGCTATGCTTCATCGACACGCCCGTGGATGCCTTCCCCGATGTGACCAACACCAAAGTGACCATCATCACGCAATGGCAGGGCCGGTCGGCGGAGGAAATCGAGAAATTCGTCACCATTCCCATCGAAATCGCGATGAACTCGGTGCAGCAAAAAACCGACATCCGCTCCACCACGCTTTTCGGTCTCAGCGTCGTCACGGTTATCTTCGAAGACCACGCCGATGCGCAATTTGCTCGCCAACAGGTGTATAACATGCTCGCCGATGCCGACTTGCCCGAAGGCGCAACGCCCGAAGTGCAGCCGCTTTACGGGCCTACGGGCGAGGTGTATCGCTACACCATCCGCAGCGACCGCCATTCCGTGCGCGAACTAAAGACCCTGCAAGACTGGACCATCGAGCGGAAACTACGTTCCGTGCCTGGCATCGCCGACATCGTGAGTTTTGGCGGCGAGGTGAAGACCTTCGAGGTGAGCGTCAACCCGAACCAATTGGCGCAATACGGCATCTCGCCCATCGAACTCTACGAGGCCATCGCCAATAGCAACATCAATGTGGGCGGCGATGTCATCGAAAAGAGCAGCCAAGCATACGTAGTGCGCGGTCTCGGCCTCATCAACGACGCGGTGGAAATCGGCAACATCGTCGTGAAAAACATCAACGGGACGCCGATATTGGTGCGGAACTTGGCACGAGTTGGGGAATCGTGCCAGCCGCGCCTCGGCCAAGTGGGACGCAGTGCGGAAAACGATGTGGTGGAAGGCATCGTCGTCATGCGCAAAGGCGAAAACCCGGAGAAAGTCATCGCAGCCTTGAAAGCCAAACTGAAGGAAATCGAGCGAGAACTCCCTGAAGGCGTGACGATTGAGCCGTTTTACGACCGCGAGGACTTGGTGAATCTTGCCGTCAGCACGGTGCTGCACAATGTGTTGGAGGGCATTCTGCTCGTCACCCTCGTCGTGCTGCTTTTCATGCGCGATTGGCGCACGACCATCATCGTGGCATCGGTTATTCCCTTAGCCTTGCTTTTCGCCTTCTTCTGCCTTCACACCTTCGGGATGAACGCCAACCTACTCTCGCTCGGCGCCATCGACTTCGGCATCATCATCGACGGTGCCGTGGTGATGGTGGAAGCGCTTTTCGTCATGCTCGACGACCGCGCCCGCGAGATGGGCATGGCCGCCTTCAACCGTTGGAGCAAGACTGGCGCCATTAGGCATACCGCCCGCGAAAAAGCCAAGAGCGTGGCCTTCGCCAAACTCATCATCATCACGGCACTCATTCCCATTTTTTCGTTCCAAAAAGTAGAGGGCAAAATGTTCTCACCGTTGGCCTTCACCCTCGGTTTCGCCTTGCTCGGCGCACTGGTTTTCACCCTGACTTTGGTGCCCGTTTTGTCCTCGCTCTTGCTCAACAAGAATGTCAAGGAAAAGAAGAACCGCTTCCTCGAACTCGTGAACCGCTTGGCCGACAAAGCCTTTTCGTTCCTGCACAAACACCGACCGCAAACCATCATCGCAGCAATCGTCATTATGCTACTGGGACTGTCGGTTTTCTTCCTGCTCGGCACCGAGTTTTTGCCACAGATGGACGAAGGCAGCATCTACATCCGAGCCACGCTGCCGCAAAGCGTTTCGCTGACGGAGAGCGTACGCCTTGCCGACGAACTTCGCGCCAAGGTGGACGCATTCCCCGAGGTGAGCGAGGTGATGACACAAACAGGTCGCCCCAACGATGGCACCGACGCGACAGGCTTCTACAACATCGAACTCTTTGTGAAATTGGGCGGCGAAGGCCATCGCTCGAAGGAAGAACTCATTGCCGCCATCGATGCGTCGCTGTCGGTCTATCCCGGCATCGACTTCAACTTCTCGCAGCCCATCTCCGACAATGTGGAAGAGGCAGTTAGCGGGGTGAAAGGTGCCATCGTCGCAAAGGTTTATGGTCCAGACCTTTACGAAAGCGAACGATTGGCCACGCAAATCTTCCGCACAATGAAGCCCATCGAGGGCATCACTGACCTTGGCGTTATCCGCAACATCGGCCAGCCCGAACTGCAAATCGACATCAACGAGGCTCGTTTGGCACGCTATGGCGTTGAAAAAGAAGCCGTTCAGCGCACCATTGAGATGGCCATCGGTGGCAAGGCAGCCTCGCAAGTTTATGAAGATGAACGCCATTTTGACCTCATCGTGCGCTACGACCCGCAATTCCGTAGCGACGAGCAGCAGATTGCCAAGATAAAGGTGCAGGCCAGCGACGGGGCGATGATTCCCATCTCCGAATTGGCCGAAATCCGTACCATCACGGGGCCACTCATCGTCTATCGCGAGAACCACGAGCGCTATTGCGCCGTGAAGTTCAGTGTGCGCGGTCGCGACATGGGTTCGGCCGTCGATGAGTCGCGGCAAAAGGTGGCCGAAGCCGTCAGCCTGCCGCCCGGCTACCGCATCGAGTGGAGCGGTGACTTCGAGAACCAAAAACGCGCCTCGAAGCGGTTGGCACAGGTCGTCCCCATCAGCATCTTGCTCATTTTCGGCATTTTGTTCATCCTTTTCGGCAGCAGCCGCGATGCCTTGTTGGTCTTGCTCAATGTGCCCGCTGCCGCCGTCGGAGGATTGCTCATCCTTTGGATTACGGGCTTCAACTTCAGCATCTCGGCTGGCATCGGATTCATCTGTCTATTCGGCATTTGCATCCAAAACGGTGTCATCATGCTCACCGACATCAAGCAGTTCATCCGTCAGCGGCAACCGCTGAAAACGGCTGTCGCCAACGGAATGCGTTCCCGCGTCCGTGCCATCCTCATGACCGCAATGATGGCCACGCTCGGCCTCCTGCCCGCCGCCTTGAGTCATGGCATCGGCAGCGAAAGCCAACGCCCGTTAGCCATCGTCATCATCGGAGGATTGGTCACGGCCACACTATTCACATTGTTCATCTTCCCGCTCATCGTGGAAGCCGTTTACGGCAGGCGCGTTTTCGACAAAAACGGGAAACTGCGACACGGGAAACTCTAATTGGGAAGAAAATGCCGACAAAAAGACATTCTAATTCTCTGGAATACCACTACTTTTGCCCGCAATGACAGCGAAAAAACACATCCTGATTGCCGAAGACGAAGAAGGCATCCGCGACTTCATCCAGCGCGGTCTGAACGACTTCGGCTATGCCGTAACCACCGCAAACAACGGGCTTCAGGCGTGGCAACACCTTGCCAATGAGCAGTTTGACCTCATCATTCTCGACATTCGGATGCCAGACATTTCAGGCACCGAAGTCTGCAAAAAACTGCGCACCCACCAAGGTTATGCCACTCCCGTGCTGATGCTGACCGCCTTGGGCACCACTGACGACATCGTGATGGGACTCCATGCTGGTGCCGACGATTATATGGTGAAGCCCTTCAAATTCATGGAGTTATTGGCGAGAATTGATGCGCTGCTACGACGGGTCGAAGCCTCGCGTACAAGCCAAACCACCCGTTACGCCGACCTGCAAATCGACCCGATTTCGCACAAAGCCACACGCGGCAACACCAGCATTGACTTGACCACCAAGGAGTTCCGTCTTCTGGAGTATTTCATTTCGCATCACGGCGAAGTGCTGTCGAGGCGACAAATCCTCAAAGATGTGTGGGACAAGGATTTCGAGACCAACACGAATGTGGTCGATGTGTATGTCAAATACCTTCGCGCCAAAATCGACGAACCTTTTGGGCAAAAGTTGATTCGTACCATCGTCGGTGTCGGCTATGTTTTCGGAAGCAAGGAATGAAGCCCGGGCGCAAAATATCACTCATTTATTCAGGCATCACCATCGGGCTGGTGCTTTTGGCAGGCGGCGTGTTTTTCATCCTCTCATCTCGATACACGGAAACGCTGTATTTCAGATACTTGAACGAAAAAGCGCAAATCGTAGCGATGGAGCGTTTCGAGAAAGACGAACTCGACTCCATCCGATACCAGAATGTGGTTTGGCGCAGGCAACACTCCATCCCGACCTCGAAGGAAATTTTCATCAACACCGCCGACCGCGAAAAAGCCAATCAACAACTATCGGAATACCTTGAGGATGAGCAACTAAAATCCATTTTTGACGGCGACATTGTCAACTTCAGGCACGGCGACGAGGTGGGGGCAGCCATACTCTACTACGACAACGAAGGCACCTTTGCCGTCGTCGTCTTGAGTCGCAATCCCTACGGCGAAAAAATCGCCCGAACCATCGGTTGGGCCTTGGTTTGCCTCATCCTGCTCACTTCCGTAATCCTTTTCCTCATCAGTCGGCTCTATGCCACCCGAATGGTGAACCGCATCGACGCTGATTATCAAGCGGAAAAGCTCTTCGTCAACAACGCCTCACACGAAATCAACAATCCGCTGACCGCCATCCGTGGCGAATGCGAGGTGGCCTTGATGCGCGAGCGGAGCAGCGAGGAATACCGCAAGTCGCTGCAACGCATTTCGGACGAAACCGAGCGCGTGGTCGGCATCATCCAACAACTGTTGCTTTTCTCGCACGAAAGAGAGACTGAAAACGAGCAAGTTGCTATTTCACAGTTCCTTCAGCAATTCTCTGACGAGCAGACTTTCATCATCATCGAAAGCGATTTCAGTGTCACGATGAAAGAGAAACTGTTGAAAATCGCCGTCCGCAATCTGATCGACAACGCACACAAATACGGCAACGGGCGACCCGTCGTTGTCCGCGCCACCGAGCCACGCCAAATCGAAATCATCGACCAAGGCATTGGCATTCCCGAAGTCGACATGCCGCACATCTTCTCGCCTTTTTATCGTGCAAGCAACACCAACGGCACAAAAGGCAACGGCATTGGTTTGGCCTTAACCAAATCCATCTTGGAGAAATATGGCGCGACAATGAAAGTACAATCCATTGAAAACGAAGGGACTATCATCAAACTCACCTTTCCCGCACCATGATGTCTCACAAATAATCCGCCCAGCGTGCTTGCAGGCGTTCTTCGGCCACCTCGACGATATCGCGCAAATGCTTGCCATAGGAACGGTAATACACCAACCAAGCCGTGAAACCGTAGAAAAGCGTTTGGGTTGCGGAATTTTTTCAGCCAGTATATTCTCAAAAAAAAGCCGACCCATAAGGCCGGCTCCAAATGATTTATGCCTAATCTCTCAAAGCGTAAAGCCGAGTCCGACAAAAAGTCCGTTGGTCTTCAAGGAAGCGTTGTCGCACTTGTCGAGGTCAAGCAGTCCGAGACGATAGCCACCAAACAGGTTGAAATTGGAAAACTTCACATCGGCACCAAACACGGCGTAAAGGTTGAAACGGCTTTGGTTGCTGTTGTCGCCGTACCAGTCGTAGCTGTTTTCGCCAAAGAGGGGGTCGGCGCCTTTTGTGACACCCGTAAGGGCAATACTCGGCATAGGGCCGACAAACGGAACGATGGCCAAGTCGCGGTTGACTGCAACCTTATAGTTGAACAAAATCGGCACATCAATGATGGTCTGGGTTTCATTTGTTTTGCCGGTGATTCCCCAAATGGTTTGGGTCGTGTTTCTCATGTTCATGCGGAATTGGGCACCGGCGGCTACTCCGATACCTTTGGCCAAGTCGATGTTCTGTGAGAAACCGACTGAGAAACCTTGGTAATTTGTGCTGTTGCTGCCAGAGACAAAAGTCTCAGGGGCATAAGTTGCATAAATGGTTGATTGTGCCTGCACATTTCCGGCAACGAACATGGCGGCTACGAGAGCCACGATTGCTAATGCTTTTTTCATTGTTGATTATTTTGATTAAATGAGTTTTACTTTCTGGTTTTGTCTTGCTTTTAAAGGCTTAGTTCATACATGTAACCGTGATATTGCAGCGAGCCGTCAATGACTGGGAAGAAGAACTCGTTGTCGTGTTCCACGTTTTTCAGTTTGAGGTTTTCCATGATAACGGTCTTGGTGCCGTCGTCGTTGGTGACCACTTTCATGGTGCCGCTTTGGGCAATATAGCCCGTTTGGGGCTGGAAAGTCAAGAAATCGCTGTCGAGAGCGACATGCAAGCATGGGAATTTTGGCAGATAAGGCGTGCCAATATACCCTAGTTGGTATTCGCCGTCCACGACTTGACCGCCCAAATAGCTAACGATGAAGAAACGTTTACGGTCGGCCGACATGAAGAGCATCGACTTGACATCAAGCCCAAAAGAGCTCAGGTTGTTGAGTGTGGTAATGCCTGCCAGTCCGATGGGGCTTTCGATGTCCTTGATTTGGAACTTGTTGCTCGTGTCAAAGACGTATGGGGGCAAAGTGCCATTGAAGTTCAGAGCCATATTGACATCATGTCCGTTGGCATTGGTGCCTACGCATTGTGACAAAACGACAGTGTAAGTGCCGTTGTCTTCAGTGATTGAGAGTTGACCATTGACCCAAAAGTAGGTATCGCCAAAATACAGCGTGTCGGCACCCATTAGGAAGGGCAATTCACCCATGTTGAACTCATGCAGGCCGACTACTTGAGGAGCTGTACTTTTGGTGTTTTCGCTAATAGTGTAGGTGCCAGGGACAATGTCACCGTTGAAAATAATGGCAATGCCTTCGTTGTCGGCGGCAGTCATTTCCTTGGAAGTAAGGACAATGGCGTTTTGTTGGCCATATTTGACTGCATTGGAGGTGACGATGATCATGGTTTTGCTACCGACCGTCATAGCACCTTCTTCCACTTCGGGGGTTACCGTGTTGTTGTCTTTGTTGCAACTGGTGCTGACGAGGGCAAGGCCACATAAAAGCACCAAACTTAAAAACACTTTTTTCATGATGATAAGTTTTATTTTGTTGAATTTCTGTCTTTATAGATAATCCGCCCAGCGTGCTTGCAGGCGTTCTTCGGCCACCTCGACGATATCGTGCAAATGCTTGCCATAGGAACGGTAATACACCAACCAAGCCGTGAAACCGTAGAAAAGCGTTTGTGCCCAAAGGGCAACCAGTTCTGGTTTCACATCGCGGAGCAAGGCACCCATGCTACCAATCTTCACGAAACCGTTGATGCCAAAAGTCGAAGGGAAGAACCACGAAACGGTCCTCCAAAATGCTGGTATCGAGCACGATGGCCACGAAATGCCCGAGATGAACAACAACGGCACCGAGACGAACACGAACATGATGATGAACACCTCACGATTGTAGGCAATGCCCGAAATCGTCATACTGAAAAAGATGCACGACAGCAAATAGGGCACCAAAAACGCCAACAAATCGCGCCACTGCCAAATCTGAATCAGGTGGAACCAATGCGGCACGAGGCACAACACATACGCCGCAACCAGCACATAGATTGACAGATACGCCGTGCTCTTGCCCAACAGCATTTCCACGGGCCGCTTCCCGATGACATGAGGCTCAAGGATGCCGCGACGTTTTTTTTCGCGCTCCTCCCCTGCCATCATTCCGATGCCCAAAACCATCGTCTGCTGAATGACCAACATCAGCACGGCAGGAATCATGAAAGTGGCGAAGCCGCTTTGCGTGTTGAACATTGGGACAAACTCATACTCAATGGGATAGGCGAAAGTATCCGACTGTTCCTTGGTCGCGCCAACCAGCCGTTGCGCCTTGATGTCCTTGTTCATCGCCAGGGAGACCTCCGTACACGAGGCCAACACCGCCTTGTAATACAGCAGACTGCCCATGTCGGAATATAGTTCCACGATAGCTTGTTTGCCCTCCATCAAGGCATAATCGAACTCTGCGGGAATATAGATGATGCAATAGGCTTTATGCCTGTGAACCAATTCCTTGGCTTCCTGCATATCGGCGCAATGCCCGACAATGTCCACATCCGAAGTGGCGTCCACCTTGCGCAAAAACTCGCGGCTTGTGGAAGAATGTGCCAAATCCACGGCCACGGTGGGCACCTCGCGAACGCTCTCGTTTCCATAGAGATATGCATAAAGCAAAGGATAAAGCAAGGGCACGACGAAGAAAAACACGATGACACCCTCGTCGAAAATCGAGTTATGGAGTTCCTCGCGGAAAACCTCCAATATGTTATGCAACCATTTCATTTCGTATATTGATATTCTAACAGACACTTTTTCAATCGATTGGGGAACAGTAGCGGCAAAATCAGGAAGGCCGTCAGCGCCGCGTACCACAGATAGGAATAATGCATCGGCAGGCCGTTCAGGGCTTGATCGACATAAATCAGGTAGTAATAACGCAACGGGAACAAGTACGACAGCGAGCGCAAAGGTGCAGGAAATGCCAGTTGCGGGAACGAGAATCCTGAAATCGGGAAGGAAAGTACGCCCCACAGCGTGGCGATGCTCAATGCCCAACGCAAGGAAGGCAAAAGTTCGCAAAGAAACACGCCGAAGGCCTGCGAAACCACAATCAGCAGCAGTGAATCCAGCGCCATCGGCCACAGGCCGCTTTTCAGCGGGAAGTCCCAATAGGCGTAAAGCACCACTAAATAGGTTGCACCCATCACAATCCAGACCATTAGTTGAGGCAACAGTTTGCCTGCCAGTGCCTTGTAGAAGTTGCCGTTGGCTAACTCCAGCCAACGCTGCGATGTGCCGTCCTTCACCTCGCTATGGATGGCGTAAATCGTCACCTGCATGATGAGCAGCATCAGCATGGCAGGCAGCAGGATGTTAGACAAGTAAATGGAATAGTTTAGGCCTGGATTGCCGATGGCGTGCATCTCCATCTTGATGGGTTGCAGGATGCCCATCACTTGGTCGTCGGTGTAGCCTTTGGCGTATAAAGTCTGTCGTGCGATGGCCCCCGAAGCCAGTTCCGCCATCATCTTCATGTCGCGGTATTCGAGCGAAGCCGGAATCAAGTAGGCGGCGTTGGTATAGAACGACACTTTGGGCTGTTTGCTCGAAAGCGCCAGTTCCGTCGTGCCTTTCGGAATGTAATAAAAGGCGTAGATGTCGCCCCGTTGCATCGCCTCGCGTGCATCGCCGAAGTTGGCGTATTGCTTGACGATGGCGGTCTGCTGAAAGGCGTCGAGGTTGCGCAGCACCTGCCGCGTGATGGAGGTGTTGTCCTCATCGACCACGCCCACGGGAATGTCCATTGGTAGCCCCTTCCCCATCAAGGTGGTGAAAAAGAGATAGCCAATCAGCGGTGCCACGACCATACAGAAGACATAGACCGGCTTGGACAGCATCCGCGCCACCTCACGCTGGACGATACGCCACAAACTCCCGTTTTTCCCTTCCTTCGGACTCATCTTCTATGCTCCCTTTTCACGACGACGCTCATTCCCGGGCGCAGGTCACTCGATGCCGAAAGCGGCATGGCGCGCACCTCGAATGTCTTCAAGTCGTATTGTCCTGTTTCCTTGGTGGCCTTCCAAGCCGCGAAGTCGCCGATATCCTTCATATAACTGACTTTCAGGCGAATGTTTCTGTCCAAAGCGGGCACATACGCGTCAAATTCATACCCCATCGGGAACTCGCTCAGGCAATCCTCGCGCACATTGAAAGTCGTCCATTGGTCGTCCATTTGGGCCACATTCATAATGGGCGCGCCCGTCCCGACCAACTCGCCAATATGGGGGAAGATTTCGGTCACCTCACCGTCGGCGTAGGCCGTCAAAACGGTTTCGTGGATATAGGAATTCACCTCTGCCACAGCGCCTTGCGCCTGCAACACCTTGGCGGCAGCCATATCCTTGTCCTCCTCTTGGGCACCGTCGAGAGCCAGACGATACTGCGAACGCGCCGCCCTTTCGGTGGCGATAGCGGCATCATACTGCGCCTTCACCTCGTCGTATTTCTGTGCACTCACCACACCGTCTTGGTAGAGGTTGCTAATGCGGTTGAACGACTTCTCGGCAATGTCAACGCCCACTTTCGACTTCTGCCACATCTCATAGGCGCCGTCAATTTGCGGCTTGCGTGCGCCTGCCTGCGCCTTGGCACTCAAGGCCAAAGCCTGCTGTTCGACGGCTTCGGCTTGGGCTTTTTTGGCCTCCACTTCGGGGGCTTCGAGGATGGCCAAAGTGTCGCCTTTGCGCACTTTCTGGCCTTCCTGCACCTTGTATTCAAGGATGCGGCCCGGCACTTTGCTGGAGACACGATACTCCGTCACTTCGGCCTGACCTTGAATGTATTCCGTTTCCTTGTGGAAGGTGATGATGCCGATGATGCACACCACCGCAATCACGCCCACCAGCACCGCGAGGGCGAGATAGGTGTTCATTTTCTGTTCTTTTACTGTGGTCATTGTATTTCATTTTTTATTATTTCAGATTCACGCCAGCGGCCTTGCGCAAGTTCACGCCAGCCATAATGCGGTCGATTTTGGCATCGATGTAGTCCGAATGCGCTTGCAGCCACGCTGTTTGCGCCAAGTCGATGACCGACGACTCCACCACGCCTTCGCGGAAGCCCGATGTCGCCATGCGAAGGTTTTCGTCGGCATCGTTCAGTTTCTCTTGGGTCAGTTTCAGCCGGGCGTCGGCTTCGCCGAGTTGCTTCTCGCATTGGCGCACTTGCAGCATAATCATCTCCTTCGAGTCGTCGTAATTGTATTGCTGGATTTTGGCCTCGGCCTTGGCCATCCGCGTCTTGTTGTAGCCCTCGCCCCAATGGAAAATCGGGATTTTGGCCATCACGCCGAAGTTCCACATGCCGCCGAACTCGTTCTGAAAACCGTTGAAGCACGAGGGATTACTCACCACATAGTTGCCGAAAGCGCCAATCGTGGGCAGGTAATCCGCGCGGGTGACCGCCACCTTCTTGGCGTAGATGTCGTTGGCAATGGCAAGGCATTTCAGTTCAGGGCGATTGGCCTCCACATCGCTTTCGCTGTAATAAGGATGATCGTTGGTCACCAAAACATCGTCCAGGTTTTCGTCCGCCAAAACGATATTGGCATCCAAAGGCAGGCCACAAATCTGGCAAAGCAGCATCTTCGACAGTGCGAGGCCGTTTTGCGCCTTCAGCAAGGAGGTTTCCGCCTCGTTCAACTTTACCCGCACCGAAAGTTGGTCGGAGTGGGTCGCCACGCCTTCGGCCACGAGTTTGTCCATATCCTTCGACAGCGAACGGAGCGTTTCGGCGTAACTTTCAGCCAGTTTCAACTTGTTGGCGATGGAGACAATTTGCCAATAGGCCTTGTCCGCCGTGACCACCGTCTCCTGCTGCTGCATCTCCAGTTTCGATTCGGCCAATTTCTTCAAATCCTTGGTAATCATATTGTAAGCCACAATCTTGCCACCTGCAAAAATCGGTTGTTGAATTGTGACCATACCCGCATAGACATTCTTCGTATCGATGTTGAAGGCATCGGTCACTTGCTGCCCAATTTCATTCAAGGCGTCCTCCACATTGAGACTCATCATATCGGTGACGAGTTTGTTCAAGGTCGGGTCGTGTTGCAGCAAAGCCCACGAAATCATTGCCGCCGGGTCGTTTTGATACACCGCCAGCAGTTCCTCGCGATAGGCGTCGATTTGTCCCTGCGCCGTCGTCCCGATGCCGTTGAGTGCAGCCATGTTCTCGTCGCTCAGCAGTTGGAAATTGCGGCTGTTGTGCATATAGGTTCCCGTGGCTTCCACCTTGGGGAGATAGTTGGCGAACGAGGAAAAATACTCGTAATTCGCCTTGTTCACTTCCTCCTCGGCCACTTTCAGTTTCTTGTTGTTCTCCAATGCGAGGCGATGGCATTCATCCAAGGTCAGCACCCGCTGCGCATTCGCTGAAAGGGTTGCCAAGCAAACCATCAGCATCATTTTGATTTTCAATTTGTTATTCATTTCGTTGTTTCGTTTTGTTTGATGACGCAAAGAAACAGCAACTTTTTCGACCAAAAGCAACACTTTCAGGATTGAAAACTATCTAAAAGTCGAAAAATTCAATATTTTCAATTCAACATACGAAGATTTTGTCTATTTTTGTCGAAAATTTCAACGAATGGAAACTCAAACGCTTAATTATTTCAGTTTGACGAGGGCCAAGGACTTCGTCCCGACCGACAACATTATTAATATAGGTGACGATTTCTTTATGGCGGAGCGCACCAACGAGGCCAACTACGACCTGATGCGCCATCCCAGCCGAATTGACGCCTATGTCGTGGTCTTTTGCAAAAGCGGCAACTTCAAATGCAACATCAATCTGAAAGAATACGAAATCAGCGAAGGGATGATTCTGGTGAACTTGCCGCAAAACATTATCAGTGTGGAGCCTAAAGAATCCGCCGACAAGCCCACACTAACCCTTATCGGCGTATCGCCCAAGTTTTTGTCCAACTTCAGTTCCGACATCAGCAAGATGCTCAACGAAGCCATCACACTGCTGGACGACCCTTGCTTGTATCTTGAGGAAGATGAGCTGTCTATTGTCACAGAATACATACAACTGATTGACAAGCATCTACATTCAGAATACGCCTATGCCCGCGAAAGTGTCAGTCACCTGATTTCATCGGTTTTTTACCTTTTCGGCAGCTTCATCAACCAACGGATTATGAGCCAGAAAGAGGTGGAAAAACCGGCCTCGACGCGGCACAAGATGGTCTTTGAGCGTTTTTTGGAATTGGTCACGCAGCACCACAACAAGGAGCGCAGCGTGGGCTTCTACGCTGACAAACTGTGCATTACGCCGAAATATCTCTCCAAAATCGTGAAGGACACCAGCGGCCTCTCCGCCCCGCAGTGGATCGACCAATATGTCATCCTCGAAGCCAAGCAACTACTGAAGCACAGCGACCGCTGTGTCAAGGAAATCTCCGACGACCTCAACTTCCCCAACCCGTCGTTTTTCTTCAAATATTTCAAGAAACACACGGGGATGACACCAAATCAATATCGGAATAGTTGATTATATCGCTAAAAATCAGCCAAATACCGCCTTGCAGCGACACACTTCCACCTGATTCTTGGTCTCGCCTTCCGTCTTGACCAAACGCACACAATATTCATTTTCAGCGGTTGGCTCACGATAGAAACGCAACGCATCGCCTTGGTGTGTTTCGGCGACATAGGCAATCTCAAAGCGTTTAATCCGATGCTCACGATACCAGGCAATGTTCCACAGGTCCAGCACATGCTCGATGTATTTCACCGAGTTGACATGTCCGTTGATATCGATGTCATTGTAATTGATGTCAATCGTCTTGACCAACGTGATGTTTTCCGACATCTTCACGCGACCGCCTTTCTCGATGGGACACGGCTTGTCGGTTTCAATCCATTTTTTGATGGCACCATCATCGATGGAATAGATGTCGGTAGGTTGGCGCGTCTCCGTATCAATCATGGCCCAGATGGAGCGCCCATAACCGTATACGCGACCCTCTCCATCCGACACGCAGAAGTTACGGCTCGTAAAGAACCGCATCGCACTCTCCACCCAAGTTTCGATGGTGAAGTGTTCGTATTGTGAAGGCATCTCCGTCACCTCAATGGCCAGACGCGACAGCACCCACGAGCGTTTGATAGTCATCAGGTATTTCATGCCAAAGCCACGGTCGGTGGAATGAAAGTCGGCGGCATTAAGCTTCTGATTGCCCAAATGTCCCAAAAACATCCGTCCCGAAAAGTCGCAGTGGAACGGCTCTGCCATGAATTCGTATGTTCCGATTTTATTCATCATGTAATCCTCACACGCGGGTCAATAAACCCATAAATGATATCCACCACAATATTGACAATAATCAGCATGACTGCGATGAGCAGCACCGCGCCCATGATAACGGGAAAGTCGTATTTGTCCAACGCATCGACCACCACCACACCGATGCCTTTCCAGTCGAAGACATACTCCACAAAAACGGCACCCGCCAACAAGGAGGCAAACCAGCCTGAGACTGCCGTCACAACGGGGTTCAAGGCATTGCGCAAGGCATGGATGCAAATGACCCGGAAAGGCTTCAAGCCTTTGGCTCGTGCCGTACGCACATAGTCCATGGACATAGCCTCTAACAAGGAGGTGCGCGTCAACTCGGTCACTACCGCTAGAGGGCGCATCCCTAAGGTCAAGGCTGGTAAGATGAGGTTGCGTAAACTTAGGAACTCTCCCCTGCCATATTCGTCGACGGTATAGAGGCTGCCCGTCATGCTCAAACCTGTATAGTGTTCCAACAAAAAGCCGAAAATCCAAGCCATGAGGATGGCGGCGAAGAACGATGGCAGCGACATGCCGATAGTGGTAATGAACAACGTCAACTTATTGAGAAACTTGGTGTTGATGACAGCGGCCAATATACCAATCACCAGACCCAAAATCATCGCAATGGAGATGGACATCCGTTGGCTGCGGCATCTCATGGATGATCAATTAAGCCGCCAACTTATTTCACCCGAATTTTCCTACCCTTCCAAAGTTTTGTGTTTTTCTTGAATTTGTTGAGCTTGCACAAGATGGAGACCGTGGTATAGTTCTCCACCGCAATGGAGGCCAAGGTATCGCCTTTCTTCACCACATAGTACTTCTTCCTCTCCCTGAGCCTAGGATAAACCGCCTCAACGATATTCACGGTAAACTTCTCATCCATGTCATCGAGGGCAACTTCCAGCAAGTCATTCGACATGGAGTAGGATCTGTTGGCGGGTCTTCCTTTTTGCTTCAAAGAATGGGAAAAAAGCCAGTCGTAAGTCTGCTTGAGATAAAAAATACGAGCCAGACGGGAATGGTTCACGCCTTCAAGACGGTCATAGAGCAATCGGGTGGTGTCGCCGCATGAGCGAATGGAGTCGACCACGCGGTCGGAACAGCTCACAGGTACAGCATTATCGGCCGTACCATGGATAATCCAAAGCGGCAAGGTGGAAAGGCTGCACAGCTCTTTGTCCGATGCCCCGCCACACATCGCCATAGCTGCCGCAACACGGTCAGAATACTGATTCGCGACATCCAAAGCACCATAACCGCCCATGCTCATGCCGAGCACATAGAAGCGGTTCGTATCCACCTTATAGTGGTCATCAAGCCAGTCGTATAATTTCATCACCCTTTGCGGCTCCCATGCTTGCTGCGCTTGTGGCGCAACCACGATAGCATTAATGGCGCGACCCTTCATCAGGGCATGGATAGAGCCATAGCGCAGCACCATTTCCAATGAGTCTCCGCTTAGGCTTTTGCCGTGCAAAAACATCACCAACGGCAACTCATCCACTTCCTTATAATTATCTGGAAGATAGAGCCAAAAGTCGTACCCTTCCTCGACAAAGCCGCGGCAAGCCATCAACTGCGCCGAGGAAGTCAACGGCAGCATGAGCAGCATTAATGTCAAGAAGAGCAGCTTTTTCATGGCGAATCTTCGATAAATGGGTTAAATGAAAAGCAGTTTGCAACGGCATACCTCAACAGCATCCATACTTTCATGACTTGTCTTCACCAAGCGCACACAATATTCATTCTCAGCTGTTTGCTCACGATAGAAATTCAGTTGGTCGCCTTGGTGTGCCTCGGCGACATAGGCGATTTCGAACCGTTTGAGGCGATGTTCGCGATACCAGGCGATATCCCACAAATCCAATACATGTTCGATGTATTTTATCGAGTTGACATGCCCATTGATATCAATATCGTTATAGCAGATGTCTAAGGTCTTCACCAATTCAGCATTTTGTTCCATCTTCACACGACCTCCTTTTTCAACTGGACAAGGTTTGTCATCCACAATCCATTCTTTAATCGCACCGTTGTCGATGGAATAGATGTCGCACGGCTGGCGTGATTCGGTATCAATCATGGCCCAAATGGAACGACAGTAGCCATAGATTTTCCCATTGCCGTCCGATACACAGAAATTACGGCTGGTGAAGAACCTCATGGCGCTTTCCACCCAAGTTTCAATCGTAAAATGCTCGTACTGCGCCGGCATCTCATCCATTTCGATGGCAAGCCTCGACAGCACCCACGAGCGTTGGATGGTCATCAAATATTTCATGCCAAAACCACGGTCGGTGGAATGGAAATCGGCGGCATTGAGCATCTGGTTGCCCAAATGGCCCAAAAACATCCTTCCCGAAAAGTCGCAATGGAAGGGTTCGGCTATGAATTCGTATGTGCCTATTTTATTCAAGATTAAAAATTTAAGATTTAAGATTCAAGATTCAATATTTAAAAATCCCATCTGTCAACTGAACAACTGATAACTGGCTTACTGGACTGCTTCGTTCCTCGCAGTGACGCAAAGCGACAACTGAACAACTGAATAACTGAACAACTGCTAACTGATTCTCACCCTCGGATCAATAATCCCATAAATAATGTCCACCAAAATGTTGACGATGATCAGCATGACTGCGATTAATAACACTGCGCCCATGATGACCGGGAAATCGTATTTGTCCAATGCATCCACCACCACCACGCCGATGCCTTTCCAGTCGAAGACATACTCCACGAAGACCGCACCTGCCAACAACGAGGCAAACCAACCTGAAACGGCCGTCACCACGGGATTTAAGGCATTGCGCAAGGCATGAACGCAGATGACGCGCCAGGGCTTCAAGCCTTTGGCCCGCGCCGTACGCACATAATCCATCGACATGGCTTCTAACAAGGAAGTTCGGGTCAACTCGGTCACCACGGCCAAAGGACGCATACCCAAAGTCAAAGCGGGCAAGATGAGGTTGCGCAAACTGAGGAACTCTCCCCTGCCGTATTCATCAACTGTGTAAAGGCTACCTGTCATGCTCAAGCCCGTATAATGCTCAAGCAAGAAGCCGAAAATCCAAGCCATCAAGATGGCGGCAAAGAACGAGGGCAACGACATGCCTATGGTGGTGATGAACAGCGTCAACTTATTGAGGAACTTGGTGTTGATGACAGCTGCTAAAATGCCGATAATCAAGCCCAAAACCATGGCGATGGAGATGGACACCGCCGCCAACAATAAGGTGTTTGGGAAGGCTTCGCCCAAGATGTCGGAGACCTTGCGCTTGCTTTGGTACGACATCCGCAGATAAGGACTTTTCAGCACAATGGCTGTCGCACCAATAGTCGCCAACTTGGCATAGTGACCGATCTTGTCAAGCTTTTGTGTGCCATTGGAGACATCGTAAAAGGAAATCGGGACAAGGTCGTTGAGATAATCGACATACTGTTTCCCAAGGCTTTGGTTCATGCCGAGTTCCTCGCGGATGGCATTCACCGAGGCTTCGTCGGCACGCTGGCCGAGCATCATCTGGGCAGGGTCGCCGGGCAGGATGTTGAACAGGAAAAACACCAGCGTCGCAACGCCCCAAAGCACCGCGATACCGTATAGCAATTTCCTAATCACATAAGCACCCATGTCGTCACAAAACCTTCAAAACCTTATTGAAATCCACAGCGCTCCATTTGTCCTTCACCAAGCCGTTATCCAACCATATCAGTCCAGGATTGTAGCGCACTATCGGCTTGATTTCCAGCTCATCGGCATAATACACTTCATAGAGAAAATCATATTTCTCGCGCAGCTTTTCCACATATTCCGGCTCATTGGCGACCGTCCATATCACAATATAACCTTGGTTTCCAGCGGTTTCCGTGATCGCCCGAGCCTTCTCCCATTCCTTTTCGGTCACCTTGGATAGGTCGTGCGAGGTGAACATCAGCAGGTTTTCGGTGTTCAAAATGGATTCCGTGACATCATTGCCGTCCTCATCCAAGGCTGTAAAGCCCAGGTAACTGGCACCGCCTTCCGTCCTTTGGTCGACAAACTCCCATTGCGACATCCACACCGAGTCGTTCCATGGATAATTCGGCGAAATGTACTCCTTGGTCTCACCTGTCGCTTTATTTCTGTATATGAGATAGGTACGTGCTTTCTCAGCAGGTTCGGCATTCAACTGCTTGCCCACCTTCCAGTTCATGAAGTCGATGACAGGCAGATGTCGGTAGTTGTAGATCTCGAATCCCAAGAAAGCCGCGGCAAAGAAACCTCCGATAAGGAGCTGGGCTATCAATCCAAGCCTGTTTTTCAGTTGCTTGTTGTTGATTATCAACGGTGCAAGCACAGCATCGATGACAAGGTTCTTATAGAATGTCTGCCAATTGCTCATCTTGATGGCCGTGCCAAAGCAGCCACAGTCGGGCACGAGGTCGTACAAGGCATCGAAAAGCGTCGTGAAGGTGAAAAACAGCATTAACAAAGTTGCTCCTAACACCGCCAATCGAGGCAGCACCTTAGTAATCAAGCAAATTCCAACCAAAAACTCGGCCAAAATCATCAACATAGCTAATACCAACGCAAAGTCGTTCAGCCAGGTCATGCCATAGACGGCAAGGTAGTCGAGCATCTTGTATTTCGTTCCGAGTGGATCGACACCCTTGGTGAAACTGCTGAAAATGAACAAGGCACCCACCAACAGACGGCAAATGGTCAAGGCTGCATTGGAGTATTTTTTGCTAAAAATAAAGGAAACCAATAGGTTAAGCAGCAAAATGGCTAAAAACCAGATATGGTATTCAGGCAGGAAATAAATTTCCACCGCCGATGCCAAGGCCACCAAAATGCTTAGCCAAGGAATCGTTGTCGTTTTCTTTCTCTTTTTCATAGTCATTCGAGTATTGGCCGTAGTGTTTATTCGCTCATCAGAATCAGCGCAAACACAGCGTAGTTGATCATATCGTAATAGTTGGCGTCAAGTCCCTCGGAAACAAGCGTTTTTCCACCATGATCCTCAATGCTTTTGGTGCGCAGCACCTTGCTCATAATGAGGTCGGTGATGGAGCTGACGCGCATGTCGCGCCATGCCTCATCGTAGTCGTGATTCTTGCGCGTCATCAGTTCGTATGCTTCCGTGGTGACTTTATCGTACAAGGCAGTAGCTTCTTCGGCTGTCAAATCAGGTTGGTCAACCACACCGAGTTGGAGTTGGATGATGCCCATCGCCGCATAGTTGACAATACCGATGAACTCAGGCTCAATGCCTTCATCTACAAGTTGCTCTGCGGTCGTTTGCAAGGTTCTGATTCTCTTTACCTTGATAAAAATCTGATCGGTGATGGAAGGCGTTCTCAAAATGCGCCAAGCCGGACCATAGTCCTTCATCTTGTCGATAAACAGCTTGCGGCATTGCGCCAAAACAGCATGAAATTGGGTTTTTGTATCTTTTTTTGGCATGATATTACCGTATTCAATTGTAATTCTTGAAAAGATTATTGTAATAGAGATTCAGTGGGTCGAACATCAAATCCCAGTTTTCGCCCCAAACGAGGTTGCCATATTCTATTTTGTAGTCAAGGAACCGGATTGGATCGTAATACTGGTCATATTGTGGGTGGGGACGCTTGATAAAAAACGGCTCAAAATCAACAACATTGCACTTTCCATCAGCAAAAGTGACGCGCAACTTGTAATCGCCACAAGGTTCAATTCCAATAACATTGTATGGGTTCATTTCTTTATATCTTTTTATTGATTTTCTCGCAGACAAGTGGTTCTTTTATTTAGGCATAAACGCAATGTATTAAATTCGTTTGCAAAAATAAACAAAAACACAAACATTGCCACTGCTTTTGCAAAAACTTGCCCATATTTTGTTCTTCGCAGGCTGCCGTAATACGACAGCCCTACAGCCATAACGCAACGCGACAGGCTGTAGGGCTGTCACACCGTGGCAACCGCTCCATGCATTGACGCAACCATAGATTCCCTTCGGGAATGGAAAGGTGGTCGTGTTTACCTGCGGCGGCAGGAAGAGCTTACGAACCGTAAACGCCACAAGCCGCCGCTGGCAACAAAACGACAAACGCCATTCCCGAAGGGAACCTCGACCCTTTTACACAAACGCACACCAACATGACGCTGCCATAGATCCCCGCCCTCGCACAAGCCAGCATTGGGGTGACATGGCTGCTGCGGGAACACCCCGACACAAAAAAAAGCGGAGGCCGCGCCCAAAAAGCGCGCCTCCGCAAATGATTGCACTGCGAAAAAGTTGCCGAGCGGGGCTGGGTAGCCTGCTACCGCAGGCACCCCACCCGCCACCTTTTTCGCCCGTGCCCGTAACGGAACAAAAGTTAGTTCTCGCGGACTGCGCGTACAGAGAGACCGCTGCCGCGGCTGCCGACGGTCACGCTGGCGTTGTACGAACCGAAGCTGAAGTCCCACGCGCCGTCCGGGTCATCCGTGTAGAGCGAACTCGACCAGTAGTAGCCGTTGCTGCCTGCTTCGCCGAGCTCATCGTCCCAACGGGCGCCGGCAGCGGGCAGGAAGAGACTGTTGCCGTTAGTGGCGGTGAAGAGTCTTCCGTTCACGCCGCCCTGCTGCGTCCAAGTTACGGTCGTGTTGTCGTAGAGCTCCTGGAACTCTTCCTTGGTGGGCATACGCCAGCCGTTGCCCCAGTTGGCAGTGGCAGCATCGTCCTCGGGAAGCAGGGTGGCCAAGTTGTCCGTGAAACCGTCGTAGCCGTAGCTAGCATTAGTGCAATACTTGGTCATCGTGTTGTAGCTGCCGTATTGGTAGGTGTTCCAGTTGTAGTCGCTCTTGGGTTGCGTCTCGCCCCAGGAGAAGTAGTCGCCGTATTCCTCTGGAGCATTCGCACCCACGTTGCAGGTGGCCCACAAGAGGCCGCTCGGCAGGCCGAGGTCGACATATTCGTGCTCTGGTACCAAGGCCACCGTTACCTCGGGCATCATGTTCACTTGGTTCAAGACAATGCGGATGTCATTGTCGGTATCGGTGCTGAAAATCGGCTCTTCGCCACCGTTATACACGTTCAGCGTGAAGCCTTCGGCCAAAGCACCCACGGGCAGCACGATGAAGAACTCTTGTGTGTCGGCAGTCAATGTCGTGGCGCAGTTCAGCATCACGCGGTTCGTGCCGGCATTGTCCAATGTGGCCACCAAAGCGGGTTCTTCCATAGTGCATTCAAACGCGCCGTTCAGCTTGTCGTTGGTATTGTTCGACACGATTTCGATGCCTGTAATGTCCACATTGTCGCCCGTCAGGCTGATGCCCAAACCACCGCAAAGGCTAGTGAAAGTGAGGTCTTCGGAGTCGCTGAAGATGCCTAGCATCGGGTTGGCGCCGTTACCGAAGGTGCCTGCCGCAGTGAAGGCCTGCTCCTCGGGCAGGGTGAAGCTCACCGTGTTGCCGTTAATCGTTGCGGTCTCGGGATAGACAGCCACGTTGTCCGTGCCGAACTCGTACTCGCCATTATAGGTGAAAGTGCCTTCGGTGGTGCCTGCTCCGCCCGTGAGGGTAAAGATGGCGTTCGAGCTGCCGTTGTTGACGAGGATCTTGTCGCCTGCCGTCCAGCTGATGGCACCGTCAGCGGGGTTGAGCGAAGTCCTTCCGTTGCCCTTGTTCTGTTCGATGGAAGCCTTCAGGGTGACTCCCTTGGTGTCGTTCTCTTTCTTGCAGCCTGCCAGCATGACGAGGGCTGCCAATGCGATCAGTAATGTTACTTTCTTCATAGTCAGTTCCTCCGTTCTTTTACCAGCCGTAGCCGTCTTGCATGTTCATGTTCGTTGTTCCTGCGCCGAAGCCTGTCGTTTCGCCGCCGCCTGCTGAGGCACACAGGATGCCTTGGGGCTCGATCTCTATGAGCTCCACCTGGGGAGCCTCATAGCGCTTTCTGTTGGTTTTTTTCATTTTTGCTTGATTTAAAGATTTAAAATTTAAAGATTAAACAATTCACAAACCAAACAAAAGAAGCGTGCGCTGTGTCATATCACATCGTACTTGAAGGTCCTGAGAATACCTAATAAAGGAATGTAATAACAGCAACACGCTATTAGCGTGAAGCCGTCATACAACCTTCCTCTATTACATTGCTTGAAAATTTCTCAGGTTCTCAAGTACAAGGAAGCATAACGCTTCTAACGTTCAATATGTTACGAATGGATGCTGAGAACATCAAAGAACTCGCAAACCAATTCGGCTGCAAATGTAGGAAAAAAACATTTAGATTATATGATTTTCCCAAAAAAATATGTAATTTTGCACAATAAATAATAAGGAGAAAGAAAAAAATGGCACGACCAATCGCAGAGACACCTATTTTGTTTGGGGAAGACGCAGAACGCTTCTTGTATGAGATGGAGCATGTTGAGCCGCTACCTGAGGAAATTCAAGAAAGGAGTCGTCTCGCCTACGAATGGCTGAAAAGCATTGTAACTTTCCAACTTTCAACACAATAATTCTGCTTGCCGTTTCTTAACCGTTGATGCATATAAGGATGCCGTTTCTTTTTACGAGAAAAACGGCTTCAGAAAAATGGTGAACGAATCGGAAATTCCTGAAGAATCACCAACAATTCCTCTGTATTTAGACTTAAAGCAAATAATACTGTGATGTTTCAAATCAGAATAAAAAACCAAAACATCTTTTTCGACCGCCCCGCCGTCATGGGCATCCTCAATGTGACGCCCGACTCGTTCTCCGACGGTGGCCGCTACAACCAGATGGACAAGGCCTTGCAACACTGTGAGCAGATGCTTGCCGAGGGTGCCGACTTCATCGACATTGGAGGATGCTCAACACGACCCAACAATGCCATCGCTACAGAAAGCGAAGAAATGGAACGCGTCATTCCCATCCTGAAAGCCATTAAAACTGCCTTTCCCGAAACCTTGATTTCCATCGACACTTTCCGCAAAAACGTGGCCGAAGCCTGCATGGCCGAAGGCGCTGACATTATCAACGACATCTCTGGAGGGCTGTTCGACATGGAAATGTTGCCTTACATAGGACAAAACCATATCCCCTACGTGATGATGCACTGTGTGGGAACGCCAGAGACCATGCACCAATATGCTCTAGGTGGCGACATCCACCAAACCGTATTGGACTTTTTTAAGCAGCAATGTGAAGTTTTGGCAGCTTACGGCGAACAGCAGATTATCCTCGACCCAGGCATTGGTTTCGGCAAGAGCCTTGAAGCCAACTATCAGTTGCTCAGCGAATTGGATAGATATCGCTATAACAATCTCCCCATCCTCATCGGCATCTCGCGGAAGTCCTTAATAAACAAGGTGCTGCACACCACACCCGACACAGCGGAAAACGGGACAACGGTACTGAACACCATCGCTTTGCTCAATGGCGCTGACATCCTGCGCGTCCATGATGTGAAAAATGCACGCGAGGCCATCGAATTGGTCGGGAGTTTTTGTAATTTTGCACAAAATTTGGAATCATGATCGACCTTTTCATACAAGTCCGAGTCTTTGATATCATCGACATCATTTTGGTGGCCGCCTTGTTCTTCGGGCTTTACCGCCTGCTGAAAGGCACCTCTGCCATGAGCATCTTCATCGGCATCGTGGCACTCTTCCTCATCTGGCAATTGGTCAAGTTCTTGCAGATGGAGATGCTGACCGCTATCCTTGGGGCCTTTGTCAGTGTGGGCTTCATTGCGCTAATCATTATCTTCCAGCCCGAGATACGCCGATTCCTGTTCACCATCGGCGCACAAGCCCAAGAAGGCAAGCTCACTCGGAAGTTTAAGTTCCTGAGAGTCAGAAGTAATGTGGATTTGGACATTGATGCAGTCACCAAGGCTTGCCTCAACATGTCGGACATCAAGCAAGGCGCGCTTATCTTGTTGACTCGCAAAAACAATCTGGACGACATTGTCACAACGGGCGTGGTGGTCAATGCCGACATCAGCAACCCATTGATTGAGAACATCTTCTTCAAAAACAGTCCTCTGCACGACGGCGCCATGGTCATCCGCCACAACCGCATCACAGCGGCTCGTTGCATCCTTCCCGTGACACAAAAGACCAACATCCCCGGACATTATGGCTTGCGCCACCGTGCCGCCATTGGCGTGACTGAAGTCAACGACTGCATCGCCCTCGTGGTCTCTGAGGAAACGGGAAACATAAGCATGGTGACAGGTGGAGAGATTCGCACTGTCAAGCCTTCGGAGTTGAAGGAAATGATAGAAAATGAGTTGAAAGTTTAAAGTTGAGAGTTTAGAGTCAGTTTATAGTTGAGAGTGGAAAGTTGTAAGTATAGAGGTCTGCCATAATTACAGTAATACTCTAAACTAAAAACTCTAAACTTCCCACTGACTCTAAACTCTAAACCCTCAACTCTAAACTATTTGATTTCCACAAAGCCATCATCCTCTTCCGCATAGCGGAACTTCTTCTCATACGGGTCATAGCGCAGCATAATCTGATAGGCGTAGCCTTTCTTTTTCAACTCCGCCCCGACATAACTGTTCAACATATAGTCATAGGTATAACCCGCATAGAGTTTGCCCAAATACACGGCATAGTTATAGACATCCTTGAGTTTAAGGGTGTCAATAGAGTAGCTGTAGTCGATGGTATTGGTCCAGATGGAAAAGTCCGTTTTGGAGTCGAAGCCGTCCATAAGGTTGTGTTCGCAAAACAGCACAGGCCTCCAGTTGCCGTCGTTGACCTCAAACCAAGATGCCACATTGACCGTGTTCAACGGATGCTTGTAGCTGAATTCATCCGTATCACTAAAAAGATAGTCTTCGTATTCCGTGATGCGTCCAACGACCTCCATTTGCGAAAGGATGATCAGCCAATGTGTGGAGTCAATTTGCACATTGTCAGCGTCTTCAGGAACATAGACATCGACGCCATAATCGCCCATGGCTTCCGCATAGGCATGGTACATGACATCCAGGAACATATCCTGGTCGAAGCCGTTCAAAACCTCGGTTTTCTTGCCCAATTGGTCATTATACTCCACTTTCACTTCGGCCTGTTCGGGAAAATACACCGCTGCCGCGATGTTGGGACGATTCGCCATGTATCGCTTGGCCAGTTTCTTTTCAGTTTGGCAACTGGAGAGCAGAAAAGCAACCAGTAATACTAAAGCCAAACTGAAACAGGTTTGCGGGGCCTTCGACAGGCTCAGACATCCTCTAACTTTTGAATGGTTTAAGGTCCCTGAGCTTGTCGAAGGGCCGACCTTTTTTATTATTTTAGTTGTTATCATCATTCAACTCATTAAACAAATCCATTTGTACACCGTCACCCTTGGGCTCCACAATCTCCAACGGCACATCGGCGGGGTTCACATTAACCTTCTCCGTAACCTCTTCCTCGGAAGGCTCGTCGATTTCATTTGCACCATCAGGAGTTTCCTCTGAAGGCTCGGGCTGATAGGGCTCCAAAAACTCCCATGTATCAATCTCTCTCGTAGAGAGACGCTTGCCCTTGGCCTTGTAACTCTTGATGCCGATGAACTCTTCCACATTGACCTCATCGTCAGGGAAGCTGTTGCCAGCGTCGCTGACCTTATAGCTCAGCAACAAACGCGGCAGGGTGTCGGTGCTCATGCCGAGATATTTCGCCTCGGGATGTTCGCCAATGAAAGAGGCACGGCTGTTCAGCTTGGTCTCGGCCTCGATGGTGAAACGTTTCAAGTAGTGCTTCTGCGTCTCGCCTTCGATGTAGATGACGGAGAAAATCTCGTCCGGGTCGAACTTACGGATTTCCACCATGTCATCATCGAAGTGGGTGTTGAGGTCGAAGCCGGAGATTTTGAACTCGCCGTTGCTGAAGATTTGCAGGATCTTATCCTCGCCCTCGAAAGCACCCAGATATTGTCCACGTTTGTCGACATTCAAGCGACGCACTGTATCATCAAACCAGATGTCACGGGCGTTGAGCGTGGAGACGCCTTCCCCACCCTTCTTGATTTCCTTGACCTCGTACTTCGTGAGCAAGTTGCCACGCGTATCACGGCCTTTAACAGCTAAGTCTGCAAACTTATAGTCGACGGTCTTTTGTTTCTTGTTGAACAGCACCAAGGTCACTTTGATGACCTCTGCCTCACCGTTGGGATTCGATGAGAAATAACGCACCTTCGATCCGGACTTGCCTTGTGTGAGGTCGTATTCCTTGTCGCGGGTGACGCCCTTCACGGCGAAGCGCTTCACATAGTGTGGAGCCCCGTTCTTGCCGTCACGATAAACGACATTGTAAGTCGTGCGATCATCGTTCTTGTGGAACACATCAACGTGAATGACCTTCTGTCCCACAAAGAGTTTCGGCTGCAGCTTGACCACAGCATATTTGCCGTCCTCGTGGAAGACAATGATATCATCCATGTCAGAGCAGTCGCACACATATTCGTAGGCTTCCTTGTTCTTCTCGCGTTTCAGGCCCTCACCTGTGCAGACAAAGCCCTCTTCCCTGTTGACATACAGCTTTTCATTGTTGGCTGCCACGGCCACGGCGGAGATATTGTCGAAGTTGCGGATCTCGGTCTTGCGCTCGCGACCTTCGCCGTATTTTTCCTTGATATGCAAGAAATAGTCAATGGTATAGTCCACGATATGGTCGAGGTTGTACTTGGCCTCTTCCATCTTCTTTTCGATGTCGGCCAGTTGTTCATCGGCCTTCTTGATATCGAACTTGGAAATCTTGCGGACAGGTTTCTCGCAGAGTTTTTCCACATCCTCACGCGTAATCTCGCGTTTCAGCAGCTTGCGATATTTGTCGAAGCGACGCTCGATGCCCGTAAGTTGGTCATCCCATGTCTCATAGTCCTTGTTCTCCAACTCTTTATAGATGCCCTTCTCGAAGAAAATCTTCTCCAACGAAATCCAATGCCAGTTGTTTTCAAGTTCCTCGATGAGGATCCGCAGCTCCCAGCTGAGGAGTTCCATTGTGCGGTCAGTACTGAGTTTCAGAATCTCGCTCACGCCCATGAAGGCAGGATGCTGGTTCACGATGACGCAAGCGTTGGGCGAAATCGAAACTTCACAATCAGTGAAAGCATAAAGTGCATCGATGGTCTGGTCGGGCGACACACCAGGGTTGAGATAAATCACGATTTCACACTGCTCAGCGGTGTTGTCATCGATCTTTTTGATCTTAATCTTGCCCTTGTCATTGCACTTCACGATGCTCTCGATGAGGCTGCCCGTAGTGGTGCCGTATGGAATCTCGCTGATGACCAACGTCTTCTTGTCCTGCTGACTGATTCGTGCACGGATGCGCACCTTGCCGCCACGCAAACCATCGTTGTAGTTGGTCACATCCATCAGGCCACCTGTCGGGAAGTCAGGATAGAGCGTGAAAAGCTCGTCGCGCAAATAGGCGATGGAGGCATCGATAAGTTCATTGAAATTGTGCGGTAGGAACTTGGAGGCCAGACCAACGGCAATGCCTTCGGTGCCTTGTGCCAGTAGCAGCGGGAACTTCACCGGCAACGAGACAGGCTCAGCATTACGGTTATCATAGGAACGGGTCCAGTCCGTGGTCTTATGGTTGAAGACAACTTCCTTGGCAAACTTTGAAAGACGTGCCTCGATGTAACGCGGTGCTGCGGCATCATCGCCAGTGAGGATGTTACCGAAGTTACCTTGCGTGTCGATGAGCAGGTCTTTCTGGGCGAGTTGTACGAGGGCATCACCGATGGAAGCGTCGCCGTGCGGGTGGTATTTCATCGTATTACCCACGATGTTGGCCACCTTGTTAAAGCGTCCGTCATCGAGTTCATCCATCGAATGCAGGATGCGGCGTTGTACGGGCTTCAGGCCGTCCTCGATGGCGGGCACGGCACGCTCCAAGATGACATACGAGGCATAGTCGAGAAACCAATTCTCGAACATGCCCTTCAGTGGTATCACATGGTATTCATCCTCCTGAGCCTGAGCGTCTTCCACGCCTTCTATTGGCTCATCTATTGGCTGCTCATCCAAGGGCTCGTTTTCCTTATTCTCTTCGATATCCATAAGATTTTTCTCCTGCTTGCAAAAATAGGAAAAATATCACTTCCAAAACCTCAGCACCAAAATTTCCCCGAGCAAAGCCAGCAAAGCAATCAACGCAAAGAGCTTCCATTGCGAGGATTGGTGTGCCATGGCCTCCACAAGGTCAGCATTGGCGAAGTCAGAGGTATCGAGAACTGCAGCAACATCGAAACCCGCTTTGGCAAAGGCTTTGCTCACCTCGTCGCGGTCCACGAAATCCATGCGCGACTCCACACGGCTCTCATTCCAAGCCGTGACTCGATTCACAGAATCATTGACTAGCAGGTCATAGAACCCAGCTGAAGGAAGATTGTCATTCAAATAGAGATAGACTTTACCATTTCGCATTTCCGAGGCTGGCATTTGTTCAAAACTGTGGTCGGCATTGGCAAAAAGGAAACGATGGTCGCCTTCCAAATCCATGTCGTTCAAGACCAGCATCTTGTCCTGACCTATCGTGTAGGAAAGCCTGCTCAATTGCCCACCTAACAAAGCCATCTTCACCATCATCGGAACGAAAAGCGAATGGTCGGCGAGGTTGCTCCATTTCGGGTCAAGTGCGGTGGCCATGACAAAGGTCTGCCCCTGCCCCACTGCCTCAGAAAACAGCATCGGGTCACCGTTCTGCAAGATGAGCAAATTGTTTGGAATGCCGTTGCTTCTCATACGCAAGTGCCGCTTCACCTTAGGCAAGTCGGCGTGTTGGGGCAAGTCGAGGATGACATCATTGAAGAACTCATGCCTTATAGCCAAGTCCTGTGCCACCGTTGTGTTGGTGTCGAGCTCCATGACTGACAGACCAAGCTTATTCAAAAGGTAAGCATTGCTCTTCGGGTCATTTTTCGAGGGAAACACAAGCATGGCGGCACCGTCATTGACGTAATTCAACAGGGTCTGCTGCAAGGTTTCGTTCAAATTGGCGGTCTCGTTGACAATGATGAACTGAGCTTTGGCCAATTGGTCCAAATCGAAGCGGGAAGGTTCCATCAAAGTGTAGCGGAATTGTTCATCATCTTCAAAAAGCAAAGCGCAACTCGTGGCTTCGCTGCCTAACTCAATCACAGAGAGGCTTGGCCTCACACCCAGAACGAAGTCGTATGTGTCATCGAAGGTGATGGGATGATCGTTGAGTGACACGCTACAGCGTTGGTCACCAGTGCCCTCCACCACAAACTGCATGACGACTTCCTGCATTCCGTTTTTCTCCAAGTCGACGGTGGTGGAAGCTGCCATAGCACCGTTCATTGTGAAGGTGATGGGCAAGCCTTTCACTTCCTTGTCGCCTTGGTTGATGATGCGCACATGGAGGTCGTTGGTCAGGCCTGGCTGCACCACGGGCGAAGCCAACCACACGGTATCGATGTATAGATTGGTCTTGAACTCGGGTGTCATCGGAACGACGACCACTTGCATGGAGGTATCGGCTTTAGCTGCCGACAAGTCAAAGGTATTGCTTTGGAAATCAGAATAGACAAAGAATGATGAAGAGGTGAAGCTATGCTGTTTGGCCAACATCTCAAAACGGTCCATCACCTCGCCCATGGCCACAGGTGCACCATCGGGGTTCATGCGGTCGAGTTGGTCGAGCATCTCCTCCTGGTTCATCGGATATTCGTTCTGGATCTCGAAGCTGTTGGTCATCAGCAGGTAACGGTTGGAAGGATTGAGTTTGTGCACCAAATCGCGCGCCGACTGTCGTGCATCCTCAATCAAGGTGGTGCGCTGCGACTGCCCCTTCATGCTCATCGAGTTGTCGATGTATATGCCAACGAGATTATTCTCCGCATTGACATTCAACTGCTTTTCAGGCGTGTATGGAAAGGCAAAAGCCAGCACCAAAGCCGCGATGAACAGGCACCGCAACAACAAGGTGATGAGATATTTCAGCTTGCGCGTCTTGGCATTCTCCTGTTGAATGCTCCGCAACACAGCCGTATTGCTGAAATACACCAACTTATGCCGCCTGAAGTTGAACAGGTGGATGAGGATGGGAATCAGCAGGGCAAGCAAGCCCCAAAGCATATTGGGATAGAGAAAATGCATAACCTAAAACAGGCCGCAAAGATACGAAATCTTTGTCAGTATCCATATAAATGACCGCGATTGCCATGGCGGCGGTCATTTGAGAATGAAGCACAGGCATCCTTAAGGATTGGCTTCAGCGGAATGGCCACGCCTAATGTCACCTCCAATCCTTGCGGCAAACGCCAACCCGTAATCTGATAGACATTGACATTTTGCGCTTGGGCTGCGCCATTTTTCTCATAAGGTGAATAGCTGTCGACAAAACCTTGGTGAAATGTGGCACTAAGTTTCAGCATAATCTCCATCGCACCCAAAGTTATTCTGCTACGCACACCCGCTCCAGCAAAGGCTCCAGCATGCACCAAGAACATATTGGAACTATCGGCAGGAAGGGTTTCATTTAACACGATTGGTGCTGTGCGATCCATGTGGATTTCTCCAAACAAACGGAAGCCTGCTTCGGCACCAGCCACTAAATAAGGTTGAAAATAAGGTTTGATAGGCCAATAAAACTCCACAGGCAGACGAAGGTCGGCATAAGCGACCTTTATGGAATAATGCACCTGAGCTCCCGTACGATGCTCATAGCGCATGTCAGTACCACGTTGCACATAAACGACTTCTGGGGCAAAACTAATACCTTCACTCAAGGGAATATCAGCAAAAATCCCTCCCATTATCGTAAGGGTATCTTTTTGTGGCAATTGACTCAATGCAGCATTATTGAAATACAACATCCTCGGCATATTGATTCCTCCTTTGAGCCCCAGAGCAATCGTCTTGTCAAAAGGTTGACTGCTACTCATTTGGGCAACATTGTGTCCCATGAATCCAATCAGCAGCCCCAATAACAACAATATTTTCTTCATCTTCTTAAACATTTACAGTTTTTCAGCCAATCCATCTCCTTCTTCATAAATAAAATATGTGCCTGGCTCAAATTGAGGCAAACCGAAAGCAGGGTCATTCTCCCAATTCAAGATAATGGAGGCATAACGGAATTTGGCATGACCATCCGAGACACCAGAAAGGCCTGCTGCAGTCACAGAGCCACACATGATGATACCGCGTTTAATCTTCACATGATATGTTTGTCCATTATACGCTTGGTCATATTCCTTGTTTTCAATAAAATATGCAGTAAAACCATTATCATTACCTATGATATAAACCGGTTCGGTCTTCTGCGTAATGGATGATTCCGTAAACTCTATAACTGCTTTGCTGTTGTGCTGACTCATAAAACTCATGGTCACATCCGACATGGATGCAGGGATTTGTGTGTTTTCCATGTTCGATTCAACCAACATCGTTTGATTCATAACATAGGGACCCTCAAGCTTTGGAGGGATCAAGTCTTCATAACAAGACGGAGTGGCATTTTGCTGATTAACAATACCCATTTTATTTCTCACCTCATCAAATGACGGCTTGACCTCTAAAAAGAGTCCTTCAACATCAATCATCTCTTCTCCAATGGGAACAAAAGTCTTGCCGTTACTACTCACTTTGGTGCAGGAACTTGACATGAATACAATTGTCATCAAAAAACAAAGGCCCAATATGATTCGTTTTCCTTTCATTTTCCGAACAAGTATTTATTTAATTACCACCTTTTTGGCTATAGTGCCCTCTTTTCCGTTGGCCACAAAGAAATAGATACCCTTGGAGCCATTGAGATTATATTCCAAAGCCTTGGATTCCAAATCATTGTAGGTCATGAAATCGTCAATCAAGTTGCCCATCAAATCATATACCTTGACTTCAACTTTCCCTTCAAAACGATCGAAGATGAGCATCATCTGTCCGCTGTTGGGGTTGGGAACAATGCTGAAGTCAGACATTGAAGTCTCTTGATCCTCCATGCCGTAGAAGGATGGATAGAGCAAGTATGTCGCTGTAACGCTATCGCAGTTATTGACGGCCTTGAAACTGAGGCAAATAGGATCAGGTACCCAGTCCATCGCATAGACAGTACACTCAAGGGGATTCTCAGGATTGGGGATAAGTCGCCAACTGTCTTTGGAAATATCCCATTTACACTTGTCGATTTTCCATTTGGAAATATCAGAAATGTCATCCTTCACTGTGTAAGTGTAACGGTTTACATTGAATTCAGTGGCAGTTATGGGATAATGGGGGTTGGGATTATCGCTAACTATGTATGGATGAGGCGTGTAATTGATGTTCCTAATGTGAAGTTTGATTTCATACAGACATCCCGAAGGGGTTTCGCCTGTAAGAGTAGTTTCAACATCATGGTCAAAGTAAAGCGTATCGCCAATATTTGGATTATAATAAAAGACAGTATCGCAGAATCTACCCTCAACATCATCTTCGCCATCATAGGTGTAGCTCTCTTGCGTACTCGATTCATTGATGGTGATGTCAAGGATGTATGTACTGTCGCACACCTGATCGCCGAAAGGATACTGGAATGTCCTGACAATATGATGGCCTTGGTCTTCAGGACCAAAGCTTTCTCCCGTGAGGGGCCATACATATTGGTCACAAGTAACAACGGGCGGCTCTTCGCTATAGAACTCTTGGTGGAACTTAAGATCCAATCGGTACTTGAAGTCGCAGCCTCCATTGGGGTCAGGGACAATGGCTTCATCGTATGTGTCGGCTGTATAGACAACATTGTTTTTGTCCCATCTGAAATAAGGCTCTTCATCATGCCCGTAGCAGACATATTCTTCTTGTATCGGGGGCATTTGATATTGCCCAACACTGAGGATGAGCTTCTCAACCTTTAGACAGCCATGGTTATCGATAGTGTCGAAATAGGCAACTTGACCGTCCTGATCATATAAGGTTCCATGAAAATCATATGTTTCTCCAACACAAATGCTGGGGTCGACAACCGTGGTGTCGTTGGGCGGATAAAAGCTTAAACTAAGATGCACAACACTATCACACCCATATTGGGTTGGAAGCGTATGCTCGTATTCACCGGCAGTTGTCAGTTCTTGGCCATTAAAGTTGAAGCTATCTCCAGAGCAGATGGTTTGTTGGACTTGGGTTTCTTTGTTGGGATGAACAACGATAGTGACACTGACATCCTGTGTGTTACCCCAACTGACATCAGACACATGGCATGTATAGGTGGTCGTACCCAATGCTGGCGTGGCCACCGGATGTTGCGAACTGGGATTGTCCAAGGTATTGGCTGGCGTCCAGCTGTAGGTATAGTTGCCCGAGCCATTCACAGGCAAGGCATGCAAGGTAGTCGATTCACCCTCACAGAGTTCATCATCATCAGCAGTAGCCGAGGCGCTCATGCTGCCCACATAAACCGTACAAGTCGGATTACCGACCAGTACCAATTCGCGGAAGGAGATATCATCCAAGCCGAAGTCGTTGCCACTACCTCCAGTATTCTGATTCAAGATGGTGATGGTTGCCGTTGTGGAATTGTCACTATACCAAAGTTCATAGAACTGTTCCCAAACATAACGCTCAGGCGGAGCTGAAAACACTTCTCCGATTTGATGGCCATTGATGCTGAATTGGAGTAATGCCACCTCATTGGCTTGACCCGCCAATGTGCAAACCCAAGTTGAAAAAGCGTAGTATTTGTTGGGTTGGACAGTTATTTGCTCAGTCCATACGTTGGTGTTTGGTAAAGTAGCTCCATTGACAATCATAAAATTGCCGTTGTCGCCATGCCCTTGACCAAAGAAGTTTTCGTGATGCAGGCTGGCATCATTATCTACATAATAGGTTCCCTCATTCCACAGGTTGGTGTTGTATTCATAGGATGAAGTAAAACCCGTGTTACCTTGACTGAAATCGCCATTATTGACACTTTCAGCACCTGGGGCGTAACCCGAGCAGGTGTAAGTGGTGGTCACTGTAGGCGAAGCCACAACTACCGGACCTTCGGTGGTCGATAATCCAGTGGCTGGCGACCATTGGTAATAGGTGGCACCGGAAGCCGTCAATGTTACCGACTGACCCGGCTGGATGTTGGCTGAAGGTGGGTTGATAGTGACAGGCTGGGCGAAAGCACAAATCACTGATAACATCAAAAATAGAATGAACAAATACCTTTTACTCATAAAAATCGCTCTTTGCTGCAAAATTAGCACTTTTTTCTTTGCCTTTCCCATTTAGATTAAATATAGGTTTATCTATACAAAACCAAACGTTTTTTCGCCACTCCTTTGACGGTCTTGACCTCCAACAGATATACCGATGGTGTATAACCACTGAGGTTCAACACGACACTGTCCGAACCGTCGCATTCGCGCATGTCGAGCACCTGACCCATCATATTGAGCAAACGAACACTTTCGATACCTTCCGCCTCAATTGTGACCGAATAACGTGTCGGATTAGGATAAACCTTCACCACCACAACATCGTTTTCTTCTACACCAAAATAGGTGGAATTAATCGGAAGAACGACCTCGAATTCATTCGAGCACAACTCATTCGAGATTCGGGCATGCAATACAGCCGTACCAATCGAGCTGACATATACCAAGCATCTCGCCATGCCCAAAGGCTTCAACCGCCAATTGGCGCCCTCAAGGCTCCACTCCACAGGCTGTTCAAGGCTGGTAGAATCGATGTGATAATCATAAATACCAGTCCAAAAACTATTCATCATGGCAACTTGTGTCTCGCCAACGATTGGCATATTGGGTGCTCCCAGCAGTCTCAAGGTAAGCACCTTGCTCTCATCGTCGCCACACGAAGTGTGCACGAAATACCGCAAGAGCTTGCCGTCAAAGAAGTCGTCCACACGACTTGGATCAAAGACATAGCCATCAAGTTCCGTGACCCAATTCGTACCATTCTCGCTTACCTTCCATACTCCAGACAAGCCATCGGGTGTTTCAATTCCCAATGAGCCTCCCGAGCAATACGTAACTTGATCGGGCCAAGCTTCATCATTAATGGTCGGGCTGTCCATCAATTGAATGGTATACACTTCACTGTTGTCCTCAAGATTCGGACATTGCGTGGATTCGGCATGATAACGCAAATACTTGCCATCAAAGTAAGCATCTACACGATTGGGGTCAAAGGCATGACCTTCAAGTACCGTACCCCATTCCGTTCCATCCGCGCTCACTTGCCATCCGCTCTCATTCTGCTCTGGCTGGACTTCCGGTTCGTCAATTCCCAATGAGCCGCCAAAGCAAATTGTAATCAGATTGCTCGAGGGCAAATCATCATCATTAATGACAGGTGCAGAATGTACGGAAATGACAATCTCTTCACTGTCATTGCTGAGATCAAGACAAACCGAATGGTCCAAATGGTAACGAAGATGTGATTCGTTATAATTAGCGGTCCATGTTGTCGGCAGGTCGCCCCATGTGCCATCTTGAGATTGTATCTGCCAATGTCCTGTCACATGTCCTTCGCCATTATGGAAATCGATTTCAGGATCAGGCAATTGCACAGCATCGCCATCGCAAAACTCCCAATCTATCTGAGGCATTTGCGTCACCATAGGTCTTCCGTAAACATAGAGGAGAACACCTCTGCTGTATACAGGAACATCACTACAATCACCGGTCACGCCATAACTAAGTCCGGCATTATGGTAATACTCTCCAATTACAGTACTTAAATCTACTTGTTGGCCATCAATGAACCAACCAAGAGCATTGTGAGGAACACTCGGATCAACCAATGACGGTGCCGTGATTCCCGATTGTTGCAAAAACTCTCCCACAGTTGTGCCTTCACAAACATACTGCGATTCGGTGGGTAATGTGCTATTGTCAAACTCAGGTCCGGCCGTCACAGAAAGCGGCAAGGGGCCAACATAGTCAGACCAACCACAATCGTTGCCCACACGATAATAGATCAGGTATTCTCCTTCAACATCAAAAGTGTACTCATAGGGATTGAATACATCGCCAGAGGTGGAACCTATTTTCCATTCCCTTTGTGTCACTGGATAACCGTTGGTACTGATCAACTGAAACGACAAATACTGTCCTTTGCAGATACGGTCGGCAATGTTCCACTCCTCCAATGGCTTTCCATCCACATAGATTTCCACTTCGTGATGGATGTAAACATTACAACCTATTGCATAGTATTTAAGCCATCTACCATTATCTGAAAGCGTCAGAGCGTGGCCCGGAGTAACCTCCGTATATTCTCCATCTGGATCATAGCCCACACTGATTTGCCAACCTGACTCATCAATATGTCCTGAAACAACCGGATTGGAAGGAATCTGCAACACATCGTCTTCGCAGAACCGGCCTAATTCAAACGGCACAGCATTCGAAAATTCAGGAGCGGCTTCTATAGTGACAGTCAATGGGGTGCCGTAGGCATCAAAACCACATTCATTAGCCACAGCATGGTAATTGATATAAAACTCTCCAGCTTCGGGGATACCGACCATCGGATTGAAATCGAAATAGCTGTTAGGCTGATTCGTAGGAGCATACTGCCATGAAGACGCCTGAGTGTTTTGGGTACACAAATGCCAATCAACATCGGCATCCAATGACAAGGGAGTGCCAACACAGAATGTATTACCCCCATCCAATGATATTTCGACCTCTGGCTGTCCTTTTACAGTCAGTGTAAAAGGAGTAGGATAGTAAATCTCACCACCGCAATCGCTTTCCAAAACATATGTGATTTGATAGCCATTCCAACTTTCATCCAACTGCGGAGTAGAGGTTATCCTATGGTATTCAACACCATCGAAATAAGCCCAATACTCCTCATTCACATTGATTCCATGTCCATCATACCCAGGAGGTGTTGGAAGATTTAATGAGTTCCCATCGCAATAATAATCCTCAAGACCAAGTGATGCTCCAGGACTGTTAAATGATGGCCCTTCCGTAACACTAACCACACCTGCCGACACTATAGTTTCACCACACTGGTTTTGTGCATAATAGCGCACCTGACATCCATTATAGCTCAACGAAAACTGAGTAAAAGCCGTCCAGTTACCATTGAGATTCACTTCCCATTGTTCAACACCTTCAAACAGGTTCCAGTTGGTCACATGGACATCTGCCAACGATGCCACCAAGGTTCCATCACATACCGTCCCAAAAGAAGCGATTTGAGAGGTATTCAATGTAGGAGAGGCACCAACCCAAACCCGAATGGGATCACTTGTTGCATCATCATAAAGTCCACAATCAGTCTGCACTCGATAACGAAGCCATCTCCCATTATCTGAAGCCGAAAGGGTTTGAGGCAGATTGGACTGATATCCGCTTGGATTCTGTCCCGCGCTGATTTCCCAACCAAATTCGGTGTAATGCCCATCGGGACTCAGTTCGGGCAAAATGGAACTTAAGCTTGTTCCCGAGCATACTGGCCCCAAAGAATCTGGCAGTTCATCCAAACCCTGAATGGCAGGCTCATCCCAAACAACAAGGTCAAATGCGGGGAAATAAGGCGTGAAACCGCATTCCTCGTTTTGCAGACATGGTGTAACCGAAACCGAACCATTATTCAAAGTAATAGTGCTACCTGTGATAGGAACATAGGAAGGAGAGCCCGAGGGGTCGTAATTCACATAATACCAACCTGGAGTGACACTCATCCCGTAAGCATTATACCATGAGGATTGAATTTGAGGCAACGACACCTGAGAATTCGGACAATAACCTTCATCAAACGACACCGGGATACTTGAGTTGAATTGCGGACCTGAGACCACATTGATGGTCTGCGATATCAACGGATTGCCGCTACAACCATCGTAGGTGACTCGATATCTCACCTGGTCACCAGGGAGCAAATCAAACTCTCCCCAAACGAAGTCGGTCCAGTTTCCGTTGCCGCGCTTGTATTGCCATGTCTGGACACCTGTATTATAATTCCAGTTGATGCTTACCGTTGGTTCGGCAGAACCCGTACAAATTGAGGGAACAGTGGGTTGGATGATCCATTCTGGCACATCGCAAATATTGAAATTGCAGGAATCTGATTCCTGCATACCACAATCGTTTACTGCAAAAAACTTAATGCTGTACTCACCTATTCCGCCCCATTGGGTAACCCATGATTGGAAGTTGGACCCCGGCTCCCAACCGGTCACTCCTATCTTTTTATACCACCAGCCAGAAGGATTGATAGTGCTACCGTTTGACACCCAGGTTGCCGATGGGTTAAATGAAGCAACATCGCTAATGCATAGCAAATTATTGGCGGGCAGTCCTTGAGGAGTGCAATTCGAGGGCAAATCGAACACATTGATGGTAATCAAACCAGCAGCCGACAATCCAAATCTTGAAACCTGAAATCTGACATAATCCGTACCATGAAAGCCAGCATTGGGAGTATAGTAGATTTTATTATCGGTTCCAACATATGCCACACCGAAGAAAGTATTAATTTGAGAGCTTACCCATGGATCATTGTTGTTTAACCTAATCTTGACCTCCATGGGAGGAGCTGAATTGCCACCCGAAGGATAAGTTATGTTATAATGATTGGTCAAATCAATCGGCGTTACTTCGCCACAATAGGTGACTGTGAAATCATTTGCAGTCACAGAATACCCATCTTTCATCTTGAAGACAATATCGTCAAGACCAAAATCATTGCCATTATCGTTGGTGCAGTTGTCAATGATAGTAATTTTTGCACTGGTGGTATTGCTTCCAGCAATCCATTCCTCTGACCACAATGTCCATTGTCCTCCATTTGTCCAAGTAAGGGTTTTTACTGGCCCAACATCCTGGTCGTTGATTTTTAATTGAAGTTTAGGCAAGTAATTGTTCGTTGGTTGTGTACCATAAGGTGTCATAAATAGGCAGGTCACATATGCCTTAAACTGGTATATGACACCTGGTGATATGTTTTGAACTGTGTATTCCCATACTTTCTTGTTCGAACTGGTAGAACCATTGACAATCATATAATTACCGTTGCCAGTAGTATGATCACCCAAATTAAACAATCCATAATCGCCAATAATGCTATTATGACCATTGCCATAGTATCTGGCATTCGTACCAACCGCATAGCATTGTGTGGCACCATCAGCAAGTAATCCATTCTCCCACGACACATAAGAATAATTTGTAGTAACACCGGCATTATTCAAATTGTTTCCGGAATGCCCGTTACCGACAGTTCCAATATTGAAATTGGAAACATTGGTGGGTAAAAGATTATTCTGGGCCAGCACTGGTGAAGACACAAACAACAGGCACAACGCCAATGCCTTGAAAACTGGTAGAATTCGGCTTTTCACAGTCATTTTTCCTTGTTTTGTACATTTCATAAACGCGCAAAAGTGCAAAAAATGTACCAATTATGCAAGAAAAAGTTCATTTACAGAGCTTTTCCATCCAAAACAGCTTCTTTCAGTGTGTCATTTTCGTAGGTCAGCTTCAACGAGAAGAAAGGTCTATGCTCATCAATAAGCCGAAGGAAAATCTTGTCGCCTTCCCACGATGGCAGCTCCAAAAGTCGCTGTTTGTCAATCCATTCAAGGTCGCCTTCGTTGCAAACAATCTGCTTGCCTTCCCATTCTGTGCAGACAAAGATGTGCATCTGCTCGGCAGGCCAGATATTGTGGACGAAAGTGACGATGCCACAATAGCGCCACGCCGTGACGGCGAAGCCTGTTTCCTCAAAGACTTCACGCCTCATGCAATCCTCGGGGCTCTCCCCTTCCTCGAACTTGCCGCCCACGCCAATCCATTTGTCGTGGTTCTCGTCGTTCTCCTTCTTGGTGCGGTGCAACATGAGGTATTGGTTGCCGCGCTCAAGGTAACATTGGGTGGTTTGTTTCATGGTCTTTTTGTTTTATGTCGGCCCTTCGACAGGCTCAGGGACCTCTGCTAACAAAAAGCAAGGCGGCCAAATTGACCGCCTTGCAAAAACCTTTTAGCTCTGGAATTAGATGATACCTTGAGCCATCATGGCGTGGGCAACACGCATGAAGCCAGCGATGTTAGCACCCTTCACATAGTTGATGGTGCCATCGGCTTGCTTACCGTATTTCACGCATTGGTCATAGATGTCGCTCATGATCTTCTTCAGCTTCTCATCAACTTCCTTAGCGGTCCAGTTGATGTGACCAGCGTTCTGGCAGATCTCGAGGCCTGAGGTGGCAACACCACCGGCGTTGACAGCCTTACCAGGACCGAACGGGATCTTGGCAGCTTGGAAGGTGGCAATAGCACCAGGTTGGCAACCCATGTTGGAGACTTCAGCCACATACTTCACGCCATTGGCGATCAGTTCCTTGGCGTCCTCTTCAGCAAGCTCGTTTTGGAAAGCGCAAGGCATGGCGATGTCGCACTTCACGCTCCAAGCCTTCTTGCCAGGGGTAAAGATAGCTTTGCCCGGGAACTTGTCGGCCATGTCCTGAACCTTGTTACGGTTCGAGGCACGCATGTCAAGCATGTAGTTGATCATCTCAGCGTTGATACCTTCGGGCAGTTCGCACACACCGTCGGGACCGCTGATGGCGACCACCTTGGCACCGAATTCGCAAGCCTTCTGGGCAGCACCCCAAGCCACATTACCGAAGCCAGAGAGGGCCACGCGTTTGCCTTCGAGAGTGTCACCCTTCTCTTCCACCATGTGCTTCACATAGTAGACAGCACCGAAACCAGTGGCCTCGGGACGCATGAGGGAACCACCCCAGCCGTAGCTCTTGCCAGTCAAAGCACCAGTCGAGTGCTCACGGGCCAGCTTCTTGTACATACCGTACATGTAGCCAATCTCACGGCCACCAACACCAACGTCACCAGCGGGGCTGTCTTGGTCAGGACCAATGTTGCGCCACAGTTCGTAGACGAAAGCTTGGCAGAAACGCATGATTTCAGCGTCGCTCTTTCCTGTAGGATCGAAGTCGGCACCACCCTTACCACCACCGAGAGGCAGGTTGGTCAAGCTGTTCTTGAAGATCTGTTCGAAGCCCAAGAACTTCAGCATTGACTCGTTTACTTTGGGGTGGAAGCGGAGACCACCTTTGTAGGCACCGAGGGCAGCATTGTACTGCACACGGTAGCCGAGGTTGACCTGGGTCTGACCTTTATCGTCAACCCACACAACGCGGAACTTGAAGATACGATCGGGCTCAACAATGCGCTCGACAATCTTAGCAGCCTCGAATTCGGGGTGCTTGTTGTATTCTTCTTCGATGGTTTCCAGGACTTCGCGAACGGCCTGTAAGTACTCATTTTCGCCCGGATGCTTAGCTTCCAGAGCGGTCATAATTTCATTGACTTTCATTTGTTTGACTTTAATTAAAGGTTTATTTGTTGTGTTTGAAAGTTTGCTGCTTGTAGAAAGCGTTGCAAAGGTAGTGTTTTTATTTGAACTATTTCCAAATTCTACAAAATATTTTCATTTTCCTTCCTCACCTACCTATATTTTGAGGGTCATTGTCTTCAAATATCACATTACCTTCTTCATAATCAACGATTTTCGTTATCCTTCCATTAGGATTGTAATAGATTTCCCTGCCGTGTTTCAGATTGTTGACATAAGGCACCTCTAAGCATTTGTATCCCGACTCCTCATAACAGATTTGCTTGCCCGTACCCATCTTATAATCCGCCTTGCTCGCCAATGCACCGCTGGGATAAAAGATAAACCAAGAGCCGTCCATCATGCCATCCTTATATTGGCCTTCCTGAAAAACCTGACCGTTGTCGTACCATTTCTTCGACTCACCGTTGAGTTTGTCTTCTGAATAATAGTCTTCCGAGGCCAAAGTGCCCTTGACGCTGTAGCTTCGATAGATACTGTCTCGCAGTCCGTTCTTGTACCAACACTCCACATCCAACTCACCATTCTGATGAAAACGCTGATAACGACCCTCAAGCGTGTCGTTCCTGTAAAAGGCTCGCGCCATCACCTTGCCCTGTTTTGTGTACCAAATGCTTTCACCATTCAGCCGGTCACCTTCATAATGTTGTTCCGACTTCAACTTGCCGTTTTCCCAATACTCTTTCTTCACGCCATCGTTGCAGGCGGTTAACACCAGCAACGCTGACACTAGAAACAAGCAACAAAATTTATTCATCAGCTTGTGTTTTCTTGAACGGATCGACAGGAACAAGTTCGATGTTTTCTTTGTCATACTGATAGATGCTCCAATACAGGTTTTCTTTGCCTTCGTTTCCTCCCGCATTCAGATAGTTCTTGTAATAAAAACGGTAGCTGGTATGCAACATTGAGGCTTGATAGCAATGCAGGCAGTTAATCAAGTCGTCGCTGCCATACTGCATCAAGGCATTGAGGAAATAGCAGCCTACATCATAACCCTCAAAGGCATATTGCTGCGGCTCAGTAACATATTTTTGCCTAAAGCGAAGCACAAAACGCTTGGCATCATCATTGTTGTAGTCGACGAAGAAATCGCTGACAAAAATGGCGTGCATTTTCAGCAAGTTGTCCACCAACAGCTTTTCATGCTTCTGCCAATCAGGGGCACATACCAAAGTAATGGGGAAACGGTCGGCCGACTTGGTCAGCGAGTTGAGCATTTGGGTAGCAAACACATTGTCGTCGCCGTACGCAATGATGACATTGTCGCGAACACCCGAAAGCTGCGACTTCACCTTAGCGATTTCGCTGTATGGATAACGCTTTACCGAATTGGAAAGCACCACTTTATCAGTTAACCCTTCTTGGAAATCACCTGTAGAAAAGACCTGCCCTTCCACATCGATGGTCGGCACCAAGTGGCTGCCCATTTCCAAACGCTCGCTCTCGTTGCGGGCAAACTGCAAGAACTCGTCGCCCGACACCGTAACCTCCTCGTTGACAGCATAGTTCAAATGATGCTCCAACTGGTTCAAAAACACGGAATCTGTAGCCTTTTCGCGGCTGACGATGAACACATTAGCATTGGAATAGTGGTTTTTCACCAAATTGGAAATAGTCAAAATCATGCCAACATCACCCGCTTTCGCTTTCACCACATTGGGGCTATCCTCAATTACCGACTTACGGGTCGACAAGGGATTGACCACGGCAATGCCGTTGGCCTTGGCGTATTCCTCGATGACATCAAACGATTTACCAAAGAAAGGCCCAACGATTAAATCCAGATCCTTATTCTCGATTTGCGACAGTGCCCTTTCGGCCGAAGCCACATTTTCGGTCACATCAATGACCGTCAAATCCAGCTTCATTCCTTGCTTTTCCATGGCCTCGGCGGCCATCATGAAACCTTCATAGAATTGCAGGAACGACAAGGAACGCGACTTCTTTGACTTAGAGGACTTTTCCTTCGAAACCGAGATATTGTCGATATCATACAAATACAAAGGCACCAACAACGCAACATGATAGCGTTTTGAGGCATTCGCGGGATTGGCGACACAATCAGGGATGTCGCCTGTCTCAAAGTCGAAATCCAACTGGGCTTCCTCTTGCATGGGTTGTTGTGGCTCAACTGGGACCTCAGGGACCTCAGGGGCTTCAACGATTTCCGTCCCGTCTTGCCCAATCCAATAGAAATCAGTAATCGGCTGGATGGGAATCAGCACCACTTGGTTTGTAAACACATGAGAGCCGACGGAAATATTCTTTTTCCTGAAGTCGTTTTCGTCCACTTTCCAACGCTTCAACAACGATGAGACGCGCTCATTCCTTTCGCAAGAATGCACGATGTAGTCGTTTTCATTGACAATATTGGGAATCACGATGCGCGTACCTTCCTTGGGCTCATCAGTCAATCCAGGGTTGACAGCTTTGAAATCAACTAAATCAATGCCAAATTCCTTTGCGATGTCATAGAGATCCTCGCCACGCTGCACGATTCGGGTTGAGCCTTCGAAAAAGGCATTTCTTTCGGGATGTTGCTCTTGAGCTGCAGGTACTTTAACTATTTGAGGTTGCTCAACAACAGGCTCTGGTTCTTCAACGACAGTTTCAGGTTCTTCTCCAGGTTCGGGCTCCGGCTCTGGTTCCTCAACGACAGGTTCCGGTTCTTCTTCAGGTTCTGGCTCCGGCTCTGGTTCTTCAACGACAGGTTCCGGCACTTCTTCGGGTTCGGGCTCGGGCTCTGGTTCCTCAACGACAGGTTCCGGTTCTTCTTCGGGTTCGGGCTCGGGCTCTGATTCCTCAACGATAGGTTTCGGTTCTTCTTCGGGTTCAGGCTCTGGTTCAGGTTCAGGTTCGACGACAACTATCTCTGGTTGAGGCTCTTCCTCTTTTTGAACTTGAACGGGCCGGACAGGTATGCCCAACACAAGCCCAGCTTTCAGTCCATTCTTCACCTCTGGGTTCAATTTTTCAATCTCTTCGACAGTGACATTGTATGCCTTGGATATGCTATAAAGCGTCTGCCCTTGTTTGACATGATGCATATAGTATGTCTTGCCACCTATCTGTGTTTTTTGGGAGGAACGCACTACGACGACCTCTTGCGCCATCAGATTACCCGACAGCATGATTCCAAACAGGAAAAAGAGAAAGAAAACCAGTCTTTTTTTCATCATCTTACTCATTTACAGTGTTATTCCCATTCGATGGTCGCTGGCGGTTTCGACGAAATGTCGTAGCACACGCGGTTGACCCCTTTCACCTTATTAATAATATCGTTTGAGACTTTGGCCAAAAACTCGTACGGCAAATGCACCCAATCGGCAGTCATGCCATCAGTGGAGATCACCGCACGAAGGGCAATGGTGTATTCATAGCTGCGTTCGTCACCCATCACGCCCACCGATTTCACTGGAAGGAGGATGGTACCCGCTTGCCAGATGCTGTCGTAGAGGTTGTCAGCCATCTCGTTAGGATAAGAAGCACTAGGCAGTTCACACGGCCAGTTGCGCAAACCTTTGATGAAGATGTCGTCGGCGTCACGCAAAATGCGAAGCTTCTCTTCGGTCACCTCTCCTAAAATGCGGATACCCAAGCTTGGTCCTGGGAAAGGATGGCGACCTATCAGTTCGCGCTTGATACCTAAAGCACGACCCACGCGACGCACCTCATCCTTGAATAGGGAACGCAACGGCTCCACAATCTTGAGGTTCATCTTCTCAGGCAAACCGCCCACATTGTGGTGCGACTTGATCTTACAGCTCGGACCGTTGACGCTCACACTCTCGATGACATCGGGATAGATGGTACCTTGAGCCAGCCAGCGAGCACCTTCAATCTTTTGCGCCTCGGCATCAAAAACATCGATGAAAGTCGAGCCTATGGCCTTGCGTTTGGCTTCAGGGTCGGTGACACCTTTTAGTTTCTCAAGGAACAGATGACCTGAGTGGACACCGATGACATTCAGTCCCATCTCCTTGTAAGAATCAAGAACCTCCTCAAACTCGTTTTTGCGCAAAAGTCCATTATCCACAAAGATGCAAGTCAGATTCTTCCCTATCGCCTTGTTGAGCAACACGGCGGCTAAGGTGCTATCCACTCCTCCCGAAAGGCCAAGGATAACCCTGTCATCGCCCAATTGCTTCTTCAGGCTTGCCACCGTGTTGTCGATGAACGAATCAGGAGTCCAGTCGCCCTTGCAGCCACAGATGCCAAGCGCAAAGTTGGCCAGCATCTGTGGGCCTTCCTTGGTATGGAACACCTCGGGATGGAACTGCACCGCGTAGGTGTCTTCACCGTCAATCTTGTATGCCGCGTTCTCCACATCGTCAGTCGAGGCGATGATACGAGCGCCATTAGGCAACTTGGCGATGGTATCACCATGGCTCATCCATACTTGACTGGTTTTACTAACACCCTTGAACAAAGGCGACACCTCGTCGACCACCGTCAGCATGGCGCGGCCATATTCGCGAGCGATACTACCGTTGACCTCACCACCGAAATGCTGGGAGATGAACTGTGCGCCATAACAAATGCCCAACAGTGGCAACTTGCCTTTGATACCTTCCAGATTGGCAAAAGGAGCTTTCTCATCGCGCACCGAGAACGGGCTACCGCTGAGGATTACGCCCTTGACATTAGGGCCGATGGTAGGGATCTTATTAAATGGATGGATTTCGCAATACACATTCAGTTCGCGAAGGCGGCGACCGATGAGTTGGGTCACTTGCGAACCAAAGTCAAGAATGAGGATCATTTCCTGCATATCAACAAATTTTGCGCAAAAATAGGCTTTTTTTATGATAAAACCTTATTTTTGCAGAAAATATCGAAACTATAATGACATTACTCAGTTACCTTATTCTGTTAAGCATTGCCATTCTGCCCGTGGCAGGACTGCTTATATTCATCTACTTTCAAGACAAATACCAGAAAGAGCCCATCAAATCCCTGCTCAAGGCTTTCTTCGGAGGCTGGCTTGCCGTTTTGATGGACATCGGTTTGGTAACAACCATCGAATATAGTATTGGACTCTTTCCCATACTGCCCGATACCGTGTTTTACGACTCGTTTCTCACCGCGGCCATCCCTGAGGAGTTATGCAAATTCTTGATTTTCATGATATTCATTTGGCGCGACAAAAACTTCGATGAGTACTTTGACGGTATTGTGTATGCCACTTTCATCGGTTTAGGCTTCGCCTGTGTCGAGAATATCGAATATGTGTTTATGTACGGTTTCGGTGCGGGTGTTTCGCGTGCCTTGTTTGCAGTTCCCGGACACTTCCTCTTTGGTGTGCTGATGGGTTATTTCTTGTCGTTGGCCAAGTTCACTACCGAAAAACGGAAAAAATACATTTTCTTAGGTCTGTTGTTTGCCATCATTGCCCACGGTCTTTACGATTGGCTGCTCATGTTCGTCGATAGGCTTTCCAGTATCGGCAGCGACTTTGCTTATGTGGTGTCAGGAATCGTTTATCAAGCATTCCTTGCCGGTGACGTTCTGCTTTGGATTTTTGGCATGAAGCTTGTCCGCAAACACCAGCGAAACTCACGCCAGCAAGCCGAAGAAAACATTGAAACCGTTGAAAACGAATACAAGCAAATTGACTGGAATGCGGGTAACAACTATTAATTTCTTATTTTTGCAACAAATTTAAACATCATATCATTATGGCACTCAATTGTGGAATCATAGGTCTTTCAAGCACTGGAAAGACCACCATATTCAATTGTATTTCAAACACCAAGGCAGAGATTGGCTTTGCCTCAAAGTCGAACATTGGCATGTGCGAGGTGGTGGACGAGCGCCTCAAGCTCATCGACAACATCTCCCACTCGAAGCGCATTGTGCCCGCGACAGTCGAAATCGTCGACCTGCCCGGCTTGAGCAAAGGCGGTCAAGGCGTGGGCAACAAGCTCCTCGCTGAGGTGCAGACCATGGATGCCCTCATCCATGTGTTGCGCTGCTTCGACGACCCCAACATTCCCCACAGCGAAGGCAGCATCGACCCTGTGCGTGACATGGAACTCGTTGACCTCGAACTGCAGGTGCGCGACTTGGACCTAGTCACCCGCAAACTGGAACGCGTGCAGAAGCTCCTGAAAAACGGCGAAAAGGACAACAAAAAGGCCTTTGATGTGCTCAGCGTCTACAAGGAAACCTTGGAGAACTTCGGCAATGCCCGCGACGCCAATGTGGCCGAGGAAGACAAGAAATTTGTTCAGGACATCCAACTTTTGACGGCCAAACCCATCATCTATGTCTGCAATGTGGACGACGCTTCGGCCACCACAGGCAACAAGTACTCCGATGCCGTGAAAGCCGCCTTGAAGGAAGGTCAGGAGATGCTGATTATCGCTGGTAAGTTGGAGGCAGAAATCGCCGAGCTTGATGCCGATGACAGGGCTTTGTTTATGGAAGATGCCGGTTTGACCGAACCTGGTGTGAACAAACTGGTGCGCACTGCCTACCACACTTTGAATTTACATTCCTTCTTCACCACGGGTCCCGATGAGACAAGAGCTTGGACCATCCATGTGGGCGACACCGCTCCCATCGCCGCTGGAGCCATCCACAGCGACCTGCAACGCGGCTTCATCCGCGCCGAGGTGATGAGCACGGAAGACTTCCTGAAATACGGCTCGGAGGCCGCAGTGAAGGAAGCTGGCAAGTTCCGCGTGGAGGGCAAGACATATGTCGTTCAAGACGGTGATATTCTTAACATCAGATTCAACGTATGATGGAACAAGTCATCCTTGTCGACGAGCAAGACAACCCCATTGGTTTAATGGAGAAACAAGCGGCTCATATTGAGCCACATCTTCATAGAGCCTTCTCGATTTTTATATTCAATTCGAAAGGCGAACTGCTGATGCAGCAACGCGCCCTCTCGAAATACCACTCCCCAGGCCTGTGGACCAACACATGTTGCAGCCATCCCCGTGCGGGAGAGACTTTGGAAGAAGCCACTTCGCGCCGACTGATGGAAGAGATGGGCATGGCCTGCCCGATGCACGAAGTCTACACCTTTATATATAAGGCTCCCGTCGGAGAAGGTCTCACCGAACATGAGTTTGACCATGTGTTCATCGGTCAAAGCGACGACACTCCAATCATCAACCATGAGGAAGTTGAGTCGTGGAAATACATGACTGTAGCTGACTTGAAAGACGATATTCAACTCCACCCTGAGCAATACACCGAATGGTTCAAAATCACCTTTGAGGAAATGCTGCATCATGCCAAATCGGTTTTCCCGCATTTGAACTGATTGTATTTATTTCAACTTATTGAAAATGAAATCATAATCATATTAAAGCCATTCAAAATGGCTTTTTTTCTTCTCAAAACAATTAGTAAATATATTTACTATATATATTTTTACTATTTTTGCCGCGCAAAATAAAATTGAAAACGTTTAATTTAAAACCACTATGAAACGCAAATTTCGCATTATCGTTGGAATGCTGCTGTTAGCCATTCCGCTGTGCATGAACGCACAAGTGAAAGTCAAAAAACCAGGCCAAGACTCTAATGAAGCCAAAGAACAGAAAACCGAACAGGAAAAAACCGAAAAGCCCAAAGACGGATTGAACATGCCCAAAATCTCCGGCTTCGTGCAAGGCATGTACCAAGCCAACCTGAGCGACAAAGGAGACCTTCTCGACAACACCTTGAGAATGCGCCGTGTTCGTCTTTCGGTCGATGGTAACCTTTCGAAAACTGTGAGCTATAAAATCCAAGGCGACTTCACCCGCAGCCCCATGCTGGTTGACGCATACGTGAAGTACAAACCCTGCAGAGAATTCGCCATCCAAGTCGGTCAATTCAAGACCCCGTTCACTTTGGAAAGCCCCATCAACCCTGTCAACCTCGAGATCTTCGACTATGGTGAGAGCGTCCAGCAATTGGTCGGCTACAAAGACGTTTGCGGTGTGGGTGCCCTCGGCCGAGACCTCGGTATCATGGCTACCGGTAGCCTCTTCCCCGTGATCGATGAAGACGGTTACAAATACAGCATCGTTGACTACGCCGTCGGCGTGTTCAACGGTAACGGCGCCAACCAACTCGACAACAACAACCGCAAGGACGTTGTGGGCCGCTTGGAAGTGCATCCCGGCCTGAAAGCCCTGACATTGAGCGGATCGTATTATTATGGCAAGTATTATAAAGACGAAGATTTCAACGGCACTCGCAACCGCTGGGCAGCAGGTTTGCAGTACAACGATGGTAAGCTTGTGATTCGTGGCGAATACCTAAACGGCACGACGGGCTATCAAGGTTTTGAAGGCGAAGAAGCACCCAAACAATTCAATAGCAAAGGCTACTACGCTGTGGCTGGCTACAACTTCCAATTTGGCAAGGAAGGCAAGGAACAGAAACTGATGCCTGTGCTAAGGTATGAGCATTTTGAGCAGCAAACAGGCGTTTTGGGACTCCATACTACTGATTACGTTATTTATATGCTTCCTAATTTTTCTGCTCCAACGAGTTATTACACTGTCGGCATCAACTATTGGCCTCTCAAAAGCGTGAATTTCAAACTTGACTATTCATTCATTGATGGTTACAAAAATGTTGAGGGTATATTTAACAAGAATCATTCCCACCGCGTGGTGGCTATCCTGAGCTATAAATTTTAAATCTTGAATCTTAAATTTTGAATCGTTATGGCAAACAATAACGCATCCAACCTTTGGAAAAAGGAAGATTGGCTGGCCGTGTGGATAGGCTTCATCGTCATCGCCATCGGCTGCATCTCCATCCTTACCCAAAGCTTCGACTTCTCCGCCGCCAAGTTCGGCACCTGGCATGCGGATGTAAAAGGTTCTTTGGCGGCTCAATTCACTCAATTCAATGGCCTCTTTTGGATCAAGCTGCTCCGCACCTTCTTGGTGCTCGGCATCCTGTTCGCCATCGGCATCAAGCTGCAAGGCGAGAAGATCGGCAAGTTCATCCCCGCCTTCATCGTACTATTCATCATCTGTATCATCGTGCGTATGGTAAGTGCCGAGTTCACCCTGAACCGTTACCTCGAATGGGCCTTCTGGGCCTTGCTCATCGGCCTGCTCATCTCCAACACCGTTGGCACGCCCGAATGGCTGAAACCCGCCATCCGCACGGAGTTCTACATCAAGACCGGTCTGGTCATTATGGGCTTCTCGGTGCTGTTCAGCAACATCGCTAAGTTCGGCCTCTATGGTCTCGGCATCGCTTGGATTGTGACGCCTATCGTCATCATCTTCATGTGGTGGCTCGGCACCAAAGTACTGAAGATTGACAATAAGCCTTTGGTCATCACGCTGGCTTCGGCCACCTCGGTGTGCGGTACCAGTGCCGCCATCGCCACGGGTGCTGCCTCCAAAGCCAAGAAGGAAGACCTCTCGTTGGCCATCAGCATCTCCATCATCTTCACCATCCTGATGATGGTGTTCGAGCCCATGATCATCCGCGCCTGCGGCATGAACCAGCTCATGGGCGGTGCACTCATCGGTGGTACCGTTGACTCGACAGGTGCTGTGGTGCTGGCCGGTAATGCCCTCGGTGAAGAAGCCGAGCAAGCTGCTGTGCTTGTGAAGTCCATCCAAAACATCCTCATCGGCTTCATCGCCTTCTTCGTGGCCATCTTCTTTGCTACCAAGGTCGACAAAGACCCGAACCAAAAGGTCGGTGCCGGCGAAATCTGGAACCGTTTCCCGAAGTTCATCATCGGTTTCTTCGTGGCCTCGTTGGTCGCCTCCTTTATCGTGCTGCCGCTCACCGACGGCACAACCGTGAAGAACATCAACGGCGTCCTCGACCAATACAAAAACTGGGCCTTCGTGCTGGCCTTTACCAGCATCGGCTTGGACACCAACTTCAAGAGCCTCTTCAAGCGTATGCAAGGCGGCAAGGTGCTCTGGCTCTACATCATCGGCCAGGTCTTCAACATCGCCCTTACGCTGTTTGCAGTGTGGTTCCTGCTGTCAGGAAAGATCTTTGACATTCCTTCCCTCGACATGTTCAAGTGATGAACAAAAACCACAAAATATTCAAAGTGATTACCATCGTTGTGGTGGTAATCACTTTGTTTTTGGCCGGTTGGATCATGGCCAACCAACTCGGCCTCGTCGAAGGCTACGACTTCGGCGCAGGTGCCTATTACTATGCCGACATCCCCACAGAACAATACAACGAAATCGACAAGGAAGGCGCCTATACAACCTCCATCCCAAAATGGATTTTCTATGTCCTCTTCTTCGCCTGGGGCTGGTTGATGTGGCGGCTTTGGGTGTGGGTCGAAAATCGAGGAAAAAATCAGTGACTTGAGATAATTTCGTTGTACAACACCGTACCTTTTGTCGTCAGCAAATATTTTTGCCGTGGGTGATGGGGTTTGTCAGGATAGCGCATTCGGACAAACTTTTCCTTTAATGCGGGATTGAGATACACTTCCATAAAGCTCTCCCTATTCTTCAAGCCAAGATGCTCAAGCATTTCCTTTATAGAAAATTCCTTCAACCCGACAACCATCACTAAACTAATGATTTTCTGATTTTTAGGAGCTAACTTATCGGGTAGGTTGTCGGGTAACTTGTCGGGTAACTTGTCGGGTGCTTGTCCAGTAGTTGTCCTGTTCTTATCCCCTACCCGTTCTACTTCCGGCATCTTCCATTCCTCGAGTGGATTGATCATCATATAGCGGTTTTTCAGCGCATTTTCCTCTCCTAGAAGCAAATTACGAAAGAAACGCTCCAAAAAGGCAGGCTCATAGTCGATGCCTTTGGCCACATTACGATAGTTGGCACGGACGAGCGCGTTACGGAAATACCATGAATGTTGCTCAAACAAGTCATTGTTCACATCAAAGCCAAGCGAACGAAGATATTTGATGGTGAAAATGGCCGTGGTGCGAGTGTTGCCTTCGCCGAATGGATGAATCTGCCAAATGCCTGAAACAAACTTGGCTATATGCTCCACCAGCTCATCTTTTTCCAAGGATTTATAGTCAAAGTGTCGTTCTTGCTCCAAGTCGTACTCAAGCGTCATCTGCAAGTCCTCCCAATGGGCATAAAACACCGTATCGCCGCGCAAGACCCACTCCTTTTTCGTGATGTCATAGTCCCTGAAACGGCCAGCATGTTTGAAAACGCCATTAAAGATGGCTCTATGGATGGCTGCAAAGCCTGCCACGCTATAGGTGAACGAATCGGTTTGCAGCAATTTTGAGATGTTGGTTGAAACCTTATCGGCCTCTTCCATGTTGGCATCGCCCTCATCACGCGAGGTTTTCTTGATATAGTATTGGTTGACCAGTTCCTTGGCCTCGTCAATGGTGATGTCGCCTTCGATATTACGGCGAGCAGTTTCCTGAAGGTAGGCCGATGTCTTCAGTCCATCCACGGCCTGCAATCCAATGGCCACGCGCCAAGCATCCGCACGGGCTTTCTTCTGCGGCTCGCCTTGGCGGATATACTCGTCGAAATTGATGTATTGTTCCTCGGTCATACCCTTGCAATTGAATTGCAAAGATAAACAATTTTTGGGAGATTACCAAATCATTTTTTCTTTGTAACTTTGCATCATACAAAAACAAAGGCATTTTATGCAAACTCCTGATATTCAAAACATATTAGCAGAACTAGCCCGTTCCATCGGGGAAACGCCCAAGGACATCCTGCCCATCGCAGAATCAGGCTCGGCGAGGAAGTATTTCCGTATCATCACTGACAACAAGAGCCTTATTGGCACCTTTAGCAATAATGTCGAAGAGAACGAGGCTTTTCTTGCTTTCAGCAAGCATTTCCATGACTTGGAGCTGAATGTGCCAGAGGTCTTTGCCGTAAACGAAGAAAAGACCTGTTATCTGCAAAGCGATTTTGGGGATGACAATCTGTTTGCACATGTGCAGAAGGCTTTGATGGCTAATGTCGGCCCTTCGACAGGCTCAGGGACCTTTGATGAAAACGTAATAGAACTATACAAAAAAGCACTGAGCCATTTGGTGAAGCTGCAAGTGTTAGGGCACCAAGGCCTGGACTACAGCAAGGCCTACCCTACCGAGCGCTTCGACCAGCAGGCCATTATCGACGACCTCAACTATTTCAAGTACTACTTCATCAAGCCGCACGAGGAAATCGACTTCAACGAGACGCGCTTGGGAAAGGACTTTGAAGCCTTCGCCAACTTTGTCAGCCAAGCACCCTGCGACTTCTTCATGTACCGCGACTTCCAATCACGCAACATCATGGTCAAGGACAGCGAGCTATACTTCATCGACTTCCAAGGCGGTCGTAAAGGTCCTTTGAACTACGATGTGGTCTCGCTGCTCTACCAAGTGAAAGCGCAAATACCGCAAGCCATCCGAGATGAATTGGTCGGGTATTACAAGACCGAATTGTCACAATACATGAGTCCAGAAGCCGTCAAATTCGACACTTACCAGCCCTATTTCGTTTACTTAAGGTTGATGCAAGTGCTGGGCGCCTACGGTTTTAGAGGCCTCATCCAGAAGAAGTCACACTTCATCGAGAGTATCCCTTACGCCTTAAAAGAACTGAAAGCCTGGAATGAGGCCCACCCATTAAACAAATATCCCGAACTCCAAAACATCATCTCCCAACTCTCAACTCTAAACTACCCACTCCCAACTGACTCTAAACTCTCAACTCTAAACTCTCAACTTACCGTAACCATCAATAGTTTCTCATTCAAAAAAGGCTACCCCAATGACTTCAGCGGCAACGGCGGCGGCTTCGTGTTCGACTGTCGTGCCTTGCCCAATCCTGGACGCGAACCTGAATTCAAAACAAAGACCGGCCGCGATTGGGAGGTCATCGACTACCTCATGGCCAAGCCGCCCGTCCATGTCTTCCTCGACCATGCGAAAGGCATCATCGGGCAAAGCGTCGACAACTACCGCGAGCGGCATTTCAGCAACCTGATGGTCTCCTTTGGCTGCACTGGCGGACAGCACCGCTCCATCTTCTTCGCCCAGACCATCTACGAATGGCTCAAGGCGACCTATCCCGACATCCACCTGAAACTGAACCACATCGAACGCAAAATCACGGAGGAAACTGGCTTATGAGTCCAAGAATCGAAACCACCGCCATGATATTGGCCGCAGGCCTCGGCACCCGCCTCAAAGCCTTGACCCAGGACAAGCCCAAAGCCTTAGTCCCGCTTAACGGCAAGCCATTGTTGCAGCATTGCATCGAAAACCTGATTGCTAACGGGTTCTATCACATTGTCATCAATGTGCATCATTTTGGCGAACAAATCATTGACTTCATTAACCAACATCAGTTTGACGCTGTCATACAGATTTCCGATGAGCGCGACCTGCTGATGGACACGGGCGGCGGCATCGTAAAAGCCACTCCACTGTTCAAAGACTCAAAAGCCGTGTTGGTGCATAATGTTGACATCATCAGCGATGTGAACCTTCGAGATATGAGCCAACAATTCCTTGATTCTAAGGATGACGCTTGGTTGCTGACGCAAGACAGGGAGACGAATAGGAAGTTGTTGTTTGATGCTGAGAACCAGCTTGTTGGGTGGATGAATAAGTCGGAGGGCTCTTTCAAGTGGGTTCATCCTGAAAATGACGGCCCTTCGACGGGCTCAGGGATCTGTTCTTACCAAGAAATGGCCTTCAGCGGGCTGCATTTTTTCAGGAGCGATTTGTTTGCTGAATTTGAGGTCAAGCCTCAGAGCGTCATTGATTTATACCTCAATTTAGCCAAAACTAACCGTATTATTTCCAAACCTATCCAACCCGATTATTGGTTCGATTTAGGCAAACCCGAACAACTGCAAGCCGCCGAAAACTACCTTAACAACCTAGTAAAATGAGCCACGACACCTTCATTTCCAAGCTAGCCCAGCACATCCAAAGCCGCTACGACCTCACAAAGCAGGAACTGACCGTAGTATTCCCCAACAAAAGGGCGGCTTTCTATTTGCGCAATGCTTTCAAAACAAGCTGTGACCAGACCATCTGGCTGCCACAGATGATTTCTATCGAAGAAGCCATCACCCAATGGAGCGGCATCGCCTTAGCCGATACTATCGACTTGTTGTTTGAACTCATCGACATCGACGCGGGACTGCATGTTGAGCAAGACAGCGACCTCAGCGTTTTTGGAGGCCAAGCCGCACAAATGGCCAAGGACTTCGATGAAATCGACCAATATGGCATCGATGCAAAGAAAGTGTTTGAGTTTGTAGCAGACGACAAAGAACTGCAAGTTTGGAATGTGAACGGTGAAAGCCGCACCAAAAAGGAAAAAGAGTACTTGGAATTTTTCAAGACGCTTCAACTGTACTATTTCCAACTCCGCGAGCGTTTGACACGGCAAAGGAAAGGCTACTACGGCATGATTACCAGGCATTTGGCAGAATTGCCTGAATCTGAGTTATTGGAAAAAATTGGAGACAACAGCATCGTTTTCGCTGGCTTCAATGCCTTGAGCACCACCGAGGAACGCCTTATCAACACGCTCATTAGAAACGGTAAGGCAGAGATTCTGTTCGATTACGACGCCTATTATGTCGATGACGAGAACAATGAGGCTGGTCTTTTTGCGAGGAAGCACAAAAAGGTTCATCCGCAATGGATTGAAAACGGCATCTCCCGTGCACTGACCAGCGAGTCAAAAGCCATACACATCATCAATGCCAGTGGCAACGCCATGCAGGCCAAGGCACTTCAAGCCAAACTACAAGAAATCCATGATGAAAAGCAAGACGAATCCAAAGAGAAACAGGATGAGAAACAAGCCGTCATCCTTGCCGATGAGAACTTGCTGATCCCAGTCTTGAACAGTATTCCAAACGCTTTCTCAGGCTTCAAAGTCTCGATGGGCTATCCCATAACAAAAACACCTGTCAACCAGCTTGTTAAGGAATGTTTTACTCTGTATCGACACAAAAGAATCTCTCGAAAAATCAACGACAACGGGACAGAGCGTGTGGCAGAAGGTTGGTACATTTGGCCCGTCCTTCACTTGATGGATCTTGAAATCGTCAAAATCGTCTTCTCCCGAAACGAGCTTGAAGCCTTTAGCCATTGGAAGCAAACTGCGGTGAAGAATGGCAAATTCATCTTTGAGGACAGCGACCTGGAGTCATTCCAACAGATGCCCAACATTCAGGCGTTTCTGAAGGTTATCCTGAACAAGAAAGACGAATCATCGCCAGCCATAATCTTGGAAGACCTCAACCAAGTGCTGGTCTTCATCTCACATTTGCTCCAATCAAAACCAGAACAAGAAAGGAATCAATTCCTCCTCAACCAAGTCAGTGAAATCGGAAAAATCATTAGTCGGTTGCAAAAAGTCATCGGGCAAAACGCCCAATATGTCAAAGACGCGCACAGCCTTGAGTCTTTGTATCGGGTGCTGTCGTCAGCAGCGAGTCTGAAGCTGAACAGCAGTGAGACTGATGGACTACAAATCATGGGCTTGCTCGAAACCCGCAACCTTGACTTTGAGCGGCTGCACCTGCTCAGCGTCAACGAAGGCATTTTGCCGCCCGACAAGTCACGAGGCAGTTTCATCCCTCAATTCATTCGCCATGCTTGTGGGCTGCCTGACTACGCAGACAGTCAAGCCGTAGTCGCCTACAATTTTTATCGCCTGCTTCAAAATGGAAAAGACATTTATTTGTATTATAACAATTTAGGCGACACATCTGGCGGCGAGGCCAGCCGATTCATCCTGCAAATCAAGCATGAGCTGGCCAAAAACACCAACATCAAAGTCGAGGAAGAATCGTTCAACAGTGCTGCAAAATCCTCTTTGGAATCACAGAAGCTCAGCGCACAGAAAACCAATGCTTTAGACCGTCTCCACTACCTCATCGAAGAGAAAGGCCTCTCCCCTTCCGCTTTGTCCACCTATCTGAATTGTCCGTTGAAGTATTATCTGCGGTATATCGCCCAAATTGAAGACAATAGCGTTGAGGAAGACACGGGCGTCAATGTCATAGGCACCATCATCCACGACACATTAGAGTTTTTGTTTGCCGACTATCTCCCGAAAGATGGAAAAACACAACTCATTGACAAAGAGCTTTTTGACAAAGTCATCAAGCCACAATGGGAACAAAAACTAGCCCTATCAATAGCGAAAAACCTGCCCAATGGCCTTCCCGATGTGGGCTTCAACTACTTGAACCGTATCACCATTGAGCAACAACTGAAGAACTATCTCAACTACACTTCCAAACAATTGGAAAACAGCACCTTGACCCTATTGGAAACCGAAGGCGAATTGAGGTCAAGCCTGCCAACCTCTCATGGAGATTGCATTTTCTATGGTCGCACCGACCGCATCGACCAATTTGGTGGTCTTATCCGAGTCATAGACTACAAGACGGGTCATGTGAGCAGCACTGACCTCAAGGTTCCCGTGCGCCATCAAAGTGAAAGCGACCTTGATTATCTGAAACAAATTCCCGAAAAAGCGCTTCAATTGCTACTTTATAAGTATTTGTATATCAAAGAGAATCCAAGCATCATGCCCAATCAGGTGACCGCAGCCATCCATGGTCTAAAGTACGCACACAACATCGAATTTGGCCTATCAAAAGCGACTCCCAAGAAAGACGACAAGGATGCCGACCCTAACTTTTTGGAGGATAGTTCTTTCGTATGTGACATGGAAGCCATGCTTGAAGCCGTCGTAAGCGAAATGCTCGACACAGGGACTCCGTTTGTGCAAGCTGAAGACAACAAGAAATGCAGCTACTGCGAGTTTAGGCTGATTTGCAAACGCAAATAGACATGTCCGTTTTACACTCTACTGTAAAGTTTTGTTACACCACTGTAAAAAAATGTTACACTTTGTTTTAAATCATAATTTTTAAATATTTGAATTTCAAATAGTTAAAATTTTGGCATGAGATATGTTTTCTATTGGCACATAAAAAACTATGTGTAATATGATAGCAAAACATACCTTTCTCATTTTGATGATGTCCGTTGGAGCCTTGACCAATGTCAAGGCCCAGGACACCGTCACCATGGACCTCAAATCCTGTATGCATTATGCCATGGAGCATTCCACCAAGATGCGCATTGCCCATGCCGACAACCGTGATGCACAGATCGACCGCCGCGATGCTATTCTTGCGGCCTTTACGCCTACGATTGAAGGAAGCACTTACGCCTATTCCAACTTTGGCCGCAGCATCGACCCTGAGACCAACACCTACATTAGGACGACCTCGTTCCATAATGGCTACAGCCTTTCGGCAGGCATCAACCTCTTCAACGGATTCCAGGCCGTCAACAACTTGAAAATCACTAAGACGGCACAGATGATGGGCTTGACCAAGGAACAGCAAACCGAAGACCAGATCTGTCTCGCCACCATGGAGGCGTACTGCAATGTGTTGTATTACAGTGAGATGCAGAAAGCCTTACAAGCGCAGGTGGCTACGGCAGAAAAAGCCGTGCAACTCGCTACAAGGCAGGAACAACTGGGACAGAAATCCCACGCCGATGTGGTGCAGATGCAGAGCGACCTCGCCGAGCGACAGTACCAACTGACCACCTGTCGGAACAACCTCAACAATGCCGTCATCACCCTGAAGGATGTGATGTTTTGGCCGATTGAAAAACCGTTGAAAATTGATGGGTTGGCTGTAGGGCTGTCACACCGTGGCAGCCGCATCATCAACGATTCGTTAGTGCGGCTGCCGCAATGCGACAGCCCTACAGACCAGGCTGAAAACATCGCCCAAATGGTGGAATTTGCCAAAACCAACATGCCTTCCGTCCTTTTGGCGAAAGGCACGATGAAAAACGCCCGTCTCGCCCTCAAAACGGCCCGTTGGCAGTTGCTGCCCCGCCTCTCGCTCTATGGTGGCTGGTCGTCGAGTTATTTCACCTATCCGGGTATGGAGGGCTATGTGCCCACGCCGTATCTCGAGCAGTTGAAGAACAACGGCGGCGAGTATGTGCAACTCTCGTTGAGCATCCCCATCTTCGACCGCCTCTCGAAACATTCCAACATCGCAAAGCGAAAAAATGCCTACGACCGTGCCCAAGCCGATTATGAGCAGACGCTTCAAACGGTGGAGGCCGAGGTACGCCGCGCCATCGCCGACCGTGACGGCTCAGCCGATGCCCTGCGCCAAGCCGACACTCGTGCTGAATTACAGCAGGAGGCCTTCGCACTGAACACCAAGCGCTTCGAGCAGGGCTTGATCTCGTCCATCGAATACCAAACGGCCTCAAACAACTACCTCAACGCCCTTGCGGAACAATTGAATGCCAGGCTTCAATACTTTATCAAGAATAGTGTGGTTAATTATTATGGAGGGATACATTATATAGAACAGTAAAAGAGATTCCCCTGCGGGGAATGGAGGTCTAAGGTCGTTTTTAACTGCGGCGGCCTGTGGCGATACAGATTGGCAACTTGTTCTTGCCGCCGCTATATAACTAAGACAAGCACTCCATTCCCGAAGGGAAACTCAACAAACAATTCAACAGTTAAACAATCAACACTTCAACAATATGAAAACCTACCTGAAATTCCTATCCCGCAACAAGCTCTACACCGCCATTGAGTTCATTGGACTGAGCGTAGCCTTGGCTTTCGTCATCATCAGCTTCTGCTATGTGGTGCAGCAATACGCCGTGACGCGCGAGAACCCCGATCGCAAGCGGATTTATGCCATGGGCGAAAATAAAAACATGATTAACTGCTATGGCATGAAAGAGGTCTTCGACGGAAAGTTGCCCGAGTTGGAAGCGGTGTCGCATTTCCAGTTCCTGCAAGATCAATTTCGTGTCGGTGAACAGAACTTTGCAGGCACGGCGCTCGTCTGCGATGTGGAATTCTTCGATATCTTCCCCGTGACGCTCAAAGAAGGCAGTCCTGGGATGCTTTCGGAACGCAATGTAGCATTTATCTCCGAAAAATTGGCCGAGAAACTGAATGAAGCGTCTGCTGAACAGCCGGTGATTTTTCAAGATGACACGTTGCACATCGTAGGTGTTATTGCCGACAAAGGCAGTTCATTACTTCCCGATTTCGATGTGATGTTTAGCTTCGAACATGGACAGTCGTATGCTATCCGGGATTATCGCGACAATCCTTTCACCCACTGGGCCAATATCGGCACTTTCATCAAGGTGCGGCCTGGTGTGAACCGAGAAGAGTTAGCCGAGAAATTACAGGCACTTTGTGATGTGCAATTTGCCAATAGCCCAACGATGGAAGAGCTTTCGATGTTTCGCTTTGACGAACTGTTTTTCGCTCCTGTTTACACGGGCTTGCAGAAAGGCGATCGTTCAATGCTTCGCACGATGATTGTCATTGGGTTGTTGTTACTCATTTCGGCCTTGCTGAATTACATCAACCTAAATGTCGCCTTGGTCGGGAAACGTGCCAAGGAAATGGCATCGAGACGACTGGTTGGGGCACAGAAGTCCGACATCATTTTGAAATTTCTCGGCGAGGCGCTTGCCTTTACTTTGTTCAGTTTCATCGTCGGGTTGGCAATAGCCTACGCCCTCACCCCTACCGTCAACCAATTGTTGCAGTCTGATGTGGCGATTTCCATACCTTTCAGTTTACCTTACCTCGCTGCCTATCTTTTGATTGTGATAGTGGTGTCGATGCTGGCTGGCATCATGCCCGCCCTCATCGTTTCGCAGGTCAAACCCATCGACGTGGTGCGTGGCACCTTCCGCTTCCGTAACCGCTCTGTACTCTCGAAGGTATTCATCGTGGTGCAAAACGTCATCGCCATCGTGCTCATAGCCCTTGTGCTGACGATGGAGCTTCAAATGCACCACATGGAGGACCGTTCAACGGGATTGAATCTGGATAACCTCTATTTTTTGGGTTCCGACCTTGATTACACGACTGAAAAGGAAGCCTATGTGGAAGAATTGAGAGCCTTGCCTTGCGTGAAGGAATTGGCATCGGCCAGCAATGTTCCTGGCGTGATGAGTATGCAGTTCTATTTGAAAAAGCTCCACGAAACCGAGCCGAAGACCCTCGTACCAGTCCTTACTTGCGATACGGTGGCATTCCGTATGCTTGGTTTTGAGGTGAAGGAACGTTTTGGCAACACCGATGCCCATGGTTTCTGGATTACCGAAACCACCGCTGCGGGCATGACGGGCTTGCCATACGGCGACTACAATATGGACACTATCACAATGTGGCAAGAACACACCATAGGCAATACGATATGCGGAGTGATTGCCGACTTCAAGATGCAGGATGCCTTGCATGTGACCGATGAAGACTATGTAGTTGTATATGGCAATGGTGGTTGGCAACCTCGATCCTATTTGCTGATTGAGGTTGCTGGCGACCATCGTGAAGCCAAACGTGCCATAGATGCAGTGTATAAGAAACACTGCGAAAAGGTATTTGGCATCTACATTGAACCCGATTTCGATGATTTTGTGGAGAACGTGATTGCCAAGCAATACGACAAGCAACGTCGCCAGATGCGTCTCATTGAGTTGATCATGGCGATTTCAGTCATCCTCTCACTGCTCGGCCTCGTGGCCATGAGCACGCATTTTGCTTCCGAGCGCGAGAAGACCATCGCCATCCGCAAAGTGTTTGGCGGCACGATGCAAAGCGAAATCCGTCGCAACCTGAAGGAATACATCATTATGATATTGATTGCCAACGCGATTGCCATTCCCGTAGCGGTGTGGCTCTGCAAACGTTATCTGGAGGACTTCGCCTATCGCATCGACTTGCACCCATGGATTTTCGTGGTCACGGTGGTGCTGTCGTTTGTGATTGCCATCGGCTCGGTGCTTTGGCAAATCGTCTCGGTGGCACGGGTGAATCCGATTTGGGCACTGAAAAAAGAGTGAAAAACAATACTGAGTTTTTTCCAAAATTGCTAAAAATCGATAATTTTGGAAAAAACTCATTTCTATTTTGAGGAATTTCCATACCTTTGCTTGTGAAAACAACAAAGGACAATTATGGATAAGCTGATAGGTAGAGAACAGGAAATCAAGTTGCTAAAAGAGTACACCAAATCAGAGCGGCCTGAGTTCGTCGCCATTTATGGAAGAAGACGGGTCGGAAAGACCTTGTCAATTGCGATATTATCCGCAAATATGTGGTGAGGGAGAAAAATGTAAAGAAGAACTCAGCCATCTACCAGCTGACGGATTTCTATTCACTGTTCTACCTGACGTTTGTCGCCAAAGCTGAGGCGGAAACAGGTTATTGGTGCAACCATATCGGGACATCGGAAGTGAACGCCTGGCTCGGTTTGAGTTTTGAGCGGTTGTGCATGGCACACGTCGCCCAAATTAAACAAGCATTGCGGATTGACCGTATCGCCACCAAGTTCTACTCATGGCGAAGCAAGAGCACAAACCCCAAGGCACAGATAGACATGATTTTGGAACGTGCGGACGGAATTATCAACATTTTTGAGATGAAATATAGCGAGGCGGAATACATGCTGAGTAAGGAGGAAGAGGAAAAGTTGCGCAGTAGGGTCTCAAAGTTTCGCGAGGAAACGGGAGTCAAGGAAGCATTGTGGCCAACACTTGTAACGACCTATGGCCTTAAGAATGGCATCCATTCTTCCAGTTTTGTCGCTACATTAACCACGGACGACCTGTTTTTGTAAAGCAGATCCTTTCTCTGAATCTTCTTGAGAAAGCATCGAGTTTTTTCCAAAGTTGTCAAAATTGATTGGTTTTGGAAAAAACTCAATTTTGCGCGATAACTATGCACTGTAAAGTTTCTTTACACCACTGTAAAATAACTTTACACTTTGTAAAATAGCTGTTTTTGTATTTCGTTGATTACTATTGATTTGCAATTTTGGCACAAGGCTTGGTATATGGGTGAATGATAAATAAAGATTCCCTGCGGGAATGGAGGTTAGAGTTTTGTTTACTGCGGCGGCCTGTGGCGCTACAGATTGGTAACAAGTTTTTGCCGCCGCTTATAACGAACAAACAACACTCCATTCCCGAAGGGAAACTCAACAAACAATTCAACAGTTAAACAAACAACAATTAAACCATGAATAGCATATCCGACAAACTCATCAAAATCCTATCGTTAGGCATAGGTCTCGCCATTGGCATCGTGCTAATTGCCAAGGTGTGCTTCGAATTGTCGTACGACAGTTTCTACAAGGACGTGGACCGAATCTATATGATCACGGAAAACATCATCTTCCAAGAGGGCGGCGACCCCGATGACTATTGGGGCACTTCGGGCGGCATTGCGCCGGGCTTCAAGGCTGAAGTGCCGGGCGTGGAAGCTGCTACGCGCTATTCCAACCTGCTCAACGGTAACCTTTATGACGAAAACAACAACCTCATCACAGGACTATGCATTGGTGCCGACACCTGCTTCTTCGACTTTTTCGACCGCGAATTCCTTGCGGGCGACCCGATGCAGGCTTTGCAACAATACAATGGAGACATTGCCGTCAGCCGCAGTTTTGCGGAGAAGTTGGGCGGCGTGAACGAGGCCATTGGCAAACAAATCTATAGTGAAGTTTGGGGACCAAAAACAAGACTGACTGTGGTGGGTGTTTTTGAAGATTTTCCGGAGAATGGCAGCGTACAATGCGACATCGTGACGGCCATTGCTGCCTTCGGTGAGTGGAGCATCAACAACTGGCTAGGCAACGACCGTTATCGCAGCTTTGTCAGGCTGGCGCCCAATGTGGACCCCAACAGCCTGAAGGATGCCATCCGTAAGATGCAGGAAGCACACCAGCCTTTGGAGGAGTTGGAGCGTGATGGCTCCACGATTTGGTACACGCTGACCCCTCTTGCCACCATGCATCGTCATGAGCCTACTATCAAAAACTATGTGTTGATTCTTTCGGTGGTGGCGGCCTTGCTGCTTTTGGTCTCGGTGCTCAACTACCTGCTAATGGCGGTTTCGGATGTGGTGCGCCGCTCCAAAGAAATGGGTGTCAGGAAGTGCTACGGTGCCAGCGCAGGAAGCATTTACGGAATGCTCATCAAAGAGACGGCTTTGAACCTGCTGGCTTCGTTGGCAGTGGCGGCCTTGGTGATATGGGCTTTCAGCGGGGTCATCGAGTCGTTGTTGGGCGTACCGGTTGCCAGCCTTATGGTGCCGCAAACACGATGGGTGCTTGTCGGTATCATCGCTTTCATTTTCCTAGTCTCGGCGCTCATTCCCGCGATGATGTTCGTCAGGATTCCCGTTTCGACGGCCTTCAGCGGTTACAAGGAAAACAAGCGCCGTTGGAAACTCTCGTTGCTGATGTTGCAGATTGGCATCAATGCCATCCTGCTACCTATGGTTCTCGTGGCCGACGGACAATATGACAGGGCGTTGAATGCCGACATGGGCTACGAATATGAGCATTTGTTGTATTCCCCGTTGAGAGGCGCAGATAAGGACAAATTGATACTGATTACGGAGAAACTGCGGCAATATCCCGAGGTGGAGGCCGCCGAACTGACCTATTGCATCCCCTTGGATAAGACATCGGGAAACAACATCATGCTGCCCGACAACCCAACGAAGTATTTGATGGGCGTGTGCGACCAATACATGGCGACGGAAGGTTTCTTCGACATGATGGGCTTCCGTTTGATAGAGGGCAAGGCGCCTTCAAAGCCGAAGGATGTGGCCGTGAGTCAAAGTTTTGTGAAGGAGATGAACCTTTATGCCGACTGGAGCGATGGCGCTGTGGGCAAGGACATCCTGATTTCGGAGCACAGCGATGGCGACGATGACGTTTACACTATTTGTGGCGTTTATGAAGATTATGTCATCGGATCGATGTTGGGCAACGACGACCGTGCGAGCATCCGCTTCTGTTGGAACATGGATTGGAACTATGGCCCCGAAGACTGGTCGAGGGTGATGAACACCTTGGTGGTGAAGGTGCGCGAGGTGAATCCCGAAGCCATCGCCAAGGTGAAGGCGGTCATCGAGGAATGTCTGCCCGAGCGGAACAATGTCGAAGTGACGCCTTACACCGAATTGGTCAAGAAGGAGTACACCCACCTGTATCAGATGCGGCGCACATTCATTATAGGTGCCTTGTTCGCTTTGGCGATTGCCTTGTTTGGTCTGATAGGCTTTGTGCGCGACGAGGCCAACCGCCGCAGCAAGGAAGTGGCCATTCGCAAGGTGAACGGTGCGGTGGCGGGCGAAATCATCCGTATGTTCGTGGCAGATGTGTTGAAACTAGCTGTGATTGCCGCCTTAATTGGTGTGGCGATAGCCTATTTCCTCGCCGACAAATGGTTGGAGTTGTTCGCCATGCGCATCGGCCTCTCGCCACTCTATTTCGTCATCGGTGCGGTGATGGTCTTGCTTATCGTGACCGCCGTGGTTGTCATAAGCAGCAACCGCGTTGCCCGAATGAATCCTGTTAAGTCTTTGAAGAATAATTGATATGGAAACAATGTATATAGATTCCCTGCGGGAATGGAGGTCAGAGGATTTTGTTCACCGCGGCGGCCTGTGGCGCTACAGATTGGTAACTTGTTCTTGCCGCCGCTTATAACGAACAAACAACACTCCATTCCCGAAGGGAAACTCAACAAACAATTAAACAATTAAACAAAGAACAACGCATCGCCTTTTACCTCACGGGATACTTTCCGCGAGTACATGTTGTCCAACAGCCCGTTCGGGGTGATAAACGCTGGTAACAAAGACTTCCGCGTTTTGGTGACCTTTCGGAAGATACGCATTCTGCGTGCGAGTTGGCTCAAAGTTACAAAAAAATTGAGATTGCGCCAACTTTGATGTAGAATTCTGGCGTAATCTCGATATTTTTATGAGATTTAGCCAAGAAACTCTATTTTTATACACTTTTTCGGTAGTATTTTGGTTGAAAAGATTCAATTTTTCAAACATGCTCAAATAATAAAGTGTAAAAGCAAGTGTAAAGTTTCTTTACACCACTGTAAAAAAACGTTACACTTTGTAAAATAGCTGTTTTTGTATTTCGTTGATTATTATTGATTTGCAA
>CAMHJX010000009.1 GCA_946185535.1 uncultured Bacteroidales bacterium
GAGAGCTTCTACCGCAACCTCGAGTTCGGCACTGGCGGACTGCGCGGCATCATGGGTGCCGGCACCAACCGCATGAACATCTACACCGTGGCCATGGCCACCCAAGGCTTTGCCAACTACATCAAGAAGATGCACCCCGGCAAGAAAGACCTCAGCATCGCCATCTCCTACGACGGCCGCAACAACAGCCCTGCCTTCGCCAACATCACCGCTGACGTGATGTCGGCCAACGGCATCAAGGTCTACATCTTCGACTGCCTCCGCCCCACCCCAGAGCTTTCGTTCGCTGTGCGCGAGATGAAATGCGATGCCGGCGTGATGGTCACCGCCTCGCACAACCCCAAGGAATACAACGGCTACAAGGCCTATTGGAACGACGGCGGCCAGCTGGTCAGCCCACACGACAAGAACGTCATCGCCGAGGTGGAGAAAATCACCGACCCGTCGATGGTCAACTTCAAGCGCAACCCTGACCTCATCACCGTCTTGGACGAGAAGTTCGACGACATCTATTTAAATAAGGTGTACGGCCTGTCCCTCTCGCTCGACCTCATCAAGAAGCACAAGGACATGAAGATCGTTTACACGCCCATCCACGGCACGGGTCGCCGCTTGGTGCCCGAAATCCTGAAGCGTAAGGGCTTTGAAAATGTCTATTGCGTTGAGGAGCAGATGGTCGTGGACGGCAACTTCCCGACCGTGAAGTCACCCAACCCAGAGGAGCCTGCCGCCATGGCCTTGGCCGTGAAGAAAGCCCAAGAGGTGAACGCTGACCTCGTCATGGCCACCGACCCCGACGCCGACCGCGTGGGCATCGCCATAAAGGATGACAAAGGAGAGTTCATCCTACTCAACGGCAACCAAACTGGCAGCCTCTTCGTCTACTACCTGCTGACCCGCTGGAACGAACTGGGCAAACTCACAGGAAAAGAATTCATCGTGAAGACCATCGTCACCACCGAGCTGCTGTTTGAAATTGCGAAGAAATACGACGTGGACCGCTACGACGTGCTGACCGGCTTCAAGTACATCGCCGACAAGATTCTTGAACTCGAAGGCAAGAAGCAGTTCATCGGCGGCGGTGAAGAGAGCTACGGCTATCTGGCAGGCGACTTCGTCCGCGACAAGGATGCCGTCATCGCCACCAGCATGATTGCCGAAGCCGCTGCCTGGGCTGCCGAGCAAGGCAAGACGCTCTACCAGCTGCTCATGGATATCTACAAGGAGTTCGGCCTTTACAAAGAAAAACTCGTCTCGCTGACCAAGAAAGGCATCAGCGGCACCGAGGAAATCAAGGCCTTGATGGCCAAGTTCCGCACCACCCCGCCCACCGTCATCGCTGGCGAGAAGGTCATCGAAACCCGCGACTACAAGCTTCAGGAAGCCAAAGACCTGGTTACTGGAAAGGTCACGCCCATCACCCTACCCAAGAGCGATGTGTTGCAATTCTTCACCGAGAGTGGCTCGAAGATCACCATCCGTCCTTCGGGCACCGAGCCGAAGATCAAGTTCTACTTCAGCATGAAGGGTGACGCTTCGAATGGTCTCGAAGCAGCCATCAAGACGCTCGACACCAAGCTTGAGCAAGCCGCGAAGGAACTGACTGAATAACACCGTATAGTACGTCACTGCGAGGAACGAAGCAGTCCAGATTACAAGCACTTACTCTGGATTGCTTCGCTTCGCTCGCAATGACGCAAAGCGACAACAATTAGGAGATAAAAATATTTTTCCTCTTTTTTGTTGACCGTATTGAAAAAATGTCTACTTTTGCAACCCGAAACGAGGCGGGATAGCTCAGCAGGTTAGAGCGTCGGATTCATAACCCGGAGGTCTCGAGTTCAATTCTCGATCCCGCTACACAGAAGCAAGGCTTAGGTCTTGCTTTTTTTCTTTTTTGGGGACAAAAACATCTTTTTTCTTGCCGAATGCCTTTTTCTTCGTACCTTTGTAGGACATTTCGTCATAATTCATACAGTATATGAAAAGATTATGGTATACCACAGCACTCGCTATTGCCTTAGGAATAGTGTGCTATTCATGTGGAAGTAAAGAAAACGAGATCTCTACCCCAGACGAGACCGAACTAACGGCTGATAACACCGAAATGGAAGTCCAAACCATTGAAGACGTTGATGATGGCGACCCCAACATCAAGGCAGCTTCCGTTGACCACATGAAAATGGTCATCGACAGCAAAGGAAACGTTGTTGGAAGATATGTTAGCACCAACCAAACCACATATACTGTTTCCGTGCAAGACGATGTAGAAGTCCCTAAACTTGGGCATAAAATCGTGGAATACAGTGCAAGAAACGGACAAGGCATTGTGTACACCCTCCGCACGAACGTCAATGTCCGCACCCAACCCGACCTGAAATCATCCATCATTTGCCAAATCACGACTAAAGCTGGAGAAATGCCTTTGGCCTACCCTTGTCGTGGAAAGACTAAAGGTTGGTACAAAATCAGGATTAGAGGCACAGAAGGCTATGTGCGGCACGATTTGGTGATATGGGACGGCATGGACACTTTCTAAGCCTAAAATTGACGTTGGGATTGACCATGGCTAAGACTCGGATTGCCACTGAACTATCATTCCAAAAAAAATTCACTCAAAACCCCTTCCACTTTCCAAAAAAGTCGTATCTTTGCAGCCCGTTTAGAACAACAAATTTAGGTAAAAAGAAGAAAATTATGTACTTAACTGCAGAAAAGAAATCAGAGATTTTCAGCCAATACGGCAAGAACGCTGCCGATACTGGTTCAGCAGAAGGCCAAATCGCTTTGTTCACCTACAGAATAAAGCATTTGACTGAACAGACAAAAGTTCACCACAAGGATGTGGCGGCCAAACGTGCGTTGGTTGGCTTGGTAGGTAAGAGAAGAAAACTTCTCGATTATTTGAAGAGAACCGACATCGAAAGATACCGTAACATCATTAAGGAATTGGGCATCAGAAAGTAAGACTTTCGCCCGCCTGAGCGGAACGCAAGAAAAAGGCAATACACATTGCCTTTTTTTTGCTATTTATTACAACCAATTCCATTCGCAATAGAAGCTAAGAGAAAACAGTAAATAATTCTAATCATTATGGGTCCTACTGGATTTACACAAACCATCCACATGCCTAACGGTCAAGAGATTACGCTCAACACTGGCCGTTATGCCAAACAGGCCGATGGTTCGGTGGTGCTGCGCTGCGGCGACACCGTCATTCTGGCCACCGTATGCTCCGCCACTGAAGTGGCTCCCGAAACCGATTTCTTCCCCCTGTCTGTCGACTATAGGGAAAAATACTACGCCACGGGCAAGTTCCCTGGCGGTTTCTTCAAACGTGAGGCTAAGCCCTCCGACTACGAAGTGCTGATTTCACGCCTCATCGACCGCGCTTTGCGCCCGCTGTTCCCCGATGACTATCATGCCGAGACCATCGTGCAGGTCAACCTCCTGTCGAACGACAAGGACCAGACCCCCGATGCCCTCGCCGCCTTGGCCGCCTCTGCTGCCATCTGCGTGTCCGACATCCCCTTCCATGGCCCGATTTCGGAAGTGCGCGTGGCCCTCATCGGCGACGAATACGTCATCAACCCCACCTTCGCCCAGATGGAGGAAGCCCGCCTCGAACTGATGGTGGCCGCCTCCATGAAAGACATCTGCATGGTGGAAGGCGAATGCAAGGAAGTGAGCGAACAAGAAATGCTCGGCGCCTTGAAAGCTGCCCACGAAGCCATCAAAATCCAATGCCAAGCTCAGATTGAGCTCATGGAACAGGTCAACAAGGCAAAGCGTGAGTATTGCCACGAGGTGAACGACGAGAACCTCCGTGCCGAAATCGAAGCCAACTGCTACCAGCCTTGCTACGACTTCGCCCTCACGGGTTGCGCCGACAAGCACCTCCGCGAAGAGACCTTCGCTGGCATCCTCGACAAATATCTCGAAAAATATACCGAAGAAGAGCTGGAAACCATCACCCCGCTCGCCAAGCGTTATTTCCACGATGTGGAACGCTCGGCTGTGCGCAACGCCGTTCTTAACGAGCGCATCCGCCTCGACGGTCGTAAGACTAACGAGGTGCGTCCCATCTGGACCGAAGTCGACGTGCTGCCCAAAGCCCACGGCTCAGCTGTGTTCACCCGTGGTGAGACCCAAGCTTTGGTCACCGTCACCCTCGGCACCAAGCTCGACGAGCAAACCCTCGACGGCGCCGTGGTGGAAGGCACCAAGAACTTCACGCTGCACTACAACTTCCCTGGCTTTGCCACTGGCGAGGCCAAGGCACAGCGCAGCACCAGCCGCCGCGAGATCGGTCACGGCAACCTCGCCGAACGCGCCCTCAAGACGATGGTGCCTCACGACGAGACCATGCCTTACACCATCCGTATCGTGAGCGACATCCTCGAATCCAACGGTTCCTCCTCGATGGCCTCCGTGTGCGGTGGCTGCCTCGCCCTGATGGACGCTGGCGTGCCGATGCGCAAGCCCGTCGCTGGTGTGGCCATGGGTATGATTTCTGACAGCGAGACCGGCAAATACGCCATCCTCACCGACATTCTCGGCGACGAGGACCACCTTGGCGACATGGACTTCAAGGTCACAGGTACCCGCGACGGTATCACCGCCTGCCAGATGGACATCAAGGTCGACGGCCTCAGCTACGAGGTGCTGACCGAAGCTTTGGAGCAAGCCCGTCAGGGCCGTCTCCACATCCTCGATGAGATGGCCAAGACCATCACCGAACCTCGTGCCGACTATAAGGAGTTTGTGCCTCGCATCGAGACCATGTATATCCCGAAGGATATGATCGGTGCCGTCATCGGCCCTGGTGGCAAGGTCATCCAAGAGATGCAGAAGCAGACCAACACCGTCATTGTCATCACCGAAGACGAGCAGAAGGGTATCGTGGAAATCGCTTCACAGAACAAGGAAGACATCGAAGCCTGCAAGGCCAAGATCAAGGCCATCGTGCAAGTGCCCGAGGTAGGCGAAGTCTACCACGGCAAGATCGTTTCCATCATGGCCTTTGGTGCCTTTGTGGAAATCATCCCCAACAAGGACGGTCTGCTCCACATCTCCGAAATCGACTGGAAGCGTTACGAGACCATGGAAGAGACTGGCCTGAAGGAAGGCGATGAGATCGATGTGAAGCTGGTCGAAATCGATGAGAAGACTGGCAAACTGCGTCTGTCGCACCGTGCCCTCCTCCCCAAGCCGGAAGGCTATGAGGAGAAGAAGGGCGGCAACGGCCCACGTCCCGGTGGTCCGCGTCCTGGTGGTGGCAACCACGGCAATGGCGGTCATGGTAATGGCAACCATGGTGGTGGCAACCGCAACGGTGGCGGCCATGGCAATGGCGGCAACGGCGGTCCCCACAGAAAGTAAAAACCCACTAGAGGTTCTGGCGGATTTGTAATCCGCCAGCCTCGACGTGGAAACAGTTCTGACGGATTTGCAAATCCGCTCGAACGACAAAGCAAACTTATTCAAAGAACTAAATAAACATAAATGAGGCAGTTAAAGATTACGAAGCAGGTGACGAACCGCGAGACCGCGTCTCTCGACAAGTACCTGCAAGAGATTGGTAAGGTTGAGCTGATTTCGGCTGAAGAAGAGGTTGAATTGGCACAGCGTATCAAGCAAGGCGACAAGATCGCATTGGAAAAACTCACCAAGGCCAACTTGCGTTTTGTAGTCTCCGTAGCAAAACAGTATCAGAACCAAGGCCTCAGTCTTCCCGACTTAATCAACGAAGGCAACTTGGGACTGATCAAAGCCGCACAACGTTTCGACGAAACCAGAGGTTTCAAGTTCATCTCCTACGCCGTGTGGTGGATTCGTCAGTCCATCCTACAGGCTTTGGCCGAGCAATCGCGTATTGTCCGTCTCCCCTTGAACAAGATCGGTTCCATCAACAAAATCAACAAAACTTACGCTAAGTTAGAGCAAGAGTTTGAGCGTGAACCCAATGCAGAGGAGATTGCCGAGGTGCTGGAAATCACAGAAGCCGAGGTGAAAGAGTCGATGAAGAACGCCGGACGCCACATCTCGATGGACGCACCGCTCGTGCAGGATGAAGACAACACCATGTACGACGTGCTGAAGAGCGAGGAGGCCCCGACGCCTGAGACCGAGCTTCTGTATGAGTCGTTGCGCAAAGAAATTGACCGAGCCATCTCCACCCTGACGCAAAGGGAGCAGGATGTCGTCCGCCTGTATTTCGGGCTGAACGGCAGCCACCCGATGACCTTGGAAGAGATCGGTGAGAAATTCGACCTGACGCGCGAGCGCGTGCGCCAGATCAAGGAAAAGGCCATACGCCGGTTGAAACACACCAGCCGAAGCAAGATCCTGAAGAGTTATCTCGGTTAAACGCAAAAAAGCCTCTCAATTTTTTGAGGGGCTTTTTTGATGCCTTAATGAATATTCAACGTCTGCCGTGAATTTGAGCACTATTGTATTTCCTCTTCAGCATATTACAACATTATTACAGCTGCAAATATACGCTTTTCCATAAAATTTCAACAAAAAAATTACGCTTTTCCAAACTTTTTTGATAGAAAAACATACGCTTTTCAAAGATTGGAGGTTTTTTATTGCACCAGCTATAAAAAGTAGACACGGCAAATTGCACCAGCTTTAGATATTCCCACTACACTTTATTACCATTCCCCTACCCTGATAAAAATGTCTTTGAGGCTCGTTCTATATCAATGAGAAAACTGATGTCATCCTTTTTTGATTCGCCTTTGGGGGCTTCCATTCCGTTGCCCCAGATGGCGCTAAATGATCTCTTTCATTGCTTGTATCTTACGGCCTTCACTTCTTCCATGATTTCCTCTTCGCTGATAGAAGGATTACTTGGACGACTTTTCACAAAACGTTCAAGCCCTTGTACCCCTGCTGTATTCACCATATTCTTTTGAGTTTTTCAATTAACTGCAAAAACACACAAATTCTTAAACACAGCAACTTTATACCGAAAATACCGCATCTTCCAGATTTACCCTTGAAGAATTACAAATCCTAATAATCGGCTATGGCTGGATTGCAAAAAGGACGGACAATTCCCAAAAAGACTATTAAAGTATCATGTAGAAATTATCGGGGTTGACCGTCATAATCTCCGTATTGGGATAGGCTTTCAAAAAAGTTTGGCTTATTTTGGCCTTTTTCTTCGGATTCCATTTGAACTCATATGCAGTGAAATGTCCGTCTGCCTCCTCAATGTAGTCGATTTCCTGCTGTTGTGTGGTTCTCCAAAAATAGCAGTTGACAAATTGGCGATCGTAAGAGCGTTTCTTGACCAACTCGCTAATCATCCAGTTTTCCCACAAAGCCCCAGTGTCATTGCGAAGCGCCAGGTCGTTGAAATTGTTGATGAGGGCGTTGCGGACACCGTTGTCATAAAAATAGATTTTACGGGCAGTCTTCAACTCATTGCGGAGATTGCGGCTCAACGAACCAAGCCTAAAAATGACTTGGGCTTGCTCCAATAAGACAATGTATCTCTCCACGGTGTTTTTGTCCAAGTCAACTTGTTGACCCAACTCGTTCAACGACACTTCGCTTCCCACTTGGAAAGCCAACGACTGCAACAACTTCACTAATTTGTCTGATTTCTTGACACGCTCCCACTCAAGGATATCTTTGTATAAGTAGCTGTCCGTAATTTGTTTAAGAACTTCTTTTTCATCGCCAGGGTGGGTGACGACGTCAGGATAGGAGCCATAGACCAAGCGTAGCGGCAAATGCTTAATCTCCTCAATAGGACTCGTGTGTTCAGCCATTTCATCAAATGATAGAGGGAAAAGTGTGTATTGCCATTTCCGCCCTGTCAATGGCTCGTTGACACGATTGGCAAGTTCGAATGATGAACTACCGGTAAGAACGAGTTGAACATTTGGCAACTGGTCGGTTATCAACTTCATTTTCAGTCCGATGTTCTCTATCCGTTGGGCTTCATCCACAACCATGATTTTTTTTGCTCCTATCAAACTGCGAAATTTCTCCACCGACACTTCCTGCAACAATGTCCTTGTGGCAAGTTCATCGCCATTGAGCCATAAAACATCATTTGTTCCATTCGTCAGTTCTTGCAGCAAGGTGGTTTTCCCTACCTGTCGTGCACCTATAAGAACGATGGCTTTCCCTTTGAAAAAGCGGTCTTTAATAACTCGATGAAGTTTGCGTTCTATCATAATTCACCTTTTTTACCATGCAAAAATACTAAATTTAGTGATTCAATTCACAAAATATTATAATTTTTGGTGATTTTATTCACAAAATTTAAGTATTTGTCCTAAGCGACAATATGGCCACCACCGACATGCCAGAAGAACTGCGCCACACTTTGCCTGATATTGAAGAACTGAAGTACATTGTACCAGCTTTAGAAAGTAGACCCAGAAAACAGCACCAACTTTAGATATTTCCGCTACCCTTTATTACCATTCCCCTACCCTAATATGGAATGTCCTTGAGGCTCGCGCTATACCGATGGAAAAACTGATGTCGTCCTTGTCTGATTCGCCTTTGGGGGCTTCCGTCCCGTTGCCCCAGATGGCGCTATAGCTCAAAGATGAACAGAAGCGGCGAAAGGGTTAGCCAGGAAAGTGACAAAGCTATTACTTTAAGAAACGTTCTCATTGTCTTATTGGTTTTTCGTTTGCTTCAATACATCCCACTTGTCGTAACTCTCCACTAATTACTAGTTAAACCTACATTCTTACTTTTTTTGAATTAGTTTTGATTCGCAATATTAATATGGTTCGAAATAATCCCACTCGTTATCTTCAGAATCATCAAGAAACCCCTTGGCTTCTACCTTGATTTCTACTGGGAAAGTTTCTCTGGCAAGATCAATTAAGCGTTCCCAGCTTCGGTTTCGGTATTCTCTAAAACGGTCGCCAAATTGTTGCAAGGCAATCTTTTGGTCGGGCTCCTCCGATAAAAATGATGGTATGTTTTGTTGAAGATATTTGTTCCATGCAATGAATTTAACCACAGTGTTTGTGTTTCCTGTTTGTATTAACAGTTGAATACGTCCTTTCAAATCTGACAGGAAATACAATGTCGGTTTGTAGTTGAGCAACAACTTTATGTATTTATCAGGGTTGTTATAAAAATCAGCACAGTCAAATGCGGTACGACTATAGTGATTATAGTTGTCCACTGCATATATCCATGGTTTATAATTGCGATTCAAAAGTCGTTTGACACGCCCGAACAAGAGGCTTTCAGCTTCGTCGTCATTAAGACGCATGTGTGTGTTTGCCAATACTTGGTAGTACTGTATTTGAGACAATCTGCTTTTGTCGATGTTAAAGCCCTCCTCTTTGGCAAGGCGCATACAAAGAAATTGGTAATCGGCCTTCCCCAACTCTTCTTGATGCATCAAAACATAATCCAGAGGAAATCTGTGCATAATGACCCTAGCACATTCAGGTTCACCATAAGACAGCCATGCTTTCTCGACATCGGGCATAATGGCATCATCCCACCAATTATTCAGTAATATGTCTAACCAGTCCCTCTTATGTAATGATTTTGCAGATAAGACAGCCTTTATAATTTGGATTTGACATGGCAGAGATTGCCCCCAGAAACGCATTTCGAGAAAGACAGAAGCATCACTTCTTTCCTGGTTGTCGTTAGACTGAAGTTTGTCCATCAGTTGTTTTATTGGATATTGTTCCTCTTCTGGTGTTACAATGATGGTTTTTTCATCTGGTTTCACTGGAATAATCCTGCCAAATGATATAGTGGTAGTCCTTTCAATGTAGTTTTTTTCAACAAACTCAGGCTCACTTTTTAGCAGCTTGTTCAAAACACTAATGGCACGTGTCGGGTTTTCCTCATACAAGCTATAGAACTGGGCATTCAAACTATCTGTGCCAAATTCTTGATGCACTAACGCATCGGGTAGGTATCTTAGGATGCAGAGCTCATCCATAATGATGAAATCCTGTTCGTTAAGTTCAATCCCATCAAGCCTTTTATTTAGTGCTTCAGCTATTTCTAACTCTTTTATTCTTTGATCATCATCGCTGAGAAGTGAAAGCTCATCTCTAAGCGTTTTGGCAATGTCATTGAATTGTACAGTGTCGTTTGGCATTTTATTGTTTTTGAAAGTGTTTTACGTTTGATGGCTAATGCATATCTAATACCCTAAAAAACTATAATCTCCGTCAAATCCATCTGGCATATCACCATATTGGCCGTCTGTCATGGCATACCAATTGTCTTCCTTGGAATCCATTCTATCTTGTTCGTCGTAATGATTACGTTGGAATTCGCCATACAAAGAATTGTCGATGAACCGTTCCAGTTTTTCAGCGTTGATTTCCAATAAACCATCTGGCAAGTCCAATTCTGATACCACATCTTCGCTGAAAGCAATGTTGTCAATATTCTCAATCATCCATTCGATGTACGAAGGATTTTCATCAGCAACTTGTCCAATGGTTTCGCCATGGTATTTACCGAAATTCATTCTGCTGTAAAGGCTTAATATTTGGTTTTTCATCTGTTTGTTTAATTACGTTGCAAAGATAATTAGCACTTGCGCAAAAGAACCGCACAAACATAATAAACTGATTTTTATCATGTCCACTCTGAAGAATACTTTGAGCCGAAGGTTTTATATCTACTATTGTTATTTAAGACTATCAAATTACATCTTGTTCTTGTTATTGCCGTATACACCAAAGAATCAAGATTATCAGCGCTAGAAAGGTCTTCCTCGCCGTCGAAATTAATCTTAAAAACATAGTCTTCTGGAATATAGATAACGACATTTTGAGACTCCCAGCCCTTGAATGAATAAATAGTACACATTTTCAATCGTCCATCACCCATCCAGAAAGACTTTTTATGGCGTCTTCTGTCATTATAATCCAAACCAAAAACATGATTTATATGGATGCCGTTATTTTCAAAGAAACCGACCACATCAAGACCCAATTTATGATTTGGGAATAACACCACCGTATCAGATGGGTGAAATCCTTTGTCTTTTAACAACCCATATATTGAATACACTTCCGTCGTCAATTGACTCTCATCAATGTTTTTCCAGATTATATGTTCATAATCTATAAGCATAAGGTTATCTTCAGCTTTTTTAAGCTTTAATTCAGACTTTAAGCCAAATTTGTCTGCGAATTCTATTGCCATATCGGCAACAATTGGCGGCAACCTGAACGAAATCGTCAAATCAATATAATCTCCAAATTTCTCCAAACCTCTTCTATTCTGCCTTTTATCTAACCACAATAAATCTCTTTCATAGACATTTTGGTTTTTATCACAAACTACAACCAATTCATCTCTTTGAGCAATAAAATAAGAGTTCAATAAATCATACCATTCGTATTCAAAATCTTGCCCTTCGTCAATTAATATTGCATCGTATTTTTGATACTTATGGTGTTTGTTGCAATTAATAGCATAAGCCACGGCACTTGGAACAATAACTTTAAAGAACCTTTCTCCTCCCTCATCATTATTATTTGTTGGCCATTTCATTTCATATTCATTTAATATATCCTTACAAAACCCATGAAAATGGTCAAATTTAATTTTGTCCCAGTAAAAACCAAAAGGAGCTCTTGCTATCATATCTTTAATAAAATGCCATAAAGTTATATTAAATGTAACAATTAGTACATTAAAACCTTGAGATGCGAGTTTAGCAGCTCTATAAGCAAGTGCTTGAGTTTTGCCACTGCCAGCAGTTCCTCTGACTCTAAAATGACCACTTTGAGGTTCTGCTATCCTGTTTTGGTTGCCTTTTAGTTTAAGTACAGTGCCCTGTTCAATACTATGGTAGGGCGGTTTAAGCCAAAATATTATTTCCTCATTCCATTCTTTCTTCCAATAATAACTGTTGGATCGTCTAACATCGGGGACAATTTCAGATATGTGATCATCACTTAATGAATCATGTCCGAACATTGGATAATAGGGTGGCTTTCCTTGCGGAAAAAACAAAGATTCACATTCCTTTGTTGTTGAATTATGGAAGTAAACACCGGTTTTGATTAATCCAAAAAAACTTTTATTCCCATCTATGGCTTCACCAATTAAGGGAATCAATTGGCCAATGAGAACTTCTCTGTAATGCTCAACTTGTTTAATTGGAGATAGTATAACATTTGAACCCGCTTGATTCTTAACTCGAACGTTTCCATGAACATCTATTTCATAAGAATTCAAATGCCAATCCTTAACTTCATAGATAACCATGCCAACTTGTGGGTTGAAAATAACCACATCGGGTCTAGTCCCGTTAAGATATGGTTGTGCAAAAATAAGCCATCCTTTGTAATCTTTCAAATGATCTCCCTCTTTCCAAGCACTATCTTTAGGAAGCTTTTTGTCCAAGAACTCAATCAAAGCACGTTCACCCTCTGTCAATGGATTGTGCATCGAGTTCAATTGTTCCCAATTTGGATATATACGATTAGACATTATGGATATGATTAAGTTCAACCAAATAGTATTCTCCTTAATATTGGCAAGTATTAGACGCGTCTAATACTTGTGATTTCTTTTGTAACCCCATCCCTTTCAATCATAACTCCATCCCCTTTCTCTAACAGTTTTACCTTATACCATAATTTCACGTTTTTTCCACTATCTATCACAAACACATCACCATTTTCAGGCTTAATGTATAATTGGCCTGGGAGTTTACTAGACACAATGCCCTTTTCTTCTTGCTTTGACATGAATTGACTTATTCGCTCTACATAATCCACTAATAATCCGGTAAACTTGAGATAGTAATTGTATTTGTGAGGTAAAATGCTGTCCGTAATGGATTTTTGATATGGATTTTGTCCCACCCCTCGGTGGTTAAGGTTGCGACATTGATAAAGACTATTTAATTCACCATACTTGCCTTCAAAAACAATTTTAGTTGTTTTTTCATTGAAATAAACAAAATACAATACAGCCCTAATTCTCTCATTAAAGAACACTTTATCGCTATTCAAATCCAAGCTTTTCCTATTTTGATAGTCTGATTGGATGATCAGTTGTCCAATTGTTTCTATTGCATTACCATGAATATCTTTAAATGGCATACCGTCTTTATCCTTAAAACCATTTTCGTCATTCTTTTTGCTTTTGTATAAATCGATAAATTTTTGTCTTTGACATAACCAATTAGTAATGCTTTCTACTTGTTGAAATACCGCAAGACAAAAATCTCCAAAATTGTTTTGTCTTCTGTATCTTTCCATTCGACAGAAGTCATCAACCAATTGGCTTGTTATTTCAGTAATAGGGAAATACTCATAAAACCGCGTTGCTTGTTCTCGAATTACCTTCCCTATGCAATACTCATAAATTTCATCCAATTTAGAGTTGCCTCCTGTCTCTTCGAGGCCAAAACGCTTGAAAAACTCCTCAAGCAGCCACTTATTTCCTGGCTGTTTAGAGAGTTGAGCGATTTTATCTATTGTTTTTATTATGGCTTCCCGGTTATCCATAGTCATTCTGAAGTATTTGTTTCGATGAGATTGGCAAGGTCATTCAAAACGGATAGAACCTTGCCATCATCCATCGATGGGGTTAATAGTGTTTGGGGGTTCTGTGATCCAGCCCCAAACGTTTCATTACACAGTTTCTCAAATCTATTGGCATAGGACTTATACGTAGAGTCGGTTTCACCCTTTACCATTTTGAGATACATGAGTTTTCCTGAGATAATGTTTTCTATATGATGTTCACCCTTAAATCTAAGGTTGCGTATATTAGTCTCGGCATAGTGTTTGGCAAAAATGGCTTGCGCTTCGTCATATCCTTTCACCTCCCAATTGTGAATCAAGGGACGCAATTGCTGGATATACTTACGAGAAACATTTGTTTTGGAATTCACGGTCAAGCCAGTCACTTCTTGTCTCATTCCCCGATGACAAAGTCGCGTCTTATCCGAATTGATTTTGAGACCTTCTTCGTTCTCGATAATATTGCGCAAAGAAGTGCAAAACTTGCCATCCTCGGCAAAGACATTCTTCATGCCACTGAAAGTAATATCATCAGCATATCGAGTATATTTCAAACCGTATGCTTTAGCAAGACGAGTAAGCTTGAAATCCAACTTCTCGCAGATAATATTGGTAATTGTTGGTGAAGTTGGTGCTCCTTGGGGGAGAACCTTGTTATCTCCTTTTTGATAGCAGCACAAGTCGCTAATCAAACTCGCCACCTTTTCATTCAGACAGAATGGTTTTACCAACAATCGCTTGAACACACGACCTGAAGTAATAGAAGGAAAGAAATCCTTTAGATCAATGTTGTAAACAAAGTTTTGGCCAAGATGCACTTGGGCGTTTGTGACAACAGACTTGCCTTTCACAAAACCCATCGCAGCGGCATTGGGATTATACACTTCTTGAAGTACGAAATTCAACGCTTGCTGGATGTTCTTTAGTTCACTGCAAGGTGCATCAATGGTGCGAAATTCTCCCTTTTTCTTTTTGGGTATTTTAAAGGTAACATAACGGCCTTTGCGAGCCATTAACTTCAAACGACCAATCGTGGTTTTTACAGCTTCCATTCCATGCAATGCCTGCAATGCCATATTCAAGACAACGCATAAATCATCTATTCCATTCATTGAATGCCACCCCTCAACAATCTTTGCCAATTGTTGCTTGAGCTCTTCACCAGTCAGAGGATCACCTCCATATTTTGGCAATTCATCAATTTTGGAAAGGGCATTGGCTTGGGACAAAATGATTTCCTCATCCGGCACTTTTGCAGATTCAACACCTTCCAATTCCGTAACGGCAGCAGCCACTCTTGCCAGATCATCCTCAATAGGTTCAATGGCAAAGAGATTATCCTCGGCTTTTTCTGTTCCAGAAGAAACTGGTTCAGAAACCTCAGTTTTCTTTGAAGCACTGGTTTGTCCAAGCTTTTTCTTGAGGTTCTGTTTCTTTGTTATGTTCTTTTTCTTTGCCATACCAATTATTTCAACTTATTCACTTTTCCACGATTGTCACCACTTGCACCGTTCATTACTTCAGAAACAGTAATAATCTCAATAATATACAATATCATAATACATAATACATAATATCACGAATCATAATACCATCAAGGACTAACATTTCAAATCATGCGCCGAGCACATGAGCCTGCCGATACAGCAGGCTTTGCTGTATGGCTAACCACACAGCGGGTCTAATTCAGGGTGCTTGTGATGACAATCGTTTCAAAGAACTTTAGGCGTTAGCATTTGTTTTTCGAGAGTGCTTTGCCTGTTCTCTCTCGTTTTCGTTTGCAAAACTACAACCCTGCCGCGCAACCTATTTTCGCGAATTTTCTTTTTTCAGTTCCAACTCCCTCACCGTGCGCTCCACCACCTGTTCAAGCTGGTAGGAGGACACGCCCAGCGGCTTGTTGATGTCGCGCAACGACCACTCCACAACGGTCTTGTCGGTCGATTTGCAGATGATCAGCCCCACGGTGGGGTTGTCGCCGTCGCCACGCAGCAACTCGTCAACGGCGGTAACGTAGAAATTCAGCTTTCCGGCAAACTCGGGGATGTACTTCACCACTTTCAGCTCAATGACGACATAGCGGTGCTGCGGGACGTGATAGAACAACAAATCGGGGAAGAAGGTCTGTCCGCCAGGCATCTGCAACTCCATCTGTCGCCCCACATACGAAAAGCCCTTGCCCAACTCCATCAAGAAACGCGTGACATTCGACACAAGCGCATCCTCCAAGTCTTTCTCCTCATACTCCTCGCTCATTGAGAGGAAGCCGAAATGGTAAGGGTCTTTCAGTATCTCCTTGGCCAACTGGCTCTGCGGAGCCGGAAGCGTATGCTCAAAGTTGGTCACGGCTGCACCTTGGCTGCCAAAGAGGTTGGCCGCCATCTGGCTCTCGAGCCTGCTGCGACTCCAGCCTTCTTCGGTCACCTTATTGATATAGAAAATGGCTTCATCGAGAGTTTGGCATTTGGAGATAATGAGGACGTGATGTTTCCAAGGAACTAACCCAAAGCTTTCAGGCATTTCCAATTGGTCACCAGCTTGGTGACCTTTTTCGTTTTCGTCCAACTGGCCAGCAAGTTGCTGGCCTATTTTCGGATTATCAATTTGGCCACCAAGTTGTTGGCTTTTTTCAATGTCTTCAAATTGGTCACCAGCTTGGTGACCAATTTGGTCAACGGGTTGTTGACCTTTTATAACTCGTTCAGAATAAAATAGATACCATCGTTTCATATACTTTACATTGGTATCCGAAAAACCCGTTTCATCGGGAAACGCTTGTCGCATATCGAGGGCAAACTGCTTCACCACACCTGCGCCCCAGCGTTCTTCTGCACGAAGCGCCACCAAATCACGGCCTACACTCCAATAAAACTCAAGCATGGCAGTGTTCACACGAACCGCCGCCTTAACTTGGCTTTGGCGGAATCGCTGCTTGATGTCGGCCATCCATTGCACATAGCCTTCATCGGCGGTCATCATGTCACGGGATACGAATGTCGGTTTGTCGCTCATCTTTCATGGGATTAGTGAAACGCAAAAATACAAATAAATCCTTTACAGCGTCTGATACGCCTGGAATTGCGCCGCCACACGGTCGCGCACCTTCTGCTGGATGTCGGCAGGCGATAGAACCAACAGGTCTTTGCCAAAAGAAGATAATTCGCGGATAAGCTCATAGTTCTCTATGCAATCAATGGAGAAGAATACGCCTCCTTCGAGCTTTGGGTATTGTTGGCGCAATTCCATTTCTCTTTCCCCTTTGTAATGCCGCTGGGACTCATGTAAGGGTTTTGTGGCCACATAATCCTTGGAAAAATCACTGACCCAGAACATGATGGTCTGCAACGGATTACCGTCGACGAGCGTCACACCGATGATGTCCTCAAATCGCTCGTTGAGGTCGCCATCGTATTCCTTATAGCTACGAGAAGGCAAAGGGACAAACTTATCAATACGGTCGAGTGCAAACGACAGTAGTTTGCCATCATTGTCGGCGGCAACGATAAGATACCAACGGCGGTTGTATTCTTTAAGCAGGTAGGGATGCACAACGGTTTTACGGTCTTCATCGGGAGTGTCAAATCGATGGTAATGCAATTCCACGACCTGTCTCTGCGCGATACAAGTGAAAAGTTCACCAAGCAAGTTGGAGTTCTTTAATGGATTCTTTGTGAACGACACTATCTGCCGTTCGGCTTTCACTTTGAGACTTTCCCTCACCCTTTCCAAGCCTTCAAGATTGGGCAGGCCGTCAAATTGCCCGAGTAGCGTGAAAGCCTCTCCAAGCAGGTGCTTCTCGTCATCGGTTAGTTTCTGCGTAAATATGGAAAACGACGGGTCAGCATACCGATGGCAGCTTTTCTTGATGGTTTTGAGGGTACGCTGGCTGACATCATCGACCTGATAATGTTCTATTTCTGCCAGAAACGGTCCTTCGTTTTCTATATAATTAAGGTCAAGCTCGATAGTTCGACGACTGACAGGCTCTTGATTCATTTCGACCAACTCCTCATTGACAAGTCTTACCAAATCCTCAGTAGAATAATGGTGATAGCGATTGGCCAACAACTTGTCGAGGATGTAGTAGCGTGTTACGGCGTTTTTGTTTGCAGGCATAGTTTATTATTTTTCTGCCGCAAAGATAATAATAATCTGCGAAATCTATTTTCGCAGGATGGATTTTCGCTGACATCAAGTTAGTCAACCACAGCAAGGCCGACAAGCTTATAGGAAGAGGGTCAACCGTTCTTCTATCCAAACATCGATAGTAGTCGGAATCTCAGAAAAAAATCGCGATTCCGACTACTATCGTTTGGAATTTCGGAAAAAACACTATTTTTGCAGGGTAAAACGATTTGTCATGGCAACAATTATCGGAAGGAAACAAGAGCAAAAAGAGCTTCGCCGCTTGTTCTCGTCAGACGAAGCTGAGATGGTGGTGGTTTACGGTCGCCGTCGCGTAGGCAAGACTTTCTTGGTCAATCAAGTATTCGCCCAAGAGGAGTTTGCATTCAAGGTCACGGGCTTGTACAAGAAACGCATGAACATCCAATTGGAAAACTTTGCATCAGCAATGAACGAGTATTCCAACAGCGAAGTATCACCTACTCCGAAAACATGGATGGAAGCCTTCGACCAACTGAAGAGTCACCTCAAGAGAACCAAAACAGGGAAAAAACGGGTGCTTTTCTTCGATGAATTGCCTTGGATGGATACCAAAGGGAGCCAATTTCTAGGTGCGTTTGAATGGTTTTGGAACGGCTGGGGCAACGCCCAGGACGACTTGATGCTCATCGTTTGCGGAAGCGCCACCAACTGGATCATCAACAAGTTTTTCAAGCAAAAAGGAGGCCTTTACAACCGTGCCAACAGCAAGTTGTTCCTCAAGCCGTTCACCTTGGCTGAAACAGAGCAATACCTGCAAAAACAAGGGATTGAGATGGAACGGTACGACATCGCGCAAGTCTATATGATCATGGGCGGCATCCCCTACTATCTCAAACAGTTCGAAGCCGGACGACCTTTGGCCGACAACATCGACAACTGCTTCTTCAAAACCAACGGCAAGCTTTGGGACGAATTCGAGAATTTGTACGAGACGCTTTTTGCCCAGTCCGACATTTACATCCGAATTGCCGAAGCCTTAGCCTCAAAAAGGATGGGACTGACCCGTGAAGAAATCATCGTTGTGGCGAAGTTGCCCGACAATGGAGCACTTTCACGCGCCTTGAAAGATTTGGTGAAATGCGGCTTCGTGAGAGCCTACACCTATTACGGGCGAAAAACCAAAACCCAAACCTACCAGCTGGCAGATTTCTACACCTTATTCTATTTCCGATTCATCAAAGACAATTACGGCCAGGACGAACATTTTTGGACCCACATGCTCGACAACCCCAAGAAAAACACATGGCTTGGCTACAGCTTCGAGCAACTCATCAAAGACCACATCGAACAAGTGAAAAAAGCACTCGGCATTGCTTCGGTGCTGACCCAACAGTCATGCTGGTTCATCGAACAGCGCGACCTCGACGACGACACACTGAGCGGAGCACAAATCGACCTTGTCATTGACCGCCGAGACAAGGTCATCAACCTTTGCGAGGCCAAGTTCTACAGTGGCGAATTCATCATAGACAAAGCCTATTCCCTCACTTTGCGCAATAAAGCAGCCGCCTTCAAAGCTGCAACCAAGACCCGCAAATCCCTTGTACCCACAATGATCACCACCTTCGGCATCAAACGCAACATGTACAGCGGCAACATACAACAAGAAGTCACACTTGATGATTTGTTCGGTTGAAGAACGATAGTAGTCGGAATCTCGAAAAAATATCGTGATTCCGACTACTATCGATTATTTTTTCGCAAAAAAACATTATCTTTGCAAAGAAAACAACATGTAATGAGCAAACAACTCGAAATAAGAAACAGCACTGCGGAATTCCTGATTTTCCAAGCAGAAGGAAAAGAAGACGGCATCCAAGTGGTTTACAAGGACAAAACCATTTGGTGCACACAAAAAGCGATGGCTGCATTGTTTGATGTGGGTGTTCCTGCTATCAACAAGCATCTAAACAACCTTTATCTTGAAGAGGAAATCTTGCGAGAAGCAACTGTTTCCAAAATGGAAATAGTTCAACTTGAAGGCAAACGAGAAGTAAAAAGAATGACAGAGCTATACAATCTCGACGCCATCATCTCCGTTGGTTATCGGGTTAATTCATTGAGAACTATTTCAATCCGACTTTGACCGCTTTGCAGAAAACGACATTTTACCGCTTGACTTCAAGGAAATCGAAAGTGAGCAAAACGACTGTCAATAAATGCAAAGCCATTAGAGTTTATATTCACAAAAGCCTCTCAAAAGTTTTTGAAGGGCTTTTTTGTTATCGTTCAAAAATATTCTCTACCTTTGCCGAACAACTAACAACTATCAACTGAACAACTATGAACTTGATAGCCCCTTCCCTACTCTCCGCCGACTTCCTCAACCTGGAAGACGACATCGAGATGGTCAACCGCAGCGAGGCCGACTGGTTCCACTGCGACGTGATGGACGGCCGCTTCGTGCCCAACATATCCTTCGGCATCCCTGTAGTGCAAGCCATCAAGAAGAAAGCCCAGAAGCCCCTGGATGTCCACCTGATGATTGTGGAGCCGGAGAAATACTTCGAGGCCTTCGCCAAGGCGGGCGCCGACATCATCACCTTCCACTATGAAGCCTGCAACCATATCCACCGCGCCGTGCAACAGATCAAGGCCCTCGGCATACACGCAGGCGTGGTGCTCAACCCGCATACGCCCGTCAGCGTGCTGGAGGACATCCTCAGCAACCTGGACGTGGTGCTCCTCATGTCGGTCAACCCGGGCTTCGGCGGACAACAATTCATCGAACGCACATACGAAAAAATCCGCAAGTTGCGTTTGATGATCAATGAACAACACGCTTCCGCACTCATCGAAGTGGACGGCGGCGTGAATACTAAGAACGCCAAGGCTTTGTTCGAGGCGGGTGCGGATGTGCTTGTCGCAGGCAACGCGGTATTTAAGTCGGAGAATCCGATGGAAACGATTAGGGAACTAAAAAGCTGTTAGCTGTTAGCCGTTAGCTGTTAGCTTAGTTGCTGCCAAGCTAATAGCTATCGGCTAAAAGCTAAAAGCCCAACGAATAGAAAAATCATTGAATCTTGAATATTAAATCTTTAAATCAACTAATTATGAGTAACGACATCCTAAAACTCAAGCCGGAAGGCATTTGGAAAGAGTTCAACGGCATCCTCGGTGTGCCGCGTCCGTCGAAGAAAGAAGCCAAAATGGTGGCTTACCTCGAACAATGGGCAAAAGACCATAACATCAGCTACGTCAAGGAAGACTGTGGCAACATCATCATGACCGTGCCCGCCACCAAGGGCATGGAAGACCGCCAGACCGTCATCCTGCAAGCCCACATGGACATGGTTTGCGAGAAGAACAGCAACAAGAAGCACGACTTCGAGAAAGACCCCATCGAGCCGGTCATCAAGGGCGAGTGGCTGCATGCCAACGGCACGACCCTCGGTGCTGACGACGGCATCGGCGTGGCTGCGGCCTTGGCCGTCATCGCCGACCCGAAAGTAGAACACGGTCCGCTGGAGTGCATCTTCACCGTCGACGAAGAGACGGGCCTCACAGGTGCCATGAAACTCGACCCAGAAGACTTCACCGGCCGTATCCTCCTCAACCTCGACTCAGAAGATGAAGGCGAGATCTTCATCGGCTGCGCCGGTGGCATGGACACCATCGTGAAGGTGTGGTACGAACTGGAGCCCGCTCCGGAGGACTGCACCGCCTACCGCATCACCGTGAGCGGCTTGAAAGGTGGCCACAGCGGCGACGACATCAACAAGAACCTGGCCAACGCCAACAAGCTGCTGACCCGCATCCTGTGGCAAGGCACCAACTGGTTCGACCTCCAACTCTACGACTTCCAAGGCGGCAACCTGCGCAACGCCATCGCTCGCGAAGCAACGGCGGTGGCCTTCGTCCCGAACGACTGCCTGAAAGACTTCGAGCACTATGTGATGGACATGGAGAAGCACTTCAAGCAAGAGTACCAAGTGACCGAACCCGGACTGAAAGTCACGGCCGAAGTCGCCGAGGTGCAGCCCGATGTGGTCATCGATGAGATGGCCCAGTACAACCTGCTGAACGGCCTCTATGCCTGCCCGCACGGTGTCATCGCCATGTCGCAGACCATCCCGAACTTCGTGGAGACCTCGACCAACCTCGCCTCCTGCAAGAAGAAGGAAGGCTATTTCTTCATCCAGACCTCACAGCGCAGCTCCATCGAGTCGTCGAAGCAAGACATCGCCAACATGGTGGAAGCCGTGTGGAGCCTCGCCGATGCCGATGTGGAGCACACCGACGGCTATCCAGGCTGGGCACCTAACCCCAACAGTGCCATCTTGGACGTCGCAGTGAACTGCTACAAGAAACGTTTCAAGAAAGACCCGAAGGTGCGTGCCATCCATGCTGGACTGGAATGCGGTCTCATCGGCGACAAGATCCCGGGCATGGACATGATCAGCTTCGGCCCGACCCTGCGCGGTGTACACTCGCCCGACGAGCGTTGCGAAATCGCCACTGTCCAGATGTTCTGGGACTTCATGTGCGACATCCTGAAGAATGTGCCTGCGACTGCTGAAATGCCTAAGCCAAAGAAAATGTCTACCGTAAATAAGGCAGCAGCCAAGAAAGCCCAGAAAGCAGCCAAGAAAGCCCAGAAAGCAGCCAAGAAGGAGACCAAGAAAGCAACAACTAAGAAAGCAACCGAAGAAAAGGCTGATGACGAGAAGGCGGCGCGCACAAAAGCACCAGAGCATAAGTCTCAAGCCAAGAAAGCCGTTGGCAGCAAGAAGACCGCGTCTGTTCAGAAAGCCGCTGTCAGCAAAGCCACGGCCAAGCAGGCTGCAGCCAAGAGAAACCCTATGAAGAAAGGCAAATAATAGAGGTTTGACCTGCTTTGAAAGAGTCCGTTGGAGTGATCTGACGGGCTTTTTCTTATTTAATGCATTGAATAAAACTTATATTCAAATCAAAATTTGATGTGAATATTGTAATTATTCACCTCAAATGATACTTATTTGTACAATATTTGTATCTTTGCAGCGAAATATAAGATTATTTGTTTCATAATTTGAATAATTCATGAAGACACCATTTTGGATATGGCAATATGCTGAATGGCCGCATTTCTGTTGGAGCAACGACAGTGTCATCGGTCCATTGGCACGGGTACGCGAAAAGCAAGGTAGGCTTCTCGGACTGATGAACAGCCTCGGTCTTGACACGCAAAGCACCTCATCGCTTGATGTGATGACCGAAGACGTTTTACGCAATAGCGAAATCGAAGGCTTGCTCCTAAATCCCAATCATGTGCGTTCATCGGTGGCTCGTCATCTTGGCCTTGACACTGCAGGATTACCCATGCCCGACCACTATACCGAAGGTGTGGTACAGGTGATGTTGGATGCCGTGCAACATTCCGACGCTCCCTTAACAGAACAGCGGCTGTTCAACTGGCATGCCGCACTGTTTCCCCTGGGAAGAAGCGGTATCGTCCCCATCACCGTAGCTGCATGGCGACAAGGCACGGAACCAATGCAAGTGGTAAGCGGCGCCATGGGAAAGGAAAAGATACATTACGAAGCCCCGCCTTCGGAGGATGTGCCCCTTCAAATGCAGCTGTTCTTGGATTGGTTCAACAGTGAGCCTACCACCGACCCCGTGCTGAAAGCCGCCGTAGCACATCTTTGGTTTGTCAACATTCACCCGTTTGACGACGGCAACGGACGCTTGACACGCACGCTCACCGATATGCTCTTGGCGCGTGCCGATGGCACGCCCCAACGCTTCTACAGTATGTCGGCCGCCATCTTGCGCGACAGGAAGAACTATTACGATGTGTTGGAATACATGGGCAAACACGGCTTAGACATCACGCAGTGGCTTTTATGGTTCTTACGGACTATGGAAAGTGCCATCGACACTGCAGTTGAAAAAACACATCGGGTGGTGCGTAAATCCTTGTTTTGGCAAGAACATTGTAACACTGCCCTCAACGAAAGACAAATCAAAGTCATCAACCGTCTTTGGGACGATTTTGAGGGCAAACTCAACACCAGCAAATGGTCCAAGATGACCAAGACTTCCACTGCCACTGCCTTGCGCGACATCCAAGACCTTGTCGAGAAAGGCATACTTCGTTGCTCCAACGAAGGTGGACGGAGTACGAATTATGAATTGGTGGAGGAATAAGGTTTTTCTTCTATCATTCGCGAAATAAGGCTGTCTCCTTTGGGAAACAGCCTTATTTCAATTCTTCCTGTTCTTTATTTTGACTTATCCGGCCATGCTGGAATTTCGGGAATGTCGGGATAATCCTTCATCTGCTTGAGGATGACTTCGATGGCCTTGTTGAGTTGGTCGTCGATGCCCTCGAACTCGCGGGCGGGGTCGTTGTCGATGACGATGTCGGGATCGACACCGTAGCCTTCGATGACCCAGTTGCCCTTTTCGTCGAAGGGAGCAAACTCGGGACGGGTCAGCGAACCGCCATCGATGAAAGGCAAACTACCACGGATACCGACTACGCCACCCCACGAGCGCATACCGATGGTCGTGCCAATCTTGTGCTTCTTGAACTGATAGGGGAACAGGTCACCGTCGGAGGCGGAGTACTTGTTGAACAGCAACACCTTGGGACCGAGCATCATCTTGGTAGGCTTGGTCTCAGGCTCGCCGTTGCGCATCACATCGTACATAGAAAGCTCGCGGCGCAGACGTTCCACAATCATCGGGCTGACATTGCCGCCGCCGTTGCCACGGTCGTCGATGATGAGGGCTTTCTTGTCGAGTTGGGGATAGAAGTACTTGGCAAACTCATTCAAACCTTCCACGCCCATGTCGGGAATATGGATGTAACCCACCTGACCATTGGTGGCCTTGCTCACCTTCTCCACGTTGCCTTGCACCCAGTTGTAGTAATACAAGCCTGTCTCATCGGCAATGGGTTTCACCACCACATCGCGGGCACCACTCTCCGAGGCCTTATTGTTTAAGGTGAGTAGCACAGCCTTGTCGGCTTTGCCAATCAGAGCGGCATACATGTCATTCATGCCTTTGGTGCTTTGTCCGTCGATGGCAATGATATAGTCACCTTCCTTGGCATTCACTCCGACCTCAGTCAACGGCGAGCGGGTCTTCTCGTTCCAGTTCTCGCCTTTCAAAATCTTGTCAATCTGATAGTAACCCGACTTGTCGCGGTGGATGCGGCAACCCAGCATACCCATAGGGATGCGCTCAGGCTTCACGCGGTCGCCTTCACCCACATAAGCGTGACCGATATTGATTTCGCCAATCAGTTCACCAATGAGGTAGTTCACATCGTTGCGGTCGGCGCAATAGGGCAACAGCTTACCATACTTTTCTTTCATGGCAGGCCAATTCACACCATGCATATTGGGTGCATAGAAGAAGTCGCGCATCTGGCGCCAAGCCTCGTTGTAAATCTGCGTCCACTCGGTGCGCAGGTCGACCCATTTCTTCATGTTGCTGAGGTCGATGCCTTCTTCGCTGTTCTTTCCAGATTCGCCAGGTTTTGTACCAGCACCAGGCGCACCGCCACCACCGGGCATCGGGCCTTTTGGCGCATTGACAACTTTATACCCACGACCTTCGCGCATCAGCATCTTAGTGCCGTCCGCGGAGAGTTCATAGCCCATACCGCCACCGATGTTCGTGACCTTTTTCGCCTTGGCGTCGAAGTAGTTGAGGCCACCACCATTGCGACCGAAAGCCACAAAGTACAGGCCATCCTCAACACCCGTCAGGTTAAAGTAGCGTCCCGCATTGACGGGAAGCACCACTACCCTACTGCTGATACCCTCGAAGTCGATCTTCACTTCCTTAACTTCTTTCTTGCCTTCAGGTTTTCCCTCTGACTTACCGTCTTTAGGGCCTTTCTTTCCATCCTTCTTGCCTTTGCCAGCGGAGGTCCCTGAGCCTGTCGAAGGACCGTCCTTAGCCTCATCTTTTGCTTCTTCCATCTTCACCTCATCATTTTCAGTCAAGAATGGCGATGGCGTATCTTTCTGTAAAGTCAGCAGATAGACCTTTGACATGTCAGTATAGACATGGTTCCACTCCAGCCAGCCGTAGGTTGGGCGGAAATCGCGTTCGGAGGTGAAGTACAAGTACTTGCCGTTCTTATCGAAAGCAGGCGAAGAGGCGTTGTACCAACCATCGGTGACAACTTCATCCTTGCCCGAAGCCACATTGTAGATATGAATCTGACTGACGCTGAAGGTGCTCGGCATGGCATAGGCAATCCAACGGCTGTCAGCCGACCAGCAGTACTCGTCCAATTCGCCGGCTTTGCTACTCGCCACCACAGTAACCTTTTTCGTGGCCACTTCAACCATATTGATGCGGTTCATTTTGTCATCCCAAAGGATGCGTTTGCTATCAGGCGACCATGTGAGCCTATATTTATAGGTGTCGGAGTCCTTGGTCAACTGGATGGCTTCTTCCTTACCGTCCTGAGCCTGGATATAGATCTCGTCCTCACCCGTGCGGTCACTGATGTAGGCGATGTATTTGCCGTCGGGCGACCAAGCCACATTACGGTCGTGAGCGTTGTCGCTCTGGGTCAGATTCCTTGTGATGCCCGACTTTACCGGCACTGTCCACACATCGCCACGGGCACCGAAAGCCACGCGCTTTCCATCGGGCGCGATACTGCTTGTGTTGATGAACTTGCTGGCATCCACATACTTGGTACGCGTTGACTTGCTGTCGTTGGCCATCTGCACAGGGATGGGATACACCTTGCCGTCTGCGAGGTTATAGCGGAAGAGTTGACCGCCATTTTCATAGACAATGTCCTTGTCGCCTAGCGAAGGCCACTTGATATCATAATAGGTGTAGTCCGTCACCTTGGTGGTCTGTTTCGTGCTGCGGTCGTAGCAAAACAGGTTCATCGTGCGGTCGCGGTCGGAGCAGAAATACACTTTGTTGCCCACCCACATCGGGAAGATGTCCTGAGCGTTGTTGTTGGTGATGTTCTCTATCTTCTTCGACTTGAAATCGAAGATCCACACATCGTCGGCCATGCCGCCACGATAGTATTTCCATGTACGGAACTCACGCATCACGCGGTTGTAGGCAATCTGTTTGCCATCAGGCGAATACGAAATCCATCCACCTTCGGGCAGAGGTAATTGTTCGGCCAAGCCGCCATTAATATTGGCAATGAAAAGTTGACCCACGAAGTCGTCCCAACTCTCTTTGCGTGAGCGGAAGACGATGTTCTCATTGTCCTTCCATGCCATGACGATGTTGTTCGGGCCCATACGGTCGCTGATGTCATCACGGCCCAAGGTAGGCGTATAGGTCAGGCGCATGGGTGTGCCACATTCGGGATAAGGCATGACATAAACCTCAGTGTTTCCGTCATATTGTCCCGTGAAAGCCAGATGTTTGCCATCGGGCGAGAACCGAGCGAACATTTCATAGCCATTGGCATCGTTGGTGAGTTTGTGGGCCACACCGCCTTTGATATCGACAGAGTACAAATCTCCGCCATAACTGAACACCACGTCATTGCCGTGGATGGTCGGAAAGCGCAACATTTTGGCCTCCTCTTGGGCAGTCAAGCTAAATGCACCCAATAATAGGAATGAAAGAAATAAATGTTTGATTTTCATAGTATTTAGATTTAGTATGTTTTTTTCGTCTTTAATAGGGATAGCTTTTTTTGAACCTCTAAGCCTTGCAAATGTACGGTTTTTCTTGATTCATCCCTAGAACAACATAGAAGAAATCACTCATTTTTCGAACTGGATATTGACAAAATCCGTATTTTTGCAGCACTAAAACCAAATTAAAACTAACAACAAATTTCCATTCATTATGAAAAGATTATTCATTACGATGGCATTGTGCTTGGCCTTTGTAGGTTTGGCTCAAGCACAGTTAAGCCAAGGGCAAACCTATTCAACGAAAATTGTCACTGGTAACCGTCCTGTTGCTGGCGATTGGGGTCTATACTTTGGCCCGAGCTATTCCGAAATCGCCGACCTCGTTGAGACATGGGGTTCTCAAGATGAGAAAGCCTTTGGCCTGCCGCTCATCAACTTGAAGTATTACCTGAGCGACCGCACTGAGATGCGTTTTGGCATCCAATACAACGGACACACCACCAATGCCTCCGGTAACTATGATGTGAATTTTGACGAAATCTACGGCTTCTATGAAGAGAACTTTGGCACTCGCAACATTCCTTTGACGGACAAATACTACACCAGAAGGTTCCGCGTCAGCCCTGGTATTGCCTATCACTTCTCACCCAAGAACATCCTCGATGTCTATGTCGGTGCCACGATTCCGGTGGGCGTTGATGCCATGAACAGTGTGTATGAGACCGAAAACTACCAAGTGGTCACCAACGATGCCACTGGCACTCACAGCCTGCAGAAGTACGATGTGAAAGACAACTACAACTACAATTCGTTCACCATCGGACTCGGTGCTTTCATCGGCCTTCAAGCTTTTGTTGCCGACCTTCCGCTGTCACTCGGTTTTGAATATGGCCTGACCGGCATGCTGAGAACCAACGACAAGTGGTATCACGAAGTGGCCGACGGCGAGGGCAACTCACAGACCTACTACACCAGAGACGTCGACAACCTGCATTTCGACCAACTCACCAACAAGTCGAAATACATGGGTACCGACCTCAGATTCACCATCACTTATTACTTCAACAACAAATAAAAACTGACCTGTCATGAAGAAAGTATTATTGTTCCTATTACCCATGTTCATGATGGCTTTCGTGAGCTGCAGCAGCATGAGGACTTTGGAAAAAGCCCCAGCAGGCTCCATGACTCCGGAAGTAAGACTGAACATCAGCCTCGATGACATCGAGTATTTGGGCGAAAGCACCATCAGTGTCAGCACAAGATCATACTTTGGCTGCATCAAACAAATCGACATGGTCAATGGTGAAGTTTTCGACCGTCACAACAACACTACTACAAGCCTGATGGGCAACCTTGACATCAAGCTCCACGGCGACATCGCCCTTGCCGCAGGCAAAGTCATCCAAGACTATCCCGAAGCCGACTATTTCGTCCCCGTTTCCTACAAAGACGAAGTCACCAATTTATTCCTTGGCAAATTGTCGACCAAAACCATGGTCATCAAAGCCTATAAGTACAAAAACAAATAAACTAAAACCTTTGAGCAAGGATAGTGTCGGAAAGCATTATCCTTGCTTTTTTATACCATGAAAAAAACTCTCATTCTCATCACCGGATTGCTTTTGCTTTTCAGCGCTTGCAAGGAAAAGACTTCTCCCGTCAACCTTTTTATCACCCGCGCCGACGATTATGGCAACGAGGTTTCGCACAGCATGTATATCCTGTTCCACATCCATGCCTTCTCAGCCGACGACCAGATTACCCGATTGGAGTGTTCCAGTTTCGACTCGGAAAACGGCGTCGAACAGGTTTTCGATACTCTCTTCGCAGGCACAAAGGATGTTGAATACGATTACGCCCACTACACAAAGTATTATACCACCAGCGAGAATATGGACGTCAAGTTGAGCTTCACTGTCCACACCTCAGGCGGCGACCAATTGACGCAGGTAATACACTACCGCGTAAAAGGCAACGTCCTTCTCGTCCCCTACGAGAACATCATCCTTTACTCTGGAGAACAGTCCACAAAGCCCAATGGCCTTTCCCTTGAATGGGTTAGTCCCATCATCACACAGACCGCAGATTCTACCAAGATCGACATCTATGACTATCGCCCTGAGGACGCCTCTCCCGATGTGCTTTCGCACGAATGGAGGAGCCGCACAGGAATCAAGTTTGTAAGATACAACGACTTCAACTTCCCTGCTGCTACGATAAAATACCTGCAAGACTCTTATCTGGCCGGCAACAAGTACAGTTCCCTTGGCAACATTAGCACTGGCGACATCATTCTGGTGGGTAAAGGCAACAATGCCATAGGCGTGTTCCAAATCCAAGCCATCCATGATGAAGAAGGCTTTGAAAACGACCGATACGAACTGACTTTCAAGAAAAAGTAATTTTTCCTATACTTAAAGACAAAATCCGCCTCAATCGGGGCGGATTTATTGTTTTCATTCCATCCTCACCCGACGCAAATCCAGCAGATTCGTCGGATTACTGCCCATGTCTTTCACGCGCTTGTTCACAAAACGCAGTACCTCATCGTAGAAAAGCACAACCACAGGGGCATCCCTCATCATCAGACTATCCATCTCCGTATAGTAACGGGCACGCTGTTCCAAATCGTTACAAAGCAAGGCTTTGTCATACAATTTGTCGTACTTCGGATTGGTGTAATGCGTATAGTTGGGTCCGGCAGGGCAGTGATTCGATGTCGTAAACAGTGAGAGGTAGTTCTCTCCGTCAGGATAGTCTGCCACCCAAGAGGAACGGAAGAATTGCAGACTACCGGTGGACCGCATACTGCGCATCGTAGCGGGTGGCATCACTTCCATCTTGCACTGCAAACCGATTTGTTCCACTTGGCTTTGCACAAACTTTCCGATGTCGGCATAGTCGGCCACGGTAGTGAGTTGCAAAAGATAGCCTTGCAGATGGTTGTCAGCCACCAAGCGCTGAGCCTGCTTCAAATCGTAACTATAGCCGATGGTACTGCTATGCCCTGGCAAACCCACGGGAATCATGCCACCTGTACCAGGTTCCCCGATGCCATTGCGCAGATAACGCAGCATCTTCTCGCGGTCAATACAAAGGCTGACCGCCTGACGCAACGCACGCGCACGGTCGGGACCAAGCGGGTCGTTGGGGTCGATGAAGAAAGAGAAATACTCAGTGTTCAAGTACGGCTCGGTAATCAATTCGATTTTGTCCTCGTACTTCTTGCGCAAGTTGCCATCGTAGGTCAGCAATTCGTCTTTGTAGCGCGCATCGATGCCCGACATGAAGTCGAACTTGCCTTTGATGAACTCCAGAAAAGCCACCTGCTTGTCGATGAGGAAGCTGACGGAGACAGCATCGATGTAAGGCAGTCTCTCCCCTGCTGCGTCACACTCGAAATAGTTGGGATTCTTGCGGAAAACAAGTTTCACGCCCTCTTTCCAATACTGGAACTTGAACGGCCCCGTCCCGACAGGATGGCTGCGGAAATCATCACCATAATACTCAACGGCTTCGTGAGGCACCACTGAAGCGTAGGTCATCGAAAGGATGCCCAAAAATGGCGGGAATGGCTTAGACAGCTCGATTTGGAAAGTCGTGTCATCCAAAGCGGTGAAGGCATAATGGTCATCATCATGCTTGACCGATGAGAAAACCCATAGACCTGGTGAGTTCAGACTTTTGTCGACTACGCGGTTGAAGGAATAGACGAAGTCTTGGGCAGTGACAATACGAGTAGTCGGCGTTTCGACAGGCTCAACGACCTTAGCTTCTTCGTGCTGTGAAGGTCCCTGAGCTTGTCGAAGGGCCGACTGATAAAAGCAAGTGTCCTCATGAAATTGTACATCATCCCGCAGATGGAATGTGTAACGCAAACCATCGTCACTGATGTCCCACGACTTGGCCACCATCGGGACGAGGTTCATTTTGTCATCGAATGCGACAAGGCTATTGAACACTTGGTTGCAAGCCCAGATGTGCGGCAAGTCTTTGGCATAGATTGGATCAAGGGTCAGGATGCCGGCGGATTCATTGTATTTGAAGATGGATAAACCTTCCTCAGATTCTTCGCGTCTACCACAAGAAACAAGTGATAAAAAAGAAAACAACAGAGCAACAATGAGAATGGTTTTTCTTCGGACACGCTTCGCGTCATTGTGAACGGAGTGAAGCCATCCAGATAACAAATCGTTCTGGACTGCTTCGTGCCTCGCAGTAACGCAAAGCGACCCGTCAAAACAAAGCTTCTGTTTCATCACTTGACCTTAAATCCGATTACCTCAGGATGCAAGTTGTTCAGATACTTGTTGTAATCCAAGTCGTTCTTGTCCTGCTCCTTTTCCAAGGCAAGGTCTAGCACCTCCATCATGCTCTCCACATAGTGGAAATTCAGTCCTTCGATGTAGTCTTCCTTGATGTCCTTGATATCATGCTCATTGTCGATGGAAAGGATAAGGTCGGTGACACCATTGCGCTTGGCTGCAAGAATCTTCTCCTTCACGCCGCCCACAGGCAAAACCCTACCGCGCAACGTGATTTCACCTGTCATGGCCAGCTGACCTTTCACCTTGCGTTGGGTGAAGGCAGAAGTCAAAGCGGTGAGCATGGTGATACCTGCCGAGGGACCATCCTTTGGCGTGGCGCCTTCTGGAATGTGGACATGAACATTCCATGCCTCAAACACATCGGGATTGATGTTGAGCTGCGAGGCGTGTGCCTTGATGAATTCGTAGGCGATGGTTGCGGATTCCTTCATCACCTCGCCGAGGTTGCCCGTCAGCGAGAGATGTCCACCACCACGGCTCAAGCTGACCTCAATGGACAGAATCTCTCCGCCTACTTGCGTCCAAGCCAAACCCGTGGCCACACCCGGCATGGTGTGCTTCACCTCATCCTCATCGTGATGCATCGGAACACCGAGCACTTTCCGTATGTCGTCTATCGTGATTTTCTTGTCGAACTGCTCCTCGGTGACAACCTGCTTGGCGCGGAAACGCATCATATCACCGATGCGTCGCTCCAGGTTACGCACGCCTGCCTCACGGGTGTAGTCATCGATGATGTGCATCACAATGTCCTTCGGGAATGTGATTTGCTTATTGTCAAGGCCGTGTTCCTTCATCTGCTTGGGAATGAGGTGACGCTTGGCAATCTCGTATTTCTCCTCACGCAGGTAGCCGCTCAAGTCGATGATTTCCATACGGTCGCGCAAGGCAGGATGGATGGTCGAGAGGTTGTTGGCCGTGGCGATGAAGAGAATCTTCGAGAGGTCGTAGTCCAACTCGATGAAGTTGTCATAGAAGGTGTTGTTCTGCTCAGGGTCAAGGATTTCGAGCAAGGCAGCTTGAGGATCGCCATTGATGTTGTTGCCGCTCACCTTGTCGATTTCGTCCAAGACGAAGACTGGATTCCCAGACTTCACCTTACGCAAGTTCTGGATGATACGGCCTGGCATGGCGCCGATATAGGTCTTACGATGGCCGCGCAACTCTGACTCATCACGCACGCCGCCCAATGACATTCTGACATATTTACGGTTCAAAGCGCGGGCGATGGATTTGCCCAATGAGGTCTTACCCACACCAGGAGGTCCGACAAGACACAAGATGGGTGATTTCATGTCGTTGCGCAACTTCAGCACAGCAAGATGCTCCACGATACGGTCTTTCACCTTGTCCAAGCCATAGTGGTCGGCATCAAGAATGCGCTGGGCGCGTTTCAGGTCAAAGTTGTCCTTGGTGTATTCCTCCCAAGGCAGGTCAACGAGGTATTGCAAATAGTTCAGCTGGATGCCGTATTCCGCCGCCTGCGGATGCGTGCGCTCCAACTTCTTCAATTCCCTATCGAAGACCTCTGCCACTTCCTTCGACCATTTCTTCTTCGCCGCCTTCTCCGTCAACTCCTTGACATCCTGCTCGTTGGGAGTACCGCCCAATTCCTCTTGAATGGTACGCAGTTGTTGGTTAAGATAATACTCGCGCTGCTGCTTGTCCATATCGACGCGCACCTTGCTCTGTATCTGTTGCTTCAGCTCCATCATTTGCTGCTCATCGGTCAGCACAGCCAGGAGGTCAGTTGCCATCTGGTTGAGGTTGCGCGACTCCAAGAGCCCTTGTCTGACGGGCATATCGGTCTCCACATTGCTGGCCACGAAGTTCAGGAGGAACACAGGGTCATCAATGTTCTTGATGGCAAAGCCAGCCTCCTGCGACAGGTTACGCGAACGGGCTATGACCTGAATAGCCAACTCCCTGACCGACTGAATCAAAGCATTGAATTTCTTGGTATTGGGAACGTCTACCGATGCTGCATAGGGCATCACTGTAGCTTTGAGATAAGGCTCGGTCTGCGTTGCCTCAACCACCTCAAAACGACGTTTGCCTTGGATGATAACGGTAACGTTGCCGTCGGGCATCTCGAAGGTCTTGAGGATTTGGGCCGAGGTACCCACCTTATACAAGTCATCAAGTAACGGTTCCTCCACATTCGACTCTTTCTGAGCAATGACACCGATGGACTTGCGCTTGCGGTTGTATTCTTTCACCAACTGAATGGACTTGTCGCGACCCACAGTGATGGGAATCACCACGCCAGGATAGAGCACCGAGTTGCGCAAAGGCAAAATGGGTAACTCCTCCGGAACCTCCTCATCTTGACCGAGTTGGCCTTCAATCGTCAACACGGGAATGAACTCAGCATCAGAGTCCATCATATCTGAAAACAATTCAGTATCTAACTTTATACTCATATAGCTTAAATTCAAGATCAAACTACTACAATTTGGTGCGAGACTTTGGACTTTTTTGACAACGACCAATGACTATGACAATGACAACTTCCACTAAGATTGATGATTTATAGCTTATGTAAAAGTTGTCATAGTCATTGTCACAAGTCATAGTCCAAATTGTCTCGTGTCCATAATGTAACTAATCTCCTCATTAAAATCGATTCATATGGGCGACAAAATGTCAGTCTGCCGCCGTTTCACACCTTATTATATATGTGGCGCAAAGATACGACAATAATAATGCCAAGGCAAAAAAAAAGCCCTCGCGACTGGCAAGAGCTTCATTCTTTTTGATATGGTCCAACTTACTTGGCTTCCTTCTTCTCGAAGAACTTCTTGTACTTGTTGTTGAACTTATCAACACGACCGGCGCTGTCGACGAGCTTCATCTTACCCGTGTAGAAGGGGTGTGATGCGCTGGAGATTTCGAGCTTCACCAGAGGATATTCGTTGCCGTCTTCCCACTTGATGGTTTCCTTAGTGTTGATGGTCGAGCGTGACAGGAAGGTCACATCATTCGACATATCTTTGAAAACAACCAGTCTGTAATTCTTAGGGTGAATGTCTTTTTTCATCGCTTTCTTTCCTTTTGATTTTGAGTGTGCAAAAGTACAACATTTTATTGGAATGGCAATCGGTTTATAGAAAAAATTTTACTCTATATAATAAACCGCTATTTATCAATACTTTATACATCAATATTACTTTTCTATCGAGATGGATAAACAGCTCGAACCGTCCGACCGTAGGCCCTGCCAAAGGTGTCGTACAGGTCGCAATCCTCAAAACTGATGATGAATTGGAAGCCTTTGACGCCATCGGGCATGTACTGGTGAAGGGTGCTCGACCAATAGGAACCTGAGTCGCCAATGATACGAGATTCTTCGTCATTACAGCTATCCCCTGCAGGCAGGAAGATACTGTTGCCATTACGCGCGGTGAACAAGCAACCGTTCACTCCGTTCCTTGTAGTCCAAGTATGGCTGCATTTTGACAACAATTCGACCCATTGGTCGTAAGTCGGAGTGCTCCAACCTTCACCCCAGTTGGCTGTGGCGGCATCGTCATTCGGTTGAAGAGTGACCACATACATCATCAGTGAATCCGTTGAAGCCAAAATCAAATTGACTGCAATACTTGGTAAGTTGATTGTAGTCGCCTTTGCAATATTTATAGGTGCTCCAATTATAGGTGGCTTTCGGCGTGGTCTCACCCCAGGCAAAATAATCGCCGTATTGATCGGGGCTTTCGGCACCCACATTGCAAGTCGCCCACATCGTGCCGCTCGGCAATCCGAGGTCGATGTAATCGTGACCTTTGTAGGTGCCGTTACCTGTATTGTGTTTCTTGCATCCAGCGGTGCAAACTAATCCTATCACTAGCATTAAAGCTGCTATGGTTTTTATAGTTTTTTGCATTATACGATGTTTTTGATTTAAGGTTGCAAAGGTAGCGATTTTCATGGGAAAACAAGTGTTATTCCATAGAAAAACCTAAATATTTCAAAAAAGGTTGGGCACATGGTTTTATTTCTTATCTTTGCAGCAAAATAAACGAGTTAAACTTAATCAACAAATTATAAATCAAACATTTAAAGCATTAATTGTAATGAAACAGGCTTTTAATTTCAACGCAGGTCCCTGCGTATTGCCCAAGCAGGCTATCGAAAGCACCGTCAAGGCGCTCTATGATTTCGACAACACCGGTATCGGTATCGCCGAGATTTCTCACCGCACCCCCGGTTGGGAGCGCATCATGGCTGAGACCCGTCAACTGTGGCGCGACCTCCTCAACATCCCTGAGGAATACGAAATCCTCTTCCTCGGTGGTGGCGCCAGCACACAGTTCTTCACTGTGCCCGCCAACCTGATGAAGACCAAGGCCGCCTACCTCCAGACCGGCGTTTGGGCCAAGAAGGCCGCCAAGGAAGCCAAGTTGTTCGGTAAGGTCGACATCGTCGCCAGCAGCGAAGACAAGACCTACACCTACATCCCGAAAGACTACACCATCCCGACGGATGCCGACTACTTCCACATCACGACCAACAACACCATCTACGGCACTGAGATCAAGTACGACATGGACTGCCCCATCATGCTTGTCGCTGACATGAGTTCCGACATCATGAGCCGTCCCGTCGACGTGAAGAAATACGGCCTCATCTACGGTGGCGCCCAGAAGAACGTCGGCCCCGCTGGCGTGACCTTCGTCATCGTCAAGAAGAGCATCCTCGGCAACATCGGCGACCGCGCCTACATGAACCCGCTGCCGACGATGGTCGACTACCGCACCCACGCTGCTGAAGAAGCCAAGAACATCAGCATGTTCAACACCCCGCCCGTACTGCCTATCTTCATGATGCACGAGACCCTCGTGTGGCTGAAGGACACCATCGGTGGCGTCGAGGCTATGAACAAGATCAACACCAAGAAGTCACAAATGCTCTACGAAGAGATCGACCGCAACAGCATGTTCGTCGGCACCGCCGAGAAGGAAGACCGTTCCATCATGAACCACTGCTGGGTGATGGCTCCTGGTTACGAGGACAAGCAAGACGCCTTCATGGCCTTCGCCAAGGAACGCGGCATGGTCGGCATCAAGGGTCACCGCAGCGTTGGCGGCTTCCGCGCCAGCCTCTACAACGCCTGCCCCATCGAGGCCGTCGAAGCCCTCGTGCAGTGCATGCAAGATTTCGAAAAAGCGAACAAGTAATGTTGAATTGTTGTTCGTTGAATTGTTGAATTGTTGTTGAGAGAAACTGAAAGAAAATGGGATACTTGTTTGCTTTCGAAAGATTAGAGGTTTGGCAACTGGCGAGAAAGTTCTTTAAGCAAGCCTATACAATAATTGACACCTTCCCTTCAAGTGAGAGGTACAATTTAGTCAATCAAATCAGGCGTGCGGCGACTTCCATCGCCTTGAATCTTGCCGAAATGACTTCTCGGTCTTCTTACAAAGAGCAAGCCCACTACTCCGAAATCGCTTACGGTTCTACCATCGAAGTTTATTGTGCATTCCTATTGTCATACGACTTGGGATACATCAACGAACAACAATTGGAAGAACTCAAAGAGAAAATCAGCGAACTATCCAACAAAATCAACGCATTGAAAAATAGCCAATATCAACGTGCAGAACAGTCCAACAAACAACAATCCTTATCCAACAAAACCAACAATTAAACATTTAAACAATCAACAATTAAACAAATGAAAATACTGGTTGCAACTGAAAAGCCTTTTGCCAAGATCGCCGTTGACGGCATCCGTGAAGTCGTTGAGAAGAACGGCTATGAACTGGCTCTTTTGGAAAAATATACCGATGTCAATGACCTCTACAAGGCCGTTGCCGATGCCGATGCCCTCATCGTCCGTTCCGACAAGGTGACGAAGGAAGTCATCGACCACGCCAAGAACCTGAAGATCGTCGTCCGCGCCGGCGCCGGTTACGACAACCTCGACCTCGAGGCTTGCACCGCCCGTGGCATCGTCGCCATGAACACCCCTGGCCAAAACAGCAACGCCGTGGCCGAACTCGTCATGGGTATGTTGGTCTACGCCGTCCGTAACTTCTACAACGGCAAGAGCGGCAGCGAACTGATGGGCAAGAAGCTCGGTCTGCTGGCCTTCGGTAACGTGGGTCGCAACGTGGCCCGCATCGCCAAGGGCTTTGGCATGGACGTCTACGCTTTCGACGAATTCGTCCCCGCAGACAAGATTGAAGAGGCTGGCGTTCACGCCGTCGCCAACCGCGACGCCCTCTTCGAGACCTGCGACGTGGTCAGCCTGCACATCCCGGCCACTGCCGAGACCAAGCAGAGCATCAACTACGCTGTGGTGAACAAGATGCACAAAGGTGGCATCCTCGTCAACACCGCCCGTAAGGAAGTCATCAACGAGCCCGAACTGCTCAAGCTGATGGCCGAGCGTACCGACCTCAAGTACATCACCGACATCATGCCCGATGCTGACGCCGAGTTCAAAGCCTTCGAAGGCCGCTACTTCGCCACGCCCAAGAAGATGGGTGCCCAAACCGAAGAAGCCAACATCAACGCTGGCCTGGCCGCTGCCAACCAGATCGCTGATTTCTTCAAGACTGGCAACAAGCGTTTCCAAGTGAACAAATAATTAATGAACTACGAAAGACACCGCAAGCCCGTCTTGTGGTGTCTTTTCCTTAATTGCCTGATAATGATTCCGGAAAACACAAAACCCACCAATTTTTTTAAGTTTGAGGGACTCCGCATTTACCATAAATCCGTCGATTTCATCAATGCCATCCTTTCCCTCAGCAACACTGTCCAAACAAACGCCCAAAAGATCATCATCGACCAGTTCCTCACAGAAGCTGGGCACATCTCTGCCAACATCATTGAAGGTGCCAACCGTTCAAAATCGGAATTCATCGAATACCTGCAAAAAGCCAAGTCGAACATCGGCAAATGCGTGATGCTCTGTTCTTTAGCATCGATGCAGTCACTTATCGACGAAACCCAAGAAGCTGACATCCGCAACGAACTCATGGAACTCACCAAGATGGTTGGCGCGCTCATCCTCTCTTTTCAGAAACATGAATCAGTCAATAACCCAGAAGTCTGACTGTCAGAAAACAAACAAAGAACTATCAATTAAAACCTAATAAAATGTCAGTTATCAAACCGTTCAAAGGATGGCGTCCTGGCGTGGACATCGTCCAGAAACTCGCCTCCCGTCCCTACGATGTGCTGAACACCGAAGAGGCACGCAAGGAATGCGAGGGCAACCCCTATAGCCTGCTCCATGTGACCAAGGCCGAAATCGACCTGCCCGAAGGCCACAAGGACAGCGACCTCGAGACCTATCTGAAAGTTGTTGAAAACTTCAACAGCTTCAAGGACTTCGGATGGATCAAGCAAGACCAGGAGGAAAAGCTCTACATCTATGCCCAAAGCATGAACCCCACCGAGCCCAACGCCCACTGGCAATATGGCATCGTGGCCTGTGCCTACAGCGAAGACTATGTGAACAAGGTCATCAAGAAGCACGAGCTGACCCGTAAGGACAAAGAGGAAGATCGCATGAAGCACGTTCGCCTTACCAACGCCAACGTCGAGCCTGTGTTCTTCGCCTACCCCGCCGTCGCCGAAATCGACGCCATCGTGAGCAAGATCACCGCCGAGAAGCCCATCTACGACTTCATCGCCAAGGAAGACGGCTTCGGCCATCGCTTCTGGATCATCGACGACAAGGCCACCATCGCCCGCTTGGTTGAACTCTTCGACAAGAAGGTCCCGGCCATGTACATCGCAGACGGTCACCACCGTAGCGCTGCTGCCGCCCTCGTTGGTCAAGAGAAGAAAGAGAAGAACCCTGCCCACACTGGCAAGGAAGAGTACAACTACTTCATGACCGTCATCTTCCCTGACAACCAGTTGAACGTCATCGACTACAACCGCGTCGTGAAAGACCTCAACGGCCTCAGCACCAAGGACTTCTTCAAGGCTCTGCAAGAGAACTTCGACATCGAATGCAAGTGCAACTGTACCAAGGACGGCGGCAAGTGCAATTGCGAGTTCCCCTGCCACTGCGAGTGCGACACCGAGTACAAACCCAACAAGCTGCATAACTTCTCGATGTACATCGAGGGCGTGTGGTATAGCCTAACTGCCAAACCCGGCACCTACGACGACAACGATCCTATCGGCGTGTTGGATGTCACCATCCTCAGCAACCTTGTCCTCGACAAGATTCTGGGCATCAAGGACCTCCGCACCGACAAGCGCATTGACTTCGTTGGCGGTATCCGTGGCCTCGGCGAACTGAAGCGTCGTGTGGACAGCGGTGAGATGAAGGTCGCCTTCGCGCTCTATCCCGTGAGCATGAAGCAGATCATCGACATCGCCGACACTGGCAACATCATGCCTCCCAAGACCACTTGGTTTGAACCGAAACTGCGCTCGGGCCTGGTGATTCACACGTTGGATTAATGAGGAGTAATTTGTGAGGAGTTAGGAGTATTCCAAGCTCCTAAAATAAACGGGACGCAAGACTTGATTGCCTTGCGTCCGTTTTTTTTATCAGAAGAAACCTATTGCTTAGTATTGATTAGAAGCATTTGGCTCTCTCAAAGCGCTAATGTCAAGAATATATTCTCCTTGCACCTCGATTTTGCGGCGGATGAAAGTGGACATATATACTGGAAGGTATGTGACTTTTCCTTTGACTGAAACATTCTCATTGCAGAGAACAAAGGCTTCTTTGATTCCATACTGTTCGTTCTCCATTACGTTCCCCAAAGCATGATGCACCTCATAGTCCTTCCCCGACTTAACCTCAATGGGAAGGACCGTCCCATCGCTTTTCTCAACCACGAAATCCAGTTCGCCCTGCTTTTTACTATTGAAATAATAAAGGTTTGTAAAACCCTGAGCCAACAATTCCTGCGCAACAGCATTCTCATAGATGGAACCAAAGTTGATATTCACCTCTCCATTCAGTATCTTAAGTTGGATGCCGTCGGAATACTGGTACGCCAATAATCCCACATCATTCTGAAACAGTTTGAAGAGGTTACGCTGTTTATTGATTTTAAGAGGGCATTTTGGTTCCTCCACATTGTAAACGGGAATGGCCACACCTGCTTTCTTTAGCCAAAGGAAGCTATTTTCATACCTGTTGAATTTGAAATACTCGTTTATCGACTTGAGTATAAACCTCTTATTCTTCGCGTTCAGTTCCGAAGGAATAAGGTCAAAAATCTCTTCCAAATAGAGCTTTTCATCGGGATCATACTGAGAGATGTCTCGCTTGTACAGATTGATAATGGCAAGCTGTTCTTCTGCCACCTTTTGTAGATTGTTTGTAGCAAGATACTGGCTGACGGGTTTTGGCATTCCACCCACAATGAGGTACAGCCTGTAAATCGACAAGAGCTGTTCATGGACAACAGGATCGACGAGAGTTTTTGTCTCAAACGCATGACGGATGGCATCAATGATTTTTGGTGCCACGCCAACAGCTAATGCAAACTCTTCGAAATCAAGCGGAAAGATATCTTTTACATCCATATATCCCACAGGTTCGGAACGCAAATCCTTTAGTTCCACGCCCAACAAAGAGCCTGTAAGTCCATACGAATAGCTGCCTTCATCCACCAAGAACTTGATCATTGTCACGCATTCGGGGCACTTCTGCACCTCGTCGAAAAGAATCAATGTTTTCCCTGTAACCAACGGTTGATTGGTGAATGCCGAAAGTCTGAGTAGTATTTCCTCTGCAGTTTTGGCATTGTTGAAAATGCTAATTGCAGCAGGGGTTTCGATGAAATTGATTTCAATGTAGTGCTCAAACTTCCTTTGAGCCAGTCTTCTGAACGCATTGGTCTTGCCAACCTGCCTTGCGCCTGTAAGCAATAAAGCTTTGTTTCGGCTCTCGTATAGAGAGTCCATATAAGTATCAAATTTCCGACCAATCATGGTTTGTCCGTTTTTTCGGGGCAAAAATATAACTTTTTGTCCGTTTTTCCAAGGTTAAAACAAGTATTTTTGTCCGTTTTTTCCATAAATACCGCCGACACCGGCAACATCATGCCTCCCAAGACCACTTGGTTTGAGCCGAAACTGCGCTCGGGCCTTGTTATCCACACTTTGGATTGATAGGCAACGAGACATTAAAAAGGGACACGAGACAGAGCCTCGTGTCCTTTTTTGTTTTAATCGTTAAGCCAATCAGAAAAACTGCACCACTTCCTCCAACGGCCTGTGTTCAGGCTGGCGAGGCTCGCCCGACCTGTAGCCCAACGAGATGACCGCCATAATCGCTTCGTTTTCAGGGATGTTGAACAACGTGCGGAGCGCTTCGGAATCGCGCATGCCCATGATAAGCGTGTCGAAGCCTTTGGCGCGAGCCTTCAAGATAAAATAGGCATTGCTGAGGCCATTGTCGTATGCACCCCAGCCGTCGCCTACTTCGTTGGTCTGTTCGCCACGGAAGAAGCCGGACTTGCCTTTCTCGTAAGTGGAGACAATCAGCACAGGAGCACCAGCGATGTTCTGCTTGTTGCGTTCACCCACAAGATTCGACACCGCCTCGACCTTTTCAGGACTCATAGCCACATAGTATTTCGAGGGTTGTTGGTTGGCCCATGACGGAGCCTCTTGCGTTGCAACAAGCAGCTCACGTACCTCAGCCTCGCTGATGGTCTTCGAGGCATCGTAGCTGCGGACACTTCTACGGGTTGCCAACACTTCATCGAAGGATACCACATTGGATGTGGCTGGTTCATCGTTGTTTTCTTTGTTGTTCGAGCAGCCAGTAAGCATCATGCATGCCACAACTGCCGCAAACAATAAGTTTAGTCTAGTGTTTTTCATGTTTTGATAAGATTAGGTTCATATTTCGGGACAAAGGTAGGAAAAAACAACACTCTAGCAAGAAAAAACGTACCTTTGCAAAAACAAAACGATGGAACAGGTCAATATCACTCCCAACCTCATCAAGCACTACGCTGACTATCTTCGGCTGGAGCTTTCGCTGTCCGACAACAGCGTGGAGGCATATTGCCATGATGTCCATTTGTTTTTGCAATACCTTGAGGCAGAAAAAGTTTCGACAGACATCAACACTATCACTCAAGAAACAATCGAGAACTTTTTCGCCTACCTCTTTGACATGAACATCGGAGCCACCTCACAAGCCCGCATCCTTTCGGGATTGAAGTCGTTTTGGCGTTATCTCACTCAAGAGGAAATCGCCGAGAAAGACCCTACCCTACTCATCTCCTCGCCCACTCTTGGGCGTCACCTTCCCGAAGTGTTGAGCTATGAGGAAATCCAAAAGATGATCGACAGCATCGACCTCAGCCAACCTACAGGCCACCGCAACAAAGCCATGATAGAAGTACTTTACGGCTGTGGCTTGCGCGTCTCAGAACTCATCAACCTACAAATCAGCGACATATATAAAGAGGATGGTTTTCTGCGCATCTTCGGTAAAGGCAGCAAGGAAAGGCTTGTGCCCATCGGCGACAGCAGCCTGAAAATCCTATACCAATACATCGAGGGCGCAAGATTGCACATCACACCCAAACCTAAATTCACTGACACGGTATTCCTTAACAGCCGAGGCACAGGACTCACACGACAGATGGTCTTCCTCATCGTGAAAGACTTAGCCGAAAAAAATGGTATTGATAAAACCATCAGTCCACATACCTTCCGACATAGTTTCGCCACACATCTATTGGAAGGCGGTGCCAATCTCCTTGCCGTACAACAAATGCTCGGTCACGCTAGTGTCAGCACAACGGAAATCTACACGCATATCTCTGATGAATTGTTGCGTGACACACTAACCACCTATCATCCGCGTTTTAAGAAATGCTGAATGGGGAATTATGAATGCGGAATGGGGCAAAGCCCAGCGTCGCATCGCGACATTCAGCATTCATCATTCAGCATTCCGAATTAATTCCTATCTTTGCAAAAATTTACCACCATGGACACCACAAAATTCGACTTCCTAAAAGGCTTGCGCTCCGACCGCTTCTTCCTCTTGGCCGGTCCTTGCGTTATCGAGGATGAGACCTCACCCCTCTTCATCGCAGAGACCTTGAAAAACATCTGCCAAAAGTTGGATATTCCGCTGGTCTTCAAAGGCTCCTACCGTAAGGCCAACCGCTCCAGATTAGACTCGTTCACTGGCATTGGCGACGAGAAAGCCTTGAAAGTGCTACAAAGAATCGGCAAGGAATTTTCACTCCCCGTGGTGACCGATATCCATGCCGCCGAGGAAGCCGCCATGGCAGCCGAATATGTGGATGTACTGCAAATCCCAGCCTTCCTCTGTCGCCAGACCGACTTGCTAGTGGCCGCCGCCAAAACGGGCAAGACCGTCAACATCAAGAAGGGACAATTCCTCTCCGGCGAGGCCATGGGCTTTGCCGTCGAGAAAGTCAGACAATCGGGCAACAACAAGGTAATGTTGACGGAGCGCGGCTCCATGTTCGGCTATCAGGACTTGGTGGTGGATTACAGAAATATCGCTAATATGCAAAAATTCAATGTACCTGTCATCTTGGATGTCACCCACTCCTTACAGCAACCTAACCAAAGTAGCGGTGTCACGGGTGGCCAGCCCGAATTAATCAGTCTTATCGCCAAGGCTGGCATTGCGGCAGGTGCCGATGGCATCTTCATGGAGGTGCATCCAGAGCCTAAAAAAGCCAAGTCTGACGGAGCTAACATGCTCCGTTTAGACTTGGCTGAATCTCTCTTGAGACAATTGGTGAGAATCAAGGAAGCGGTTACTGCATCCTAATATTCACAATCTGACCCGTTTCGGTGTCAAACACCAACTTTGTATTCGTCAGCGGAGCCATCAGCATGGCACCCAACTGATTGACCGTCACCCTGTCTTCCAACAAAGTGGCATTGCCACACATCACCTTCACCTGAGCCGTTTCAGGAACACGATAGAAAACCTTGTTCTCATACGACATCGACTCGATGGCCGACTGGCTAGGAGCATTGATGGCCGCCGTCGTGTTAAGCGAAAGAGTCTGCACCGTAATCATGTTTCCCGAGCCTCCCGTGCCCACGGTCAGACCTTCGGTCTCAGAGAACTTGGCGACAGTTTGGGTCGGCACTTCCTTGTTCGGAATCACATACACCGTCTTCACCAACTTCTTACCCACCTTCTTGCCCAAAAGCAGGCTGGTGTATTCCTTCTCCATGGCATCCAGCTTTTTATACATGGTGTTGAAAGTCTCGGGATTGGAAGCCATCTCAACATCACCCGAAATCAAGTAAAACTTGGCCTTACGAATCTCAACGATCTTATCAGCCACCTCTTTGGCCAACTGGGAATTGTTCTTTCCTGCGAGTATCAGAGGAATAAAGCCTTCGCCAACTTCATCCTCTTCCTCAATATTGGACTGTTCTTCCTTGCTCGGCAAAGGCATCTCCACCACAGCATCGGCAGCATTGCCGATACCCACGCTACGGATGATGCCATTGGACAGCACATCGAATTGTGTCTTGCTGCCTCTAGTGCCCTGCATGGTAACGAAAAACAATGCATTGGGGTCGGGACCCGAAACAGTCGACATTTTCACACCAAGAAGCTTGTATTCCGTGGTTTCATATTCGACAATGTCCTCCATCTCAAAATAATTGGAAGCATAGTCGCTGAGCGGACCTTTCTCGAGTTTCACCTCTTCGATGATGAAATCCAGTTTCAGCATAGTCTGAGGCAAGGAATAATACACGCCGTTTTGCTGACCAGGCGCAACATTCTTGGCAAAGGTCGTGGTGAACTGTGCATGGAGTTGGCCTCCCATTATGGTCAAAGCCATCAGCATCAAAGCGATTTTTGTGACAATTCTATTCATTTCTGTAATGTTTTAGTTTCAAACTTCAAAAATACATATTTTTCGACAATCTCATCATTCAGTGACCATTTTTTCCTTTCGGCTGAAAAGCAATAAGGCCATAAACGTAAGCAACCCATTGATTATCAGGATTTCAAAACCTATCTTATAGCCGCCAAACAATTGAGGCGAATACATCTTCAAAAAGTAACTGATGATGGGTGACGCAATGGCAATGAAAGGCACGGCTTTGTCGACAACTCTTCTGTTTTTGACGAACAAGCCAAAAGTGTACAAACCCAACAAAGGTCCGTAAGTATAACCCGCAATGTCGAACACCTTATCAATCAACGATTCGTTGTGGAAAGGTCGGAAAGCAATGATAACCAACAAGTAAAGCATGGCGAAGGCCACATGAATCCATTTGCGGCGTTGGGTGATTTGCTGTTCGGTCAGCTGTTTCTTGTCGAAGTGCATGAAATCGAAGCAGAAAGTGGTTGTCAGCGCTGTCAAGGTACCATCAGCGCTGGAATAGCCTGCAGCTACGAGTCCGATAACGAAAACGATAGCCGTAAACTTACTCAAAGAGAAGGCCACCGAGGGGAAAATCTTGTCATTGACCACCACACCCGCCTCATTGACAGGGAGTTGGAATCCAGTAGCTTGAGCGTAATAAATCAATGCCGCGCCTAAGCAGAGGAACAAGGCATTGACTACCACAAACAACAGGCTCGATGTCATCACATTCTTCTGGGCATCACGTAAGTTCTTGCAAGTGAGGTTCTTCTGCATCATATCTTGATCCAAGCCTGTCATGGTGATGGTGATGAACATGCCACTCAGCACCTGTTTCACCCAAAACTTGTTGTGCGTCCAATCGGTCTCAAACACTTTGGTATAGCCTTTCTCGGAAGCTGAATTCAGCAGGTCGCCCAGCGAGATGTTCAGGTTCTTCATGATAAACCAAGCCGTCAAAAAAGCTGCCAGTAATAGGAAAGTCGTCTGCAAGGTATCGGTCCAAACCACCGTCTTGATGCCACCTTTAAAGGTGTATAAAAGAATGATGGCGATAAAAATGACCGCTGGCACCCAAAACGGGATGCCCCAGTCCTTGAAAACGAACTCATACAGTACAAAAACGACAAGATACATGCGCAAAGCGGAGCCCAATAATCGCGACAAGATGAAAAATGCAGCGCCCGTCTTTTCCGACCTTGGCCCAAAACGCATATTCAAATAGGAGTAAATCGAAGTCAAGTTAAGCCGATAATACAGCGGTAACAGCACAAGTGCAATCGCTGCATAACCAAGCACATAGCCAAAAACTAAGGGCATATAGGTAAACTGTCCCGTGTACACCCCACCAGGCACCGACATAAAAGTCACGCCCGACAAAGAGGCACCAATCATGCCGTAAGCCACCACAAACCAAGGCGAGTTTTTGTTGCCCCGAAAAAAAGCATTGTTGTCAGACTTCCGTGCCGTGAAATGCGAAATCACAAACAAAAGGATGGTATAAAAAACAAAAACAGCAAGTATGATGGTTGCATTCATGATGTTCAAATTTGGTTGTGCAAAAATAGGAATAAATGTCGGACTTGAAAGAAATTACCGTACTTTTGCAGCCCGTTAAAAATTTCATCAAATGAAAGGTCTTTACACCATCCTTTTACTCATCGTTTCCAATGTCTTCATGACTTTTGCATGGTACGGACAGCTGAAACTGCTCGAAATCGTACCCTCATCGAAAGACTGGCCACTGTTTCTGGTCATCCTCATGTCATGGGGCATCGCCTTGTTCGAATATTCGTTTATGATTCCAGCCAACCGCATCGGAGCCATGCAAAACGGAGGCCCTTTCAACCTTATTCAACTGAAAGTCATCCAAGAAGCCGTTTCGCTTACGGTGTTCACTGTCATCGTCATCACGGTGTTCAAGACAGAGACCTTCCGTTGGAACCACATCCTTTCATTTATCTTTATTATCCTCGCTGTGTTTTTTGCCTTCAAAAAGTAGTTTTTTGTTGCGATTAAAGGAAAAATGCATGATATTTGCGGACTGAAAAAGACACTATTAACTGACAAAAAAGAAAGGAACTCATATGAAATTTTATGACATTGATTCAGTTTTCACTTTTGGCAAATACGAAGGTATGACCATTGCCGAAGTGTATGAGAAAGACCCCAAATACTTGAAATATTGTGAGGAAAACATCGATGAGTTTTACGTTTCACCTTCCGTGATGCGAGAGCTGAAGTCGATGAACCGCGCCATCAATGATTCCGCTTTGCTTGATGCCAACTTCGACAAGATGAGCGACGACGAAATCGATGAGTTCATCAGCGGTCACGATGAAGAAGACGAGTTCGACGAATCGAAACTGGAACGCGACTTCGACTGGGACAACAACGACTTTGCCGATGACTCGCCGTTCGATGAGTTTGAGGACGAATTCGATGAAGAGGAATTCAACGATGAGTTCGGCGACAGCTTTGATGAAAGTATCGATGGAGGATTTGATGAATTGTATTGAAAAGAATTGTAGTTTTTCTTTTTTAGAAGCAAATCTCCCATGAATCTTAATCAAATAAAGCCACCTTGCGGTGGCTTTTTTGCTATAGTTCGGTCGGATTGCAATCCGACCGAATCGAATCGGGAATTTGTTATCCCTATTTATGCGTTGATGCGTTCCGAAATGGAATACACTCGTTTCTCACGCTGCGTTGAGGTGATCATTTCGGCGAGGAAACCCGTTGAGAAGAGCTGCACGCCAACAATCATTGCCAAGATGCCGAGGTAGAATAACGGTCGGCGGGTCATAGAGACATAAACATGACCGAAATACTTGGTGCAAACCAGATAAACGGAGATGATAAAACCAGCCAAAAACGACAACGAACCCAACACGCCGAAGAAATGCATCGGACGGTTGCTGAACTTCGAGATGAAGTTGATGGTAATCAGGTCGAGATAGCCGCGAATGAAACGGCTCAAGCCGAACTTGCTCTTGCCGAACTTGCGCTTTTGATGGTGCACAACCTTCTCCCCGATGTGGCCAAAGCCATTCATCTTGGCAATGACAGGAATGTAACGGTGCATCTCGCCATACACTTGGATATTCTTCACCACTTCATTGCGATAAGCCTTAAGGCCGCAGTTGAAGTCGTGTAACTTGATGCCCGACATCCTGCGCGTGGTCCAGTTGAAGAACTTCGAAGGGATGTTTTTCATCAGCTTGGAGTCGTAACGCACCTTCTTCCAACCAGAAACAAGGTCATAGCCCTCTTCCTTGATCATTTTGAAAAGTCCAGGAATCTCATCAGGGCTGTCCTGCAAGTCGGCGTCCATAGTGATAACTACATCGCCTTGTACAACCTTAAAGCCTTCGTTCAAGGCGGGCGACTTACCATAGTTTCTTCTGAAACGCAGGGCTTTCACATTAGGATTGGCTTCCGAAAGTTGCTGGATGACGGCCCAGGAATTATCGGTGGAGCCATCATCGACAAAGACAATTTCGTATGAGAAACCGTTTTCATCCATCACGCGACGGATCCATGCTTCGAGCTCAGGCAAAGATTCGGCTTCATTCAACAGCGGTACGACAACAGAGATATCCATAGTTTTACTTTTTTACTATGACCAGTGACCATGACTATGACCGCTTTTATTTAGTGTAGAAGCTTCTTGGCTTCGTTAAAGCGGTCATTGTCATTGTCACAAGTCATTGTCGAATTTCAGTTTTTCCACCCATATAGGGCTGCAAAGCCTTCGGGATGGCCACGGAGCCATCGGCGCGGAGGTTGTTCTCCAAGAAGGCGATCAACATGCGTGGCGGGGCGACTACAGTATTATTTAAGGTGTGGGCAAAGTAGTTGCCATTCTTGCCCTTGATTCTGATCTTCAACCTACGAGCTTGGGCATCGCCAAGATAAGAGCAACTACCCACCTCGAAGTATTTCTTCTGACGCGGCGACCATGCCTCAACATCCAAGGACTTCACCTTCAGGTCGGCCAAATCACCAGAGCAGCACTCCAGTGTACGAACCGGGATGTCCATTGAGCGGAACAGGTCAACGGTGTTCTTCCACATTTGTTCGTACCAGTAGTCAGCATCCTCTTGTTTACAAAGCACCACCATTTCTTGTTTCTCGAACTGGTGGATACGATACACACCGCGTTCTTCGATGCCATGAGCACCTTTCTCCTTGCGGAAACAGGGTGAATAGCTTGTCAGTGTCAGCGGCAGGGATTCTTCTGGCACGATTTGGTCGATGAACTTGCCAATCATCGAGTGCTCGCTGGTGCCGATGAGATAGAGGTCTTCGTCTTCAATCTTGTACATCATGGCATCCATTTCAGCAAAACTCATCACGCCGGAGACAATCTCGCTACGCACCATGAAAGGCGGGATGCAATAAGTGAAGCCACGGTCAATCATGAAGTCGCGGGCGTAGGTGATGACGGCGGAATGCAGGCGAGCGATATCACCCATGAGGTAATAGAAACCGTTGCCAGCCACACGATGTGCGGAGTCAAGGTCAAGACCTTTGAACTTAGCCATGATGTCGGCATGATAGGGCACCTCGAAATCAGGCACTACAGGCTCGCCAAAGCGTTCCTTCTCAACATTGAAGGTGTCATCTTTACCTATCGGCACCTCAGGAGCGATGATGTTCGGGATGGCGTACATCACTTTGGTCAGTTGCTCCATGAGCGAAGTCTGTTGCTTGCCGAGTTGTTCCAACTCTTGGGCATTGGCCTCGACGAGTTTCTTCATCTCGTTGGCCTTCTCGACTTCCTTATTCTTGAACAGGATGCCAATCTCCTTTGAAATGGAGTTGCGTTGCGAGCGCAGATCGTCGGCGCGCTGCTGGCAGTCACAATATTGGGTGTACAAGTTGATGGCCTCGTCGACGAGGGGCAACTTGTTGTCTTGGTATTTCTTCTTGATGTTTTCCCTGACCACGTCGGGGTTTTTGACTAAAAACTTGATATCTATCATAGGTTTATCGTTTTGCTTCGTAAAAACGGGCAAAGATAGGAAATTTTCAGATATGAGGAAAAAGTAGACCCGTTATAAAGTCGATTTTAACGACTAACAGCTGCCAACTAAAACCTAAACTCCCCCATCACCTCAAAACTCCTGCCCGGCATAGCCCTCCAAATCACATTCTGGTAATCTTTGTCGGTGAGGTTGTTGCAGCGCAACTCGATGCGGAACTTCTTAATTTGCTTGCCTATGGCAACATGATGCAACACATACGAAGGAAGGTCGTAGGCAAAGAACTCCTGTTCATTATATGAAGTGCTGCGGCGACCCGTCACCTCAACGGTGTAACTCAGGTTCCAGGTCTTCCACTGTGTGTTGAGAAACACATTGGCATGGTGACGCGGAATGTAAATCAACTGCTTGCCATTGGTGCCTTGGGCATAGGCCTTCACGCTCTCGTCGGTGGTGACGGTGAAGACATAGTTGCCCGACATCGTGACTTTCCAATTTTCCTTAACAAAGGCAGCATCAATGTGGTTCTCGATGCCGCGTGCATACACCTTGGCCACATTTTCAGGCACCCAGAATCGGTAGGAAGTCGGCATCCACTGAATCCAGTTCCTCACATTGGAAAAATAGCCTCCTGTGCGCAAATCCAGTTTGAACGAACCTTTTTGAAGACCGTATTTTAAAGCTAAATCAACCGTGCGACCATTTTCAGGAAGCAGGTCGGGATTGCCTCCAGGATACCAGTAGAGGTCGTTCAACGAAGGATTCCTGTAGTTGTGGCTATAGCCCAAGGTGAAACTCATGGCCTTATAGAACGGCAGTTGATAGGACAATGTCGCCGTTGGGAAGAAACCCATGGCCTTGCCGTCAGTCCAGTCATAGCGTGCCGTGAGGTTGAGTTGGGCGCAATCGAAAGGCTCACCGCTGACGGCAGCATAGGCTGACACCAAATTGCGCCGTTTCTCGCCTTCATAGTTGTTGCTCCTCACCTGCTCGTTGTCCCATTGCAGCTTGGCTTTCAATGTCCAGCTTTGGTAAAGCTGCTGCTCCAAATTGGCGATTTGGTGTAGAATCAAGGCATGGTTCTCCGAATTAATAAAGGTGACCGTATCGTCGGTGACGGGATTGCGCGTCAAGAGAAAATAGCGTTGGTTTTCCACGAAGGCCGCCGACTTCAGCTGTAGGTTTCCTGTCTCCCAAAAAGTCTTGAAGGACACGAAGTTGCGCGAGAAGTTGTCGCGCGTCCATTCCTCCAAGTTCACGTTGAAAACGTTGGGCATGATGGGCGGCAGGTTGCGGTTATTCCATTGGTTCCACGAGGAGACGGAAACGACGCTCTTGCCCAGCAACACGCTCATCTCAGGCATCACGCCAAAATCAACGAAGTCGGCATTGCGCTGCTTCATCTTCTCATGCGGTATGGTGGCGAGGTTTTCGTACTCAAAGTCGTTGTCGGACGAATTGCGGTAGGCTTTCAAACGGAACGAAAACTTTTTGCCATAGTGGCCCACCGTGACGAAGCTGCCAAGGGTGTTGAAACTGCCGTAGGTCTGCTTCAAGTCAAGCAAAAGCCCATCGCCGAAGTGGTGCGTATTGTCGATGTTGACCGCGCCGCCCAAGCCGCCACTATTGTTGGAGGTGCCGCTACCCCAGTTGAGGCTGACGTCATCGGCCAAAAACACGGGAATAGTGCTGAAGTCGACCTGCCCGAGGCTGGGCGCATTGAGCTGGAAGCCGTTCCATAGCACCAAGGTGTGGCTGGCCGTCGTTCCACGAAACGAAGCCGTGGAAGTGCCGCCAGGCCCGTAGGTCTTGATGAAGACGGGGCTATGCTGAATCAACAAATCAGAGAGGCTCGAAGTGCTTTTGGATTGCAGCACGAGTGTGTCGAGCTTGCGCGCCACCAAAGGCTTCAAAGTCTCCACCGATTCTTTGTCGCCAATCACCTCGACTGATTTCAGCATAATAGTATCTTGGGCATGAAGCTGCGAAAGCGTCATGCCCAACGATAACAATAAAAAACCAATTATTCTAAGATGACGGTTCAATTCTTCTTCACATCCTTTTTAGCATCCAATTTAATGCCCTTCTTGACTTCCTTATCCACCTTCTTATTCAACTCTTTCTCCTTGTTTCTGATCTCCAACTCCTTCTTCACCTCTTGTTGCTTCTTGAGTTCCTTCTCTTTATCAACCTGAGGTTTTTCCTTTTGGGCGTAGGTCTTCTCCTTACCTTGCAGTTTACCATTCTTGTAAGAGGCTTCCTTCTTGAGAGAACCGTCCTCATAGAACGACTGCTGGAGACCGTTGAACTGGCCGTCCTTATACTCTATGGTCATCTTCTTGACACCGTTCTCATAGAACCAAGTCGTCAGGCCATTGCGGAAGCCATCCTTGTATTGTGCCACCTCAAGGTTGCCACCCTTCTCATAGCAAAGCACCTGCTTGCCGTCCAGGACACCGTTTTTATAAGTGTTCATCTTCGAGAGGCGACCGCCACGGAACCACTCGCTGCATTGTCCTTCGAGCATATCGTTCTTATACTCAGCCTTTTTCGAAATCGAACCCGTCTTGTCGATCTCAATATAAACGCCGTTTTTCTTACCGTTTTGGTAATTCACAATCTTCTTGGGCAAATAGGTGTTGTTGTTGAAATACTCAATCCAAGTACCTTCTTTCTTTCCATTCACGACATTACCCTCGATGGTGCATTCACCGGCATTGGTCGTAAACATTCCGTTTTGGGCTTTAGAAACATCCACGCTTTCAATGGTTTGCGCGAACATAGGCATGGCAAACAAAGCCATTGCAATGATAATCAAAGTTTTACGCATTTCTCTTTTCTTTTTAATGATTGGACAAAATTATAAAATTCACGGCAAATGGACGCAATTTTCATGCAAATATTTCAGAATTCGTTTTTTTTTCGGAATTTCGCGTCGTCAATCGCCTCTGGCTTCTGGCTTTTGGCCTTTGGCAGCCACACAAAAAAGGATATGTTTTCTACTTGTCATAAAGCTGCCAATTGCCGGTAGTCAATAGCCAGTAGCCAAAGAAAATCCTATGAAAAAAATCGAAGTCAAAAACTTTAAGCTCTACACCACGGCAGTCATTAGCATTGAGTGGAAACAGGAACTGCTCAACGTCAACCTCGACCTCGCCATGATGCTCAAGATGATGCGTATGGAAGGCCTCACCGAAGCCGACATCGAGCGTTACAGCAAAAACGGACAGCCTATCCCCTTCAAGAAGGTCACACTCATCCTCTTCCAGGACGACAACAAGCCCGGGCAATACTATACGGACGAGTCGTTCTGCGAAGACGACGACCCGACGGTGTTTTATGTGGAGATTAAGGAATAGTTTTAGTGACTATGGCTTATGACAATGGCCTATGGCTGCCCTCATGTGAAGGCAAGCCATAGGCCATTAGCCATGTGCCATAGTCTAATTAATGCAGGCTCTTAATGTACTCGTCAATGGCTTTCGCGGCTTTCTTGCCGGCGCCCATGGCGAGGATGACCGTGGCGGCACCACTCACCGCATCGCCACCGGCAAAGATGCCGGGACGTGATGTGGTACCCACTTCGTCAGCCACGATGCAACCCTTCTTGTTCAATTCGAGATTACGTGTCGTGCTGCCAATCAACGGGTTCGGCGAGGTACCGAGGGCCATAATGATCATATCGACATCGAGGACGAACTCCGAGTCTTTGATTGGGACAGGGCTACGGCGGCCAGAGGCATCTGGCTCACCCAGTTCGCATTTCACGCACTTGAAGCCTTTCACCCAGCCGTTTTCATCGCCCAGCACCTCAACGGGAGCCGTCAACAAGTCAAAGATGACGCCTTCTTCCTTGGCATGGTGCACCTCCTCCACTCTCGCAGGCAACTCGGCCTCGGAACGACGGTAGACGATATGCACCTCTGAGCCAAGACGCAAGGCTGTACGCGCAGCGTCCATGGCAACATTGCCACCACCGACCACTGCAACTTTCTTACCCACAAAATTCGGGGTCTGATAGCCTTCCTTATAGGCGAAAAGCAGGTTGTTACGGGTCAGAAATTCGTTGGCAGAGACCACACCGCAGAGGTTCTCGCCAGGCACATTCATCATCATCGGGAAGCCAGCGCCCGAGCCGACGAAGACAGCCTCAAAGCCTTCGCGTTTCATCAACTCATCGATGGTGATAGTGCGACCGACAACCACGTCCTTTTCGAACTTGGCACCCAACTTACGCACGCTTTCCACTTCTTTCTTTACAACAGTTTCCTTTGGCAGACGGAACGACGGGATACCATACATCAACACGCCACCCAACTCATGCAAAGCCTCGAAGATGGTGACATCGTAACCCATCGACAACAAATCCTTGGCGCAAGTCAAACCTGAAGGACCGCTACCGATGATGGCCACCTTGTGACCGTTCGGGATGCTCTGGCTGCTGAAATGCAGGTCGTGCTCGATAGCATAGTCGCCGACGAAGCGCTCCAGCTTGCCGATGGCGATAGGCTCGAATTTCTTTCCCATCACGCAGGCACCTTCGCACTGGGTCTCCTGCGGGCACACACGACCGCAGACGGCAGGAAGAGCCGAGTCGCAGCTGATGACACCGGCAGCGCCCTCAAAGTCGCCTTGGGCAACACGGGCGATGAAGTCAGGGATATCAACATTGACAGGACAATGCTCCACACACTGCGGGCTCTTGCAGTGCAGGCAACGCTGGGCCTCCATGATGGCCATGTCGGCTGAATAACCCAAGCACACCTCGTCGAAATTGTGAGCGCGAATCTCGGGCTTCTGTTCCGGAACAGGCACACGTTTTTTCTTGTCGAAGGTCTCTTCCGAGATGCCTCCGATATGGCACTTATGGCCTTCCGCCTTCTCCTCGGCTTGGAGTTGCTTGCGCGTCACCACATTATTATACATGGCCTGACGCTTCATGGCTTCGTCGAAGTCGACGTCACGACCCAGGAACTCGGGACCATCGATGCAGGTGAACTTGGTCTTGCCAGCGATACTCACACGGCAAGCACCGCACATACCCGTGCCGTCGACCATAATCGAGTTGAGTGACACCGTGCAACGGATGCCCAACTCCTCGCAGGTCTTGGTGGCAAACTTCATCATGATCATAGGACCAATAGCGACAGCCTCGTCATACTGCTTGCCACTGGCAACGAGTTGGCGCAGCACGTCGGTCACCAAGCCCTTGCGACCCGTGGAGCCGTCGTCGGAAGTGACATACAAGTTACTGACTTCAGCCAATTCCTTTTCGAAGATGAGCAGGTCCTTGGTACGGGCACCAATGATACAGTCGGCTGTGGCACCATGGTCGTTCAACCACTTCACCTGAGGATAGATTGGTGCAATACCCACACCACCGCCGATGAAGACGAACGAGCGTTTACGCAGTTCCTCAGCCGTCATCGTGGCAAACTCTGAGGGCTTGCCCAAGGGGCCTACGATGTCAGCGAAGCGGTCGCCTTCCTTGTATTCAGCCATCTTTTTGGTGGACTCACCGATAGCCTTGAACACGATGGTCACCGTTCCCCTGACGCGATGGTAGTCGCTGATGGTCAACGGGATACGTTCCGAGTGATCTTCCATCTTGACGATAAGGAACTGACCCGGAAGAGCCGAATGGGCAATACGCGGTGCATAGACGTCCATGAGGTAGGTCTCGGCCGCGAAGGTTTCTTTGTGTATAATCTCGAACATAATGATATGGAATATGAGTTAGTTTTTGCGAGAAAATTATCTTGCAAATATAGTGATTTTATGAAATCAAAGATTCGACGGAGTCAAATTTCAAAGAAAATCACACAAAATTGCACAAAAAAAGCCCCGAGTTTCCTCGAGGCTCCGTAAATCCATGGGTAAAATCAAGCTTATTTGTTTTCCAAGGCCTTGACTTCTTCCATCATGTTCAACTTCACATAGATGGAACGCAACACGTTCTTCACATCATCTGAAGGCTGGGCATCGTAGGCTTGCTTCAGATACGGCAGACCCGTACGAAGCAGTTCGTTGCCTTGCTCAATCAGGCTGTTGTACTGATCCTGTTCCTTCTTCGAGAAACCGGTGATTTCGTTGGCCTGTTCGATGTACTTGTTGGCCATCGTGGTGTAAAGCACGCCGATGTTGTAGGTGGCATCGTAGTAGTCGGGCTTGATGCTGAGGGCTTGCTCGTAGTACTGACGAGCCTTGTCGGTGTCATAAAGACCTTCATTGGACTCATCACCGTAGATGGTGCCAAGCACGAAGAGCAGCTGAGCGTTATTGGGGTCGAGCTCAAGAAGTTTGGTAAGGTCTTGCACAGCTTCAGCGCCCTTGCCTTCCTTCAGATAGGCGTTCACCTTTTCAAGAATCAGGTTGGCGTCGCTGGGATCCTTTTCCAAACCAGCATTGATCATGGCCATGGCTTGTTCGGCATTGCCCAGACCGTTGTAGCAAGCGGCAAGGTGACGGTAAAGATCGGCAGTTTCCGTTCCATTATTCTTCACCTCGGTGAAATAACCCAGAGCCGTGTTGTAGTCTTCAGCTCTCAAAGCGGAAGTGGCGGCCAAATTCAACATCTCGTTGGCATCAGCACTACCAAGCGACTTGGCGATGTCGTAAGCCTTCTTGAACATGGGAGCGGCCTCGGCAAACTTACCAGCATTGTAGTCATCGGCACCTTTAGTATAATAGGTGGTCATGACTGAACCTACACGCTGATAGATTTCCATTTTGTTGTCCTCAAGGAAATCAGGGTTCTTCATGCAGTTCATCAGCGATTCGTAGACGACTTCCAAAGCATTGGGAGCCTTAGCCATCAGGGCTTCATCACCCGATTGGATAACATTCTGGTAGATGGCGGCACGATACAACCAAGCCTGGGATTGGTCGTTGGGCTTCATGCCAAGGAATTGTTCATGATTGACGCATTTGTCAATAGAAGCCATGGCCTTTTCGTATTGGCCATTCTTGTTGTACATGAATGCATCGGTTCTGTCTTTCTTTTGGGCCATCATCACGTTGGCAGTGAGGGCGATGACCAGCAAAATCATTACTTTTTTCATTTTCTCAATTATTTAAAGTTTGACAATTTCGTTATGGTTATTCTTTTCTATAGCAATTATTGTTCCAAAGTGGTTTGAATTGCCTCCCATGTCATTCCTACGTAGGCATGTGCGTAAGCGGGAATCTATGGGAGGCTATTCTCATTAGTTATTCTCTTCTTCAGTTTCATTCAGCCCTTCGACTCCTTCGACAGAGTCATTATTTTCGGTCGGCCCTTCGACAGGCTCAGGGGCCTCGGTTCCATCAGGGGTCGGTCCTTCGACAGGCTCAGGGGCCTCGGTCTCTTCGGGTTCATCCTCATGCTCCACCTTGGTGACAGCTGCAATCTCATCGGTGCCGCGAAGGTCGATGAGCTTCACGCCTTGAGTGGCACGACCCATCACACGCAGCTTACTGACAGCCATACGGATGACGATGCCCGACTTGTTGATAATCATCAGGTCTTCATCATCGGTCACACCCTTGATGGCGATGAGGTCGCCGGTCTTGTCGGTGATGTTCAAGGTCTTCACGCCCTTCGCGCCACGGTTGGTGATGCGGTAGTCCTCGATGTCGGAACGTTTGCCGAAGCCCTTTTCAGAAACGACCAGAACGGTCTGTTGCGGGTCGTTGATGCACACCATGCCGATGACTTCGTCTTCGGGCGAACCTAATGTGATGGCTTTCACACCCGTAGCGGTACGACCCATCGGGCGGACGGTCTGCTCGTTGAAGCGGACGGCCTTGCCTGAACGCACAGCCATCAGCACCTCGTCGTTGCCACTGGTGAGGCAAGCCTCCAGCAGTTGGTCATCCTCGCGAATGTTGACGGCGATGATGCCATTTTGGCGGATGTTCTTATAGGCGGCCAAGTTGGTCTTCTTGATGATACCCTTCTTGGTGCAGAGGATGATGTAGTTGTTTTCAAGGTAGTCCTCATCGCTCATGCTCTTCACGTTGAGGTAAGCCATCACCTTGTTGTCCTTGTCGAGCGGCAACAGGTTTTGGATGGCGCGGCCCTTGCTGTTCTTGCCTTCTTCAGGAATCTCGAAAGCCCTGAGTTTGTAGCACTTACCTTGCTCGGTGAAGAAGAGCAGATGGTTGTGGTTGGTAGCGGTGAAGATATGTTCAATGAAGTCAGTGTCGCGGGTGGCGGAGCCTTTCGAGCCCTTGCCGCCACGGCTCTGCACGCGGTATTCGGTCAGCGGGGTGCGCTTGATGTAACCAAGGTGCGAGATTGTGATGACCACGGCATCGTCGGCGATGATGTCTTCCATGCGGAACTCACCAGCGGCGGGCACAATACTCGTGCGGCGAGCATCGCCATATTTTTCTTTGATGACGGTCAGTTCGTCCTTGATGATCTGGAACTGCAATTCCTCATTTTGTAGAATTTCGTGGAAATGCTTGATGCGTTCGTGGATTTCATCCAACTCGTCCAAAATCTTCTTGATTTCGAGACCAGCCAACTGACCGAGGCGGTAAGCCACGATGGCGCTGGCTTGGGGGTCGTCGAAGCCGAACTTATCCATGATGGCCTGTTTGGCTTCAGGTGTACCGCCTTTACAGGCACGAATGGTGGCAATGATTTCGTCCACAATGTCGATAGCGCGGGCCAAACCTTCCAAGATATGGGCGCGGTCTTCGGCTTTCTTCAGCTCGAAGCGCATGCGACGCAGGATGATTTCGTGACGGTGGGCCACAAAATGCTCAATCAGCTGCTTGAGGTTCAAAGTATAAGGACGGCCGTTGACCAAAGCCACGTTGTTCACATTGAACGAGCTCTGCAACGGAGTCATCATAAACAGTTTGTTCAGCACCACGTCAGGGTTGGCATCGCGTTTCAGTTCATACACCACGCGGATACCTTTTCTGTCTGACTCATCGCGGATGTCGGCCAGGCCTTCAAGCTTCTTCTCGTTGACGAGGTCGGCGGTCTTCTTGATCATTTCGGCCTTGTTGACCTGATAAGGTATAGAGGTGGCAATGATGCGCTCATGGCCGTTGTGTTCCTCAAAGTGGGTCTCGCCGCGGAGGACGATGCGTCCCCTACCCGTCTCAAACGCCTCGCGCACACCTTCGTAACCATAGATAACGCCTGCAGTCGGGAAATCGGGGGCCTTGATATATTGCATCAGTTCCTGTGTGGTGATTTCACGGTTGTCGATATAGGCGATGATGCCGTCGACGCATTCACTGAGGTTATGGGGAGCCATATTGGTGGCCATACCCACGGCGATACCATTGGTGCCGTTGACCAACAAGGTAGGAATCTGCGTAGGAAGCACGGTAGGCTCCTGCAACGAGTCGTCAAAGTTGTTCTGGAAGTCGACGGTGTCCTTGTCGAGGTCGTCGAGCATCTCTTCTGCAATCTTCTGGAGGCGTGCCTCAGTGTAACGCATGGCGGCGGGGCTGTCGCCATCGACCGAACCGAAATTACCTTGGCCATCCACCAAAGGATAGCGCAATGACCACGATTGTGCCATACGCACCATAGCGTCATAGACCGACGAGTCGCCGTGCGGGTGGTACTTACCGAGCACCTCACCAACGATACGGGCTGACTTCTTGTAGCCACTGCGTGAGGTGACACCCAGTTCTTTCATGCCATAAAGCACGCGACGATGCACGGGTTTGAGGCCGTCGCGCACATCGGGCAAGGCACGTGAGATGATGACGGACATCGAATAGTCGATGTAAGCCGACTTCATCTGGTTCTCAAGATTGACTTTGATTATTTTTTCTCCTGAGAGTTCTTCAGGCATTTCTCCCTGATTTTCAGGATTGTTGATATTGTTATCGTCCATTTTAGGGTTCTAATTTTCTCTTTTATAAATAGGGGTGCAAAGATAGGGATTTTTTGGATAGGTTTGACAAAACCATGGGAAAAACTCACATGAAGGTTTCCCATAAAAACAAAAAAGCACCACAAAGTCGACATTACTATCGGCTTTGTGGTGTTGTAGAGGAGCTATCATTACGTCTCCACAAGGTTCATCTCGTAACGGAGATCTTCTTCACGACAACACCATGTTCAGTTTCTATCCTGACGAGGTAAATCCCAGCCTTTTGTCCGCTGAAGTCGTATTCAAATACATCATCTTCGACTTTGCCTTCGTAAATGACTTGGCCAAGTGTATTGCTTATACTAATATACTTAAAACCCTCAGCTTCAATTTTCACTTGACCGTTGGTCGGATTGGGATAGGCCGAAACTGCGATGTTGTTTCCTTCACCAACCGCGTTGTTAACAACAAACATCGCCTTGACTAACACATCGAATGGCGGCATGGCAAAGCCATAGGCTGAACTACCGTTGCCGATGGGATAGACTGTTACAGTTTGTGATGGGTCGTTTACATTACTGACAATAAGCGAAGTCAACATCATGCCCTCATCGGGAGTTACGGTAAGTTGCACTTCTTCCGCTAAGTATGCTGAACTGACAGAAGCACTTACAATTCCTCCACTCATATTGTCCTCGTCTATATTGACATTGTGAGGACCACAATCTTCTTCAATGGAATTCACGCAGTTGGCCCAGACCGAGGCTTCGTATGCCTCTTTGCTGCCACAGCAGACAATGAGATCTGGATAAGTATACATATCAAGGTCGCCATAGGCAATCGTTGGTGGTGTCTCATTCATAGAAACCACAGTATTGAAATGGCATCCAGCAAAGGCACGGCTTCCTATAGAATCCAACGCACTCCCTAAAACCAATGTGCCGTCGAAACCATCATTGCCTTGATAAAAAAAAGCAAAATTATCTATGACAATTACGGAATTAGGTATGATCAAATCCCCTGAAAGATTATAGCAGTCCATGAAGGCTTGCTTCCCAATTCTTGTCACTGAATTCCCGATTTCTATGGAGGTCAGGTCATAACAATTATAAAACGACATATCACCAATCCTTGTCACTGAATTCCCGATTGTCAGTTTCCCCGATAAACCAGAACTAGTAAAAGCCCAATCGCCAATTTCCAACACAGAATCAGGCATTTCAATGGATGTAAGGCCTAAAAAACCACGGAAAGCATAATCACCAATCTTTGTCACCGAATTTGGAATCACGGTGTTCTGGCATCCTTGTATCAAAATGTTGGTGTTGGTTTCGATGATGGCGTTGCTGTTGTCCCTTGAATCGTAAACTGGATTGCCCGCTTCTACTGTAATTTGCTCAAGACTGTTGCACCCCTGAAAAACACCCTTTCCAAAAGAAACAACATGGTTTGGGATATCAATAGAGGTTAAATTATAACAAGTACTATAAGCATAGTCTTCTATTGTTGTCACGGAAACAGGAAGATTGACAGAAGTCAAGCCACATCCGCAAAATGCACCTGCACCGATAGTGGTCACGGTATTGGGGACAACCGTGTTTATGCAACCGGTAACCAAAGTGTTGGTTGTCGTCTCAATGATGGCGTTGCAGTTGTTTCTGGAGTCGTAAACCGGATTCCCTGATTCAACCGTGATTTGCTCGATGCCATCGCAAAACGAAAAAACATTACCTTCAAGCAAGGTTACGGAATTCGGGATGATGATGGAAGTCAGACCCCAACAGCCTGAGAAAGCTCCACTACCGATAGTTGCCACTGAGTTGCCGATAGTTAATCCCGTAAGACCCTCACACCAATCAAAAGCACCACCACCTATTGTAACAACCGAGTCGGGAATAGTCAAATATCCAGTGAATCCAGCACAACTTTCAAAAGCACCTTCTCCTATCGTAATCAAAGAGTTGGGAAGGATCAGGTTTCCAGTAAAACCGCACCAGGAAAAAGCATAGTCACCTATTGTCGTTACGGAATTGCCAATAACCAGGTTCGCGGTGAATCCCTCGCAAGATCCGAAAGCGCCTTCTCCTATCGTAACCACAGAGTTGGGAATCAACAAGTTACCAGATAACTGATAACATGAAGCAAAGGCATAAATCCCTATTGAAGTCACGGAATTGCCGATGGATAGCGAAGTGAAGCCACTACAAGCAAAAAAAGCCTCATCACCTATTGAGGTCACCGAATCGGGAATCACCAATGCACCGGTGAAATTGTAACAAAAGGCAAATGCTGAATTTCCTATGTTGGTTACCGAATTGGGGATAGTCAGGCTGCCCGTGAAGCCGCTGCAATTATAAAAAGTTCCTTCGCCTATTGTAGTCACGGAATTGGGAATAGTCAGGCTACCCGTGAAGCCACAGCAATAATAAAAAGCTCCTTCGCCTATTGTAGTCACAGAATTTGGAATAGTCAGGCTGCCCGTGAAGCCGCATTGACAGAATGCGTTTTCGCCAACTGCGGTCACAGAATTGGGGATAGTCAAACTACCAGTCAGACCATAGCACTGCCAAAAAGCATGATCTCCAATTTCGGTAACGGCGTAGTCGACACCATTGTGATGAACAAATTCTGGCAATATGATATTTCCGGATGGTTGAAGGTAACCGCTCCAATACTCCCATCCCCAAGGGCCAAGATCGGGATTACCAGGATAAGTCAATGCCACATGGTGGCTGGTGGCATCAATAATGTTGTAATACAAGGTTTGTCCAGAGGGACAAACTGCCTCAAAGTCATACGAGGCATACGCTTTAGTCATCACCACTGCATTCAGCAGAAGAATGGAAAGGGCAATCATGACCCTTTTTGATTGTAATCGAATAGTTTTCATTTTCTCAGTATTTTTAATTCAACAAATTTTGTTTAATCGATTTTGACTTATAGAGACTATTGGTTCGTTTATTTAGTCTGAAAACTGCATTTTTTTACAATTGCTTTTATAACTTTATGATTGTTCAATAGTTTATGATGACAAAATTTGGTGTAGCTTTCGTTTTTCATGATAAAAAAACCGTTAAGCGTTGAAATAAGGCGGTTTTTGTTCATTTTTAAAGAATCTGACTTTGGCAGTGGCGCGGCGCGGTTTTTGTTTGTACCTTTGCACTCTGAACGAATCAGACAAGTGAAAAGTTGGGTATTTTATTAAAGTATTGAAAATAAACGAATTGTAATTATATGGATGCAAAATTCTCTCCCCGCGTTCGTGCCATTTTGTCACTTAGTCATCAAGAAGCACAGCGCTTAGGGAACGCATACGTCGGGTTGGAGCACCTTTTTCTGGGCATGTTGAAGGAAGGCGGCAGCGCTGCAATCCGTATTTTGGAGAACCTCAACCTGAACATCGAAGTTTTTTCAAAGAAACTGGAAGCCTCGGTGCGTACCGCCAACAGCAACCCAAACCCGGTTTTGGCATTGCCCTTGACCAAACAAGCGGAGCGCGTGTTGAAGTTCACTTATATCATCGCCAAGGAGTTCCATTCGGAGATTGTACGCTCCGAGCACCTCATGCTGGCCATCCTGCACGAGAAGAACAACATCATCTCGCAAAACCTCGAGTTTGAAGGCATCAACTACGACAACTTCAAGCAGGAGCTGCTGCGCTTTACTGCTGAAAACGCCGACCCACAGGAATCGGCACCCGAAGAACAACAAGGCTATGCATCTAGCATTTTTGATGAGGAGGACGACGAGGAAGACGACCTGATGAACGACATCCGTCCGCAACAGGAAAAGCCCAAGAAAACCAGCAACATCAAGAGCAAGACGCCCGTGCTGGACAACTTCGGCCGTGACCTCACCAAAGCCGCCGAGGAAAACCGCCTCGATCCCATCGTGGGCCGTGAACGCGAGTTGGAACGCATTGCCCAAATCCTCAGCCGCCGCAAGAAAAACAACCCCATTTTGATTGGCGAACCTGGCGTGGGCAAGTCGGCCATTGCCGAAGGCTTGGCTATACGCATCGTGCAACACCGTGTGCCGCGCACCTTATTCAATAAGCGAGTGGTCATGCTCGACATCGGCTCCATCGTGGCTGGCACCAAGTACCGCGGCCAGTTCGAGGAACGTATCAAGGCCATACTCAACGAGTTGGAGAACAACCGCGACATCATCCTTTTTGTCGATGAAATCCACACTCTCGTTGGCGCAGGCAACGCCAATGGCTCGCTCGATGCCAGCAACATGTTTAAACCTGCCTTGGCACGTGGCGAGTTGCAGTGCATCGGTTCCACCACCTTGGACGAATACCGCCAGTACATCGAGAAAGACGGTGCCTTGGAGCGCCGCTTCCAGAAGATCCTCGTCGAGCCCACCACGCCCGCCGAGACTATCGAGATCCTGAACAATATCAAACCGAGATACGAAGACCATCACCTGGTCACCTATACACCTGAGGCCATCGAAGCCTGCGTGAAGCTTACAGACCGTTACCTCAGCGACCGTCACCTTCCCGACAAGGCCATCGATGCCTTGGACGAAGCAGGCGCGCGTGTCCACATAAAGAATATTGACGTGCCGAGCGAAATCACCGAGCTAGAACAACGTCTCGAAGCCGTGCGCAAGGACAAGAAAGCCGCCATCGCCGAGCAGAAGTTCGAAGAGGCGGGCATGTACCGCAACGAAGAGGTGAAGATTATGGCCAAACTTGAGGACGTCAAGAAAGCATGGGAAGACAACGCCGTGGCACATCGCCAACCCGTGACAGAGCAGAACGTCGCCGAAGTCGTCGCCATGATGACCGGTGTGCCCGTGCAACGCATCGCCAAGAACGAAGGCGACCGCTTGATGCACATGGAGACCGAGTTGGCAGGTACTGTCATCGGTCAGGATGAGGCCATCAAGAAGGTGACCCGTGCCATCCGTCGCAACCGCGCCGGGCTGAAAGACCCGAACAAACCCATCGGCTCGTTCATCTTCCTTGGCCCTACAGGTGTGGGTAAGACCTACCTCGCCAAGGTGCTGGCCAAGTTCCTCTTCGACAGCGAAGACGCCCTCATCCGCATCGACATGAGCGAATACATGGAGAAGTTCGCCGTGTCGCGCCTCGTGGGAGCGCCTCCAGGATATGTGGGCTACGAAGAAGGTGGACAACTCACCGAGAAGGTACGCCGCAAGCCCTACTCCATCGTGCTTTTGGATGAAATCGAGAAGGCACACCCCGATGTGTTCAACCTGCTGCTCCAAGTCCTCGACGACGGCCAGCTGACCGATAGCTTAGGCCGCAAGGTCGACTTCAAGAACACCATCATCATCATGACCTCCAACATCGGCTCGCGCCAGCTGAAGGACTTCGGACAAGGTGTCGGTTTTGGCACACAGGCCAAACTCAACGCGAAGAACGAGTACTCGCAGAGCGTCATCGACAACGCCTTGAAGCGCACCTTCGCGCCCGAGTTCCTCAACCGTGTCGACGATGTGGTGATGTTCAATGCCTTGGACAAGAACGACATCCAGAAGATTATCGGCATCGAAATTCGTCAGGTGGTGAAGCGAGTCGAAGAGATGGGCTACAAGATCGAAATCACCGAGAAAGCTATGGACTTCCTCGCCGAGAAGGGCTGGGACGAACAATATGGCGCCCGTCCGTTGAAACGTGCCGTCCAAAAGTATGTGGAAGATGTCTTGGCCGAGGCCATCATCTCCGCCAACCTCCATATCGGCGACACTATCAGCATCGACCTTGACGAAAAAGGCGAAGAGACCATCGTCAACGTCATCCCGAACGAGAAGAAAGTCCTTGAAGAAGCCAAAGTCTGATGAACTACGACTTCAAGAAACATATCAGCAGCAAGACCTTCAAGGTGATTGCCTACGCCAGTGCGGAGTTGGGCTACAAGAGCTATGTCATCGGCGGCTATGTGCGCGACATCCTGTTGCGCCGCCCGTCGAACGACATCGACGTGGTCACCGTAGGCAGCGGCATCACCCTCGCAAAGAAGGTCGCCTCCCTCCTGCCCGGCCACAAGGAAGCCAAATACTACGGCGCCTTTGGCACGGCCATGATTCGTTTCGACGGCATGGAAGTGGAGTTTGTGGGCGCGAGGAAAGAGTCCTACGACCGCAACAGCCGCAAGCCCGTGGTGGAAAATGGCACGTTGGAAGACGACATCAGCCGCCGCGACTTCACCATCAACGCCATGGCACTCAGCCTCAACCCCGAGGACTTCGGCACGCTCATCGACCTTTACGGAGGCATGGAGGATATGGAAGAGCTCCTGTTGCGAACTCCTTTAGACCCCGACATCACCTATTCCGACGACCCCTTGCGCATGATGCGCGCCGTGCGTTTTGCATCACAACTCAAGTTCTACATCGAACCCGATTCGTTCGAGGCCATCAAGCGCAATGCCGAGCGCATCAAAATCGTCTCGATGGAGCGCGTCACGGAAGAGTTGAACAAAATCATCCTCTCGCCGAAGCCATCCATTGGATTCAAGTTGTTGGACGAGAGCGGATTGCTGAAACTTATCTTTCCACAACTCTCACAACTGAAAGGCGTGGAAATCGTACAAGGCAGAGGCCACAAGGACAACTTCCTGCACACCCTTCAAGTTCTTGACCAAGTGGCCGAGAAAAGCAATGACCTCTGGCTGCGCTGGGCTGCTTTGTTGCACGACATCGCCAAGCCCCAGACCAAACGTTGGGAGGACGGCACGGGCTGGACCTTCCATGGCCATGAGTTCAAAGGCTCCAAGATGGTGCCGAAGATTTTCGCCGCCATGAAGTTGCCCTTGAACGAGAAGATGAAATATGTGGAGAAACTCGTGTTGCTCCACCTCCGCCCCATCGTCTTGGCTGAGGATATCGTCACCGACAGTGCCGTTAGAAGGTTGCTTTTTGACGCTGGTGATGACATCGACGACTTGATGCTACTCTGCCATGCTGACATCACTTCGAAGAACGAAGAGAAAATCAAGAAATACCATCACAACTTTGAAATCGTTCAGGAGAAGCTGAAGGAAATCGAAGCCAAGGACCACCTGCGCAACTGGCAGCCGCCCATCGACGGCATCGCCATCATGGAGACCTTCGGTATTCCCGAGGGGCGCGAGGTCGGCGTCATCAAGAATGCCATCCGCGAGGCCATCTTGGACGGAGTGATTGGGAACAACTTTAGCGAGGCGTATGCCTTTATGAAAGAAGAAGGCCAGAAACTCGGTCTCAGCGTGGTGAAGGAAATCCAAGAGCCGATTGTGGTGGCCAATAATGGGCCGGTGCCGAATAAAATGTGAAATGGATAATGGCATAAACCATATAAATCGGCCCTTCGACGAGCTCAGGGACCTTGGCCTTATGAAAAGCGAAGGGTTCCTGAGCCTGTCGAAGGGCCCGTACCCTACTAATAAGAAAACCTTAGTCGTCATCGCTGGCCCCACTGCCTCGGGCAAGACCGCTTTCGCCATCGAATTGGCCAAAGCCTTGAACACCGTCAACCTCTCCGCCGACAGCCGACAGTTTTACAAGGAAATGAGCATCGGAACAGCTGCACCCACCGAGGAAGAACTGATTCAAGTCAAACATTACTTCGTGCACCACATCAGCATCGAGGACAAATACGATGTCGCCGACTATGAGCGTGATGTATTACAACTTTTGAATGAGCTCTTCAAGGCCCATGATACCGTCGTCATGACGGGTGGCTCCGGTCTCTTCATCGATGCGGTTTGCAACGGCATCGACGTCATGCCTGACGTGGATCCCGAAATCAGGGAAAAGGCGCAAAAACTGTTGGACGAAGGCGGCTTGAAAGTCTTGCAAGACGAAGTGCTGCGCCTTGACCCTGAATATTATGCCACTGTCGACCAACAGAACCCTCGCCGCCTGCAACGAGCTTTGGAAGTCTGTTACCAGACGGGACAGCCTTTCTCCTCCTTCCGCAGCGGCAATACCATCCAGCGCGACTTCGAGATAAAGAAATACGCTCTGCTTTGGGACCGCCAAGCCCTCATAGAGCGCATCGACAAGCGTGTCGACATGATGATGGAGCAAGGCCTTTTGGAAGAAGCCAAAGCCTTGTATCCCAAACGGCATTTGAATGCTTTGAACACGGTCGGCTACAAGGAACTCTTCGCCTATTTCCACGGGCAATGCACCCTTGAAGAAGCCGTGGAACAAATCAAGATCCACACGCGGCAGTATGCCAAACGGCAGATGACCTGGTTGAGAAAAGATAACAGCTATAGCTGGATTATGCCGGAAGACTTTGATAATACTTTATCAGCCCTTCAGCAGGCGCTTGCATGATTTCGCCCGAGGCAAGACCATAATCGGCAAGGCTTTCTTTCAGGATGTCTTGGAAATGGAAAGCAACCGATCCAATGAAACTAATCTTCAATGATTTACAAGCTTCATATCGGAGAACAAAGGCCTCAATGAAGGCTTTGAAACATCCTTTCACCAAACCTTTGATGAAAGGATGTGACTGGTTTTCTCCAGCAAATCTGGCAAAGGAGGCCAAATACTTTGAAGGTTGTCCCTCACGATACAACCGTTGAATGAAATCCTTCAATACCAAATGATATTCCGCATCGAATTTTATCCGCAAATCTTCAGGCATGAAACCATAGAAATAGGCCCTCACCACTTCCCTGCCGATGTGCATGCCACTGCCTTCGTCGCCGACAAGATAGCCTAAGGAAACAGCTTTTTCGATGATGCTTTCACCATCGTAAAAACAAGAATTCGAACCCGTTCCAAGGATACAAGCGACGCCTCTTTCATGACCTAAGACGGCATGACAAGCTGCCATCAAGTCATGAGTGACATGGATGTCGGCATCAGGAAATTGGTTTTGGAACACTTCTTTGATGGTTTGGCAATTCTGTTCGTTGCCACAACCCGTGCCGTAATAATGAATGGAATGAATGTTGCCGTTGGGTAGAGACGCTACGCGGCATGTCTCTACAAGGTCTTGTATGGGAGAATAATTCGGGTTGAAGCCCTTGGTCACAAAATGTGCTTTGACCTCATGGCCATCCATGAGAATCCATCCCATTTTGGTAGAGCCGGCATCGATGATCAATCTCATTCGCTTATGATTAAATTATAGGGAATGACAATTCTTCCACCTAAATCCCTCATTGCGGTTCCACATCGTGGAATGAGGTGACCCGCAATCCCCAAACGTGAAAGACTCGTCTTCGCGCTTGAGGGATGGCGGATATTCCTCCGCCATGAGGGTAAAGGCTTATGTTTGTCTTTCCCATATTATTTTGTGCAAAATTAGTCATAATACACAAATAACGCATCAACAATCGCTTTTTTTAATAGTTTTGCAGCCCAAAACCAATAATACAAAGCGAAATGAGAAAATGGCGCATTGAAGACTCCGAAGACCTTTACAACGTGAAAGGTTGGGGCGGAAGTTATTTTTCCATCAACGAAAAAGGCCACATGGTCGTGACACCCAAGGAAGGCTGTGCTTCGGTCGACCTACCAGAACTGGTTGACGAGCTATCACTTAGGGACGTTTCAGCTCCCATGCTGCTACGTTTCCCTGACATCCTCGACGACCGCATCAACAAGATTGACTCCTGCTTCAAGGAGGCGGCCAAGGAATACGAGTTCCACGGCCAAAACTTCGTGGTGATGCCCATCAAGGTGAACCAAATGCGCCCCGTGGTCGAAGAGATCGTCAGCCACGGCAAGAAGTGCAACATTGGTCTGGAAGCCGGCTCCAAGCCCGAGCTCCACGCCATCATCGCCCTTGGCACCGATTCGGACTCGCTCATTATATGCAATGGCTACAAGGACGAAGAATTCATCGAACTCGCCTTGCTGGCCCAAAAAATGGGGCGTAAAATAATCATCGTCATCGAAAAACTCAACGAACTGAAGATTACGGCCAAGATTGCCCGTCGACTGAAAGTCACACCGAACCTCGGTGTGCGCATCAAGTTGGCCAGCTCCGGCGCAGGCAAATGGGAGGAATCGGGCGGCGACGGCAGCAAGTTTGGTCTCACCTCTTCCGAACTCCTCGAAGCCCTCGACTTCCTTGAAGAACACGACATGAAGGACTGCCTGAAATTGGTGCACTATCACATCGGCAGCCAGGTCAGCAAGATCAAGAAAATCAATGTGGCCTTGCGTGAGGCGGCACAATTCTATGTGCAACTTTACAAGATGGGCTACCATATCGAATATGTCGACATGGGTGGCGGCCTTGGCGTCGACTACGACGGCACCAGCTCCAGCAGCGCCAGCTCGGTCAACTACAGCATCCAGGAATACGCCAACAATGCCATCTACACCATTGTGGATGCCTGTGACAAGAACGAACTCCCCCACCCCAACGTCATCTGTGAATCGGGGCGCGCGCTGACAGCACATCACTCTGTGCTTATCTTCGAGGTGTTGGAGAAGACTTCGCTGCCCGAATGGGACGACGATGAAGAGCCTGAGGAAAACGACCACGAGCTCATCAAGGAACTTTATGATTCATGGGACGAGCTGACCAAGAGCTCTTCCTTGGAAATCTGGCACGATGCCCAAGAAATCCGTGAGGAAGCCCTCAACCTGTTCAGCCTCGGCCTGCTCGACCTCAAGTCGCGTGCCAAGATTGAACGCCTGTTTTGGAGCATTGCCCGCGAAGTGAACCACATCGCCAACAGCCTGAAGCGTGTGCCCGAAGACTTTACTTCACTGCCGAAGCTCTTGGCCGACAAGTATTTCTGCAACTTCTCGCTGTTCCAATCCCTACCCGACCTCTGGGCCATTGACCAGCTCTTCCCCATCATCCCCATCCAAAGGCTTGATGAGAACCCGACCCACCTCGCTACCTTGCAGGACATCACTTGCGACAGTGACGGCAAAATCACCAACTTTGTGGCCAAGTCGACGCAGCACACCATCCCGCTGCACTCCTTTTGCGAGAAGGAACACTATTATATTGGTGTGTTCCTCGTGGGTGCCTATCAGGAAATCTTGGGCGACCTCCACAACCTGTTTGGCGACACCAACGCAGTGCACATCTCCGTAGACGAAAAGGGCTACTACATCGACCAAGTCATCGATGGCGAGACCGTTGCCGATGTGTTGGAATATGTGCAGTACAGCCCGAAGAAACTCGTCCGCACGGTGGAGACCTGGGTCACCAAGTGCGTCAAGGAAGGCAAAATCTCGGTCGAAGAGGGCAAGGAGTTCTTGTCTAATTATCGGTCGGGATTGTATGGGTATACTTATCTTGAATAAACCGAAGAAGCTTTGCACACATAGATTCCCAAGGGAATGACATGCGTGCAAAGCTTCTTATGATTATAACAATGGCCGCTCCAACACTAGGTTGAGGCGGCCATTGTCATAAGCCATGGGCCATAGTCCTCATGCGAACATCTTCTCGATGACGTCCTTATATTTCGCCGTGATGACCTTACGCTTGGCCTTGAGCGTCGGGGTGAGCATGCCATTGTTGATGCTCCATTCATCGGCAAGCAGCACCTGCTTCTTGACCTTTTCGGTCTCGCCCAAGCCCTTGTTCAGCTCGTTGATTTCGGCAGCGTAACGCTTCAGCACCTCGGGCTTTTGAATCATTTCCTCGTTGGTCGTGTAAGGGATGTTCTCCTCGGCGCACCAAGCCTTCAGGTCGGTAAAGCTCGGGATGATAAGGGCACCGGCGAACTTCTGGTTCTCACCCACCACCAAAATCTGTTCGATCAGCTTGGAGGCGGAGAACTTGGCTTCAATCATGTCAGGGTTGATGTATTTGCCGCCGGAAGTCTTGAAGAGGCTCTTGATACGACCTGTTATCTTCAGGCGGTTGTATTGGTCAAACTCACCCATATCGCCCGTGTGGAACCAACCTTCCTCATCGATGACTTCCTTGGTGAGTTCAGGCTGTTTATAGTAGCCCATCATCACGTTGTGACCCCGGCAGCAAATCTCACCATTGTCGGCAATCTTCACCTCGGTGCCGGGCAGTGGTTGACCCACATACCCTACCTCGCGTCCATGCGGGTTGCGGTTGCTGACGGCAATAACAGGCGAAGTTTCAGTCAAACCATAGCCTTCAAACACGGGCATCTTGATGGCCGAGAAGAAGCCTGCGATCTTCTGCGAGATGGCAGCCGCACCCGACACGATGATGTCGAAATTGTCGGCACCAATGCCCTGCCTGATTTTGGCGTATACTAACTTGTCGGCTATACCCAACTTCCAATCATAGAACCAATGGCGGCTGACTGCGTCAATCTTGTAACGCTCGCCAAGGCGCACAGCCCAGAAGAAGATGCGTTTCTTGATGCCCTTCTGCTTTTTGCCCGACTGCAGGATGGCATCGTAGAAGCGTTCCAAGACGCGCGGCACGGCGCACATCATCGTGGGATGCACCTCGCGCATATCGCTGGCAATGGTACCCAAACTCTCGGCATAGTAAATCGACATGCCGCGATATTGGTAGCAATAATTCAGCGCGCGCTCGTAGGCATGACACACGGGCAGGAAGCTGAAGGCCTTGTTCGATGTGTCGCTGATCGTGTAGTGGAAGTTCGGGAACTGGTTCATCAAGTTGTGGTGCGAGAGCATCACGCCTTTGGGCGTACCCGTGGTGCCCGAAGTATAGATGATGGTGGCACACTCCATCTCGTCGACTGCTGCCTTGCGGGCAGCCAACTCCTCAGCATGAGGATGTTCCTTACCAAGCTGAAGCAGCTGGTCGAAATAAGGATATTTCTCGCGGTCAACCATGGTATAGACCAACTTAACGTTGGGCGCATCCGGCAGAATATTGGTCACCTTGTTCATCACACTAAGGCCGTCGATGATGACCATCTTGGCATCGCAGTCGTGAAGGATGTAGCGGTAGTCCTCTTCGCTGATGGTAGGATACACAGGAACCGTGATGGCACCCACTTGGCTGATGGCCATGTCGAGCATGTTCCATTCGGGACGATTGGTCAAAATCATTGCCACCTTGTCGCCTTTTTCGATGCCCAACTCGATAAGGGCATAACTCAGCGTATCGGCATGTTCTTTATATGATGTAGAACTGTATTTCACCCATTGACCATTCTTTTTTCCGGCAAGGGCTTCTTGTTGGTGGGGGTACTTCTCGACATAGTTGTCAAGAAGGTCGAAGACTCTTTTTATTTCCATATCCAAGATAATTCATTTCCAATTTGAGGGGCAAATATAGAAAAAATCAACATAGGTTCCTTATTTTTAAAGAAAACTAGTTGATTTTTCAATGCAATTTAGGGTTTGTGTAGAGATGCAGCACGCCACATCTCTATAACAGCATCATTTCTTTCTAATGCGTTTCTTCAGCAGATAGGCACCGCCAAGACACCCCAACAATAGTATCTCTTCTCCGAGAGGCACATACTGGTCGGTTTGCTGACCTTGTATCGGCACAAGCAGAATCGAACTAGACTTTCCATTACGCAACGTGCCCTCAAACTCGTCATCATCAATGAAAATCTGTGCATTTGCAGCCATCGTCAACGACAGCAACAACAGCAACATTATGTTTCTCAAGACTTTCATCAGTTTTCCCCTTTCCATCTTGTTACCTCCTATTTACTATAATTTTCTGAATCTTTGTTTCTTGTCCATTGGTCAAGCGGAACAGATACATGCCGCTGGCCACATCAGGCAAGTTCACCCTGCTTTGTCCACCGCTCACTCTCATTCGGCTCAGCACCCGGCCTTGCAGGTCAATGAACTCAAGTTCACCATTGCCTGTCACCATCCATTGGGAGCCATCGAAGAAGGCGAAGTTGGGCTTGACGTCTTCCTCATACTCTTCCACATCAGTCACATCGAAGGTAATGTAGAAACGCGAAGGATAATCATCCACATGACCTTGGAATGAGTAACTGTCATTCTCTGTCATATCATATCGTATTCCCGTCATGTTATCGACAAGATACATGCTATGGAAGACACCATTGGCGGTCTCCCACTTAATTGTGAAAACATCATCCTCCATGGGTTCAAACCACAGCGGCACACGGTCAGTACCCTTCTTGGCGAAGAGAGCTGCATAGTGAGTGTCGTTGTGCTGGGCATAGAACAAGCCATTGCCCATGCGCAATTCCTTTATCTTGCGGGCTCCACCCCAATCGGGACGCTCAAACTCGACCACCGTCACATCATTACAACCATTCTCGCTGCTTAAATAGAGATTCACCAAAGGATATTTCGGTTTCCAACCTCGGAAGTGTCCATCAAAATCTCCATCATCCGGATTGAGTGATTTTCGAGCAACGGTCATGTCTTCCGTAAACTGGAGAGCACCTTCATCCCCAGCCAATACATAGAAGCCTTGATGAGGATGCAGGAACTGACCCGCGTATGCACCTCCTTCCGAACCCGTCATCGGGTAGTAAACGTAAGCGTCAGTCTCATATCTATCAGCATCATAGATTACGTAGAATGCATTGCCATTCTGCTTGCTCAACACATTTCCATTCTTCATGGCCACTGCATTGAAATCGAGGTAGGCATGGTAGGGATTGCCCACCAAATTCCACCCTTTCAGATTGGCACCTCGCTTCGTGAGATAGATGCCTTGGTTGTCATTATTCAACTTACCATGGCTCTGCATGAACGTCGTGTCGCTAATGGCCATCATGTAGCCCCTTCCGGGAATTAGTATCTCCTCATTCACATTGGCTTGGAACCTGTCATCATTTTCGACGGGCTTGTAGTCGAGATGGTCGTGATGGTCTGTCAACGGGTTCACATCGCTGTGCCAGTGGTTCGGACCATTTCGTTTGAAGTTGATCCAGTGGTACAACGGCTCGGTCCAAGTGTAGAAATCCATGCCGTAGGGGAAGCAACCTATCTCGTCAGAATGTAGGTTCGAGTTTGTCTCGTCTATCCAGCCTTGACCGAACTCGAAGCCCGTCACGTTGCTGCCCACGCTCGAGACTCGGCTCGGGAAGTAACCGTCTACCCAATTGTTACCAGTTTCCTCCGTCTCGTGACCTTGTTGGCTCAAGCTGTTTTCCCAGCCTTTCATCCAATAGCGAATATTGCCAGTCTGATTGCCATTGAGCCAAGTAAACTCTTGTTCCATGCTTTCCCATGGGTTGTTGTAATGATCTGCATCGCTATGGTCTGAATTACTATAGGTATCTATATTATGGCCCTTATAGTCGAATCCCAAAGGAGCCTCTTGCAACGGCGAAGAGAACATGTGCCAGTCGCGTGGCAGCAGGAACGGACCTTCGCCGTATAGGCCTTCGTTGATGCCTGGCGTGGAATAGGCTTGGCAGTATGAGTTGTCGAAAGTGACACCCACGTAGGTGTTTTCAAATTCTGACAAAGTACCAGGATGCTGAATCGCAGCGTCCTCATGAATGCTCACCTTGCCAATCTTACTAGCTGCCAAAGCCGACGTCACTTCTTGGGTAATGTCACCATACACATACAGGTAATCCTTGATGGTTTCTTGCTGTGCATCAGTAAATTTGCCCATCCTCTCGACCATGGCATTAAGTTCATCGTCAGAGCCATCACGTACGGGGCCTCCATATTGCAGCACAACGTATGGGTTTTGTTCATCATTTTCGGGGAAGGCGCCCAACTGGGGATAACCGCCTTTGTAAGTGGCCATGCTGCGGAAATCGCCCATACCCAACTTGCCATCGTCCTCGTTGTTCAAGAGCAACACGGGGAGGTCACCATTGATTTCAGCGATGGCAGGGCGGTACCATGTCGAATAGAGAACCTCGCCGCCGTTATGGTTTCCGGCCCACTTGTTCAACAGTCTGAACATCGGAACCTTATCCTCTCCTATCGTCACCACGTTGTCGAAATACATGTAACCCAAGTTGTCTGCATCCATGACTGGACTATACTTGTAGCAATCCGTCACATTGGGGTCGGCTCCGCTTCCCATCACCCTCGTAAAGGGATATTCATACCCTTCGTAAGCATAGGAATATCTGATTTTACCACCGTTGTTAAGACCAGCCAACAAGGCAAAGTTGGAGTTGTTTAGTCCTGCATTATTGTTCTGCATGTGCAAATAACAGTTCTCCATTTCTGCACCATAATTGATGCCTATCAAGCCACCCACCGTAACCGAGGCATTGTTCGCCACATCAAATCTGACATTAGCAAACGAGTTGTTGATTTTTGGTTTCCTGGCGCTTTCGCCTTGTCCGCCGCCGATGGAACGACCCACCAAGCCACCGATAGAATAATAGAGATTGGCATGGATGATAGGCATGGCCATAGAAGAATGGATTTCGCCATCCAACATATTACCCACCAAACCTCCTGTGGCATTCTCGGAATTCTCTTTGTCAGGACTGTAGATGTCAACCGAAGCCTCACTATTCGAAATCATGGCTGAGGCACCCTCCATAGCACCCACCAAACCACCAATGTTGGCAGAGCCCACTGGGCAGATGTAACCACTGACAACAAATGTACGGTCGACGGCACCGCCATTCACACTACCAAACAGGCCATAATTAGCGCGTTCATACCTGCGGTCGCCCTCGCCAATATAAGCGATATCCAAATTCTCAATCAAATGTCCTTGTCCGTCATAGGTTCCGGCAAAGCTTGACGAGCCCGTCTTTTGTGCGCCAACAGGCACCCAAACATACATCTGCAGGTCAATATCATCAGTCTGCTTTATCGTCGTATTTGAAAAATCGTTTGAAGGCGTCTGACGATTACTACCATTCACCAAACTTATAAGCCATGCCAAATCGTAAGGCGAATCGATGGCATCCAAGGCAAAATCTTGAGGAGTGCTTCTCACAACGTTGTTCCAAGTCCAGCCAAAGAACAAGGTCTTGGTCGGATCAAAATGGTTGATGTGCTGACTTTGGTCCGTCAATGGATAGGCATAGTCCGAAATGGATGTGGAATAATATGTGTACTTGGGTAAAGCGAAGCTCTCATTCGAGAAGAACCATTCCAAATCATCATGGAAATTATTACGGTTCCATGCAGATTCAGCTTGTGCCTGAGTCATGGCCACTGCCACTGGCGAGAAGGTGTTGTGGACAAAATGAGGAGCAATATTCCTTATAGGGCTGGTAACGCCTATGCTCGTTGCCTCGTCAAGAGGCATCTCTCCTATTATATTAAGGTGTTTGTCGAATGTGGGCAAATAGACATTGCTCTCGATGGCTTCGGCAGCATCAGTCCCAATTTGCAGGTTTTGCTTGTTGCCGACAATAGTCACCACATTCTCAACATTTACTGTAGCCGTAGGATTCACATAGATACCACCGCCATGATGCGTGACTTCACCATCGTCATTATAATCGGCATTGGTGTACCACACATCAGCATTCGTATTGTTATAGCCACGCTCCAAGATGGTTCCAAACCTGGTGACACCTGTGCCGTTCATCGCTGAACCGTTCAAAGTCAATTCCGAATTCGAGTGAGTCACAATCAATGGTTCCGACACTTCGTTTTGGTTAAAGACCGGCACACCAAGTGTAGAAGGGTCAATCGCTGGATCAGCCTCTGGATAAGGTTCCAATTCGGGGTCAGGATAGTAGGTTCCTGGTATCAAGAAATAGGTATCGTCTCCTTGGACATGACCATACAAACCGTCCATCTGCACGTTATCCAAAGCTATCGTTTCATCATCTTGAACCACAAGCATAGCACCATAGTTGGCTCCTGGACCCTCACTATTCGGATAGGTCAGACCTTCATTGGTCGAAGTGAGATTGAGCGTTCCATCGCCAAGATCATAATAGGGTTCATTACTATGTTGGCGTGACCAATTCAAGGGATGTCCACCAGGATAGCGATAGAGCTTCAACGGATAGGTCTGCGTCTCACCTTCCACTTCAATCGTTCCACCTTGAATCAAAGCACTTTCGTCTTCTGCCGACAAGGCACCCACCACATAGATGATATCGTTTTGGTAATCATAATTGTAGTCAATAAGACTTCCATCCGTGAAAATCTCAGAACAGATACCTCCAAAATTACCTGTCTGCGTACTTTGATCATAGGTCACAGCTCCCGAGACCGTCTTTTTAGGCATGTCAGGATAAAGTCCCCAACCGTCAGTCTTCGACATATCGTCTCTTCCCCAGCCTCTTGTGCCGTCAACATACCAGCGGCGACCTCTGAACTCACGAATCACCCATTCACGATAATCAATACGGTCACCTTTGAAGAATTGCAACACATTCGTATAAGGATGCTGATGGGTATTGGTGAACGATTCACCCAAGTCGACAAAGAAATTGTATGGCGTATTGTAACTCAAGAAGCCACCATCCGCTGTATTCTCAGTATTGCCTTCCGAAATCTTGGGACGTGCATAAGCGAAACTCTCAGTGCCCCATGGCTGGAACGGACTTCTCATACGGAAGAAGCCTTCCAATTCGCCATAGTATTGACCCAAGTCAACCCAACTGCCATCGTCTTGTTGTTCTCTGCGGTGATATCTTACCCAAAGCCTTGAATCACCCTTGAAGACCAGGACATTCTCTTGAGCGTAAGTCAAAGGCGTCGAAGTGTTGGAAACTGTATAGTACAAGTGTGCCGTTTCCTCTGAATCGCCTTTGATGCCAATCCACTCCCAATAGTCATAGGCATCATCGTCAAGCATGCCATAGAAAGGCACATCATAAACAGAATAGGAGGATTGTTTCAGATGCACGCTACGCACCTTGCGGATAGAATCCATATAAGCAGGGACGCTGGGCGAACCCAACACAAAACCACTAGCATTGGCCATATACAAGGTAGTGTCAACCTTAAGCACGGCATATTGGCGTTTTCCATTACCACTTATGTCGTTCATACCGCTAAGATTGACATTGGAATGGTCAATCACCAGATTGCCGCAACGCTGAATAGTTTTCAGCGTTCGAGTGGCATGGGTAAGTTCGGTATTGGCGCCGTCATCATCCCGATGGCCGTAGGCCTTAAGCAGAATATGACGACCTTCGGCACCCGACTCGCAATGGGTACTACTGCCAAACAAGCCTCCTGAAATTGTCATTTCAGTATTCGACCCTTGGTTTTGTGTATCGTATCCTGTTCCGTCAATATAGATGTTGCTGTAACCCGACACAATGAAATCCGTCCAAGTGTTGGAGTTGGAATTATTGCCATAGAAGTCGGAGCCTCCGTAAACGGAATTACCGATAATCAATTTGGTTGCTGCCGGTTCAATACCTTCGGGATTATACTGAGGTTCATCACCACCGCAATCCTTATAATAGAGATTGTATTCCTTATTAGGTGCATTGAGGATAGCGTCTTTACCAATATTGACGCAAACCGAGCCATTAACGGTGCAAGAATAGCCTGCACCGAAAACGTTGCCGTCAATCTCGCCACCATTGATGTTGACAAAAGAGGTCCAATCTTGGGGATGGTCAACATCTCCGTCCAAAGCATTGTTGTTGCAGCCATAAACATTGCCCATGACATGTCCGCCACGCATGTTTACCGTCTTCATGCCCAGCTGAACACGACCTTCGGGCAGGGCTTTACTACCGCCAAACACATTCACCTTCACCAAACCACCATTCACGTTGACCACACGCTCCTCTCCTACCAAACTCATATTGCCGCCACCATAAACGCTGTTGATGATACTGCCACCATTGACATACACTCTAGTATGACCTTTGACAAGACCTGCCGTCGGGCTGGTCTCTCCATTGGGGTCAAGGTCGATGCCACGGCCACCGCCATAGACATTGCCCTTGAACGGATCGCCTTCGGTAACGCCGATGGTTCCACCATTGATGGTGACTTTCGTATTCTGGATCACATGACCGTCCTCACCTCCACCAAAAACGCTACCCTTGACGATAGCATCGCCTTCAATCTTCACATCCGTATTGTGGACGCAGCCCAATTCCTTGAATTCGGCACCAGCCATACCACGTGAAGAACCAAACACATTTCCATGCATTCTTCCTTCATCGTTCTGGTTACCGATTTCGCCTCCCATCATGTCGATTTGCGCCAAGCCTGTACCAGCAACGGGAATGGGATCGCCGTTGTCGTCCAAAACATACTGCGTATTGCCATTTTCATCCAAGATGGGGTTCCCTTCACCGTCAAGCAAAATCTCATACTGACCCACCGACGACATATTGCCACCGCCATACACGTTACGACAGATTTTACCTCCTGAAATAGTAACGTAAGCATTGCCGTATACATGACCAGAGGTTAGACAGTAACGCAATTTACCTTCTTCATCATAATATTGATCCCATCCGCGACCTCCACCATACACGTTTCCATGGAGTGAATTGCCGTCAGCGGTCAAATTATCAAGCTCAGTGCCACCCACCTGTCCAGCCATAATGTTGACATGGGTGTTGTCGAGGATGTGACCGTCCTCTGAGCCTCCGAATACAGAACCTCTAATGAAAGGAGCGTGACCATTCGCTTCAAAAATATTCACGGTAGTCTCTTTTGCATAGGCCATCTTTTCCGCTATTGAAGTGGGAGAAGGTGCCTCAACAATACCCTTGCAACCACCATACACATTGCCGCCGATATGGTCGGGAATACCAGAGCCTGCCAAACCATGTCCGATTTCGCCGCCACTGATATTGACGGTAATAAAGCCATGGTCGTCGCCTTCCTGCATGATGCCATAATGTTCTTCATCCTCCACAGGAGCAAAATAGAAACCAACAGAGCCACAACGTCCACCACCATACACAGAGCCTAACATTGTACCACCTGTGACATTGACTTCAATATTGCCGCCAACGCTACCCGCAGTTAAGGCGATGGTGTTGCTGCCCAGACCACCTCCGAAAACGCAGCCGTCATATCCTGTGTAACCGAAGGTGCCAATACGGCCATTGGTGACATTCAAGAGTACATCGCCAAGCACATGGCCTTCCTCGCCACCACCAAACACGCTGCCGTATATCCTACCACCATTAATGTTGACGACAGCCTTGTTAATATTAGTCCTCATATTGAAGGAGTAATCCAAGTTACCCTTGCCACCACCAAAAACATTGCCATATTGGACTGCAATAATCGAATCGACCGAACGCTCAATGCCTACCGAGCCTCCATTGATGGTGACGGTAGAGATGCCTGTGTCATCTACAGGAACACTCAACCCATTTTCGGTTGTTGTCGCCCCCACATTGCCATACTCCGAACCGCCATATACACACCTAAGCACGTGACCTCCTTCCATGAGGACACTGGAATTGACACCCACACTGCCCGCGTTTTCGTCTTCAAACAAACCTCTACCGCCTCCAAACACATAACCAGAACCTACATAAGGAACATCATTTTCAGTAGCCACACCTATGGTGCCGTTATATATCACAACGTTGGAACTGCCTCCAGTAATAGCGACGTTACCGCCACCATAGACATTACTCACCAATATATCGTCATCACCGTCTACAGTGACCGTTGAGTTACCAAACACAGCGCTTTCGTTGCCCCCACCGAAGGCTGCACCGTCGTAGAATGTTTGAGCATTGCCACCGTCCAGTTCTTCGCGCACGCCATAGATTTTACTGTTACCATTGACATTGAGGATGGTATTGCCACCCACACTGCCAAGGTTGGTCATATCCTTCTCAGTATAACAATACCATTCACCTTCGTATTGGAAAGCAGGATGATTAGTACTCGCGGTGACACCGTCAGGAAGGTCATGTATCCATTTGTAGTATCTGATTTCACCATCGTCTCTCACGTAATCCAACGAGCCGGCATGGTTGATGCTTGCCAAGTCGCGCCACGGGAACACAACAGACTCTTTGTCGTGAATGGGGAACGAGGGCACATCGCTTGAGTTGCCTCCACCATAGGCCGAACCCCAAATGGTGGTGTTAAGTAAAGTAGAAGTCACATTCCCCGTCACCTTACCGAGGTTACCGCCTCCGTAAAAGTCCTGTAATACCGTGCAATCAGTCAAGGCAGAATTAACCTCCCTTACCTCAGTGGCCGTAAACTGAGCCTCATGACGGTAGGTTCGCATCACAACATTATTAGCCGACCCGGAGCTCATGTCAATTAATTCAAACTCAAACTGGGCTTGGTAGCCTGCATTGCTACTAACATAACTAAGAGGAGTAAATTCATCGAATTTTCCAGCCCCTCTCCAATTGGCTTCCGTAATGAAACTAAGAGCCGCCTGACCATTGTTATATAGGCGGTTGCGGTTGAAGTTGGTACCACCGTTGCCACCGCCATAGAATTGTCCGAAGATGGTGTTGTTGGCCACAGTGGTCACCGTGGTACCTTCTAGCATGTCGCCTGTAAAGGGACCTCCACAATACTTACCCACAATGCTGTTATTGATGGTGACGTCAATACTCCCCGTGACAGGTCTTGCTGCATTGAGGCCGCCACCATAAAACTCACCAATCAGTGAATGGTCGACCTTGAAAGTGACATTGCCGTAAATGTCTTCCATGCCCGCACCTGACATGATGCCAAACTTTCCACCATTAGTGTAGCAATGAGGATTGTCGGGGGTGCTATGTACATGATTGTTGACAAGAAAGACACCTGAAAGGCAGAAGCGTTCATATTCTCCACCCAAAACACTGACAGCGCAATGTCGGGTAGCTGCATTCAAGTCACCATGTTTTCCTGGCGTGAATTCTTTCATCCATACGTGGCCACCCAAAATGAAGTATTTAGTACGATTAAGGGGACCTAAAGTATTATTCCAACTATTCGAAGAAACGATTTGTTCAAACTCACCACCATTCAGAATCACGGGTGACTCTTCCTTACGATAGTTGTCACGTGTGTCATACTCAAACTGACCGGTATGCATAAATGCAGTTTCCGTGATCTCAAAATGGCCGCGTGGTACAAACGTGCCAATGGTCTGTAAGGCACCGTCCTTTCGAATGGCCATACCCAAGGTGGGAACCGGCAAGAAATCAAATCGTATGGGATGAAGATTCAAACGGGTGGTATTAACGCAAAACTGCCATTCAAAACAATAGTCAGGCTCGTTGTCAAAGTCAAGGTCGACACTAGTGATGGTGAAAGGCCTATTATGGGTTGCGAATTCTTCGTTTCCATTTCCATTTGTCCAACCAAGAATGTCAACCGTTCCGCTATTCCTATGCTGCACATTGCCAACCAACACCAAGGCTTGGTCGTAAACCGTCACCACCGAAGCACCCGAACCCTCTAAAGCCATACCACTATTGATAGCGGTCTTGATATCCGCATACACTGGTTGTCCGTTAAATGTCGTAGGGAACTTTCCTGCTGGTGTAAAGTCGTTATCGCCCAAATTGACACGGTCGATGGAATGTTCTTTATTGTGCAAATACACGGCATTGCCCCAATAGGCTTCAATGGTGATTGCCGTAACACCTTCCGGGACATAGTAATAGCCACCTTGCGCGAACACGCGACCACTAACAGCGTAAAGATCCTTGTCAGTGCAATAGCGGTCTGCAAAATTGTAACCACTCTCCCAATTCTCCACAAAAGTGCCTTGTGTGCCATCTGTCACTGAGTTAATCTTCCATCCTGTAACCACCTTATCTGTATAGTTGTTACCATATTTTTCGGCATGGGTAGTGGCATTAGCATTACCAAATTGCTCATTGTAATAAGGTAACTGCACTTTAGCATAACTGAAATCATGGTGCAATGTGTCCATATCAAGAATAGGAAGCGTCAAAACCACATCCTGTGCACTACTATTGTGGGAACCAGCCTTAACCGTAACCGACAGTGTGCCCAACTTCTTACCTTGGAATGGCAAGGCGTTGTCACGACTCTTCCATGTCTGGCTTGCCTCATCCCACACCTGGTTTTGGTCCACATTGATGTTTGAAGGATACTTACCCCAAGGCTTCAGAATGGGATAAGGCGCAATGCTCGGGTCGAGCACCCACTTGGCCATGATATTAATGTCGTTGTCGGTCTGGTCGTCATACTGTTTTTGGGTAATCCACCATGTGCACAAACGACGGTTACTGTTGAGGATATTACGGAAATACTCGAAACGGGTCAAGAACCGCTCTTCGACAGGCCATGAGCAATTGTACTGATTGATATTGGTGAATTCGTCATCAAGAGTGGCGGAAACCATGAAATAGTTGTAATTGTTGATGCCGTTGGTGCTATTTTGCAAGCGTTTGTTGCCATAAACGGGAGCTTTGTTTGTTCCAGCAAGTACATCACCATAGAACATGCAGTTCACCACCACTGTTCTCAAATTATTGTACTTTCCGTTAGTGATTTGTGAAGTCGAGCCTCTCGAATTGTTTCCAACGATGCCTGCCGCATACTCACCTGCAGAGGTAATGTCGGCATAGCTGTAGCAATTGATGACGCGAGTGGGCATGAAACCATCTGGGATAGTCTGAACCGTAGTGGCGGTGAGCAATCCCACAATACCGCCAGTGTCGCCTGTGCCTCCCACCGAACCGCTGAGAATGCCGCAGTTGTAAATGCATGTGCCTTCGTTGATTTCGCAAGCAATGGCTCCGGTGTTACCTTCGTGATTTTCAATGTTTACGTCTTTCAACACTATATTATAAACCGTAGCATTATTTACAGTACCAAATAAAGGCTGTGTCAAGCCAGATATGGTGTGGAACTGTCCATCAAATCTTCCAGTAAAACTATTGATTGTGGTATGGCTCGAAGCATCGTCAATGTCAGCGATGAGTTGATAAAAACCATCGGTGTCGACAATCTCATCTAAACTACTGATTTCCTGAGCCACGCGAAAGTCAACCTCAATCGTGGCCACGTTGGTATAGACACCATCCCTATAGGCTACAGCTTTGACTACCTTTCTATACGGTCCTATGTTGACGGTTCCGCCAGGAGCAGCAAAACTGCTACTGGTGTTGTCGGGCGTGGAGCCATCCAAAGTGTAATATATGGTGACACCTAATTGGTCGTTATTGATAGTGACTTCTTTGTCGGCCTCATTTACCGTAAACGTAGGCATTTCCAAGACATCTTCCTCGAAACGCCAGCAGGATTTGGTATCTGTCGCACTGTTATAGACGCCAATCATACCAACATGCACATAATTACCGCTATTAGCATAATATTGATTGTAATTATTAGTGGCAGGATTCCAATAACGATTGCCTGTAGTGAGACTGAAGGGCCGGATATTGATATTACCTGTCAAGTTCCCCGTGATTTCGAACTTATTGTCATCGCTAGGCGAGTCAGTATCTTGCAGGTGCATTGACTTTCTATTCACCGCCGATTGATAGGGAGGCTCATACAGCACATATTTTCCAGACAATGCATGAATGATGTAATAATAACCATCTCCTGTTGATACAACATGCCAAATCAGATTTTCAGGCTCAGCAGCTGTATCGTTACGATGGGTGGTCAGGAAAGGCTTCTCGGGGTCACCATAATGGTCACCAGTGTAATCGCCACTACCGTTGTTACTACAGTATTGATCATTGAAGTAGGCATCTGCATAATGAGCCACTTGAGGATTCCTAGCGGGAACCAAATAATAGTTGTTAACATTGCCAACAGAATAGCCATCGGCATTGGCAATAAACCAATAGCCAGTGAAATCGGTGCTTTGGGCATTTGCACCAAAAAAGGAAAATAAGAGCGAGACAAGCATGCTCAATCTAAAATTCAACCCGTTATTCCTTGCATTCATTTTTCTCAATTTTAAATAGTTACAAATTAAAAAAAACAGCTAAAGCCAACAAAAAAAACGGTGCAAAATTAGTAATAAAATCAATTATATTATTCATTTAATTTTGCATTTTCTTTACCTATATAAAAACGATGCAAAACACAGAATACCAGTTAATTATAATTAAACATTAATAGATATCAAACACACAAGCACACCAGAGCGGCCAACACCATCAGCAAAGGAATAATCTTGCTACGGATGTTCTGCTCCTTGAAGCCGAAGACGCCATAGACAAACGACACGACGAGGCGCACACCGTAAAGGATGAGCGGGATAAGCACCACCACAGCGGCATCTTGTTTGAGGCCTGTGAGATAGATGACATCGGCCACGGTGACAAAGACCGCCATGGCCACAATGCCCCAGCGCCATTCGAAGGGTTGCTCTTTGCGTTTCGGCAGCCAGATGATGAGGAACAACACGGCCATCATGAGAAAGTCATAAATGGTGTACCATGCCTGTATGGTAGAGGGTGAGATACTCTCCTTGCTGAGCAGGAATTTGTCATAGACTCCACTCAGAGCCACGAGAACAGCCGAGCCCAGCAGCATATAGACCCATTTGTTCGACTTGAATTGTATGCCTTCAAGCTTGCCCGATCGGTTCATAAAGTAGAACGAAATGATGGCCAAAACCACACCCGTGCCCTGCAGCCAGGTCAGGCTTTCACGAAAAACGCAAAACATCAAGATAACAGTGATGGCAGGGCGCAGCTGGTTGACAGGACCCACTACGGTAATGGGCAAGTGCTTCATCGCCGAATAGCTGAACATCCACGAACAGAGAATAAGCGCTGTCTTACCCATGATGAGCAAATGCTGCCGTGCCGTTAGAGGCTCGATATAAAGCTTCTGCATGAAGTCGCCGTCGAAAATGTAAGGCTTGAATTGCGACAGCAGGACGAAAGGCAAGAACATGAGTCCGCTGATCATCGTGCTATAGAACAAAACGGGTATGATGGCGTTGTTGACGACGGTCTGTTTCTTGAAGATGTCGTAAAAGCCGAGCAGGACGGCTGAAATCAAAGATAAGACTACCCACATGGTGCTTGTTACTTTGGAATTGGCGGCAAAAGTAGGGATTTTTTTTGAATTGGAAACGAGATTCCCTAAGGGAATGGAGTGTTGTCGTAGAGTGATCCAACGGCGGCTTGAAGTGTTTCCAAAGGTACAACCTCACTGCCGCCGCATTTATAAACAAAACTCAACTCCATTCCCTTGGGAATCTATGGGTATAACATCGAAAAAAAATTGTATTTTTGCACTATCTAAACGATTTTGACAATGAACTGGAACGACCTTCTTTCCAACAAACGCTACGCACAGCCGCACAAGAGCCCCGACATTCGCAGCTCTTTCCAGCGCGACTACGACCGCATCATTTTCAGCAGTCCCTTCCGCCGCTTGGAAAACAAGACGCAAGTCTTCCCGCTGCCAGGTGCCCAGATGGTCCACAACCGCTTGACCCACAGCTTGGAAGTAGCTAGCGTGGGACGCTCCATTGCCTGCCGGACAGTGGAGAAACTGGCCAAGAAACACCCTGAGTTGAAAGAGCGTCAGTCCGACATCGAGACCATCGTGGCCACAGCTTGCTTGGCCCACGACCTCGGCAATCCGCCCTTCGGTCATTCGGGAGAGGACACCATCAGCAGCTTCTTCAAGGATGGTAAAGGCAAAACGTTGGAAAGCCAAGTGCTACCCGAGCAATGGAGCGACCTCATCGCCTTCGAGGGCAACGCCAACGCCTTTCGCCAGTTGACCCATCAGTTCACAGGGCGGCGGGCCGGCGGTTTCTCGCTGACTTCGGCCACCCTTGCCACTTTATTGAAGTACCCCTACCCTTCTTTCGACAAAGGCAACCGCAAGAAATACAACGTCTTCTATTCAGAAATTGAGGCCTTCAAAGAGGTTGTCGAAGAATGCGGCATCCCACGCTTAGATGCTGAGCATTTGGTGTATGCCCGCCATCCCCTTTCCTATATGATGGAGGCCGCCGACGACATCTGTTACCTCGTCCTCGACATGGAAGACGCCCACAAACGCGGCATCGTCAGCACCGAGGCCATCGAGCGGTGCTTCCTTTCGTTCTTCAACCCTGAGCACCCCAAAGACAAGGAAGTGTTCAAGCACAAGGATGAAGTCTATCAAGACGTGACCGACATCAACGAGCGGATGGCCTTCCTGCGCGCCACCTTAATTAATAAGCTCGTCAATTGTGCCAGCGACATCTTTGTGAAGCACTACGATGCCATCATGGAAGGTCGATTCGAGAAGAGCCTGATTGCGCACTTGCCTGAATTTGAAAAAAATGCCTTGGAGGTGTGCCGCGATAAATCTGTGAAGCATATTTACCGACACCCTTCAGTAGTTAAAATCGAGCTGACAGGCTTCAACGTGATTGGCACACTTTTGGAGGATTTCACTGATGCTGTGTTGAATCCTGGTACACCATACAACAAAAAGCTCCTTTCGCTCATTCCCGAGCAATTCAAGGTGGAGACCGACGACACCTATGCCAAGCTGCAATCTGTCATCGACTTCATCTCCAACATGACCGACCTTTACGCCGTACAACTTTACAAAGACTTGAGAGGAATTGACTGATGAAGAGGGTTTTATTCATTGTTTGCCTATTGTTGAGCGCAGTTGTCACCTTTGCGCAAGACCCTTTATGTCCTCCCAACATTTCAAGAAGCACAAAATCCTATCTGATAGCTAATGACAACCCGAAAGACACTGCTTTCCTGAAAGAAAAATGCCGACAAGCCGGTTTGGACTTGGGCCTTCAGGTTTTGGCCAATCGCATCCCGACCGATAGCAAACTCGTTACACCCAAGCCTTCGAAACATCTTTTGAAACAAGGAGCATTACAATTGCAACTTCCCATCAATGAGACCCAAACCGAGTTTGCCGTATATCATTCCGAACTCTTTGCCACGCCTGCCACTATCAATGTCCTACAAATCGACGATGAGCTTGTCACTTACCGCAGTACTGAGGAGGTCGGCAACATCCATCTGTTCTACGGCTGTGTGCGTGGTGCCTTTGGTACGAGGAGGTCGGCCCACTCGAAAGATGCAACGGTTTACAAACTCTGGGACACACCTGAGCGCGCCCTGCTCCCCGACCAAGAGTTGCAAGACCAAATGGCTCAGTCCCAAGCAAAAAAACTGGCCAAGACCGATTATGACGTTCTTATTTTCAACGACTTAAAAAGCTATGCCTACAACGAGCAAGGTGAAACGGCCATCGGTCATTTCCTCGACACGATGCACAAATACAATCCCGACAAGCTTTTGCAAGCCGACCTGTTCACTCCTACCTCACGGAACTATTTGAGTCGTGTCAACGAAAACCAACTCTGGAACGCGTCAATGCGCACCAAGATTGTAGAAACTTCGACCGAGAAACAGGAATTCTATCGCGACAACCAGATACCGTGGATGATAGGCAACTTCCAAATCCATCTTGCCGACAAGAATCGGCAAGCGACCTCAATGGAGGAGTTGGAATGGTTCCTCTCCAAAGCCGCCGCCTTCGATGCCGGCTTCGGTCTCGACTTCAGCGTAGAGACCATGCGAAAACACGGTCTTACCAATATTATGCTCAATACCATACGGACTTGGGAAGACCTTCGCTTAGCCCATGCTTTCAGCGACAAGATGAAAGAAGCACTTAAAGACCCATACGGTGATTGGCATATCAAAAAAGATGGAGACGCTTTTCTCCTCTATCCCCAGCACAACTCACGTCGTTATTTTTGCAAACTCACCGACGACCATTGGGAATGGAACTCCCCTTACTCAAGCCGATTTGCGCTCAGCATAACCGTAGAAGGCAAAGGCAGCATAAGCAATCTGGCATTCAGAACCCCAAATGGAATGCTTTATTTCCCCTGCTCCATAAAAGCCGGCCAATATCTCATTTATGATTTCGAAGGCAACGCCTGCATTACCGACTTAAACTATAATAAAATTGGAGATGTGACCGCCGAAGGCGTGTCGGTCTTGGATGAAGGTGTTTCAGAGGTATCATTCACTTGCGAAGTCAAAACGGAAGAGAGAAAAAAGCCGGAAGTAACCATTCGTTATTATACCCACGGCGATGCAATAAGGTTGCAAAAAGGCTCATAGTTTGGTGCAAAACGCAACAAACAAGGTTACGCTCATCAAAAATGAGGATAGTTTTCGAGAAAAAGTATCATAAATAAGGATAGGAGCGTATGCAAGGTCTTCGTATTTTTGCAACTTCAAACAGAATCCTTAGATGATAACCCTCGACAAAATAGAAATAGGACAATCCGCACGCATCTTGGAGGTTAATGGAGAAGGACAGCGCCGTCAGCATTTCCTGGACATGGGCCTCATTCCCGATGCCATTGTCAAGCTCGTGAAATACGCGCCTTTAGGCGACCCGATGGAAATCATGGTGCACGGCTACGCCCTGACGCTCCGTAAAGCCGATGCCGCCCTCATTGGAGTGGAGCCTTGCGACGGAACCCAAACCGAAGAAAAAGACAAAGACACCAGCAATGACCGCTTGTATATCACCTCCCTCCCCGACCACAACGCCCACCCGGGCTTGGGTGAGGAAGGCATCTACCACGACAAGACCCACGAGAAACCGCTACCCAGAGGCACCAAACTGACCTTCGCCCTCGCCGGACAACAAAACTGCGGCAAAACCACCCTTTTCAACCAGTTGACGGGTGCCAATCAGCATGTAGGCAACTTCCCTGGTGTCACTGTCGACCGCAAGGACGGCACCATCAAAGGGCATCCTGACACCTCCGTCACCGATCTGCCGGGCATCTATTCCCTTTCGCCTTACACTTCGGAAGAAATCGTCTCGCGTGAATTCATCCTGAAGGAGAAGCCCAAAGGCATCATCAACATTGTGGATGCCAACAACATCGAGCGCAATCTCTACCTCACCATGCAGCTCATGGAATTGGGTGTACCTATGGTATTGGCACTCAACATGATGGATGAAGTGCGCAACAACGGGGGTAGCATCCTCGTCAACGAGATGGAGCAAATCCTCGGTCTGCCTGTGGTACCCATATCTGCGGCCAAGAACGAAGGCGTTTCCGAACTCGTCGACCATGCCATCCACATCGCGAAATACCAGGAAGCCCCAGTACGTCAGGATTTCTGCGACAAGGATGACCATGGCGGAGCGGTACACCGCTGCTTGCACAGCATCATGCATCTCATCGAAGATCATGCCCAACGCGCCGACATCCCTGTCAGGTTTGCAGCTTCAAAGCTCGTGGAAGGCGACCCCATCGTGATGGAGGCTTTGCAGCTCTCCCAAAACGAGAAAGAGACCTTGGAGCACCTCATTGTGCAGATGGAAGAGGAACGTGGCCTCGACCGCGCTGCGGCCATGGCCGAGATGCGCTTCGCCTTCATCAAGAAATTGTGCGACAAGACCGTAGTAAAACCCAAGGAAAGCAAGGAATACCAACGCAGTCGCCGCATCGACCGCATCCTAACGGGCAAATGGACCGCCATACCCATCTTCATCCTCGTTATGGTGGGCATTATCTATCTCTCCATCGACCTTCTTGGAGCACCTTTGCAGGATTGGCTCGACCAAGGCATCTCATGGCTGGCTGAGCAATGCGGAACGGCTTTGGCCAACTGGAACGTCAGTCCCGCCGTGCAATCGCTAGTTGTGGATGGCATCTTTGGTGGCGTAGGCAGTGTTTTGAGTTTCGTACCTATTATTATATTGCTGTTCTTCTTCCTCAGTCTGTTGGAGGACAGCGGTTATATGGCACGTGTGGCCTTCGTCAGCGATAGTTTTTTGAGAAAGCTTGGCCTCACAGGCCATAGCATCGTGCCTATGCTCATCGGTTTTGGCTGTACCGTGCCCGCCGTGATGTCGACGCGCACCCTCCACTCCACCCACGACCGTTGGCGCACCATCTTGCTGACTCCTTTCATGAGCTGCTCGGCCAAGATTCCGATCTATGGCTTCTTCACGGCAGCTTTCTTCCCGGGACACGGCGGCGTGGTGCTGATTTGCCTTTATCTGTTGGGCATTATCGTAGGCATCATCACAGCTTTGTTCACCAAATGGTTCGGACACAAAGGTGATGTGGCGCCCTTCGTCATGGAGTTGCCCAACTACCGACTGCCTGGTCTCAAGAACGTGGCGCACCTTTTGTGGGACAAAACCAAGGACTTCCTGCAACGCGCCTTTACGGTTATTTTCTTGGCCACGTTGGTGATATGGTTCCTTCAGACCTTCGACTTCCATTTCAATATGGTGGAGAATGGTGAAGGTAGCATGTTGGCCAGTGTAGCTGGTTGGATTGCGCCCATCTTCCGTCCCATAGGTTTGGGCAACTGGCAGGTCGTCACAGCATTGATCAGTGGATTCATGGCCAAGGAAAGTGTCGTAGCTACCCTTGAGGTCTTGAATGCCGAAGCACTCTTCACCACCGTCACCAGCATTTCGATGTTGGTCTTCTGCTTGCTCTACACGCCTTGTGTGGCTGCCATGGCTGCCATCCGTCGCGAGCTAGGTGCCAAGTGGATGCTGTTCATCATTCTGTTCCAATGCGCCGTCGCCTGGGCCTGCGCTTGGATCGCCTATCTCATCGCCAACGCCGTCATCGCATGAACCTGCCCACTGTCATAGTATTATTGGTGGTCCTTTTGATGGTCATTGTCGCCATTCGCGCCATGCAAATGGGCAAGGGCAATTGTTCTTGTAATGACAATGGCAAAAGCAAGGCTAATTCCAGTAAATGTACATCATGCTCAGCGGATTGTCCGTTGAAAGGTCACTGATTAAGCACAAAAAAAGCCCGTTTCGCAAACGAAACAGGCTTTGTCTTCTTAAACTTCAGAACTTAGAAATTGATCACGCCACGAACCACGCGTCTTGCATCCTTGGTGCCATTGTATGTCTGATCCTTGGAACGCAGTACACCCGAAGCATTCATATACCATGCACTGGCAACATTATACTCGGTGGATGACCAGCACTCCCAATTCGGATCTGATGGGAATAATTCATCACCGCCCACAGCCGAAAGGCTTTCGTTCACCTTGTCAATTTTACTGTAGAGGCGCTTCAACTGACCAGCGGCGGGAAGATACCAACCGTTTTCATAATCAAGGGCGTTAAACGCAGGATGGTCTGACCTATTTTCAAGAATGACACCTGTGTTTTTGTATCCGTCAAGATTCGCTGTCGCACTGGAGAGTTGTGTACAATCACGCAATGGACTGTTATAGCAGTTGGGACCCCAAGCAAAGTTGCCGCTGTCATGCAATGCCACTGCCCAACCGTGTTGTCCGGAGCCATCCACGTAAAAGACAACCGCTATTGCACCATTGTCTTCCGAACTAAAAATGGTAGGACTGACTACACGATCACCTTCGCAAAGGATGTCACCCACATGAATTTGGGCATTCACAAACGATGCCGACAATGCCATGAAAAGCGTCGCCATCATTATTTTCAGTACATTTTTACACATAGCTATTCTATTTTATAGTACGTTTTGGAATGCAAAATTAGTACTTTTTTTTCGAATGAAAATACAAAAACAAAGAAACAAAGAAAAAAAAAGCGATTTTACTCCTCAATCAAGTGGTAGTATTTCGTCTGATATCCCTCCCAATCGCCTGTCAATAGCTCGGGGTGGAAGAAATGGATAAAGTCGGCCAAGAGCAAATCTGGCTCGCACTGCGATTGCTCGAAATAGCCTGTCGAGAGGATGTCACAGACAATGATTTGATGGTTTTTGTAAGCATCGTAAAGTGAATACACAGGATTCTCTTTGCCCAACGCTTCGTAGGTCATCGGGAAAGGATTGGAGTTGATGACGCGCCAAAAATCTGCATGTTGCGCCTTCGCCAAAATGCTCTCGGCATCCATGGGCACGCTGGCCGTAGAAGGATTGTCCTTCCAAATATAGTCGGCACCAGCATCGGCGAAGAGCTTGGCGATATAGCTTCGCCCGCCAGCCACATACCATTGACCATTGAAGGCCAGATCGGAAAACACCGTGGGACGGTGTTCCACATCGGCACAAAGCGTCGATAGAGCGTTGTAACGTCGCTCGATGTCGTCGAACCAAGCATCAGCCTTGTCCTCGCAGCCTGCCAATATGCCGATAACACGAATCCATTCGGCACGGCCCAAGGGCGTGTTCTCCATGTAATCGGCAAAAGGAAACAACACAGCTCCCGTAACATCCAAGCCACCCTGGTTGCCGTCGAAATAGGGCGAATACAGCAAAGCATCCGGTTGCAGTTGTATCATCCTTTCAATATCGGCAGAGGCTTCCGTACCGATGTCGTAAACCTTCTGCTTCGCTAACAAAGAGCGCATGGTGCTGTCGGTCACAAAACGGCCTTCAAGGATGCCTTTCACACGGTCGATTTCACCCAAACGCAGGAAAACAGCCCATTGCGTGGCCGAAAACGAAATCACAGATTTCACCGGCACATGCAGCACTCCTGCCACATCCCTGTCAACCGCGGCTGTCGTGTCCTTGACCAAGGCAAACTTGCCCAACGACAAGGTGGTATCCCAAGGGCAAATCACCTCCAACAAGTAGCCGTAATCCTTTTGGCAAACCGTGACATTACGGGCATAGCGCATAAGGTTGTCGCCTTGCGTCGTTTCCTTGACATCAGTCTCCTGTTCTTTTGGAGCACATGCAACAAAAAACAAAAGCATGAAACTCCATAAAAGCGTTCGGGAGGATTTGTAATCCGACCGCTTTGAACACGGGGATTTAAAATCCCCACCTCGAATCATTCGGATTGCAAATCCGAATGAACTATCACCTTTACTTTCCATTGATCTCCTCCAAACAGTCTTTGCACAGGCAATCATTGTAATGTTCCTTCAGATAGGCTTTTGTGGCATCGGTGAGCTTCACCTTGACGCACCAGCAGTCGATGGAATGCACGCATTCAAAGGTTTTTCCGCAGCGGGGACAGGTTTTTGTCATTTGTTTATTGTTGATTGTTGAATTGTTGAATTGTTTTTTGAAGAGTTCGGGCGGATTTGCAATCCGCCCGAACGAAGTTGGGGATTTGCAATCCCCGAAAGAATATCAATTATTTAAACAACATTGCACTGGGAATGGCACCCGCCTCGAACGAGCTGAGCAACACACCATCGCTGGAATAACGATAGACAGTGCCGTTCATCATGTAGTTCTTGGCATCGGTCACATAGATGTCGCCCGTCTCAGGCACAACGGCCATGTTGTAGAACATGCCCCCGGCCTCGGCAGCGATATTGAAGGTTTCAGACAGACTCAGCGAGCCGATGTCGAAACGGCGCACCGCATTGTTGAAGATGAGATACAATTGGTCACCTGCAGGATTGGCTCTCAGTACCGTAGCCGTGCCATCGAACTCATAACGCTTCGCAGCGGTCTTGAGCTGGGTGTCAATCTCCCACAAAGAAGGTTGCTCACCATAGTCCTCATCCCACGAACGGCCTTCGCAAAGCACCCAAACATGGTCATTCTTGTCGACGGCCATACTGTTGGGCTCCTTCCCCACCTCAATTTCAGCCACCTTCACGTCGTTGTTCATGTCGATGACTTGAACTGTATTGTAGCTATCATGCGAGTTGGGATCGACATAATAAGTCGACCAGTTGCTGACATACAACTCTTTGCCCACAGGCACCAATTTCTCGGTGGTCTTGCCCGTCTCAACGAACCCACAATGGCTCATGTCCTGCGGGTTGACAATCCAAAGACCCGTGCCAACCAAATCGCTGACATAGGCTTTGTTGGGAGCCACAAAGTACATCTCGCGCGGCGAATAAAAATCAGTAAGCTTGAAAGGTTTGGTCTGGTCACACTTCAAGGTGTTGGCATCCACCTTATATATAAGATTACTGTTATTGACCACGATATACAACTTGCCGTCTACCAAAGCCATGCTTTCAGCCACATCACCGATGGGAGCATCATTGGCCTTGTAAAACAAGTTGTTGGCCACCGTGTCGGCCACTGGGTCATAGAATGACAGCGAGGCATTGGAAAACTGGTAGTTGCCTTCATTCAGGACAAAAACGCCTTTGAGATTGACTGGATGAGGCTTTATAGTATCAGTAGGGTCAACGGGAGTCGGTGTCGGGTCGGGCTTGCAGGAGAACAATGCCGTCGCCAACAGAGCCAACAGAAACAGTTTCGTCTTTTTCATTTCAGTTTGTGTTTATTCATTGTTTCACAACACGTTTCGTAACAGTTTTTCCGTCGGCGTTGATGCGAACGAAATAAATGCCTTGGTTCAGGGGACCCATGTCAACTACATCTGAAATGGAAACCAGAACCTGCTGCCCCACAAGATTATAAATCTCGACGGATTGCAGGTTTTCGGCTTTCACCATCAGTCTATCCTTGACGGGATTGGGATACAAGGAAACTACTTCTTCCTCATTTTCTGACACATCAGAATGTGCCAAGTCATTTATCACGCCGACGGCATCAAGGTCGAAGCCGCTGGAAGCGAATGGTGTGGGCCACGGGTCGTTGACGATATGGCCTTCCGAGTCTTTGGTGGCATAGTCAGGATCGATGTTGCCCACTACGTCAACGATACGGACATGGGTGACACGATTCTTGTCCAAAAGCTCGTTGTCCTCCACTTCGTCCAGATCGAACGGAGTGCCATAAAACGCACCATATTTGCTGGCAAAATTATGGAGTTGTGCAGGAACAATGGAGCCTGCATTACCCAGTTGCGTTTCGGTTTGGACATAGGTTACAGCAGGAAAACGGAAAAAATTCACGCCATCGGAGCTGACTTCCACAAAGCCCAACTCAAGTGCCCATGTATCAGGATTCACAGCGTTGGCGAAACCATTCTCGAACACTGCAAAATCGGGGCCTTCCCCATTGTAAATTGGCGATTCGAAGGTCAAGGTGGCTGTGCCGCCGTCACCTAGACTCACCACATCATAGGTGCCACCAGGCATACCCAGGGCGAGTGAATCGGCGCCATACGATGCGAGGCCGTTTTCTGGTCTATCGATACGCATCGGACCACGCTCTACCGTGCATCCAGTAGCCCAAGCCACGAATGCCGATGAGTCGGCATGCATGGCTGTGGTGCCGGGTTGATCTTGCGCGGGCGCAAACTGTGCCCACAGCGCAACCGGCACCATAGCCAACAACAGGATGGTAATCCTTTTTATCATTTCACCACGAGTTTGGCAGTACGCACAGCGCTGTCATCGCTGACGGTGACAAAATACATACCTGCATTCAGCATCTCGGTGCTGATGCGGACTTGTTCGCCAGCCTTTGCGTCAACGCTTTGCTCGCTGACCAGTCGACCTTGGATGTCGTAGACAGAAACAGTGGTCATTCCAGCGTTTTCGACAGACACGAATGCCTCACTAATAGCAGGATTTGGATAAACGACCAATGTGTTTGACTGATTCTCATTCACGCCCGTGTTATTGACAGCGGGTTCAATGGGTTGTTCCCAAGCAATGGTGGTCCAGTCGGCTGACATGATACCGCAGGCATAACCACCAATCTTCACAAAGTCGTTGTTGTGAATCGGTTCCTCAGCCATCATGTTCATACCCATCAAGCCATTCACGCTATGCATGGGAACATCATAATCAGGATCGCCCCACTGTGCATCCGGGTTGGGGCACATCGTCAGGTCGTATTCATTATCCACATAGGTGATGTTGGAGGGAGCGTCACCGATGACCGTCAAGCGGCTGTCGGCAGCTGCAATAGCAGTAAGAGCTTGGAAAACAGTGGCTTCACCATCGAAACGATAGCCCCATGCCAGAGCAGCTTCAGTGTGGCTGCACCAGCTGAGGGCAACCACAACCTCGTTTTCGCCTTCGCCAATCCAGAACAGGATCTCGTCAGCTGAAATAGTGGCGTCAACGACTGCATTCGGGTCGGTGGCAGGAATAATCTCTGTAGTCCACGAAATGGTGGTCCAGTCTTCGGACATGATGCTGCAAGCAACACCACCAATCTTCACAAAGTCGTCGTTGTGAATCGGTTCTTCAGCCATCATGTTCTGACCCATCAAGCCATTCACGCTATGCATGGGAACATCATAATCGGGATCTCCCCACTGGGCGTTCGGATTAGGACACATGGTCAAATCGTATTCGTCATCCACATAGGTGATGTTGGTGGGAGCAGAACCGATCACTGTCAAGCGGCTATCGGCAGCTGCAATATCAGAAAGAGCTTGGAAAACGGTGGCTTCACCATCGAAACGATAGCCCCAAGCCAGAGCAGTTTCAGTGTTGCTGCACCAGCTGAGTGCAACCACAACCTCGTTTTCACCTTCGCCAATCCAGTATTGGATGTCGGCAGGATCGATAGTAGCATCTTGTTGTGCAAACAGATTGGTCGTAAATAGACCGAAGATTCCCATAAGGAATGCTAAAGTAAAGATTTTACGCATAATAATATAATTTTAGGTTTGACATTCAATCCATTACATTACAATGCTTGGGGAAAACGAGGGTACACCTTATTCTATTAAGGAAAGCCAGCTCTTGTCCCGAAAGCCTTGTTTCAGCGACAGGCGGCAGGTCTTCTGACTTACTCCTTTGTTCTGGCCGCCTTCCCGAAAGACTAGGTTTTCAGTGGCATAGTGACCAGCGGGAAGAGCTTACAGCAGCGGGAACTGCTCGGGATTTGCACCCGATTCCCTATTGAGCCTCGCGGCACCGCTTATCGGCGGCAAAGATACAGTATTTTCAACAAAAAGTATATAAGTTCCGAGAAAAAGTTATTATTTTTGCACCGAAAACAAAACTTCAATCACAAATGGCAACGCTTACAATAAAATATGATGGACGTAACCCTATTTTCAAGCAAGTCCTTGATTTGTTTGTTGCTCTTGGAGGTTCTATCTCTGATGAAAAAAGTGAATCGTCAAATTCTATGATGATCGAAAAAATCAGACAGGGACGTGAAGATTTCAAGAATGGCAATTACAAAGTCATCAAAACCGAGGATATATGGAAATAGCCTATACTCCAAACGCATTAAAGGATCTTGAATGGTGGAAGGCCAATGGTAGCGACACAGCGAAAAAAAAGATTTCTTCCCTGCTGCGCGAAATGGAGGTTCATCCCCGGACTGGAACTGGAAAGCCAGAAATACTCGCAGGAGACTACGCAGGTTGTTGGTCTCGAAGGATTAACAAGAAAGACCGAATTATTTATGAAATCCATGATGAAATAATTCTGGTATTGGTTCTTTCTATGCGCGGACACTACAATTGAAAAAAACAGCTACACAATGAAAAAACTGTCATTATTTATCACCTTTTTGTTAATGGCCTTGGGAATGGCTCAAGCCCAAGACGTTTATTTCTCTGGCAATGGCAACAATATCGGCAAAATCTGGAAAAATGACACGCTGATTTATAGCATCTCCGATACAGCCATGGTCATGCTAACCGATATGAAAGTGGCCAACGACAGCACCATTTATAGCGCAGGCTATAATTATTCCAACTTTCGGGGTCATGTTTGGTTGAACGACTCGGTTCTATTTATGACCGACACCCCAACTTTCATCGAGCGGATGATGCTCAATGACAACGGTTGGACAGCAGTCGGCGAAAACAAGGTTTGGCAAAACGGCGAGATTCTCTATGAATATAGCATTGACAGCAACACCGTTTGCAACCTTTACGCCTTGGCTGTTGACAATGTTACAGGCGACATTTATACAGGTGGTTCCATCGTTACACCTGGCGTATATGCCTGTGTCTGGAAAAACGACTCCATACTTTGGCAATGTGCGGCCTGGTCGGAAGTCAGCGACCTCTGCTTTGATGGTGACAACCTCTATGCAGCAGGTTTCATCTATGGCGCTGAGTCAATCGATGGCGTAGTATGGCAAAACGACTCCATCATTTTCCAAATCGAAGGGGGCGACATCACGGAAATCACCGCATACAACGGAAGTTTGTATTGGGCAGGAGTCTCAGGCCACGACAACACTGCATACATTTGGCAAGACGGCGAGGTGCTTTATTCCCATGTTGACGTAAACATTACGGCTTTGTACGTCAATGAATATGGTGTTTTTTATGCTGGTATTGACGATGACATTGCCACCGTATGGAAAGACGGTGAAGTCCTCTATGAACCTGAAGACTGCGAAAGCATCACGGCGATTGCAGTGCTGCCCACTGAGACACCGCAACCTGGTCATGAGCCCAAACTCCTGCCTTGGTTCGATGGTTTCGAGGTCGACAGCACTTGGGCTGACTGGACCGTTCTCGACTTCGACGGCAACACCACCATCGCCTGGGAACGCACTGATGAGGATGCCGCCGCTGGCGACTTCAGCGCCCGCCACCTCGCCTGCGACAACATCCAGGAAGGCTGGCTCATCACTCCTCCCCTATACCTAAATCTCTATTGCGACTCCACTTGGATGAGTTTCAAGACCATGGAAGTCAATCCGAGCAACTACACCAACAGCAGCCTCTTGATTTCGACCACAGGCACCCAACTCTCCGATTTCACCGAGATTTGGTCACAAGACAACCCTTCCGACACTTGGGATTCCATCCACATCGACCTCTCAGCCTACCAAGGCGACACCATCTATTTGGCCTTTAAATACACGGGGCATCATGGCCACGATTGGTACATTGACGATGTAAGCGTCGAAGAGGCACTTACGATGTACGACATCACCGTCGAAAGCGACAACCCCGAATGGGGTACCGTCAGCGGCAGTGGCAGCTATCCATACGGCGCCACCGTCCAAATCGAGGCCCAACCTAATGTTGGCCATGAATTCCTCTGCTGGAACGACGGCATCGCCAGCAACCCACGCGACATTGTCGTTGTTCAAGACAGCACCTTCGTCGCCTTGTTCGCCGTCAGCCAATACACCATCGAAGTCGTCTCCGACAACCCCATAATGGGTACGGTGACCGGTGGCGGCACCTATTATTACGGCGACACCATCATGATTGAAGCCACGGCATACAATGGTTTCGAGTTCCTTGGCTGGACCGATGGCAACACTGACAACCCGCGTTCTGTCATCGTCACGGAAAACATGACCTTCACCGCTCATTTCGGCATCCTACAATGCATCATTAAGACCGAAGTCTCCCCAGAAAGTGCAGGTACCGTCGATGGTGGCGGCATCTATGACTATGGCTCCACCATTCAGTTGCTCGTCCACAACAACACAGGCTACCGCTTCCAAATGTGGGACGATGGCAACCTCACCAACCCGCGAACCATTTTCGTGGAAGGTGATGCCACCTATACCGCTGTGTTTGAGCCGCTCCCATACGAAATCACCACCGAATGCGACCCCGTGGAAGGCGGTATGGTGAGCGGAGCAGGCACCTATTATTATGGCACTACCGCCACGCTGACTGCCACACCTAACGAGAACTACACCTTCCTCTGCTGGAGCGACGGCATCGCCAGCAACCCGCGCACCGTCACTGTGACAGGCAACGCCAACTACAAAGCCCTGTTCCACTTCAATGGCACGCCGGAATACACTATTACCGTGACGGCCAACAATCCATTACTGGGCACCGTCACAGGTGGTGGTATCTACCCTGAAGGCAGTATCGCCGAGATCAGCGCAACACCTTATGAAGGTTCCGTCTTTACAGGTTGGAACGACGGCAACACCGACAACCCACGCAGTATCGAGGTAACCCAAAACATGGAATTTATGGCCATGTTCACCAAGACAGAAACTTACACCATCACGGTAAGGCCTGAGAATCCGCTGTTAGGCTCCACTTATGGCAGTGGCGAATATACTCTCAACCAAGTCGTCAGCATTGGAGCCATTCCCACTGCAGGTTTCTATTTCACTGGTTGGCAAGACGGCAACGTGGACAACCCACGCACCATCACTGTGACTGGAGACGCCGAGTACGTCGCCTCGTTCTCACAAGAGCCCGTTCTGACCTATACCGTCACTGTGCTATGTAACGAAACCCAAGGCTTCATCCTTGGTGCCGGCACCTATATTGCAGGCAGCATCGCCACCATCGCTGCCATCCCTGCCGATGGCTTCGTGTTCGTGAAATGGAGCGATGAAACTACTGACAACCCCAAAGAAGTCATCGTCGACGAAGATATCGTGTTGGCTGCCTTCTTTGAATTCACCAGCGTCGATGAAAATGGCTTTGGGACCATTGACCTCTACCCCAACCCTGCCAAAGACATCATCCGAATCGAAGGGCTTGAAGGCGAACACGAAATCAGCATCTACAACGCCATAGGCATGAAGGTCAAAACCGCAACACTGCAAGGCGACGCTGAAATCAACATTAGCGAATTGCCCGCCGGCCTCTACCTTGTCAATATGGGCAACCGGCACACCATGAAATTCATCAAGGAATAACAGCCAACATATCCTTTTTATAAACACAAATTGGAATGCCGGTCACTGCCGACATTCCACTTTTGTTTTAGGCACGGAGAGGCTTACTTTGTCACCACAAACTTCAGTGTCTGGTTGCCCAGTTCGGAAACAGCTTTGATGAAATAGATACCCGAATCAAGGGTATTCAGGTAGGTCTCCAAAGTCGTGTGGTTCAAGCCATTGAAGCTGTAGGTATAAAGTTGGCGACCCATGAAGTCGAAGACCGTCAGTTCGGCCTTTGCGCCTTCGTTCAGCACAACATGCATCTCGCCCTGTGAGGGATTGGGGTACACATTGATGATTTCTTCCGCTTGAGCAGGTTCTTCAACGTGGAGTGTCTCCAAAGCCTGCGCGAAATCGGGAATGCCGTAGCCGTAGTAGCGGTCAGGATTATTGGCGCGGTCGCCACAAGCACGAATGGCATCGCAAATCTCTTGCACCGTGGCGTAAGGATTGGCTTGGCGGAGGCATGTCACCACACCGGCAATCACGGGGGTGGCAAAAGAAGTGCCGTCGCCATTGTAGTAGCCACCGTTGTCATCGGCCACGTAAGTAGACTGTCCCATTGCCATCACGTCAGGCTTGATGCGGCCATCGGCGGTAGGTCCAAAGGAGCTGAACCAAGTGCGCTCGCCAGAACCGTCAACGGCACCGATAGTCAGCACGTGTTCGGCATCGGCAGGAACGCCAAGGCAGCACTCCGTCACCCATGGATAACCTTCGTTGCCGGCGGCATTGAGGCAAATCATTCCACGGCTGACAGCTATCTCGGCACCGATGGTCATGGGAGCCGTCTTTCCGTCGAGGTCAGAAATCGGATGATCCCAACCGGGCATGTCAAATCCGATGTAACCCAAGGAAGTGGTGCAAAGGTCGACGCCAAGACTGTCGGCATACTCGGCACCCGAAACCCAGTTATACTCTTCGATGATATTCTCAGAACGACCGTCCTCGGTGTGAATCAGATAATAAGAAGCCTTGGGGGCGGTGCCAACGAAAGTGTTGGGAACATAAGCCGCCATTGTGCTCAGGCAACCCGTGCCGTGGTTGCTTTGGGTGTATACCGAACCAGCATTGTACACAAACTGGCGCGTTCCAAGCAGACGGCCTTCCTCGCGCATATTGTCGAAGCAAGGATGGGTGTCGGCGCCTAGGAAGCCGCCATCAAGCACGGCCACCACCATACCTTCGCCTTGATAGCCATTGTCATGCAGCACATTGCCGTTCAGTTGGGTGATTTGGGTCTCGGCGCCACCATAGTAACCATACATGGCACGCGTGCTTTCCGAAGCTTTTTGCTCGCGAGCCAGCCATTCCTCTTTCCTGATTTGTGCCTCAGGGTCGTTGGGGCAATTACGCACGGTCGAAACGAATTCCAAGGCATTGATGGCTTCCACGACACTGGCGTCGGCAGTGTAAACCGAAACGCCATTCAGCCACTTGGAAGGATTGAGCAACTGCGCACCACAATCAGCCACAGCCTGGAGGTATTGCGGATTGACAGGAATGTCGTACTCGTCAATGGCAATGCCTTGGTTGGCACGACGTTGCAAAGCCCTCGGGCTCAGATAAGCCTCAGGGTTTTCAATAGAATAAGGTGAGTTGGCCTTATCGGTGAACTGCACCCAGTAGATGTTGGTCGCGACCTGTGCTTGAGCAAACATCGAGGCCGCCAAAAACAGCAGTAGAAATGATACTTTTCTCATATTGAATGATATTAAATGTGATACAATTTAGGTGCTAAAAAGAGCGCAAAAGTAACATTTTTTCCTACACTCACTGCAAATTCAATCAAAATGCCTACTTTTGCCCAACTTTAGCTTCATCGAATTCAACGATTTCAAAAACAAACGTCATGCGCATCGATATCATCGCCGTTTTCCCCGAAATGTTTGAAGGGCCTTTCACCGAGTCCATCATCAAACGCGCTGTAAACAAAGGCATTGTGGAGATTGGATTGCACAACCTCCGCGACTACAGCACCGACAAGCACCACAAGGTGGACGACTACTCGTTTGCCGCCGGAGCGGGCATGGTGATGATGATCGAGCCTGTCGACAACTGCATCAGCCACCTGAAGAGCCAAAGAGATTACGACGAGGTCATCTATATGAGCCCCGACGGCGAGCTTTTGGACCAGCCTTTGTGCAACCAACTCTCAATGAAAGAGAACATCATCATCCTCTGCGGACACTACAAAGGCATTGACGAACGCATCCGTGAGCACCTGATTACCAAAGAGATAAGTATTGGCAACTACGTCCTTTCGGGCGGTGAGCTCGGTGCAGCCGTATTGGTCGACAGCTTGGTGCGCCTCATCCCAGGGGCTTTGGGCGATGAGACCTCTGCCCTCTCCGACTCGTTCCAGGACGGCTTGGTGTCACCTCCGGTATACACGCGTCCCAGAAACTACAAAGGCTGGGAGGTTCCCGAGGTGCTTTTGTCGGGCAACGACAAACTCATCAACGATTGGAGGCTGGAGCAAGCCATCGAGCGCACCAAGGTGCGGAGGCCTGAGATGTACGAAATTTTCAAAAAAAGCTAAGATTCTTCGCTACATATTGGATTTTTTTGTATTTTTGCACCCACTTTTTGGAGAAAAATATACAAAAATCATATAAAATGAGCAAACAAGCATTGATTCAATTCGTTGAAGATCAAATCGTTGTAAAAGATTTTCCGAAGTTCAAGACAGGCGACACCATCACGGTGACCTACAAGATTGTTGAAGGACAAAAAGAGCGTCTGCAGAAGTTCCAGGGCATCGTCCTGAAGCGCAGCGGCCAAGGCAAGGTGGGTACTTTCACCATCCGCAAGATTTCCAACAACGTTGGCGTGGAAAGATGTTTCCCCATTGCCTCCCCGATGATTGAGAACATCGAGGTGAACAAGAAGGGCGCTGTCCGCAAGTCACGCATCTACTATCTGCGCGGCCTCCGCGGCAAGAAAGCCAGAATCAAGGAACTCAAGGACTAATTCCTTCAGCCACAACGAACAAAGAAGCTCCGAGCGTTTGCTCGGAGCTTTTTTTGTTATTAGTGTTTTGGCGCACAATATAAAGCTTTTATTTTTCGCTTTCCCAGCGATCGGTCCATCCGTGCAGAGCCTTCCAGCGCTGCATCCGTTCGTAGTAGGCAGCCATCGTGTCCTCTTCCGTAGTGTCCACTACGGCTTCGGTTTGTTCAACGGCTGATGCCTTATCCTTTTCGTGTTTCCCCTGCTGGCATCCCGCCAGCAGCAGGACGGCCGTGGCCTCCACTGCTACTAAGGGGATAAGGGATTTTTGTACACTTTTCATGGCATGCTACTCCTTCACCACCTTATCTGAAAACACCTTCCCGTCCTCCAAGGTGACGCGCAAAGTGTAAGTGCCCGCGGGCAGTTGGCCCATGTCGATGCTTTCGAAGGCCTTGCTTTGCGAGCGCACTAGCCGGCCTTGCAGGTCGTAGAGCTCGATTTGCTTGGGTTGAACATCTGGGGAGAACTGTATGAGAAGCTGTTCTTTTGCGGGGTTGGGATAATAGTCGTAGGGACGCACAAACGATTCCTTTTCCGAGACAGAAAGAGACCCGTCAGCGAAAAACTTGAGGACAAAGAGTTCAGCTTCTGTTTGGTCCAGTGTCCAATAACGCCCCGTGACCAAGCAACCTTCATCGCTTGTTGCCATTACTGAGCATGGCTGAAACACATGCTGTCCGTCCTCATAAGACCGAGACCAAATGATGTTGGTATTAGCATCCGTTTTAGTCACGGTAAAACGATTCAGCCCGTCTATTTCGCCCTGATACTGCCATGCCTCTGGGTCATAAACACCATTGCAGAGGAAAAAATCTCCATTGTCTGATGCATCCATTCCGTGGCAGAAAGCTAATGTTCGAACACTGTCGTTATCATGGGGAATAAACGACATGGCAACGATACTGTCGTTTTGGTCCAATTTCATGGATACAATCACATCGTCCCTTAAATTCATATTCCAACCATCCCAACGCACTCCTCTGGTACTCAAGTATTTTGTTCCGTCATGCAACGAAACAGCAAACGATTCCGCATAATAGTCATTAATCATAATACCGTCTGTTGAATCTATGGTTATGTTCTCAACCAAATCCCTTGTCTGGAAATCCGTAAAGTCTCTGTTCATCCTAACAAGAAAGACCGGCTGGTTGTTATATCCTTCAGGCTGGCCTACAAAGGTTTGTCCATAGTCGCCGGTATCATCTTTATATTCAAACAAGTCGCCTTGTGCAAAATGATACAGCCAACTTTTATAAGGAGATTCGCCCATAGCCAACAAATTCCCCTCGGGGGAAAGACGAAGATACAGCATATTGGACCATTCGGAATAACCATTTGGATCAAAATGGAAGGGCCAAGAGCAGAAGACAATGTCACCCTGGCTGTCCATAAGGCTTCTTCCGCCCAATAAATTACAGTAATCTTCGGGAAGTTCTATTATCTTCAACCAAACCATATTCAAGTTGGTGTCAAATTTGGCCAAGTAAGGTTTGACGCAACTTAAGGTGCTGTCCATAACCGTCCCGACAGCAAGACAAAATTTGGGATTGGACGGGTCGTGATAGAGCCTGATGATGGATGAGTACCTACCTTCTTCGCTTATTGCCATTTCGCCAAGCAATTCGCCTTCGGGCGATAATTTCAGTACTTTGGCTGGTTGAATATCATCCCTTATCGTTAGGTCCTTAGTTCCAGTCGAATATCCAATAGTGTTAAGGTCGCAAGCAGCAACGAAATAGCACTCTGTACCACCTTTCTCATTGCATATTTCAAGGGAATGCGTGCCCGCGTATGACCACTCGAAAGGATACGGTTGCTCAAATATGAAATCGGGTTGCTGGGCCTTTGCTTTGGTGCTGACGGACAAGGCTAATGCCAAACCAACAAAAAACTTGAAATGTTTTTCCATACCTAACCGTTTGTTTTATACATGTTGAAAAAATAGAAATCCATCTTCCCCTTTCTCATTTTCCGTTCCGGCCACGCCGCTGGCATAGCACAATGCTCCCGAAAGGGTTAAGCAGAGCATCAGAACCAATTTTGTTACTTTTTTCATCGCTTAATAGTTTTAATGTTAGCGATGCAAAAGTAGGGTGGCTTGGTTACTATAGTCAAGAAAAAGATGGTACGAAAAGGTACGAAGAATTATTGTAATATCCTGATTGATATGTAATTAATTATTCATCAAGCATATTGCGAAGTACATGGTAAAGGCTGTCGTTAGCCCCAATAATGCGGCTTATTTTTCTGCTTCGGTCACAAACCGTCGTATACGCCCGCTGCATCAAGGCGGAAATATCAGCCTCATTCATGCCCAGCAGGAACAGGTAACAATAATCCATGTCGTTGTCGGTCAATTTTGGATATTGCCTACGAATGTGCGAAACAAACCGTGGCAGATGCTTTTGAACGGCATTGCGCAAATCCAATAGTTGTTCTTTGCTGAGCGCATCGTCCTTGTAAATCAAATAGTCCATCTTCGACTTGAACTGCTGTGTGTGAGCGACTCCAACAATGTGTTTGCAGATGGGGTCATTAATGAAAGCCGCATAGTCATTCGATACGTCTGATTCAGATAGGGCATTTTTTGACAAAGACTGCTCCAATTGTTTTGACATGTCGCGCAGTTCCTCGTTACTTCGCTTCAAGCGACCCGAGAGGGCAGCCTGCTGCATCTTATGGGCCTGCCGCTCGGTCTCCATTTCCTCTTGGTAGCGTTTTTCCTTGTCTTCGAGTGCTTTTTCCGCATTTTCCTGCTGCTGCCGCATTTCTTTTTCATGCTGTATTTCTTTTTCTTCAAGCAATCTATCTGCTTCAGTCTGCTGCTTTTTCAATAGTCTTCCCCTTTTCAGTTTCGCTATGACAATAATAAGCAAAGCCAGTATTACGGCCAAGGGGACTATTGTCTTCACTACTTTTAGAACCGCACTTTTACGCTCTTTCTCAACTTGTATTTCTTTCTTTTTATCTAAGTAATTCTGAAACAGTTTGTTGAGTTCCGATACAAAAGCTTTGTCTTCCGCTTCTAATTTCTTATGATTGGCTAAAAATAGTACGTAGCGCTCCGATTTTTCTTTGTTTTCCGTGGTATCATAAATTGTACGCAAGAATTCAGCAGCCTGTATTTTTGAAGCCAGATCCTCATTTTTTTCAAATACAAGTTCCAAATAACACCGTGCAGAATCATATAGCCCCTCTTCATAGTAAATATCGCCTATGGTTAGAAAACGAGTATACTTTTCGTTATCATCAGAGGCTTGCCCAACCATTCTCTTTAATTCTTCTATCGCTGTTCCAGCCGTCTTATTTATCTGATAGTTTAAAAGTGCCTTGCTGGATATGATATCTCTATAAATCAAATTGTTTATATTCGGTAAATTTTCCAATGCTTTATCGTAATAATACAAGGCTGAATCTTTTTCCCCAATTATATCATACTGATTTCCAATTCGACAACAATTATTGGATATACCGAAAGCAGAAGTAGGCGCTATTAAACAAAAAGCCAAAGCTTCTTTATAACACATTATTGATGATTCCATCATAAACTGTGAAGAAAACAAACTTCCGAGATGGTTATTGGTATAAGACATGAACTTCGCTTTTTTCCCTACTAGGTCTTTCACATCGAAATGGCTTTCCATCAACTCCAAGGCTTTCAAGTATGAAGCACAGGCGGGCACTATACTGTCGTTTTCGTAGTAGCCTACGCCGTTGATGTAGTGGGCACGGGCGGTGAGGAATGCATTACGTTTAAAAGACGGCCCTTCGATGCTTCGGCTGTGCTCAGCAACCACAGGCTCAGGGACCTGCAAAATACTATCAAAATAAGTCACTGCCTGCCGTAAGGCGGGGCGGTTGGTCTGGGCGTAATCGTTTTTGTAGAGCAATTCGGCCAACAGGAGGTGGGCATAATGGCGGTTGAATGCCACGTTTGTAGAGACGTAGCGTGCTACGTCTTCCGAATTGCCGTTATGGTTTTCAGGATAGACGTTGCACGCAACGTCTCTACAGGTGTCGAAATAGGGTATCAGGCATGCCAAGGCGCTGTCGGGCTGGCGCCACATCAGGCTGTCGATGGCGGACAATTCGGGGGATGCAATGGTTGTGGGTAGAGACGTGGCGCGCCGCGTCTCTACAAGGTCCGTGTCGTGCCTTTGGCAGGCACACAACAATGCAAACGGCAGCAGAAACAGTAGCATAATATGTCTGACATTCCAGCACATGCATCTCCCTATTTAAAAACGCCATCATTCCTCTGCTTTCTTCTTCCGCTTGAAAATCTTCGTCCTTAGCATAAACACCGTCAGCGCGGCCCAGAAGACCACCAAGATGCCCAAGGTGATAAAGGTAGCCTTGGGGCTCTGCGGGGCATAGCCCACCAAAAGCAGCACGGGGAAGCCCAAGACGATGGCCGATAGGGTCTGCAACACCAGGTTGTTGGCGGCAGGGGTCTCAAACTTCGGGTCGATCTCGCGCAACAGAATCATGCCGTTACTGGCCGTGCCCGTCAGCATACCAAACATGGAGAAGAAGCCCTCGTATTTGTAATTGGGATAGAGGTGCTTCGAGATAATCAAGACATAAATGAAAGTCGCAGCGGCACCCAGGGTGCAGATGATGATGAAAGGCAACACGAACTTACCGAAGTTCTCGAAACTGATGGCCGCCGTACCCGCCACAATCATGACATCAAAGCAGAAGCCGCTGATGCGGTTAAGCATATAGTTGTTGATGTATTCGCGGCTCATCAGTTTGGCCTTTTTGAAACGGCCCAAAAGCCACTTGAAGAAAATGCCGAACAGCGTGCCAGTCAGGAAGTTGAAGCCCCAAAGCATAGGTTTCAAGGTGTTAGTGCCAAAATTGCCCAAATCCATCCCTTGGATCCATTTGGTGAACAGGAAAACGAGGAAATAGACGAACAGCACCATGCAGATCTGCACCGAGAGCTTGTCAATGGACTCGGCATCGGGAATCTCACCCTTGCCTTCGTAGTCCTCCAGCTTGTTCACTTGAGCCTCAGCGAGTTTCTTTCTCGAAAGCACGCCCTTGCGACGCAAGATGTTCATATAGATGACACCCACCACGCTACCCACGATGAAGCCCGTGGCTGCAATGGAGAGGCCGAAGTCGGCACCCGGGAAGTCGATGCCCTGCTTAGTGGCCCATGTGGTGAAAATCTTGCCGAAGTTCAAGGCCTGTCCCGGTCCCTGGCCGTAGCCCATCGGCAGCAACAAACCCGCTGCATAGAACAGTTTTCTGCCGAAATAGAAGAACAAAATCGAGACAATGAGGCCCACGATGCCTTGAATGACGTATGTGGAGGCCGTCAAGGCACCCGTCTCAATCACCTTCATCGGCGTGGACTTCGATTCTATCTTGTTGTTTTTCAGTGCCAAGGCTACAAAACCCAAGCCCAAGGCATGATAGGTCACAATTTCCATCACAGGCTTGTTGATGAGTTCCTTGCACCCTGGAATCGCCTTAAAGATCAAGAGCAGCAAACCACCGATCAAAGCCGAAGGAATCAGGCTCTTGCGCAAGAAGGGAATCTTGGTTCTCAGCACGTTACCGAACAACAAGGCCGTTGCCAAAATGCAGAATTGCACCAGCCAATTCCATGCTATAGGCTGGTCGAAAGTCATTACAGAAGCATCAAGTAATGTCATATCAAATGATTTTATAAAAACTATTCAAAACTAAATTTCTACCAACGATTTCAACGTCTCAGTCTGACAGCCGTACCCGATGCAGAAACCATCAACATTCCACTATTCTCGCCAAGGACCTCATAATCAATATCAATGCCAATAACAGCATCCGCGCCCATTTGCATTGCGCGTTCCTGCAATTCATTCAATGCCTGTGAACGAGCATTGATCAGTTCTGATTCGTATGAACTCGAACGTCCCCCAATAAAGTTTCTAATACTGGCACCAAAGTCTTTGATAAAATTCACTCCAGCAATCACTTCTCCAAAGACAACGCCTTTATACTCCAGGATGGTACAGCCTTCAATGTTTGGTGTAGTTGTAAGTATCATAATACATTGATTTTGTTTATCCATTTTGCCTGCAAATATATGTATTTTTTATATGGTGAACAAAATTCCGTAATTTTGCGGCATGAAAAAAGCGTTTGAACTATTCTTCTCTTTCTTCAAGATCGGAGCTTTCACCCTCGGCGGCGGCTATGCCATGCTGTCGATGGTAGAGAAGGCCGTCGTCGACCAGAAGAAATGGATTCCCAACGACGAGTTTTGGGACATGATTGCCGTGGTTCAGTCGCTTCCGGGCGTGTTCGCCGTCAATACGGCCTTGTATGTCGGGCATCGTGTGGCCGGTACTAAAGGTGCCTTTGCCGCCATGCTGGGCGCCATCATCCCGTCCATCACCATCATCCTGCTGCTGGCCACGGTGTTCCGCGAATACCGCGACCAACCCGTGGTGGAGCGCATCTTCAAGGGCATCCGTCCCTGCGTGGTAGCCCTCATCCTCGCCCCTTCCCTGCGGATGATCAAGTCGGCCAAGGTGACCTGGAAGACTGCCATTATCCCCATCGCCACGGTGTTCCTCATCTGGTGGTGCAAGATTTCGCCCGCCTATGTCATCCTGGCCGCCATCGCGGGAAGCCTCATTTATGCGCTAATTATCAGACACAAGACACAAGGCGCGGGGGGTAATCCCCCCAACCCCCTTTCAAGGGGGAGTGACCCCGCGTCCCGTGTCCCGAAGTCCAAAAGTCAAAAAGAAAAGGAGGCCAAGCCATGATCTACTTGCAATTGCTTTGGGTCTTCGTGAAAATCGGTGTGCTGGGCTTCGGCGGCGGCTATGCCATGCTCTCGCTCATACAGCATGAGGTGGTGGACCACTACGCTTGGATGAGCACCACCGATTTTGCCGACATGGTAGCCATCTCGCAGATGACACCTGGCCCCATCTCCATCAATTTGGCGACATACGTGGGCTACACCACAGCGGGCTTCGGCGGTTCGCTGTTGGCTTCGTTCGCGCTCTGCCTGCCTTCCATCATCATGGTGTACTTCATCTTGAAATTGTTTATGAGCAAGAAGAACAATGCACTGATGGCCAATACCTTGAAAGGTCTGAAGCCTGCCATTGCCGGACTTATCTTCGCCGCAGGTCTCTCCATGATGAACACTCAAAACTTCGTCGATTTCGGTCGCGGACAATACAATATCAGCGTCATCATCTGCGTTTTGGCATTTGTAGCCTCGTATTTCTTCAAGGCCAATCCGATACTACTCATTGTGCTCTCAGGCGTGGTAGGGTTTTTCGCGTATTAACCAAGGTCCTTGAGCTCGTCGAAAGGCCGGTTTAAGATTCAAAGATTCAAGATTTAAAGATTTCAAGATTCAAAGATTCAAAGATTCAAGATTTAAAAATTCAAGATTCAAAGATTCAAGATTTAAAGATTTAATATTCAACACAATATGAAACGGTTTATCATCAGTCTACTTGCGGTATTATCAACCTCATTTGCCTTTGGGCAACATATCCTCACCTATCAGAGCTATGCCAAGGGCGTTGCCGAACAAGACACAACCACCATTCAGGTCGTTGAAAACGCGAAATACCTGAAAATCAAAAATGTAGAAAAGTCTACCTCCAATCCCATCCCAGGTTATGCCGAAAGCAGCACTTATGTGGATTATGCCCAAGATTCCGTTTACACCGTTTTGGACTACGGCGACGGAAAGTTCTACAGTTCCTATTCGCTGACCGATAACGATGTGGTTTTCAGCGAAGAAGGCAATGAAAAGTTGTTGGGATACAAATGCAAGAAATACAAGACCAGCATCAACTCCAACACCATCGAGGTGTGGATGACGGAAAACCTCGGTTTCGAGGCCACCCCCATGCCTGGTCTCGGCCGACTGAAAGGCGTGATGGTGCGATGCATGAGAAATGGTTCTTACATCACTGACTTGGATGTAGTTAAAGACCTAGAATTTGGACTCATCGACTTTATTCCTGAATACAAAGGCGCACATAAAACCTCGCGAGAATTGAGCCAATTGCGCAAGGACAAGCTTGTCATGCGCATCCCTGTTTTCAAGGACGAACAAATCCATTTTGCGGACTATGCGCCTTTTGATGGTGAAATACCTTACGACACCACCATCCATTTCAGTCATGGCACGCTGATTGTCAAGCGGATGAAGTTGCCGGAATTGCCTGCTCATTACCAAATCTTTGCCGAAATCCGTCAGCGCAGCAACGGTGATGCCTACGACCGCAGCGCCTCCGTCTTCGTCATCCCGACCGAAAAAGCCAAGAGTTTCAAGGACGGCTTGACCAAAGGCATTGAAGCATTGCCTACCATGGTCGGCAAAGATGGCAAGGAATACCAAGGCATCAAGGCGGAGAAGGATTATTTGCCGCCTGTGGAGTTGGTGCGTTTCTTCACCTCGTTTGGTGCAGGCCATTTCAATGATCGTGTGCAGATTGATGGTCTGGAATGGGCTGATGAGAATTACTACAAGATGGAAATCAGCGAGTTGCGCGACCGTTTGCGCGGCGATGTGCTCATCGGTGCCTTCATCGGCAACTACGACAAGGGCGGACATAAGATTTCGCTCGACCTCATCGCTTACCCGGGCGAAAACAAATGGAGCAAGAAGCCTTTGAAACAACATTCCATTCCGCTGTTCAACACTTGCAATGTACTGGAAATGTCGGGACAGAATTACGGTCGCTTGTTTGCCACAGACACCTTGGAAGTGGATTTTGAACTCCCCGACAGCATAAAGAATGTGCAGCTCCGTTATATCAGCACGGGTCACGGCGGTTGGGACAACGGCGATGAGTTCAATCCCAAGGAGAATGCCATTTTTATTGACGGGGTGAAGCTATTCACCCACACGCCTTGGCGCTGCGACTGTGCCACCTTCCGCGACCAGAACCCTGTTTCAGGCAACTTCTGGAACGGCCTTTCTTCCTCTGACTACTCGCGTTCGGGCTGGTGTCCAGGAACAGCCACCAATCCCGTCTATTTCGACCTTAATGGATTGAAGCCAGGGAAACATACGCTACGCGTCACCATCCCCCAAGGCAAGGACGAAGGCGAATCGTTCAGCCATTGGATGGTTTCGGGAGTGTTGTTATACGAACAAACTAAGGATAAAAAGTGAGTATTGCAGATTTGAAAAAAAATGTGTAGTTTTGCAGAGTAAAAACAAAAATAGAGCATTATGGCACAAGTGGAAATGACAGTGAGCATGGACTCGCGAAGGCAAGAACAGATTGACCGTTTCTGCGCCATTTCAGGTTTAAGCAGAAAACAGACTTTCAACGAAATGATGGATATGTGGGAAAGATTGGTTTACATCCCGTGGATTGAGTTTATTGAACAAGAGGAAAAACGGCGTAAGGCTAGAGAAGGATTCAATGCCATCAGGGCAAAGGCTGAAAGAGGCGAATATCCTGACTTGACCATGGAGGAAATCATTGAAGAAATAGCAAAAGCGAGAGCAGAAAAACGTCAAAAAGAGAATCAAGGATGAAAATATATGCTGTTTTAGACACCAATGTGCTGGTATCGGCCATGCTGACTCGACATAAAAACAGTGCAACCAAAAGGATTATTAACGCGGCTTCCGACTTAATGCTCACACCGCTTTATCACGATGACATTATTGAGGAGTATAAAAATGTGTTGGGGCGCGACAAATTCGGTTTCGATTCTACTGATGTGGAGAATATGCTCGATGTGATTACTACTTTTGGCATCCGTGTCGACCGAACACCTACGGAAGAGTTTTTCCTTGACAAAGACGATGCTGTGTTTTACGAAGTGGCCTTATCCAAAGAAGACGCGTATCTCGTAACTGGCAATTTGAAGCATTTCCCTAAGAAACCCATCGTGGTGACCCCTGCTGAAATGATAAAGATCCTAGAGGATAACGGCCTGATTGAGAAGGAAGAATAAGCATACATTTCTTGGTAATACCATAAACCATCCGCCCAGCCTCTCCAAGATTTCCAAAAAGAGAGGCTGGGCGGATAAATCATCGTTTGGCTGGTAGAGACGCAAGATTTTGCGTCTCTACAAAACAATCGTTATTATACTGTTGGATTATTCCGCATTGTGAAGAAGGACTAAACGTACTGAGTAACCAGTGTAGCGGTATGTCCCTCTTTCCCCCATCGATGAGCCAGACGAACCAATGGAATACGCCATCGATCTGAAAGTATCGCTTGCGGAAGCGGACCAATATGCACCAAAGTCACCCAAACTAGCACCTGCCCAAATCCCACTACGGTAGCCCGCTGCTGGCAAGAATACCGCTCCATTGGCCTCAAAAACACTGGCCCAGTCCGATGCCGTGATGATATTGCGGCTGAAAGAAGCCATATAACCATCAGGGAAGTTCAGTGTATAATAGGATGTACTCCAATTATCGGGGAGTAAAATCACACCGTTCACACCATTTACCTGAGCCTTGGCATAATGGATGCCAGAAGCTGTAGTACGACTACCGAAGACATAATTCCATTCCCCTATCGTCAAAGTGCGCCAGCCGCTGTTCTCGGTGTTGCCACCGTTGCTTATCGCGTTGTAACCCCAGTCGGCCTGTCCATTGCCATCATAGAGGTTGGTCGTGTATGTACCGTATGCATAGTAATCGCTGGAGTTCCCGCTGGTGTTCCAAGGCTGGTAGGCATTGGCACCGTGGTTGTAGCCGCTCGTGCCCCAGCCGAAAAGACTAATAATGTTTTGGTCTGCATAGTTCGTTCCGACATTTTGGCCAGTTTCAACCATATCATATTGATGCTCCATAAATGACCATTCATTTGTTGCTTTGTTGAACTGTAAATTTCCTTTCGAGAAATACACTTGGTCGCCATTGGCATTGATAGTGAATGATCCATTGAGGGCTCCTTCAGGAATTGTGGGAATATCCTCAAGTGTAGTAAAGGCTACTTCCTCGCCATAGCTCGTGCCTTCCTCATTGGTAGCGTAAGCACGCACGGTGTAAGTGGTGTTGGCGGTCAGGCCTGTCAAGGTTGTCGAGAAGGCGTTGTTGGTGGCAGTCAGGGAAACGCAAGTCCAGTCCTCGTTGCCGGTTTTGTAGCACACGCCGCTCTCGGAGATAGTGCCATTGCCAGCATCGGTAATTGTTCCACCAACCGTG
>CAMHJX010000010.1 GCA_946185535.1 uncultured Bacteroidales bacterium
TATCACCTTTTATGTATTTTTGGTACTTTTGCATGTCTTTCGACCGCTCGTGATTACAAATCCGACCGAACGAAAGATTGAGGTGAAGTGAAATAGAGATTCCCTATGGGAATGGAGCTGGTGTTTAAGTTGTAATGCGGCGGCTTTGGTCCCTCACGGATTGTTGGCGTATCTTGCCGCCGCGGGGGACACACAACGGATCCTCGCCATTCCCGAAGGGAATCCAACGATAATGGTGTGAAAAAAATGCAAAAATTGTTTGTCTTTCAAAAATAATTCGTATTTTTGCGCAATTAAATACAACTATTGAATGAATTAAGATATAATAATTATCTTAAATCAATCGATTGGATAATTTAAGAATGATAACTATGGCAGATTATTACGAATATTCAATACCGGAGTTGGTGCAACTTCTCGGGACGCGTTTTAAGGACTACCGTATGCGTTCGCGCATGACCCAAAAGGATGTGGCGGAGCAGTCGGGGCTGACCATCAATACCATCCACAAGTTTGAGAACGGGTTAGTGCCCAATATGTCGCTCAGCACTTTTCTTTTGTTGCTGAAAGCCATTGGTTGTATCAACGACCTTGACGAATTGATGCCCGAACTGCCTGAATCGCCTTATCTGATGAAAGAAGACGGGAAAAAAGCGCAGCGTGTCAGACATGTTTCACCGAAAACAAACAAATGAAATTGAAAAACTATGACGACAAGGATTCTAAAAGTGATGCTATGGGGACGGGAAGTTGGGAGGCTGTGTATAGAACCGAGCCGTAGACTTCCTTATTTCGAGTATAACCGAGAATGGATTGAGTCGGGACTTGACATATCGCCTTTGGATGCCTCCATCAAACTGCCGCAGAACCTCCGCCCGATATTTGGCGCTTCTGAGAAGATATATCAGAAACTGCCGCCGTTCTTGGCTGACTCGTTACCCGACGCTTGGGGAAACAAACTTTTCGAGCAATGGCGACTACAGCAAGGGATCAAACCTGGTGAGATAACACCGTTGGACAAACTCGCCTTTATCGGAAAGAGGGCCATGGGAGCATTGGAGTTCCTTCCCGAAACTTCCAATTACGACCCCAAAGAGGACATCAATTTGAAAGCCTTGATTGACTTGGCTGAGCAGATTTACACGCAGCGTGAGAACGCCCATATCGACTCTGACCAGTCGCTTACCATGCAAGCTTTGATGGCAGTTGGCACATCCGCAGGTGGAAGACAGCCTAAGGCCATCATTGCCATTAACCGTGAAACGGGAGAAATCCGCAGCGGGCAGGTGGACGCATTGAAAGACTTTGAACATTGCATCTTAAAGTTTGGCGTCAAGGAACGCTCGACAGCGGAACTCGAGATGACCTACTATGAGATGGCGAAAAAGGCTGGAATTCAGATGATGCCAAGTTGGCTGATGGATGTTGAAAGCGACAAACATTTCATAACCAAACGCTTCGATAGGGAAGGGGAAAAGAAACTTCACATGCAGACCTTGGCGGCGCTCTATCCTGAAGCCGATAGTTACGAGCGTTTGCATTGGGTCTGCCGGAAAATGCGGCTTTCCGAACTCGACAGTGAAGAAGTCTTCCGTCGGATGGTCTTTAACATTTTGGCCAACAACACCGATGACCACAACAAGAATTTCTCCTTCCTCATGGACGAGCAAGGCCGATGGAGGCTCTCGCCAGCCTACGACTTGACATACATTTTCAACACTGGCGGTTTCCTTCCCGAAACACGACATTGCCTGATGATTCAAGGAAAGTATGAGGACATCACCCTTGATGATGTGATGGCATTGGCTGCTGAAAACGGCATACGCAAGGCAGAAAGCATCATCAGCGAGGTTGGCAAAGCCGTTTTGGAGTTTCGTGCGATTGCTGAGCGAAATGGTGTGAAAGAGCAATGGATTGCGGCAGTCGAGAACACACTTAATGGAAACCTTGCATCTTGGGGGCTTTCTCTTACAAAACCTGAAAGCAGCTGCTTTGAGATTGATGGACACCGGATTGAAAATGCTCGCATTGAGCAGCAATACAAAGGCAACTATCATCTACTTGCCTCCATCGATGGGAAAGAACGCAAGTATGTTATTCGCAAGAAGACGGCTGAGCATGAGGAGATTAGCCTCAAAGGAGTGGCCAATCTGCCTAATGAGTATCTCAAAGAACTCATCTCAAAATTCTTGTTCTAATTGTTTTTCTGGATTGCTTTGTAGTTTTCCGTTTTCACGGAATGAGGCACGAAGCAATCTAGGAATTATAGTCCTCTCAAATACCCCACCGCCTCCGGCCCCTCATTAAACACCAAATCCAACACGCTTAAATCCGCTGCAAAAGGGAACTTGGTGCTGAAAACTTGGTAATACTCAGGAAAACAACCGTTTTCATTGATTTTTTTCGGGCTGAAAGCCTCGCGCAGGTCGTTCTCCGCCTCGCGGACATAATCCGTCGTGTGAACGATTTCCTTCTTGACCTTCAGCATCTTCAATACGGCTTGCAAAGCCGCATCGTTCAAATCGATGAGGCGCTCGAAATGGCCTTCGAAAATAGGCCTTAGATAGTCGTAATAATGGTCGAAATATGGCGCAGCCTTGTAAGCCGACTCCAAGCAGCGGCTGTGGATGTGTTGCCATGGTTCGATGGGGCTGATGGTCATGTCCTTGGTCATGGTGTGGTTGCCGTTGACTTTCACTACGGGCACACTCAAGCTCTCCACGCCATTGGCCGTCATCACGCGGCAGCGGTTGCGGTAGGTCTGCTTGTGGTAGGTCTCCCATATCTCAACGACAGGCGCGTCTTCTTTCAGAAAACGCGCCATGTAACTGATACTCGGGAAATAGGCTGTAGTGAAGAGCGTCATTTGAGCAATTGTTCTTCCACTACTTTCCTGTAGCCTTCTTCTGGCATTGCCCCGACTTGCATCATAGGTTGTACGCTGGTTGCAGATGCTCCGCGCGTTGAGGAAGATTCGGCAACGGGAATGAACATCACTGCAGGTATGCTCCTGATATTGAACGCTTGGGAAAGTTCCTTTTCTTGGTCTACGTTAATCTTGTAAACCAACAGCTTGCCGTCGTATTCCTCGGCCAACTTCTCCATGATGGGAGCCACACGGCGGCATGGGCCGCACCAGTCGGCGTAGAAGTCGATGACGGCTGGCAGTTTGCCTTTATATTCAAAGGTGTTTGGGTTACTCTTGAAGTTCCAAACTTTGCTCAGAAATTCGTTGTAAGTCAGATGCTTGACTTTGGATTCTTCTTTTTTCTCTTGCGCATTGGCCGAACAGGCGGTGGCAAGGATAACCATGGCAATAAGGACGATTTTTCTCATTGTGTTTCGATTTTTCGGGGACAAAAATAGCAAAAATCGTGCAAATGGCCTTTTTTTCTGTATTTTTGCAAAAAATTCATTTACCATGCTTATTGTCAATATCAAAGAGTTGGTCGGCATCGAGGAACAGGGCCGACTGCTGAAACGAGGCGCCGAAATGGCCGAAACGGGAAGAATCAAGGATGCATTCTTATATATCAAAGGTAATAAAATCGAGGACTATGGTCCTATGGACTCGGAGGCTTGCCGTAAATATCTTGCTGAAAACCACCGCATTCACGATGTGAAAGGCAGTGTCGTGATGCCTGCTTTCTGCGACTCGCACACGCATTTGGTCTATGCCAACTCACGCGAGTTGGAGTTCGTCGACAAGATCCGTGGCCTCAGCTACGAAGAAATCGCCAAGAGGGGAGGAGGCATCCTCAACTCGGCCAAGGCGACGGCGGCGGCCTCGGAGAACGAACTCTACGACATGGCTCAGCAGCGCCTCAACGAGGTCATGCGCATGGGCACGGGCGCCATCGAAATCAAGAGCGGCTATGGCCTCACCACTGAGAGCGAATTAAAACTTTTGCGTGTCATCCGCCGTTTGAAGGAGAATTCACCTTTGACTATCAAGTCGAACTTCTTAGGCGCTCATGGCATCCCGATGGAATACCGTGGCCATCAAGAGGATTATGTAGACCTCGTAATCAACGAGATGATTCCGCTCGTGGCCGCTGAGGACTTGGCCGACTTCATCGATGTGTTCTGTGACCAGGGTTTCTTCACTGTCGAGGACACTGAACGCATCCTCATGGCGGGTATCAAATATGGCATGCGGCCGAAGATCCATGCCAACGAGATGGCCATCTCGGGTGGTGTGCAAGTGGGCGTGAAGTATGGTGCCATCTCCGTCGACCACCTCGAACAGATGGGTGACGCCGAAATCGAGTGCCTGAAAGACACCGAGACCATGCCGACCGTATTGCCTGGCTGCGCCTTTTTCCTCAACCTGCCGCTTTCACCAGCGCGCAAGATGATTGACGCAGGTCTGCCTGTGGCCATGGCCTCCGACTTCAACCCAGGCACTTCTCCGTCGGGCAATATGCAACTCATTTTGTCAATGGCTTGCATCCGCTACCGTCTAACCCCAGAAGAGGCGCTCAACGCCATTACACTCAATACGGCATACGCCATGGGCGTGAGCGATGAGGTGGGCAGCATCACCAAGGGCAAGCTCGCCAACCTCATCATCACCCAACCAATGACGCAGCTGGAGTTTATGCCTTATTATTATGGCGCCAACAAGGTCGCGAAGATGATTTTGAATGGTAAATTCGTATGATGAGAATCCGTAGAATAGCGTTGTTGTTGGGTCTGCTTGCCTGCCTTTTTGCTTCGTGCAGGAAAGACCATTTTGACGTGAATAACGTGCATGGGGTGAATGCCGAGGGCGAGTTGTTGCTGCCTATCGGTTCAGGTTCGTTCACTGTGTCGGAATTGATGCAGCAGTTCAATATCGACAGTATGATTACCTGTTCGGAAGACGGAATCCTTACTTATGGTTTCCATTTTGAGGACTTTGGTGTGGTGGATGGAGATAGCTTGTTGAGGTTTAAGGATTTGGAGTATAACGAGCGTTTTTCTTTTGAGAATCCATTCCCAATTATTTTGCCTCAAGCTTTCGACACGATGTTCCATTTCGAGCATACGATTGTGTTTGAGTCAGACAATATCCATGTGGTGGAAGCCGAAATGGAAACCGGTCATTTTGATTTTGATGTCAAATCCAACGTGGGCTTGCTTCAACGTCTGGTGATCCACTCTCCCGATATCACAGATGAAGGAGGTCGAGATTTGGAGCTTGATTTCGACTTGAACTCAAGTGACATCCAGTTCGACCTTGACGGATTGCACTATGAAACGGATACAGCGAATACCCTTCATTTGGGCTATGATGTGTATGTCAGGTTGCAGAGTTTGCCGGCTCAAGAACTGTTTTTTGAGGTGGATGTGAAAGGTAGTGAACTGGCCATCAAGGAGATGAGTGGTTTTGTCGATTCGTACGAGTCGAGGAATGTCCTTGATACGACCATGAACTTGTTCCCTGGCAATGCATCGGGATCGTTGCAAGTGCAGGGTGCACGGTTGAAACTATACGAGCGGAATACGTTCAATTTGGGCGCTCGTTTGGATTTGGACACGGCTTGGATTATCGTGGATGATGAAGCCCCATACTCCATTTTTGGCCCACAACCAGTTTCGGTCAGCGTACCTCCTTTGTCCAATTTTGGACAAGTTTTTGAGAGAAGTTTAGGCGGTAAGATTTCGGCAAATGAGACGGGCGTTTATACCGTTTCTAACTTTATCGTGAATCCTTCAGGCATGTCTAATATGGTTTCTGTGTCCGACACCAGCGTCATCGATGTGATGATTGATGCGGAGATTCCTTTCGCATTTGCCATGAATGATGTGCGGTTTGTCGACACAACCGATCTCAATCTGAAGATTGATGCCCCTGAACAGATTGAAAAGTTGACGTTGGAACTGACCTTTACCTCGATGATTCCATTGGGACTGAATGCGCAGTTCTTCGCCTATGATTCTGAGACAGGGAAAATCACGGAAGCTCTGGTCGCCGAAGACAGATTGATCAACGCTTCGTATGACGGGAATCCTGTGACAACCGAAGTGACGCTGGAAATCACGGGAGAAAAGGTGGAACATGTGAACCATTCCGACCGATTGATTTCGGTTTATGAAATTGATACCGATGCTCATGATGTGTGTCTGAAAGGTCAGCAACAATTGAGCTTGTTTGTCAAAGCCAGAGTGAAATACAAGGGTACTGTTGAATTTTGAAAAGAGTGAAAACAAAAAAGTTATATAGAATCCTGTCTGTTTTAGCCTTGGTGATTGCTTTTGCATCAGCCAAGGGCCAACAGGTGTCGCCCGTCGATTTCATGCGGCTTAATCCGTATCAGATGAACGCCAATCCTGCCACCGATTTGCCTTACCAAAGCGTGATGTCGCTGGTCATTGGCAATATCGGCCTCGATGTGCAGAATACCACGCTGCATTACGACAATCTCTTCGAGTTTGATGCGCAAGGCCGTCCTGCTATACTCAATCTGAGACAGTTTGCCAATAGCTTGAAGAAGAACAACTTCTTAGGCCTCAATGCCAACTGGGACTTGTTCACCTTGTACAAACGCTTCGACAAAGACCTGTGGACTTTTAATTGGGGCGTGAAGGTGCAAGGCGATGTGAAATACAATGATGGCCTTTTCAAGTTGTTGGGCTACGGCAATAGTGCTTTTGTGGGCGAGGACAATCCTGTAAAGGTCAACATGGACCTCAACATGATGGCCTATCAGGAATGGGCGGTGGGCTATCAGATGAATGTCACGGATCAGTTGTCGGTGGGTGGTAGGGCCAAGTTGCTTTTCGGTGTGGTGGATGTGAAGACCGATGCCTTCAACGCAGCGCTTTACACCGATCCTGATACCTATGCACTCCGATTAAAGGAACATGCCCTTGTGAAGGCTGCCATGCCCAACGCGGTTTACGTTGATGAATCAGGGAAGCTGATGGGGAATGGACCCTTCAGTATGGGCGAGCTGTTCCGCAATCCTGGCTTTGGCATCGATTTGGCTGCCGAATACCGTTTTGATGAGGAGTTTAGCGCAGTGGCTGCCATCCATGACTTAGGCTTCATCCATTGGGGAAAGAACAACATCACCATGACGAGCCAGTTGAACGATGTCGGGCAATTCTATGACAACGGAAGCTTCCTTTTCAGCGGTCTGGATTGGGAACAGATACAGCTGATTTCCTCGGATGAATCATATAGAGAACAGTTTTTGGATACTTTGCAGCAGTATTTCCAATTGGAGTTTGCCCCTTTGAAAAAATACAATACTGCACTCAATACCAATCTCTTGTTGCGCGGTAATTACGACCTTGATGACCAAAACCGTTTCAGCGCACAAGTGCAAGGGTGTTTCTTGGGCAGCGGATTTCGTCCTGCCTTAACCTTGGCTTATTGTGGCTCCTTCTACGACAACCTTAACGTATGTGCCACTTACACGATGATGCCCCATAGCTACGATAACATTGGCTTCGGCATCTCAGCCATGATTGAGACTTGCAACATTTACTTGACCACCAACAACCTGTTTGGACTTTTCAGACCTATGAATACAAGTCGATTCAACGCTCAGGTGGGTATCGTTTTCAACCTCTTTTTGCCCGAGAGACGTTACATCGACGAGTCGGGAGTGCCTGAGTATTTGGAATGACAAAAGCAAAGATATTCGGAGTCAGCCGTCACCGCTTGACCGTCGACGGCGAGGGCGTCACCACCTTGGTGGCGTTCAATGGCTGCCCTTTGCGCTGCAAGTATTGCCTCAACAAGACCTCGTGGGACATGGACAAAGGCCGTGATTATACGCCTGAAATGCTTTTTGAGGAGGTGAAGATCGACCAGTTGTATTTCTTGGCCACGCATGGTGGCGTCACCTTTGGTGGGGGAGAACCCTTGCTGCAAAAGGAGTTCATCAAAGAGTTTCGGGCACTTTGTGGACCGCAATGGCAAATCGTTGTGGAGACTAGTCTCCATGTGCCATTTGAGACCATTCAGGAGATGAATCCTTTTCTAGACGGCTATATCGTGGACATCAAGGACATGAATCCCGAAATCTATTTGGCCTACACCGGAAAAGAAAATCCTCTGGTTTTGAAGAATTTGGAATGGATTTTGCGGCATAATGACCCTGAGCGCATCAAAGTGCGTGTTCCTCATATTCCTGAGTACAATACTGATGAAGATGTGGCGAAAAGTGTGGAACGACTCAAGGTGATGGGAGTGGTGGACATTGATGAGTTTCAATATATAATAAGGTAAAGAGGTCGGCCCTTCGACAGGCTCAAGGGCCTTGGTTTTAATTAGGAGGGTAGGCCCCTGAGCCCGTCGAAGGGCCTGATTATTTTGAAAAAAAATCGCTTCAAACTGTGTTTTATCTAAAATAAATCGTATTTTTGCCACGTTAAACTAAAAAATACTGATATGAAACGAGGCAAACAAACCTGCAAAATCTTGAAGGAAATCCGCAAGCAGATAGCTGCGGAGAATGATATTAAGTTAGTAATCGAGGAATGCACCTACCAAGGCGACTGCCTCGGCACCTGCCCGAAATGCGAAGCCGAGGTGCGCTATCTGGAGCGCGAATTGGAGAAACGGCAACGAATGGGCAAAGCCGCAGTCGTGGCAGGTCTTTCCGTCGGTTTGCTGGGTGCAAGCCAAGTGGCTTTGGCGCAGCAGCCGGATACAATAACTTCTCCAAATTATCCAGAGAGGTCATTGAGAGGTGAAGTACCAATAATGATGGGCAAAGTGGCCTTTTCTCCTTTTTACCATTTCGAGCCTATGGAGTTACTCGCAAAACCAGAATTGGTGGATCTGTTCTCATTTCCTGATTTGAAGGATTTGTCTATCGTCGGTTTTGACTTGGAATTTCCTTTTGATGTCACATCGTCTGACATCACCTCTCTTACGGATTATATAAAAGAAAATACCAAAGGGTTTTATGCTCCAAATTATCCCTATGGAGAATCATCAATGCTTGAGTTTATATCCCAAAACTTGGGCAAGAATGCCGATGGCAACGCTTACGGCGACATGGAAGTGGCCTTCACTGTGGAACCCAATGGCAAATTGTCGCACATTGATATAATAAAAGGTGTCAATGAGCAACTGGATGCTCAAGTCGCGGCACTGTTTAAGTTCATGGAATGGAAGCCCGCCTTATGGGAACTGAACTCGGGAGAGAAAATCCCATTCGCTTGCCAATGCGTGCAGAAACTTCATTTTCCGATGATTACACACTAAAAACGAAAGGCGAATTAATGAACAATTCGTGACAAATTGATGAGAATTAATGTTTAAAAAAAACACGTCATGGCAAAAGGCAAACAAACCTGCAAGATTCTGAAGGAGATCCGCAAGCAGATTGCTGCGGAGAACGATATTAAGTTGGTCATTGAGGAATGCACCTACCAAGGCGACTGCCTCGGCACCTGTCCGAAATGCGAAGCCGAAGTGCGCTATTTGGAGCGCGAACTGGAGAGGCGGCAGCGTATGGGCAAGGCGGCCATCTTTGCCGGAATGACCATTGGAACTGCCATTACCGCAGCGGGTTGTGGCCCGTTGGCACCGACCCCGAATGGAATGATGGAGAATCCAAGGGATACTATTGTAGCCTCGGATACGATTGGGAATGATAGTGTCGAAGAACCTATCTTGCTTGAAGGCGATGTGCTGGCACCGGAGCCGGATACGATGAAAGCAGAAAAGAAAAAAGTAACTTGCAAAAACGAAGAACCTCTGGCGATTCCAGGAGATGTAGTTGTATTTGAAGAAATAGAAGGAGAAATGCCAGAGATTTTCCCGGAAGTAGGAGAAGTTGAAGGAGAATCGGATGTTTATCAGATTGTCGAGCAGATGCCGGAATTTCCAGGGGGCGTGGCAGAATTGTTTCACTATATTTCCAAGAATATCCATTATCCTCAGAAAGCCAGGGAGAAAGGCATTCAAGGACGTGTCTTTATTGGTTTTATTGTTGAAAAAGACGGTAGTGTCTCTAATGTCAGAAACTTGCGTGGTATAGATAGTGAACTTGATGCAGAAGCCATACGTGTGGTTGAATCTATGCCTAAATGGAAGCCTGGAAAGCATAATGGTGAATTTGTTAGAGTGTCATACCAAATTCCTATCCTTTTCAAGTTGGAAGACAAACAGGATTGATTTCTGTTTCGTTTCGTATAGAAAAAAGCCGTACATTTGCAGCGGCAAACAGGGGCTGAGATTCCCTGCGGGGAATGGAGTGGTGTGTAGTTGTTTATAAGCGGCGGCTTGAGGTTTTGACCTATTGGAAGATGCCCGAGGCCGCCGCGGTATACAAAACGATCAAACTCCATTCTCGAAGAGAATCTCAATCTTAAATTTTGAATTTTAAATATTAAATCAAACAATAATGAAACAACTCATCGAATGCGTGCCGAATATCAGCGAAGGCCGCGACAAGAATATCATTGACCAAGTGACCGCTGAAATCGAGAAAGTGGAAGGCGTCAAGCTGCTGGATGTGGATCCCGGTATGACCACCAACCGCACCGTCATCACCTTCGTGGGTGAGCCTGAGCCTGTGCTTGAAGCCGCCTACCGCGTGGTGAAGAAAGCCGCCGAACTCATCGACATGAGCCAGCACCACGGTGCCCACCCGCGTCAGGGTGCCACCGACGTGTGCCCCCTCATCCCCGTGAGCAACATCACGATGGAAGAGGTGGTCGAGTATGCCCACAAGTTGGGCAAACGCCTCGGCGAAGAACTGAACATCCCGATTTACTGCTACGAAGAGGCCGCCTACATCAAAGAGCGCCGCAACCTCGCATACTGCCGCACTGGTGAGTACGAGAGTCTGTCCTCGCGCCTCGGCACGGAGCAGTGGAAGCCCGACTTCGGCCCCAACGAATGGAACGAACATGTTGCCCACACGGGTGCCACCCAAGTGGGTGCCCGCGACTTCCTTGTGGCCATCAACTATAACCTCAACACCACCTCGACGCGTCGCGCCAACGCCATCGCTTTCGACGTGCGCGAAAAGGGTCGCCCGATGCGCGAAGGCGGCAAGGTGACCGGCAAGCCGATGAAGGACGAAAACGGCAAACCGATTATGATTCCCGGAACGCTGAAAGCCACCAAGGCCATCGGCTGGTTCATCGAGGACTACGGCATCGCCCAGGTGTCGATGAACATCACCAACATCAGCGTTTCGCCTGTCCACGTCTGCTTCGAGGAGGTCTGTGCCAAGGCCGCTGCCCGTGGCGTGCGCGTTACTGGCTGCGAAATCGTCGGCCTTGTCCCCAAGAAGGTGCTGATGGACGCCGGCAGGTTCTATCTCGCCAAGCAGCAACGCAGCCTTGGCGTGAGCGAAGAGGAAATCATGAAGATCGCCATCAAGTCGATGGGCCTCGACGACCTGAAGCCCTTCGACCCGAAGGAAAAAGTCATCGAATACCTCATCGAAGACCACAGCCAGAAGAAACTCGTCGACATGACCTGCACGGGCTTTGCCAACGAGACCGCTAGCGAGAGTCCCGCACCTGGTGGCGGCTCCATCTCGGCCTACATGGGTGCCCTCGGTGCTTCGTTGGCTACAATGGTCGCCAACCTGTCGTCGCACAAGCCAGGTTGGGATGAGCGCTGGGAGGAGTTCTCCAACTGGGCCGTCAAGGGTCAGGCCATCAAGGACGAACTGCTTGAATTGGTTGACGAGGACACCAATGCCTTCAATAAGATCATGGATGCCTTCGGTTTGCCGAAGAAGACCGACGAGGAGAAGGCTGCCCGTACTGCCGCCATCCAAGAGGCTACCAAGTATGCCACCCAGGTGCCTTTCCGCACGATGAAGGTCGCCTTCAAGGCTTTTGAGGTCGTCCGCGCCATGGCCGAGACCGGCAATCCGAACTCTGTCACCGACGCCGGAGTGGGTGCTTTGTGCGCTCGTTCGGCCGTGATGGGTGCCCATTTGAACGTCAAAATCAACGCTTCTTCGCTGAAAGACGAGGCTTTCAAGGCCGAAATCTTGAAGGAAGCTGCCGAGATTGAGGCTGCCGCTCTTGTGCAAGAGGCTGAAATTCTGCAAATTGTGAATAAGGTTATCGCAGGAGAATAAAATTTTGAAATTTTGGTTGTGGGTATTTGAAAAAGTTGTACTTTTGCAGCCAAATTTGAAAGGAGTATAAGCAATGTCAAAGAAACAGAAAGATGCACGCGTGAAAGTCATCCTCGAATGCACTGAGCACAAGGCCAGCGGCATGCCCGGCACTTCGAGATACTACACCATGAAGAACAAGAAGAACACTCCCGATCGTCTGGAGTTGATGAAGTATAACCCGATCCTTAAGAGAATGACCCTCCACAAGGAGATTAAATAATTTAGAGTTATGGCAAAGAAAGCTGTTGCTACCCTTCGTAGCTTAGACAAGACCTATAGCAAGATCATCAGAATGAAGCGTTCTGAGAAGACTGGTGCCTACTATTTCGAGGAGACCGTCGTTCCCGCCGACAAGGTGCAGGAGTTCCTTGCTAAGAGATAATTTGCGTTAACCGCAGAACAATAGAGCTTTTCCATAACCATTATGGGAGAGCTTTTTTGTGTTTGTATAATACGGACTACGTGACTACGAGACTACGTGACTGCGAGACATACTGGATGTCCCGAAGTCTCGAAGTCTCGAAGTCCCGAAGTCCCGAAGTCAAAAATAGAACATCATGGGCCTATTCTCATTCCTAACCCGTAAAAAAGAACAAAAGGAAGACCTCGACAAAGGACTTGAAAAGACCAAGACCAGCGTCTTCTCCCGTATATCCAAAGCCATCATCGGCAAGTCGACTGTCGACGACGAGGTGCTCGACAACCTGGAGGAGATCCTCATTACCTCCGACGTGGGTGTGGAGACCACTTTGAAGATCATCGACCGCATCCAAGCCCACGTGGCCCGCGACAAGTATGTGGGCACCAACGAGCTCAACACCATATTAAAAGAGGAGATCATGGGCCTGCTGCAGGAGAACGAGTCGGGCGACGGCACCACCTTCGACATCCCTGCCGACAAGAAACCGTATGTGATTATGGTCGTCGGCGTGAATGGCGTGGGCAAGACCACCACCATCGGCAAGCTGGCTTATAACTTCAAGAATGCGGGCAAGAAGGTCGTGCTCGGTGCTTCCGACACCTTCCGTGCCGCTGCCGTCAGCCAACTCCAGATTTGGGCCGAGAGGGTAGGCGTGCCTTGTGTCCAACAAGGTCAGGGCGCCGACCCTGCTTCCGTGGCTTTCGACACGGTGAAGTCGGCCGTGGCCCAAGATGCCGATGTGGTCATTATCGACACCGCCGGGCGTCTGCACAACAAGGTCAACCTCATGCGCGAGCTGACCAAGATCAAGACCGTCATGCAGAAAGTCGTCCCCGACGCACCGCATGAGATTCTGCTCGTGCTGGATGCCTCCACGGGTCAGAATGCCATCGAACAGGCCAAGCAGTTCACCGCCGCCACCGAAGTCAACGCCCTCGCGCTGACCAAGCTCGACGGCACCGCCAAGGGCGGCGTGGTCATCGGCATCTCCGACCAGTTCAAGATACCGGTCAAGTATATCGGCGTAGGCGAAGGCATCGACCACCTGCAGGTCTTCGACAGGAAGGCGTTTGTGGATAGCTTGTTTGAATCCTAAGCAAAACGTTTCCTTGTTGTTTGAATAAAGTCGGTTTCTGAAAGGAAATCGACTTTTTTGCGTTGTTCTTATTTGGATTGCGATTGTTTTAGTACTTTTGTACGCAAAAGAATGAAATAGTATGATGGAAAAAGAGATAAGCGAAACCTATTATTATAATCCGAATGATTATGATGAGAAGGGCAGAAGAAGGAGCGACGGAATGACTTTCAGAGATATCATTAAGGAATACGAAATAGATTTTCATTCCATACATTCGGCTGATTTTGCGCTTAATCTTTATGGGAATCCTTATACAATGAGACTGTTGGCAAAATCATGTGATGCTGCGCCTTTTTTGGTTTATGGAATGGATTTGACCCAAGGTGAATCATTTGATGCCAAAATGGATCCATTCATTAATCATGAAATGGAAATACATAGTCCGTACATTTGTGTGTATGGGATTGATTCAGCCTTCATGACTGAATTTGATGAAAATGGCTATCCAATTGTTGATGAGGACAAAGACATTTATCCATTGACATTATTGGTTGATTCTACGATGAAGGATGGCGTTGTCAGATTGGCTGTTCCAACTTTGGATGGCGATAATGAGGAAAATGTAATTGTTAATGTACCAAAATTTGAATTTGCCTAATGGATACGATGCTTGATAAAAAAGAATGGTATTTAATTCGTAACGATAATGGCGAGTGGATTAGTGACGAATATGCTGTTTTCGTTAATAAGAATCAGTTGAAAATGCTTCAAACAAAAGCGGCGGAGATGGGAAAAGCTTTGTCGGTACAGCATGGATCGGATGGGAATTTGTGGTGCTATAAGCATGAAATAGATACTCTAAAGTAATTGTTGTCATGACAGAGCAAGATATTCTAAATACAATCAATGATGCTTGCGTAGTTGGCAAGGTTAGGTTTCCATCGAAAATTAATTTTTCGATATGTGGAACGAAATTGAACATTGAAATTAAGAATGAAGCAGTTTTCAATAACATGCAGACCGACAGTTCTTCATTTGAAGGATGGGCTATTTGCCTGAAGGCTTGGTTGCCAGATATAATAAAAGAAGTTGAACTTGTATGGGATATTCCAAATGAAAAAGAAGATGAGTCGAACAAATGGCTCCATTATCATCGTTTTTTGTATCGAGCATTGAGGTTCGATGAGTTTTATGATTGGTTTTCGGTTTCGACAACCAATCAATTGGAACTGGAGAACTTCAAAAAAAAGCTTGTCGGATTGCAAAACAATTGTTTTTCAAGAAAACCTCTGTTAAAAGGAAATCAAAAGAATAGATTAAGCGAAACTATTATTGAGTACTATTTGGCAAACGATTTTTCTAAACAATTAAGAGATTGTCTTGATTTGGATTTTATTGATAGACAGTTTCCTGTGGGAGTAAAAAAAGACGGGAGACCGTTTTTTACAGGAGGAATGTCTGCAATTGATTTGTGGGGAACAAAAGACAACAAACTTACGATTATAGAGCTCAAATATAATGGAACGGAATCATCTAATATTAAGGTGGGCATTATCTCTGAATTATTTATGTATTCTTGTATTATGAGAGATATTCTCAAAGGAGTGATATCAACGCCGAATAGGTCACCTAACGATAATGAAATGCAGTTTTATGAAAATAGCAAGAAGCACCAATACACCCATATTGAAGCAAGAATGTTGTCGGATAGATACCATCCTTTGCTGAGTAATAGTAATGTCATAGATGTGATGAACTATCAGAAACCGGGGGTTGAGGATGTGAATATTACGTATTATAAAAATGCTTATAAACTGTTTAATATAGAATGAACATCACCATCCATCGCGGCATCAATCAAATTGGTGGTTGCATCACCGAAATTGCGACGGCCAATACCAAGGTGATTATTGATCTTGGCAGCAATCTTCCTGGGTGTCAAGGTGAGGAGTTTACAAGACAAGATGTTGAGCGTATCACAGCAGGGGCAGATGCGATCTATTATACGCATTTCCATGGTGACCATGTTGGGCTGAGTGGTTATGTTCATGATAATGTTGGGCAATATATTGGCAAGGGTGCGCAAGAGGTAAATATCTGTAAATACAGCGTGCTGGCAAAACATGATTCCAAATATGAGCATGATTTGAAAGTCGCCCAAAACATGAAAACATACGAGGAAGCTCAGACTTACAATGTGGGTGATAAAGATGAAATATACATTACACCTTTCTTTGTTGATCATTCTGCTTTTGATTCTTATATGTTTTTGATTGAGGCAGACAAAAAAAGAATTCTGCACACGGGTGATTTTCGTGGGCATGGCTATCTCAGCAAAGGCCTTGAAAAGATATTGAATTTGAAAGCAAGAAACATTGATGTACTAATTACGGAAGGGACCATGCTAAGTAGGCTTAATGAAAACGTAGTACATGAAAACATAATAAAGACCGAAGCAATTAAACTGCTCAAAAAAGACAATCATCCTCATTTTTTATTTGCTCTTTGCTCCTCTACCGATATGGACAGGTTGGCATCGTTTCATGCGGCGTGTAAGGAAACAGGTGCGAAGTTTTTGTGCGATTCTTACCAGAAATCAGTTCTTGACATTTTTACGAAATATGCAGCTCCTTATAGCGATCTTTTCAATTTCAACGATGAAACGACGAAGGTATTAAGGGAAAATTGTAGTTTTGATTGGGATTTGCGCCCCAATGGTTTCATCATGCCTGTTAGGGCGGGTAGTCAATTGGATTTCGTGAAAAAGATGTTGTATTATTTCCCTGATGCAGAATTGGTTTATTCCATGTGGAAGGGGTATATTGAAGGAACGGAGGAGCAGAAAAATCAGAATATCATTGATTTTGTCAATCTGTTTCATGGTCAATATCATTACCTACATACTAGCGGACATGCTGATGTGAATACATTGGAAAAAGTGTGCAAAATCACGAATCCATCTATTGGAGTCATCCCTATTCATAAGGAAAAAGACACTCGATTTGATGATTTACCTATATCTGATACTGTTAATGTAATAACGAAGTCAGTGACAATTGGAGATGTAGCCATCATAATAAAATGAACGAATATGAATACTAACAGTAATAAACGTCCCATTTTAAACATCATTACTTTAGGTTGCTCCAAAAACAAAGTCGACTCGGAACATCTGGCCGCTTTGCTGGAACATCGTTATGTGATCCGTCACGACTCTGATAAGAAGTCGGATGTTGTCATTATTAATACGTGCGGCTTTATCGGTGATGCGCAGGAGGAATCCATCGACACCATTCTCGAATATGCTGAGCTGCGCAAACAGGGTAAGATCAAGAAACTTTATGTCACGGGATGCCTCTCGCAAAGGTTCAAGAGAGATTTGCAAGCCGAAATCCACGAGGTGGATGCCTTCTATGGTGTGGAGAGCGTCAACCTCATCGCCGCTGACCTGCTGAAAGAGGAACCACAGCCTGAGTATTGCAGTCGTCGCGTGCTGTCTACTCCGAAACATTATGCTTATCTCAAGATCTCCGAAGGTTGCAACCATCGTTGCGCCTTCTGTGCCATTCCGCTCATTCGCGGTGGTCATGTCTCGGTGCCGATGGAGCATCTAATAGAGGAGGCGAAAGGCTTGGCCAAGCAAGGCGTGAAGGAACTCATCCTCATCGCTCAAGACCTGACCTATTATGGCCACGACCTTGATGGCAAGTCGCACATCGTGGAACTGGTGAAAGCCCTTTGTGAAATTGATGGCTTTGAATGGATCCGCCTGCATTATGGTTATCCGCTCGGTTTCCCTGATGAGTTGCTCGACCTGATGCGCGAGAACCCCAAGATCTGCCATTACATCGATCTGCCATTGCAGCATATTAGTACACATATCTTAAAGGATATGCGTCGTGGCGTGGACCGTGAGCAGACCATTGGCTTCGTGGAGAATGTGCGTAAACATGTGCCTGACATCGCATTCCGTACTACCTTCATAGTCGGTTTTCCTGGTGAGACCGAGGAGGATTTCGAGGAGCTTTGCCAATTCATCAAGGACATGCGTTTCGAAAGGGCAGGGGTGTTTGCCTTCTCGCCCGAAGAAGGCACGGCGGCCTACGAAATGAAAGACGATGTTCCCGACGAGGTGAAACAAGAACGTGTCGATAAGCTGATGGATATCCAGCAGAATAACTCATTGGAGATTAACGGCCAACGCGTGGGCAAGACCGAAAAAGTTCTGATCGACCGTCTCGAAGGTGACTATTACATCGGTCGTACACAATACGACTCCCCCGAAGTTGACGATGAAATCCTTATTTCTGCCGAAAAAGAACTGCAAATCGGCCATTTTTACCAAGTCAAAATCACCCAGGCGGATTATTTTGACTGCTACGGGGCGGTAATTTGCTAATTAATGTTATACTAAACCGCTCTAGGCTATGGTCCAGAGCGGTTTAGTTTTTGATGCTGTATCTTTGTGAATGAGTTCTAGAACCTCAGCGTCAGATTGCCCATGACATGGAAACCTGCCATCGGGATGAAACCGATTTGGTAGTAGCGGTTGTCGTTGGGGTGGCCGTAGCTGTCGCAGATGGCCGAATAGACCCAGCCGCTGGCGGCGTAGCGCTTGTTGAAGATGTTGTTGAAGTTCACCTTCACAATGGCTTCCTTGACGACTTTCTTGGGCTTCAGCGTATAGCCGAGGCTGACGTTGGAGGTGCTGTAGGCCGGCAGCGAACGGTCGAGGTTCTCGGTGTTGTCGAGGTACATGCGTGAGACATAGTTCGTGTGCCAGGTGGCCTCGAAGCCCTTGTGGTGGAAGGTGACGAAGCCGTTCAGGATGGCCGAAGGAGAGAAGGCCAAGGTCGAGTTGTCGTAGTGGATGACATCGTAGCCGTCACCATCGTAGGCCTGGCCGTTGGCATCGGTGTTGCCTTCCCAGTCGTCCCAGTTCTCCACGACTTCATCGAAGTCCTTGATCTTGTTTTGGCTCAAGGCGGCATTGGCCTCGATGGTCAACCATTTGGTGGGACTCACGCCGGCTTGCAGCTCGACGCCCATGCGGTACGAGTCCTTGATATTGGTGGTAAGGGCCTCGCCGATGTCGCTGACCGCGCCGGTCTGCACGAACTGGTTGGTGTAGTCCATATAATAAAAGTTGGCGCCTGCCTGCCAGATGCGTCCATTGTAGTTGTAGCCCAACTCATAGTCGAGGAGTTGTTCGGGCTTGGGGAAGGGATAGGAGCCGTTGTCGGTGAAGTTGTTACGCTCGGGCTCGCGGTGGCTCATGGCCACGGAGGCATAGGCGTGGTGGCTGTCCGTGTCGAAGGAGATGCCGCCCTTGGGGTTGAAGAAGGGGTACTTCTCGTGGATGTTGAGTTCCTGGTTGTAGTATTGGCTGTCTTCTTCGTAGAACTTGTCATTGATGCCATTGGTTTTGTAGTCCACATAGCGGAACTGCATGTCGCCGAAGACGGTCCAGTGGTCGGCGAAGGTGTAGGCCGCTTTGACGAAGACGTTGCCGTCGAGCTTCTGTGCATCGGAGTCATAGTATTTGTAGTCGCCATCGGCGAGATATTTGTTAGCGACGTCTTGGTTGGCGATATAATTCACATAACCAAAGTGGTTGCCTTGGAAATTCTGGGCCGAGATACCGCCGATGACATTCCAGTTTGCATTCTTGTAACGGGTGAACCACACGAGGCCATAGGTGTCTTGACGCAGTCCTTTCTTGCGGACAAAGTCAGTCTTTTTCACAGTGTTGCCGTCATTGTCTTTATAGGTCATGCCGAACTTCGAAAGCTTGTTGTTGGGGCGGAACTCCTCGTAATAGCCGTAGCCGTAGGTGTAGTGCAGCGTGGCCGTGGTCGACCAGTGTTCGTTGATCTCCCAAGCGGCGGAGAGCAGGTTGTGGTCTTGCCAGAAGTTGTCGGTGGTGCGGTCCCAGAAGGTGCCGTCGTTCATCTGGTAGCGTTGAGTCATGTAATGGCCGTTTTCGTCCTGGACGAAGTTGCCGTCCTCATCGGTAACAAGGTATTCATAGAGCGAGTTGAACTGTCCCAAGCCCACCTTATACATATCGGCGTAGGTCTTGATGCCCGTGGGGATGCCGTAGGTGCCATCCATGAGGCTCATGTCGTTGTTGCCTGCCGTCACACCATTCCAGGCCTGGCCGGTCATCTCGAAGTTACCGATGTTCTTATAACGGAGGATGAAGTTCTTGCCCATCCAGGTAAGGCCACCGTAGTAGCTGCCGCTGCGGCCTTTGGTGCCATGGATGAAGCCGTTGGTGTGGGTCTCATGGTAGGCTCCGTCGATGATAAGGTGGTTCCACAACAAGCCCGTGGAGGCCTTGGCGCCGAAGTTGAGCGTGTTGAATGAGCCATAGGAGCCTGTGATCTCGGCACTCGGCACGAAGGAAGGTTTGGCCGATGTCAGGGATATCGTGCCGCCAAAGGCACCGTCGCCATTGGTGGAGCTACCCACGCCGCGTTGGATCTGCACCGAGCCGAGCAGCGAGCCGTAACTGTTCATGTTGGCCCAGAATACGCACTGGTCTTCGGGCGAATTGAGCGACACACCGTCGAGGGTGACATTGATACGCGAGTCGCCGGCGCCACGGATGCGCATGTATGAGGTGCCGGAGCCAATACCGTTCTCACCCCATGCGATGATGCCGGGTGTCTTGGCGAACAAGAAGGGGAGTTCCTGACCGGTTTTCGAAAAGTCGTTGAGTTCCACCTTCTCGATGTTGGTGACGGAAAAGGGGGCATTCTTTTGGAGGCGCACGCCGTTGATTATCACCTCATCCAGGTTTTGAACATTAGTGGTGTCTAGGTTTTGTGCATGAAGGCTCATCGTCACGAAAGTGGCGAAAGCAAGAAAAATGATGTGTTTTTTGAGCATAACTCGTTGATTTAAAGATTAATAATTCAATAAATCAATAGAGGAATGATGAGGAACTCGATTCCCTGTCTCGGCATTATCCGTATCAGGTGCAAAGGGTTTGATCTCAGCCTGTCTTTCAATCCGCAAGCGGATAAGGCACCCCTATTGGTATCGGTGACAAAAATACAGCTTTTTTTGATTACTTATTCAAAAATTTTTGCCTACTATGTCATTCCTAGCAGAGGTTATGTGCGGATGGAATCTATAGGAGGCAAAAATTATGTTGTAGTTGAAATAAAGCACTATGAATTGTTTGATGAAAATCCCTGCTGGCCATAGATTCCCGCCTACCCGCAAGCCTATGTTGGAATGACATAGCCAGCAAGGATTTTAAACCCCAACAAAATAACACAAATACCCGCAAACAGCCGCCACCAAGGCATTAACTATCTTTGCTTTCAAGAAACTCCTTTTGCTCTCGGCAAGCAGCGGCAGCGAGGCATGGCCGTCCTGCGAGATGGAGCTGGCTAGTAGCACAGAGAAAGGCACAGTACTCGTGGCAAACAAAGTGACGAACAGCAAATGCGGCCCCGATTCGGGGATGATGCCTACCAAGACGGCCAACAGGATCATCCATGGGATGTTGTTGCTGATAAGGGTTTCAATGTCAAAGTAATGCAGACCGACCTGGATGACAAACAAGGCGCCGAAGGTCCAGAGGAAGATGCTCAAGAAATGCTTGCGGATGATGTGCTCCCAAAGGTGTTCCTTGACGACATGCTCGGGTGCCGTGGCGATGAACCACACCACGAAGAGGCTCACGATGGCGAAGATGAGGTTCATCCAATACTCGTCGAAGATGTTCAGCTGGGTGTGGACGGCTTCCTCGTGTTCATGTTCGTGTTCCAGCATGCCGAAAGCGAGGGCAGCGATGAACAGGATGACGCCAAGCAGCAGGGCGATACGCTCCGCACTGGCATGGCGCATGTTGCGGAATGATGCTTTCTCGGGTTGGTGCGTCTTATCATGGTGGTCTTCCTCATGAATCTGGTAGCCGTCTTCGCAGCCTTCATGTTGGGTTTTGTTGTTTGGCTTGGAGAATCTGTCCACCAGCCAGCCGGCAAGGATGGCAATGGCGAACAAGACCACCATCAGCAGCAAGGCCTCCTTGGGAATCATGGCAAGCATGATGAAGGCTTCATCGCCCGATGAGGCAATCATCATGGCGATCAAGGCGCCGAAGCTCAACAGCTTATGCGAGTACATCGACACGGCGGCAAAACCGCCCATGCAGCCCGGGATGATGCCCAAGCCCGCACCCAAAACCACCTGTCCGAAGCGGCTATGGCGCAGACGCGAGAACCATTTCCCGTGGGAATGTATGTTGACATACTCGATCATCAGCATCATGATAATCACTAGGCCAGTGATTAAGACGCTGTTTCTCAGTACATCCAATGACAAATGCAAAAAGTCGTGCATGATTTGAAAAATGAGCTGCAAAAATAAGAAATTCCTATATTTGCAGCGAAAAAGAAAAAGGACTGGGATAACGAGACTTATCCTTTTAATCATCATTGCGGACTTGATCCGCAATCTCCTAAGCGGAAGGATTCGTTTTCTTGCTTGGGAGATGGCGGATGTCCCTCCGCCATGATGACTAGAGGAAGAATGTAGTTCTTCTCGGTCAGTTATCGGTGTAATATGAAAAAAGAAGACTGTTTTTACCTCGGCAAGATTGCCAAGACACACGGACTGAAAGGGGAGGTGACTCTTAAAGTGGAGGCCGATGATCCTTCCGCATACCTTGAGATGAAGCATTTTTTCCTAGAAATCAATAAGGTGCTGACCCCTTTCTTCGTGGAGAAGATTACGATGAGCGGTGATAAATTCTTTATTGCTATTCAAGACATGAAGACTATTGAGGCAGTGCAACATCTAGTCGGAAAGTCAGTGTATTTATCTTTGGAAATGTTGCCCAAGCTCAGCGGCAAGCAGTTCTATTTCCATGAGATTGTGGGCTTTACCGTGGTCGACACGGAGAAAGGCGAACTTGGACCCGTTAGTCAGGTGCTGGAATACCCCACGCAGGCCATCCTGCAGATAATGAAAGACAAAAAAGAAATCCTTATCCCGATTTTGGACCAGGTCATTCAAAATGTAGACAGAACTAAGAAAATACTTACGATTACGGCTCCTGAAGGGCTGATAGACATGTATTTGCAATGACCGACGCGCGCCCATTTCATTTCAAGCATTTCAGCCTCTACCATCATCGCTCGACAATGAAGGTGGGCACCGATGCCATTTTGTTGGGACGCTGGACAGAGGTCAAGCCATTGGACATTGTGCTGGATATCGGCACGGGCTGCGGATTACTGCCGCTCATGCTCTCGCAAAAGGGAGTGGCGCATGTGGATGCCGTTGACATCGACAAAGCCTCCATCGAAGAGGCGACGATCAATTTCGAAGCCTCGCAGTGGCGTGAGCATCTTAAGGCCTATTGCATCGATATCGTTGATTTCCAAAAGGAAAAGAGATATGACCTCATTGTTTCCAACCCACCGTTCTTCAACCGTTTTTCGAAATGCGACTCGGAGCGTAAGAGTCGTGCGCGGCACAACGACGCGGGGCTATCGTTTGCCACGATATGCCAAGAGGTTGGTCGTTTGATGCAGCCTGATGGTCGTTTTGCATTGGTGTTGCCTGCTGATGTGTCAATGGAGTTTCTTGATACTGCGGAGCGTTACGGGCTTTATCTTCACAAGAGGATGATCATCGTGCCGATAGCGGGGAAGGAGCCCAATCGCGTCAATCTGGAACTGGGTTTTGGGAAATGCGATAGTGTTTTTGAGGAGACCTTTGTCATCCGCGATGCAGACAAGCGTTTCACGCCGCAATACAACGAATTTCTGAAGGATTATTATTTAGGTCTATAACCCTCTCTAAACTCTACACTCTAAACTCTACACTAAACTATTGTCCCTTTTTCGAGGCCTCTTTGTTTGCCTTGGCTCGATGCTCATTAAACATATACACCACCCTCAGAGTGATGCTGTTGTTGTACTGGCGTTGCAGGGGTTGCACTCGCGAGTCGTCGGTTTTCAGGAGGGTTTCGTTGGTGTCTTTGTAGAACAGGCGTGTACGAATGGGCATCAGCGAGTATTGGTAGCGCAATTCAGCATGGATGCCTTCCCAGATGCGGACTCGGGCATCGGCGCAAATGCAGAAATCGTTGCCTCGATAGCTGTCGGAGTTGGCAATCACTTGTGGAACCAGCTCTTCGATGGCTGCGTCTTGCGGATAGCCCGCCGTATAAAGCATTTTGGTCAATTCCTTGATGTTGGTTGCTTGGCTGACATCGGGGAGGCCTTCTCTGTCCTCTCTCCAATGGATTTGTCCGTCACCCAAACGGATGGACGAGGATTGTCCGTTGATGTATTCTTGGAGTCCGACAATGCGCCCGTATGACACGCCGACGCCGAGGCTATAGCGATCCTTGTCGGTCACATAGATCATCACTGGGATTTCGGCATAGTTGAGGTTCAGTTTATAACGCCCCGAATACAGTCCAAGATGGGGGTTGATGGAATCGCCCTTGTAGGCACCTTTTTGGTTGAAAAGCACCTCAAGGCCGACATCCAACCAGTTGGTGATGGGGATTAAGGCACCGGCACCGACATGGACGCCCGGCTTGCGGTAATGGTAGCATTCGTCGCCGTCCACTTGGCAAATATTGCCGCCCAAGATCAGTTCGCCTTTGACGATTTGGGCATGGAGCAGGGCAGGAGCGGCCAAAGTGAAGGCCAACAGTAGGGTAACTATTCTTAATCTCTTCATTATTGTTCGATTTCTAGGATTAACTGATTTGTGGCGTTTTTATTGCGAAACCGGCTGCAAAAATACAAAATCATCGTTGATTCAAAATTTGTCCCGATACGCTGTATCGTTTTCCGTCCTTGATGATGACGATGTGTCCGTCTTCGATCACTTTCTGGACAGAAGGCTCTTGGCTTTCCTGGTTGCCGTTTTCATCAATGCCAAAGTCCGTCTTCACGATGGTGTCGGACCAAATGATTTCCGACTCGACACCGTTGGCGTACACTTCGCTGATGCCGAAACGGTATTCTCCAGCTTGAGCCTCATTCCAGGTGTAGTCGATATAGGATGTGCTGGTGACTTCATCTGCCAGCATTAGGCTGTTCCCTTCGCTGTCGGCACGATAGATTCGATAGCCCATGATTTGTTCCAGACGGCTCTTGATTTCATAAATGCGAATGGAGAAGCCAATGGCAATAAACATGGCATCTTTGCCATCGTATTTCCCAATGTGGGCTCCAACTCCGTAGGTGTAATCCCAGCCTGGATCCATCAAAGGACGGTCCAAGATAATGTTGTTGGTGATGTCATAATCGTAAACTCCAGTTTCACCTGACAGCAATAAGTGAGGGGTCCCGTCTTTTGCGGTGAAGTAGCCTGAGCCATAGATGGGTTCTGGTGCTGTTGGACTGAACATGATTCTTTGTCCTTGACGGTCATAAAGGATTGCTTCCTTATTATGGTCAATCCAAAAGCCGTCATATTCAGGGTCGTAGGTCGTTGCCCCGAACCAAATGCCCATATCTATGCTGTCGTTGACAGTTTTGTTGTAAAGGTCTATACTATATAAAACACTGAGTCCTGAACGTACACAATTACTATAAAAGTAAGTCCCATCGTAAGCAATGCCTAAAGTTTCCGGGACGCCTTCCACATTGAACTTTTCGAGCAATTCTCCATCCATGGTGTATTTTCCGTATGAGAAAGGAGGGTTGTCCCAATATGCGTAGTTGACATAGATGTGTTCGCCGTCGGTGGCCACGCCGCCACATTCCTCATTACTGTCAATTTCCTTGAGGAGGCTCCACTCTGTATCAGCTTTGCTCCATGAAAGGCTTACACTAGTGCTATTCGGGTTGTTCGCCTCGGGTGAATAACTTGCCGTGATTTGACCAACTGGAAAACCGGAGAAGTAAGCCTCAATGTCGAGGATGTCTTCTTCCACGCTAAGGGTTATGGATGGTATGTTGGATATGGTTTCCCCGTTTCTCTTCCAACAATAAAACTGGTAGCCTTCTGCCGGAATTGCTGTCAAAGTGCATGAATCACCAATATGGTATTCGCCATTGCCATTGATAGCGCCTGCTGTTGATGGATAGGCTGTGGCTTCCACAGCCCAAGGTTCATATTCTGGATTGATGTCGAGGATGGCGAAGTTTTTTTCGTTAAAGCTATATCCGATCGGATTCAGATGTCCCAAGGCGAAATAGCCGTTGGCGCGACCCCATCCCCAATTAAAGTGTAGCAAGTCGTTGCCGTCGTAGCCGTCACAAACGAAGGCATGGCTGCCTTGGCTGCCTTTACCTCCATAGAATACGGGTCGTTGTAAGTCAAGACAGGCCTTCAGCATCGAAATCCATTCTTCGTCGCTGAAATCACTTCGCTTTTCGATATGGAGCCGTCTTGAATAATTGAAGTAGCGTATCAATGCATCGGGCACATCTCCTGAATCAGCACCAGAACCGTTGGTGGTATATTGCATGTCAACGGAAACGCCGCAATGGAACAGTAAGGTTGCCACCGCCTCAACTTCAATGTCGCTGGAATTGTCGGTCAGCGAATCGGGCATGTGATCCCAGTCGTAGACGGTGTTGCCGAAATCAGCGGAAAGTGTGAGGCCCGCATTGAAATAGGAATGCGACCCCCAGCCAGTTTCCGGATAGCGCCAATAGTGCATAATCTGACCCATGGCCACGGCTACGCAGCCCACTTCGGCATGGCCACACGGGACTTTTGAAAAGGTGGGGCAGAGTTCGTTGTAATGGCATCCCTGCTCCCACATTTCGGTCAGCAGGGGCTCAACGGCTGTGGCAGTCTTGCTTTCGTTGAGCCGCCCAGTGTTCTTCACTAGTTCCCATTGCCTTGCCGTGAGTTCATCCGCTTCAAGATGGTTTTCGATGCCATATTGTATCCTTGCGACGAAGTCCTGCAAATAGGCCTCCATTTGCACGGGAACGGTGTTCGGGCCGAAACGGCCTTCAAGGGAATAGCCGATGATGGGTGTTTCGCAATCGTCGGCCGAAACGATGACGAAGCCGTCGTCGGTATTGAAGACATAGAATGCAGACCCACTCTTGTCTGTTCGATAAGTGGAGACTAGTTGCACATCGCTTGCTCCCATGAACTTGACGGCGATGGATTGCGCTGTTTGCAGGTCGATGGGGCGGGCAGCAGTGCTTAAAAACAACCCGAAAAAGGCGATGCAGAGAAGGGAGATGCGTTTCATATTTTTTTTTGTTTTTATTATTATCGTTTTCAATTCAAATGCTGTCCCGACACATTGTAGCGTTTTCCATCCTTGATGATGACGACGTGTCCGTCTTCAATCACTTTTTTGACAGACGGCCCAATGTCTTCCTTTTCATCGTTATCATCGATGCTATTGGCTGGCTTTAATAGAGGGATAGACCAGATGATTTCCGACTCGACACCGTTGGCGTACACTTCGCTGATGCCGAAACGATACTCTCCTGCAATGGCATTGTCCCAAGAATGGTCTATAAAAGATGTTTCGGTGACATGGTCGGCAAGCATCACGATGTTTCCTTCGCTATTGCTACGATATAGACGATAGTGCATAATACGAGCGAGAGGACAATCAATTTCGAAAATATAGATAATACTGCTATCTAAATTGTAATTGTATGTGGCAACAAACAAGGCATCCTTGCCATAATATTTCCCAATGCAAGCACCTACTGGATGACCTGTGTAATTCAATGGAGCCATGTAACGGTTGTTGAAACTTCCGTCGAAGGTGTCATAATTTCTAACATTATGGTGATCAATTATCAACAAATGTAAGTTGCCGTCTTCGGCGATGATGCTTCCAAATCCATAAATAAAATCTGTAGTTGACAATATGGGCACATTGCAAATCATTTCGCCTTGGCGGTTAACAAACACTAGATTATTGCCAGTCACTCCCCTTAACCAGAAGCTGTCGTTTGTAGCATCATATGCACAATATTCAGGTCTAAAGTTCATGTTAATACTGTCCACTATGGTTTTGTGGGTAAAGTCGGTTAAATAAAGATACAAGGAGTATATATGGTCATTCCCGAAATAAAGAAAATTGCCGTCGTTTGTTATGTTGAGGGCATAGGCGTTTTCTAGTTCAAACAAATCCACCAAATCGCCGTCCATCGTATATTTCTTCAGCCCTACAATTGATTTTCCCAATTCATCGTATCTGTTGTAATTGGTATAGATGTATTCGCCATCTGTGGTCACGCCTCTCATTTCTCCGTCAATTTCCAATTGTTTCAAAAGGTTCCATTCATGAATGCTGTCATAGTTCCATGTCAGGTAGACGTATGGACTGTTCACATCATTCGTGTCGGGTGAGTGAAATGCTAGTATTTCCTTTACGGGATTGAAGGAAAAGTGTGCTTCGATATCGTTGACATCGGCATTGACCACAAACGAGTATGACCTATCGTAGGAAATGATATTTCCGCGTTTCTTCCAATAACTAAATGTACTGTTTGCATTGGGCACCGCAGTAAGCGTGCATTGTTCACCAATATGATATTCTCCGGTTCCTTCTATGGTGCCGGCTGTGGGAGGATAAGCCGTAACCTCAATAATCCAAGGTTCATATTCCGGATTGATGTCGAGGATGGCGAAGTTTTTTTCGTTAAAGCTATATCCGATCGGATTCAGATGTCCCAAGGCGAAATAGCCGTTGGCGCGACCCCATCCCCAATTAAAGTGTAGCAAGTCGTTGCCGTCGTAGCCGTCACAAACGAAGGCATGGCTGCCTTGGCTGCCTTTACCTCCATAGAATACGGGTCGTTGTAAGTCAAGACAGGCCTTCAGCATCGAAATCCATTCTTCGTCGCTGAAATCACTTCGCTTTTCGATATGGAGCCGTCTTGAATAATTGAAGTAGCGTATCAATGCATCGGGCACATCTCCTGAATCAGCACCAGAACCGTTGGTGGTATATTGCATGTCAACGGAAACGCCGCAATGGAACAGTAAGGTTGCCACTGCCTCAACTTCAATGTCGCTGGAATCGTCGGTCAGCGAATCGGGCATGTGGTCCCAGTCGTAGACGGTGTTGCCGAAATCAGCGGAAAGTTGAAACCCTGAATTGTTGTAAGAGTTCGCTCCCCAGCCAGTTTCTGGATAGCGCCAATAGTGCATGATCTGACCCATGGCCACGGCCACGCAACCCACTTCGGCATGGCCACACGGGACTTTTGAAAAGGTGGGGCAGAGTTCGTTGTAATGGCATCCCTGCTCCCACATTTCGGTTAGCAAGGGATCGACGGATTTGGCGGTTTTGCTTTCGTTGAGTCGCCCAGTGGCCTTCGCCAATTCCCATTGGCTTGCCGTGAGTTCATCCGCTTCAATATGGTTTACGATGCCGAATTGTATCCTTGCGACGAAGTCCTGCAAATAGGCCTCCATTTGCTCTGGAATGGCGTTCGGGTCGAAACGGCCTTCATGGGAATAGCCGATAATAGGCGTCTCGCAATCGTTGGCCGAAACGATGACGAAGCCGTCCTCTGTGTTGAAGACATAGAATGCGGCAGCGTTCTTGTCTGTTCGATAAGTGGAGACTAGTTGCGCGTCGCTGGCTCCCGTGAACTTGACGGCGATGGATTGCGCCGTTTGCAGGTCGACGGGATGGGCTATAGTGCTTAAAATCAACCCCAAAAAGGCGATGCAGAGTAGGGAAATGCGTTTCATATGCTTTCTTTTTATTATTATCTTTTTCAATTCAAATGCTGGCCCAATACATTGTAGCGTTTACCGTCCTTGATGATGACGATGTGTCCGTCTTCAATCACTTTCTGGACAGATTGGTCAGCGTAAATCTCTTTGCCATCATCGTTTTCCTCGATGGCATCAAACACACTCTCAATAGGATTGGACCATAGTATTTCCGATTCATTGCCGTTGGCGAAAACCGAGCTGATGCCAAAGCGGTAGGATCCGGCTAGAGTTTGGTTCCATGTGTGGTCACTGAACGAATTGCCCGCTATTCCATCGGCTAGCATCACAGTATTGCCTTCATTGTCTGTGCGATAAATGCGGTAGCCCATTATTTGTGACAAGTTGGTCTTGATTTCATAAATGCAGAGGGTGTTGCCAGAAATAACAAACAATGCATCCTTGCCCTCGTATTCCCCAACGCAGGCGTCTTTGGTATTGCTAATGGTAATCAATGGACGATTATGGATTATGTTGTTGTTGATGTCATAATCGTATACCTCTCCGCTGACCAATAGCAAATGCGGACTACCGTCTTTAGCGATGATGAATCCGGTGCCCTTTGTCGTGTTTGGTATAAGAGGACCATTGGATAGCAAATGTCCTTGTCGGTCTACAAACTTTAATCTGATTTGTTGGACTTCCGATTCGGACAGCCAAAACCCGTTGTTGGTATTGTCATAGCTACATGTAGATATTCTCCAGATATCTGTTAGAGAGATGGAACCAATATATGTTTTGTTTGCTAAGTCAACACGATGCAGCCTTTTTATTTCGTTGAAAGTACGGGTACAATAGAAATAGTCTCCGTCGTAGGCCAGAAACCTGGAAAAAACAGTATTTTGTGCATTTAGATTAAATAGTTCAACTAATTCACCTTCAAAAGTGTATTTTCCGAACATGAACGAATAGTTATCGGAGCTACTCGGATCATTGCTGGTGTAGATGAATTCGCCATCGGTGGCTACGCCATCTTCATAATTAATATCGAATTGTTTCAAAAGCACACATTCGGTGTCGTCATGGGTCCAGGACAGATTCACATAGGGACTGTTCGGATCGTTCGGGTCAGGTGCATAGCTCGCCTCGATTTGTTTCACGGGCAGGTGAGAAAAGTAGGCTACATAGTTATTTATGTCGCCTTCCACATTTATGGTGATGGTTGTGTCGCAGGATGTGATTTGGCCATCTTTCTTCCAGTATTTGAATTCGCAATTTTCGTTGGGTATCGCAGTAAGCACGCATTGCTCGCCAATATGATATTCTCCGGTTCCTTCAATGGTCCCGGCTGTAGGAGGATAAGCCGTAGCCTCAATAATACATGGCTCATATTCCGGATTGATGTCGAGTATGGCAAAATTCTTTTCGTTAAAGCTGTATCCAATCGGATTCAAGTTGCCCAAGGCGAAATAGCCATTGGCGCGACCCCATCCCCAGTTGAAATGGAGCAGGTCGTTGCTGTCGTAGCCGTCGCACACGAAGGCATGACTGCCTTGACTGCCTTTTCCTCCGTAATACACGGGTCGCTGTAGGTTGAGGCAAGACTTCAACATCAATATCCATTCTGCATCATTGTGATCACTATGTTTCTCGATATGGAGACTGCTTGAATATTTGAAATGCTTTATCAATGCATCAGGGACATCACCTGAGTCGGCCCCTGAACCGTTAGTGGTGTATTTCATGTTTACCGAAACTCCACAATGGAAAAGCAGTGTCGCTACAGCTTCAATTTCAGCGTCGCTGGAGTCGTCAGTCAGCGAATCGGGCATGTGGTCCCAATCGTACACGGTGTTGCCGAAATCAGCGGAAAGTTGAAACCCTGAATTGTTGTAAGAGTGCGACCCCCAGCCAGTTTCTGGATAGCGCCAATAGTGCATGATCTGACCCATGGCCACAGCCACGCAGCCCACTTCGGCATGGCCACACGGGACTTTTGAAAAGGTGGGGCAGAGCTCGTTGTAATGGCATCCCTGCTCCCACATTTCGGTTAACAGTGGCTCGACGGCTGTGGCGGTTTTGCTTTCGTTGAGCCGCCCAGTATTCTTCACCATTTCCCATTGTCTTGTCGTCACTTCATCCGCCGCAATATGGTTTTCGATGCCGTATTGTATCCTTTCCACGAAGTCCTGCAAATAGGCCTCCATTTGCTCGGGAACGTCGTTTGGGTCGAAACGACCTTCATGGGAATAGCCGATGATAGGCGTCTCGCAATCGTCGGCCGAAACGATGATGAAACCGTCAGAGGTGTTGAAGACATAGAATGCGGCAGCGCTCTTGTCTGTTCGATAAGTGAAGACTAATTGCACATCTCTTGTTCCCATGAACTTGGCAGCGACGGATTGCGCTGTTTGCAGGTCGACGGGATGAGCTATAGTGCTTAAAAACAACCCGAAAAAGGCGATGCAGAGTAGGGAAATGCGTTTCATATGCTTTCTTTTTTATTATTATCTTTTTCAATTCAAATGCTGACCCGACACATTGTATCGTTTCCCGTCCTTGAAGATGACGATGTGCCCGTCTTCAATCACTTTTTGAACAGACGGCTCAGATTCTTCCTGGTTGCTGTTTTCATCCATGCCAAAGTCCGACTTCACGATGGTGTCGGACCAAATGATTTCCGACTCGACACCGTTGGCGTACACTTCGCTGATGCCGAAACGGTATTCTCCAGCTTGAGCCTCATTCCAGGTGTAGTCGATATAGGATGTGCTGGTGACTTCATCTGCCAGCATTAGGCTGTTCCCTTCGCTGTCGGCACGATAGATTCGATAGCCCATGATTTGTTCCAGACGGCTCTTGATTTCATAAATGCGAATGGAGAAGCCAATGGCAATAAACATGGCATCTTTGCCATCGTATTTCCCAATGTGGGCTCCAACTCCGTAGGTGTAATCCCAGCCTGGATCCATCAAAGGACGGTCCAAGATAATGTTGTTGGTGATGTCATAATCGTAAACTCCAGTTTCACCTGACAGCAATAAGTGAGGGGTCCCGTCTTTTGCGGTGAAGTAGCCTGAGCCATAGATGGGTTCTGGTGCTGTTGGACTGAACATGATTCTTTGTCCTTGACGGTCATAAAGGATTGCTTCCTTATTATGGTCAATCCAAAAGCCGTCATATTCAGGGTCGTAGGTCGTTGCCCCGAACCAAATGCCCATATCTATGCTGTCGTTGACAGTTTTGTTGTAAAGGTCTATACTATATAAAACACTGAGTCCTGAACGTACACAATTACTATAAAAGTAAGTCCCATCGTAAGCAATGCCTAAAGTTTCCGGGACGCCTTCCACATTGAACTTTTCGAGCAATTCTCCATCCATGGTGTATTTTCCGTATGAGAAAGGAGGGTTGTCCCAATATGCGTAGTTGACATAGATGTGTTCGCCGTCGGTGGCCACGCCGCCACATTCCTCATTACTGTCAATTTCCTTGAGGAGGCTCCACTCTGTATCAGCTTTGCTCCATGAAAGGCTTACACTAGTACTATTCGGGTTGCTTGCCTCGGGTGAATAACTTGCTGTGATTTGACTAACTGGAAAACAGGAAAATTGAGCCTCAATGTCGAGGATGTCTTCTTCCACACTAAGAGTTATGGAAGGCATGTTGGATATGATTTGCCCGTTTCTCTTCCAACAATAAAGCTGGTGGCCTTCTGCCGGAATTGCTGTCAGGGTGCATGAATCACCGATATGGTATTCGCCAGCACCTTCGATAGTGCCTGCTGTTGATGGATAAGCCGTGGCTTCAACAATCCAAGGTTCATATTCCGGATTGATGTCGAGGATGGCAAAGTTGTTTTGGTTAAAGCTGTATCCAATGGGATTTATATGTCCCAAGGCGAAATAGCCGTTGGCGCGGCCCCATCCCCAGTTGAAGTGCAGCAAGTCGTTGTCGTCGTAGCCGTCACACACGAAAGCATGGCTACCTTGGCTGCCTTTACCTCCGTAAAACACGGGTCGCTGTAAGTCAAGGCAGCTCTTCAACATTGATATCCATTCCTCATCATTGAAGTCACTGCGTTTTTCGAAATGGAGTCGTTTTGAGTAATTGAAATAGCGGACCAACGCGTCAGGGACATCGCCAGAATCGGCTCCAGAACCGTTGGTGGTGTATTTCATGTTTACCGAAACTCCACAATGGAAAAGCAGTGTCGCTACAGCCTCAATTTCAGCGTCGCTGGAGTCGTCGGTCAGCGAATCGGGCATATGGTCCCAGTCGTAGATGGTGTTGCCGAAATCAGCGGAAAGCGTGAGGCCTGCATTGTTGTAAGAGTGCGTCCCCCATCCGGTTTCCGGATATCTCCAATAATGCATGATTTGTCCCATGGCCACGGCCACACAGCCCACTTCGGCATGACCACACGGGACTTTTGAAAAGGTGGGGCAGAGCTCGTTGTATAGGCATCCTTGCTCCCACATTTCGGTCAGCAAGGGCTCGACGGATCTGGAGGATCTGCTTTCGTTGAGCCGACCAGTGGTCTTCACCAGTTCCCATTTCCTTGCCGTGAGTTCATCCGCTTCAATATGGTTCTCGATTCCGTATTGTATCCTTGCCACGAAGTCCTGCAAATAGGCCTCCATTTGCTCGGGAACGGAGTTTGGGTCGAAACGGCCTTCATGGGAATAGCCGATGATGGGCGTCTCGCAATCGTCAGCCGAAACGATGACAAAGCCGTCTTCGGTATTGAAGACATAGAATGCTGCAGTGCTCTTGTCTGTTCGATAAGTGGAGACCAGTTGCGCATCGCTTGCTCCCATGAACTTGACGGCGATGGATTGCGCCGTTTGCAAGGTGACGGGATGGGCTATAGTGCTTAAAAACAACCCGAAAAAGGCAATGCAGAGTAGGGAAATGCGTTTCATATGTTTTTGTTTTTATTATCAAATTCAATTCAAATGCTGGCCCGATACATTGTAGCGTTTACCGTCCTTGATGATGACGATGTGTCCGTCTTCAATCACTTTCTGGACAGAAGGCTCTTGGCTTTCCTGGTTGCTGTTCTCATTCATGCCAAAGTCCGTCTTCACGATGGTATCGGACCAAATGATTTCTGACTCGACACCGTTGGCGTACACTTCACTGATGCCGAAACAATATACGCCAGCGGGGGCCTCGTTCCAAGTTGAGTCAATGTATGAAGCGCCGATTAATTCGTTGGCAAGTGTCACAATATGTTCCTCGCTGTCTTTACGATAGATGCGGTAACCGACAATCTGCGAAAGTGTGTTTTTGATTTCAAATATGCGAACGGTAGAGTCAATGACGGCGAATAGGGCATCTTTCCCATCGTATTTTCCGATGGAGCAACCAAAGACAAAGCCGTCATCAAAGACTAGCAAGGGATTGTCATTGAATCTGTTGTTGGTGATGTCGAAATCGTATACAACCCCGCCTTCCATTAGTACCAACAGATGGGGACTTCCGTCTTTGGCGATGATGTATCCTGTTCCCCTTATGTTGTTGTTGGTTTTAGGGCTTTTTGCTATTCTTTGTCCCTGACGGTTTACGAGTGTCAATTCGCTTTTATATGATGGAAGATTAAAATTGGATAGCCAAAATCCATCGTTTTCGGAGTCGTAGGCGCAACATTCGAATTCCATCCCCGTATTGATGCTGTCGATGATTCTTTTGTTGGCGAAATCGATGCAATAAAGTATGCGACTGTCTTCAAGCCAAGCCATATTGTTTCCGCAATAGAAGTAGTCCCCGTCGGTTGTCATGGCAAAGGCATAGAATTCGTCTTTAACATTAAAATGCTCCTCCAAATCACCATCCATGGTGTACTTTCCAAATGCCATTGGATTACTCCAATCTGTGCTATAGCAGGTGTAGATGTACTCGCCATCGGTTGCTACGCTGTTTTCGCCTTGAATATCAAATTGTTTTATGGGTATCCACTCGATATAGGCGTGACTCCATGACAAGCTCACACTTGGACTGTTTGGATTGCTTGCCTCGGGTGAATAACTTGCTGTGATTTGACTAACTGGAAAACAGGAAAATTGAGCCTCAATGTCGAGGATGTCTTCTTCCACACTAAGAGTTATGGAAGGCATGTTGGATATGATTTGCCCGTTTCTCTTCCAACAATAAAGCTGGTGGCCTTCTGCCGGAATTGCTGTCAGGGTGCATGAATCACCGATATGGTATTCGCCAGCACCTTCGATAGTGCCTGCTGTTGATGGATAAGCCGTGGCTTCAACAATCCAAGGTTCATATTCCGGATTGATGTCGAGGATGGCAAAGTTGTTTTGGTTAAAGCTGTATCCAATGGGATTTATATGTCCCAAGGCGAAATAGCCGTTGGCGCGGCCCCATCCCCAGTTGAAGTGCAGCAAGTCGTTGTCGTCGTAGCCGTCACACACGAAAGCATGGCTACCTTGGCTGCCTTTACCTCCGTAAAACACGGGTCGCTGTAAGTCAAGGCAGCTCTTCAACATTGATATCCATTCCTCATCATTGAAGTCACTGCGTTTTTCGAAATGGAGTCGTTTTGAGTAATTGAAATAGCGGACCAACGCGTCAGGGACATCGCCAGAATCGGCTCCAGAACCGTTGGTGGTGTATTTCATGTTTACCGAAACTCCACAATGGAAAAGCAGTGTCGCTACAGCCTCAATTTCAGCGTCGCTGGAGTCGTCGGTCAGCGAATCGGGCATATGGTCCCAGTCGTAGACGGTGTTGCCGAAATCAGCGGAAAGTGAGAGGCCTGCATTGTTATAAGAGTGCGAGCCCCATCCGGTTTCCGGATATCTCCAATAATGCATGATTTGTCCCATGGCCACAGCCACGCAGCCCACTTCGGCATGGCCACACGGGACTTTTGAAAAGGTGGGGCAGAGTTCGTTGTAATGGCATCCCTGCTCCCACATTTCGGTCAGCAGGGGCTCAACGGCTGTGGCAGTCTTGCTTTCGTTGAGCCGCCCAGTGTTCTTCACTAGTTCCCATTGCCTTGCCGTGAGTTCATCCGCTTCAAGATGGTTTTCGATGCCATATTGTATCCTTGCGACGAAGTCCTGCAAATAGGCCTCCATTTGCACGGGAACGGTGTTCGGGCCGAAACGGCCTTCATGGGAATAGCCGATGATGGGTGTCTCGCAATCGTCGGCCGAAACGATGACGAAACCGTCCTCGGTATTAAAAACATAGAATGCGGCAGCGCTCTTGTCTGTTCGATAAGTGGAGACTAGTTGCGCGTCGCTGGCTCCCATGAACTTGACGGCGATGGATTGCGCCGTTTGCAGGTCGACGGGGCGGGCAGCAGTGCTTAATAACAACCCGAAAAAGGCAATGCAAAGTATAATCGTTCTTTTCATTTTATTTGAGTTAAAAATCGTTTCAGCGGCAAAAATAACTGCTTTATTTCAAATATGCAAGTATTTATGCAAATAATTTGCCTGTATACCGAATAATGATGGAACTGCTTTCTTGTTCGTTACAATTTCATTGTCAAACTAATCCTATTCCTGTTCACATCGACCTCAAGTACTTTCACGCGAACCTTTTGGTTCAAATGTACCACTTCGTTCGGGTCTTTGATGTAATGGTCAGCCATCTGGCTGATGTGGACGAGGCCGTCCTGATGCACGCCAATGTCGACGAAGGCACCGAAGGCGGTGATGTTGGTCACGATGCCATTGAGGACCATGCCTGCGCGCAAGTCCTTGACTTCGCGGATGTTCTTGTCGAATTCAAAGGCCTCAAAACTTTTGCGCGGGTCGCGGCCAGGTTTGTCGAGTTCGCTGAGGATGTCGTTGATGGTCTCCAAGCCGAAATGCTCTTCTACAAACTCTTCGGGCTTGATTCTAGCGATGAGTTCCTTGTTGCCGATGAGGTCTTTCACTTTCACGCCCAGTTTCTTGGCCATTTTCTCCACGATGTGGTAGCTCTCGGGGTGGACGGCACTCTGGTCCAAGGGGTTGTCGCCGTTATGGATGCGCAGGAAGCCGGCACATTGTTCGAAGGCCTTTTCGCCGAGGCGCGGCACGCCATAGAGTTGTTGGCGCGTCTTGAAGCCACCGATTTCGTCGCGGTAGTGGACGATGTTGTAGGCCAGTGTGGGACCTACGCCGCTCACATACGACAGCAGCTGTTGGCTGGCCGTGTTGAGTTCCACGCCGACGGCGTTCACGCAACTCTCCACCGTCTGGTCGAGGCTCTCGCCGAGTTTTTTCTGGTCTACATCGTGCTGATATTGTCCCACGCCGATGCTCTTTGGGTCGATTTTCACCAACTCGGCCAGAGGGTCCATCAGTCGGCGCCCGATGCTGACCGCGCCGCGCACGGTGATGTCGTAGTCGGGGAACTCGTCGCGGGCGATCTTGGAGGCGGAATACACCGACGCGCCGCTCTCGCTCACCATCACGGCCATCAGGTCGCGGTCGAATTTGATGCTGCGGATGAAATCTTCGGTCTCGCGTCCCGCCGTGCCGTTGCCGATGGCGATGACCTTAATGCGGTAGGCATCCACGAGGCTCTTGATTTTGCGCATCGCGCCCACTGTGTCAGACTTGGGCGGGTGGGGGTAGATGGTTTCGTTGTGGAGTAATGCGCCTGTTTCGCTCAAGACCACCACCTTGCAACCTGTGCGGAAACCCGGGTCAATGGCGAGGATGCGCTTCTGGCCCATCGGGGCGGCGAGGAGCAGTTGTTTGAGGTTCTCGGCGAAGACACGGATGGCGGTCTCGTCGGCTTTCTCCTTATAATAATTACGGATTTCGGTCTCAATGGAAGGTTCCAAGAGGCGTTTCCACGAGTCGGCGATGGCCTCGCGTACGAGTTCCGATGATTCGTTGTCGTTCTTCAGGAAGATGCTCTCCAAAGAGTTCAGCACGAAGTCGTCATCGACTTTGATTTTCAGTTTCACCATGCCTTCTTCCTCTGCGCGGAACAGGGCTAAAAGGCGATGCGAGGGCGCCTCGGAAATCGGCTCGCGGAAGTCGAAATACTGCTGGTAGGTCTTGCCTTCCTCTTCCTTGCCTTTGACCACGGCGGAGCTGATGTCGCCCTGCATGTGGAAGATCTTACGGATGCGGTTGCGTCCATTGATATTTTCCGAGACCCACTCGGCCATGATGTCCTTGGCACCTTGCAGGGCTTCCTCGATGTCGTTGACACCCTTGCCTGCGTTGACATAGCGTGCAGCGAGGCGGTCCACGAAGTCTACATTCTGCGCCATGATTTGTGCGGCCAGAGGCTCCAAACCTTTCTCGCGGGCGATGGCGGCGCGGGTGCGGCGTTTAGGCTTGTAGGGCAAATACAAATCCTCAACTTCTTGCAAGGTCTTGGCGTTCAGTATCTTTTGTTCCAGTTCGGGCGTGAGTTTCTCCTGCTCACGGATGGAGGCAATGACGCTTTCTTTGCGTTTTTGCAGTTCGGTGAGTTGTTCGAGGCGTTTCTGAACAGCGGCCACATTCTCTTCATTCATAGTGCCTGTCATTTCCTTGCGGTAGCGGGCGATGAAGGGAATGGTGGCACCTTCGTCGAAGAGGCGAATGACATTGGCAACATGGTGCGCGGCGAGGTTGAGTTCCTGTGCGATTTGAGTGCTGAAATCTATCGAGTTTGGCATAACTTCTTATTTAAAGGTGCAAAAATACGGTTTTCTATGGGATTATTTGTTTATCTTTGCAGCAAATTGTAACAATTATGCCCATATTAGTCTTTCTTTTCGGTTTGCTGGCGGGCTGTCTTTTGGCAGTCATCGTCGGTTTGATTGGCTCGCACCGTCGCATTGGTTTCGGTTGGGCCTTCTTGCTTTCAGTGGTGACTACGCCCTTGATTGGCCTTATCGTGACGCTGTGTACGCCCAAGTTGGAAACCAAAGACCGCAAATGGGGCTGTCTGGGTACGCTGATCGGCATAGTGATGTTGGTGCTTCTCGTTGTGGTGGTGCTCATGTTGTTGCCTGACTTGTACGAACAATTGCAGTCGTGGTTCCAATCCTTGAGATCATAAACTGATGAACAGAAATTAGATACAAATTAGACGCGAGACTTTAAGACACGAGACGCGAGTCAGGTTCCTGAACTTGTCGAAGGGTTGTCCCGTGTCGCGTGTCTCGCAGTCCCGCGTCAAAAAAGACAACCGATGATTAAAAACCTAATATTTGACTACGGCGGTGTGCTCTTAGACTGGAACCCGCATTATCTTTATGACCCTTATTTCGGCGACAAGGAAAAGGCCGAATGGTTCCTCACTAACATCTGCACCTACGAGTGGAATGCCCAGCACGACAATGGCCGTCCCGTGGCGGAAGGCACAGCGGAACTCATCGCCGAGCATCCCGAATGGAAGAAGGAAATCGAATTGTATTACGGCGAGTTTATGAAGATGATGGGCGGACAGATCCCAGGTATGGAGGAGTATGTCAAGGAATTGAAAACCAAAGGTTTCCGTGTGTTTGGACTGTCCAATTGGTCGGAGGAGACCTTTGCCTTGGTAAGGCCGGTTTATCCCGTCCTCAACCTTATGGAGGATATGGTGATTTCGGGCATCGAGCGGGTGATGAAGCCCGACCCGAAGATTTTCCAATTGGCCTTGAAGCGTTTCGGCATCAAGGCCGAGGAAACGGTGTTTATTGATGATAACCCGAATAATGTTGCCGCGGCGAATGCTTTGGGAATCACGGGGATATTGTTTGAGGGAAAAGAAAATTTGGAAGAAAAACTACTAATGCTAATTCACCATCGCGGCGCATTTGTCAATGATGGCATTGGCTAAACGGAAGCCACCATCACTCACGTCTTTCGATTGGTTGCCATCATAATTCATCGACAAATGCATTGTGTCGTAACCGTCATTGACCAACGCAAGCAATTTGCGGTCGCGTTTGCCAACAGCCTCTTTGTAGTCGCGAATATCGGCGCGAGTACGGCGATCCTCCCTCACATGGAATACCGCATCAAGTGCCATGAGCACACCAAGCCATAGGTAGTTTCCAGCGGCGCGAACATATTTTTCGTCATCGTAACGGTTCAGTTCGGCGTTGAACTCACCTTTTTCCTGAAGTGTTTCTTTGGCATTTTCCACATAGCGTCTAGCTTCTTCTATAGGATCTTTCCGTTTCATAGTGTTTTCCTTTCTATTTCTTTTTTCGCCGCAAAGATAATCACAATTTCTGTGCCAGCGGCAATATTTCTGTGTTTCAATGCTTTTTTATGTCATTTTTCCCCATTAATACAAGTGTAAAATTACAACTTTTTTCCACTATTTCAATACCACTTTTGCAACTTTTTTCCAAATCACGGAAGAATGTGTTGTTTTCATCTCGGTTTTATTCGTAATTTTGCAAAAAATCATCAGCATTATGCGTTTCCTAGAATATCTTTTTTTTAAGTATTACAATTTGGGCATTAAACTTGGGTCAAAGCAAAATGCTAGCACTTCTGCCATACTCTTATTATCGTTTGTTTTTACCCTTTATCTAGTTGATGTTGCTATTACACTTGATTGCCTCTTTGGAATTAACTGGGATAGTCGTTGGATTGTCGGCTTTTTAATAGTTTCTATCGTTATCCTGATTCTAGTTTTCGATTTTACATTAGTATATTTTGGTAAAAGTTCAAGGATTGTATCCAAACACAAGGAAGAATGGACGGGAAAGAAAAATTTAGGAGCAATTTTATTTCCTATAATTGCTATTCTTTGGTTTAGCGTGTATTGTGTTGTCAAAATACTGATGAATCGAGGTGTTTTATAAGAATTTTGAAAACAGATTTTTGAAAAATTTCTACACGAAGTGTATTCCATAAAACAAAGAATATGAAAATCCTCTCAGTCAATCAAATCCGCGAAGCGGACAAATACACGATAGAAAACGAACCCATCGAGTCCGTCGACTTGATGGAACGCGCCGCCACCAAGGTCTTCGAGTGGCTCTATCGTCGTGCGCCGCGCGACAAGACCATCAAGATTTTCTGCGGCATGGGCAACAATGGCGGCGACGGCCTCGTGGTGGCCCGACTGCTCAATGAGCAAGAGATTGTCCCGCAGGTGTTTATGGTGCGCTACAGCGACCGCATGAGCCACGACTGCGAGGTGAACTACTACCGCCTCGTAAACGAGACCAAGGTGCCGATGTTCGACATCCTCACCGAGGACGACTTCCCGAAAGTCGACGCCAACGATGTGGTGGTCGACGCCATCTTCGGCTCGGGCCTCAACCGTCCGCCGCAGGGCATGACCGCCGACCTGATTGCCTACCTCAACCAAACCAAGGCCATCCGCGTGGCCATCGATATTCCCTCGGGCCTCTTCGCCGACGAGCCCAGTGCCTTGGGCTTCATCTTCAAGGCCGACTACACGCTGACCTTCCAAAACCCCAAGTTGGCTTTCCTGCTGCCCGAGAATGACCCGTATGTGGGGCGTTTCGAGGTCTTGGACATCGGCCTGCACCCTCGCTATCTGGAAGAGGTGGAGACCAACAACCTGCTGACCGTCAAGGCGATGGTGAAGCCGATACTGCACAACCGCACGAAATACTCCCACAAGGGAACATACGGTCATGCCTTGCTGATTGCTGGCTCTGAAGGCAAAACGGGCGCGGCTTTGCTGGGCGCGAAAGCCTGTCTGCGCACGGGTGTGGGTTTATTGAGCGTCCACCTGCCAAAAGTGGCACAGCTGCCTTTACAGACCGCCATCCCCGAGGCGATGATTGATGGCGACGACTCAGAAACCTGCTTTTCGATGTTCGGCAAATTGGATGCCTATACCGCCGTGGGCGTTGGTCCAGGCTTAGGCAAGTACGATGACACCGTCCGCGCCTTGAAACGCCTGATTCAAGATGTACAAGTGCCGCTCGTTATGGATGCCGATGCCTTGAACATCCTCTCCGACAACCCGACTTGGCTGCCGTTCCTGCCTGCCAAAACGATACTGACGCCGCATCCGAAGGAGTTTGAGCGCTTGGTGGGGAAGACCTCGACCTCGTTTGAACGCCTAGAGAAACAAAGGGAACTGGCCACCAAATACAACCTCGTCGTCATCGTGAAAGGCGCGCACACCACCGTCGCGATGCCCAACGGTACCATCTTCTTCAACACCACGGGCAATCCTGGAATGGCCACGGCGGGCAGCGGTGATGTGCTGACGGGCATCATCCTCTCGCTTCTGGCGCAACGCTATTCGTCAGAGGAAGCCGCCGTGTTGGGTGTCTATCTCCACGGCCTCGCTGGCGACCTCGCCGCCGACGAGATAGGGCATGAGGCTTTGATTGCCTCTGACATCACGGAGCATCTGGGGAAGGCATACGCTGCGCTTCATACAAAGTAGTTTTTTCCACGCAGAATCTGCAGAACTCGCAGAACCTGCGGGACACGATTGCCTCACGCAGAATACCCTGAACCTGCCGGACGCAAACCAATCATCGCATTGCGATTCCCATAATTTTGCGGATTCTGCGTGATAAATATGTATGTGTCGATTCGAGTGAAAAGAGTATGTTGAGTAAAGAAACTATCTGACGACCACCTTTTTGGTCAAGGTGCCCTCTTTTCCAGTAACCACGAAGAAATAAATCCCTTTTGCGCGTCTTTTCATACTGTACTCCAATTCTTTGGTGCATGAGGCGTTAAAGGTTTGTATAACATCAATCAAACCTCCCATCATATCATACACTTTGACCACAACTTTACCCTCCATGTCTTCAAAACGTAGTTCCATTTCTCCATTGTTGGGGTTGGGAATGATATCGAAGGTGCTCCTTGGATCATCCTGTTCGTTGATGCCATAGAATGATGGTATAAGCCAATAACGCACTATATTTTCCTCTTTTGAACAAGGGCTCACCGCTTTGAAGGTAAGCCAAACGGTATCCTCCCCCCAATCCATCGGATACAAGATGCAAGTGCGATTGTCGTCGGAAGGGACGATGCGCCAGCTCGGTTTTGAAATGCTCCATTCGCATAGGCTGTCAATCCACGTGAAATCGGAAAGAGAGTCGATAGCTTGGAAGGTATAGCATTTCACATTGAACTCTGTCGCTGTGATAGGATAATGCGGTGACTCGATGGTTGGCGTGATGCACTCCAAAACTGGATTAGGTTCGTAATTCACGGTAAGGTTCAAATCAATAATGCTATCACAGCCATCTCTAGTCAGACCTTCATACTGATAATGACCTGACTCCGTAAGATAGCCATCTGGGGCTGCCTTCCACGGATACCTGTCGCACACCGTTTCCACCAAGCTAGCTTCAAAACCTTTCTTGATGGTAAGGTCTAGTATATAGATATCGTCGCATCCAATAGAATCGGTAATAGTGTCGTAATAAACACCATCATGGAAGTACTCATGATTACGCCATGTGAACGAGTTTTCACATGTTTTCACTCTTTCAGTTGGATGGATTCGCTCATGATCTATCGTAAGATGCAGCGTAATTGTACTGTCGCAGCCAAGAGCCGTTTGTGACGAATACGCGTAATCACCCGATTCCGTATAGGTGGCACCGTGCCAGGTGAACGCGTTGCATGCGACTGCCGTTGTGTCACCTTGGAAATCATGGCCAAGGGTAAGGTGTAGCACAAAGGTGCTGTCACAAGTTCCGGGTTCTTGAATAATATTTACGTATGTGCCGCTATTCGTAAAGTTGGTTCCACGCCAATGGTAGTTGTTGCATGCTGTTACAATTTCCTCTGAATTATAGCTTCCACTGATGACAAGGTTCAAGAGCAAAAGGCTGTCGCATCCATCAATGCTCTGCGCCAGATGGGTGTATACTCCAGATTCGGTGTAGGTCGTGTTATACCATTCGTATTCATTACAAGCCGTGGCCTCAAGGTAAATCGTGTCAATAGGGTTGATGGTCAGGTGAAGTATCAAAGTGCTGTCGCAGGTTCCAGGTGTATGGACAATCTGGGTGTATGTGCCGCTTTCAGTATAAGTATTCCCTCGCCAATCATAGCTGTCGCATGCAGTTGCATACTCTTCTGAAATCAAGGTCCTGACATTTATCGTTTTGGTAAGATAGAGCGAATCCATTGTTCTGTGAGGGTTATGAAGCACATTGGTTACAGTGTAGAAACCGTCAGTGGTATAAGTGTGGGTAACTTGTTCGCCTTGCGCAGAAGTGCCATCGCCAAAATACCATGTCACGTCATCATAGTGCCAGTTGGTTTCCGTATTGAATTCCAAGGCTTGATTGGTGCAGAAATAATGGTCTTCAGGGATTTCCGAATAATCCCAGCCGTCAATTGTCATGGTGTAATTGAAGTTGGTAGAAAAACTATGTGCCTTAAGGAAAACGCCTGAATCAGCAAACTCGTCACCTACGTCACAAATGGCCATTTTGATATGGTAATTCGACATGGGAACCACATTGAAACTTACTTCGATCAAGGTTGTGAAACCGTCAAATTGAATGGTAGAGCCTCCTGTGTTGTCGATGTAATACGCTGAATTGTGGTTGAGGTTCACATTGTCGATGCTGACGACATCTGTCGTTCCAGGTATCAAGGCCATGTTCTGATGGTCGTAATATCCGCCGGCTGGATTGATTCCTTCCACAAAAAAGCCAAATACATCGTTGTAATCCCCGCCGACCCATTCCATATATTCTTCAGAGCCGAACACAAAACTGAAAGTCAATGTATTATCCCAAGGGATAAAATCAAACTCAAGCACTGCGACATTTTGTGTTGTTCCAGAGGCAATAGAGGCTAAATCATCATCGTAATACGCGTCACATGTTGAAGGAACCATTGTTTCATCTGAGTCGTTTGGGCCGACAGCGACACTCACTCCTCCAGTAGCCAGGATGAGACCAGACTCCATACCGATGTTGGTAGGTGTACTACCTGTCTCGAACTTACCAATGAGGTTGCAATAAATGATTCTTTCGGAACCGTTGAATTTGGCATTGGATATGGTGACGCCATTGTCCAATAGGATGTTTCTGACCAATGAATCCGCTGTCCAGCCATTCAGGTCTGAGGCTTCTGTCACAATAAGTTGGGCGTGCAGTTTCCCTGAAAATAGAAAGCCCAGTAGTATGGTAATCAGGAATAGTGTTCTTTTTCTTTTCATTTCGTAAAGTTCTTTTTTTCAACATTTTGACAGCGGCAAAAATAGATAAAAAAATGAATTTTACAAGGGGCGGATTGAAAAATCTGGAAAAGTATTCTTGGGATTGTGTATTTTTGCCATTCATTGTTAGCTAGTCTATGATTAAAACCACCGTTTCGAACCGAGAGATCTGGCGTATCGCGTACCCCATCATGCTGGGTAATCTTGCGCAGACCATCATCACCTTTACCGACACCGCTTTCCTTGGTCATCTCGGCACCATCGAGCTGAGTGCCTCCATGATGGCGGGACTTTATTATTACGTTTTCACCACCTTGGCCATGGGCTTTGCCGTTGGCATCCAGATTTTTATCGCACGACGTTTCGGCGAGGGCGACCTGAAGAAAATCGGCGTGGTGTTCCAGCATGGGGCGTTGTTTGTGCTGGGTTTGGGCGTGCTGCTGTTTTCGATTTTGTTCTTCTTCAGCCATCGGTTGCTGCACATCATTATCGAGTCTGAAAACATCTATGCGGCGGCAGGGGAGTATCTGAGATTCAGGCAGTTCGGCATCATGTTCGTGGTGTTCAACTTCCTGTTTCGCTCGTTCTACGTCGGCATCAGCAACACGAAGGTCATCACCTTTTCGACCATCATCATGGCCGTGGTCAACATTTTCTTCGACTGGGCGTTGATTTATGGCAAGTTCGGTCTGCCCGAGATGGGCATCGGCGGTGCGGCCTTGGCCTCGCTGATGGCGGAGATTACGGCGTTCTGTTTCTTTTGGATCTACACCTATTTCACCATCCCGCACGAGGAATACGGCATGTTCCGCTGGCACAAATGGCAGCCCGCCTTGATGGGCGACATCCTCAAAGTGGCCTTTCCGAGCATGATTCAGCGGCTGTTCTCGTTTGGCGCCTGGTTCATCTTCTTCGTGATGATCGAGAAGATGGGGGAGATGGCCATCGGCGTGTCGTCGGTGGTGAGGAGCACCTATATGATCCTCATCATTCCAGGTTTTGCTTTTGCGGCCACGGCCAATACGCTGACGAGCCGCATCATCGGCGAAGGCAAGAGCGACGAGGTAATGTCAATGCTTTGGAAGGTGGTGAAAAACAGCTTGATATGTTCTTCGATTTTGGTCGTCATCACCTTCATCATGCCGCAACTTGTTTTGCATATCTATACTGACGATGTGGCCTTGGCTCAGGCTGCAGTGCCATCGGTGTATGTTATTGCGGTGGCGACGCTTGTCAGTGCTATGGGTAGTGTGTTTTTCGAGGCCGTCTCCGGCACGGGCAACACCACGGCGGCCATGGCCTTGGAGTTTGGCGTGCTCATCCTTTATATGTTCTATATCTACCTGATGACCAAGACCTCAACCATCGCCGGCGTTTGGACCGCCGAATGGCTCTACAACGCACTCATGGGCGTGATTTCGTTCCTTTATATTTGGAAAGCCGATTGGCGGCGGAAGAGGATTTGAGGGTGGTTCATGGAGGTTGAAACCTCCGATGAGGTGAGGTTGCACTGACGCTTTTTGTAGACGGAGGTTGAAACCTCCGATGTGGTAGGGTCGTCCTTTCAGGACTATGTGTGATGCGATGCTTGGGAGAGGGCGGAGGTTGAAACCTCCGATGTAGTAGGGCCGTCCCTTCGGGACTTTGCTTAATGAGAAAGAGTGCGATTTAGCATGTTTATGTATCTTTGCAGAATCTAATCAGACCTAGTTTTACTATTATGCGGCAAAAACTTGTAGTCTTCACCGGTGCAGGCATCAGCGCCGAGAGCGGAATCCCCACCTTTCGTGATGCCAACGGCATGTGGGGGAAATATGATGCCATGAAGTTGGCCAGCGTTGAGGGCTTCGAGGAAGACCCGCAGGCCGTGCTCGATTTCTACAATGCTCGTCGCAAAAACCTGTTGGAGGTGGAGCCGAACCATGCCCATCATGTTTTGGCTGACATGGAAAAGCGATTTGATGTGACCATCATTACCCAAAATGTGGACAATCTGCATGAACGGGCAGGTAGTAGCAAGGTGTTGCATCTTCATGGCGAGTTGAGCAAGGTGACTTCGTCACGCAATCGTCTCGACCCCAAATGCATCAAGGAATATCCGCTTGATGTCCCGATTCGGTTAGGTGACAAAGCCGCCGATGGCTCGCAACTGCGCCCTTATATCGTATGGTTTGGCGAGTATGTCGATGGTATGGATTTGGCAGAATATTGGGTGCAACAAGCCGACATCTTTGTGGTCGTTGGCACTTCGTTGGTGGTCTATCCAGCGGCTGGGTTGGTCGATTATGCTCCGAGTGAGATTCCCAAGTTCCTGATTGACCCGAAGGACTTGAAAGGCGGCCTGCCGACTGGGTTCCAGCATATCAAGGCTAAGGCGGTGGAAGGGGTGGATGAGTTGGTGGAGAGTTTGGATGAGTTGGAAAAATAGTGTAGTTTTATCGCTAAAAAACTGATGATATGGAAACAATTATAAAAATGCTAGAATCTATCTCAAAACTTTACGAACAAGAGAAGAAAGTGGAAGAAAAGAAACGAGAAGAAGGTGAATTCTTTAATGTGTTCAATACAATTGGTTTGCGGACGGAAGAGGTGCGGCTGCACTCTGCTTTTATTGCTGAGTTGCTAAATCCTAAAGGTTCTCATGGATTGTCTCAACGTTTCCTTCAGGCTTTTTTGGAAGTGATAGAAACATCAGATGATTATTTGGACTATTGTCGATGCGGGCACAATGATATTGTTGAGCGTGTGATTGGCCCAGTAAACGATATGGGAACAGAAGGCGGTAGAATAGATATTATCATTGAAGATGGAAACCATGCCGTCATTATTGAAAATAAAATCTATGCGAGTGACCAAAAGAACCAAATGCTTAGGTATAACAATTATGCTAAAAAAGATTTCCCCAACGGATACAAACTAGTTTATCTTTCTCTTGATGGACATGAGCCTGATGATTGTTCATTGGGAAAAGATGAGTATAAAGTCATATCCTATGAAAAAGAGATTGTTGAATGGCTTGAAAAGTGTTATTCCATTTCCGATAGTAAGCCATTGGTTCAATCTGTTATAAAGCAATATTGTGAACTTGTGAAACAAATCACCAATACAGATATGGATACAACATACAAAAATAATTTGATGTCGATAATGCTTGATTCCAAGAACGTTATTGCCGTAGGCGAGATGTTGCAACTTCAAGATGAATGGTTTGGGATGATTCTTGAAAAGTATATATGGAATCCATTGGAAAAACTAGCAAAACAAAAGCAAATGCTGTTTGGTAAAGAATTGGAAATTGCAGGGGATTGGAATGGAGCAGGGGCATGGATATATAGGGCAGAATGGAAATATTATGGGATTTTTATTTGGACGAAAAACAGAAAGTATTGGGCTGATATGTTTGTAGGTGTAAGTTGGTTTGAAGTGCCAAATCGGAAGAATAAAATTTCCAAAAAAGATCGTAAAGATTGTAAATTGAATTGTTTAAACTCTTTTGACCCAAATGATGAAGAATGGCCTTATGGATGGGAATTCTTGCAAAATGATATTCGTAATTGGAATTATAAAATTATTGATAACATTGTTCAAGGGAAAGTATTTGATTACATCAAGAAAAAGTTCGAGGATATTATTTCTGAGATTGACGAGTTGCAATTAAGGATGCCGTAGTTCAGACGGTTTCAACCTCCGCTTCTCGTCCAAGTATGCCCACCTCAATCCGTTTCAAACGCCCAACGCTCATCATACTCAATGCCAGCCTCGTCCAGGAGGCGCTTGTATTCATCTCTCCAGTCGGTGCGGTGGTGGTGTGCCGCTTGGTTGCGGATGTATCGAACCACATTGTCAAGGGCGTTGTAGCTTACGGAGAAAGCACCATAGCCCGCCTGCCAGCAGAAGCCTTCGTAATATTGTTCGTCCAAGGTCTTGATCCACTTGCTGCTGTAAGCCTTGATGCGCTTCACGAAGTCGGACAAGGAGATGGTCTTGGGTAAGGAGGTGAGGATGTGAACATGATTGCCGATACCACCGATTTCTACGGGTATACCATCCATGTTGCGAATGACACCTCCGATGTAGGCGAACACTTGCCCGAGGTCTTTGTCGCGTATCTCCATGCTACAGTACTTGATATGGAAGACGAGATGGATGTCGTTTCTTGCGAGTGAGCTTCCCATGGTGGTTGAGTTTGTGTGGTCAAGGGGATTGAAATCCCCGTAGAAGTCGGGTCGTCCTTTCAGGACTCTGCACTGACTCCAGAGCACAAAAGTAGGAAAACTCTTTGAATGTGTGTTTTGCTTTGGAAAAAGTTTTTCTCATTTTCTAGCTTAAATCTGAGTCCTGAAAGGACGACCCTAACACATCGGAGGTTTCAACCTCCGCAACCCAAAAAAGGTCTCAGGTAAGCAGAAAAAAGGACGACCCATCGGACGGCTTCAACCTCCACGAGATAACAACTCACCGCAACCGCACCCAAACCACCAAAGGCCGATGGTCGGAGGCCTCTGGCTCATCGATGACATGCGTTTCGAGGGCCTCGGCGCGGCCGTTGAATACGGCGACGTAGTCGATGCATTCTGTCGGCTTGTCGGCAGGGTAGGTGGCCTCATCACTAGAGAGGACGGTGAAATACTGTGTCATCAACTCGAGCAATTCCGAGCCAGGCTCATCATTCCAGTCGCCAGCAAGAAGGAAAGGCTTCTGCCACCGTTGGGCCTCTTCTACGATGAGCGGAACCGATGCCATGCGTTGCGCCTCTTCAAGGTCAAGGTGGGTGCAGGCAATCACATAATCTTCCAGCTCCACCACTAAAAGCACACGAGGTTCTTCACCTGGTAAAGGGATGCGTCTAATGCTCAGTGGGATCTCATGAGAAAGAATGCCCACGCCATATTGGCCTCCATCAAAATCTATGGCAGCCCCAAAGATCGGATGGTAACCTGTTCGGCTAGCCAACTCGTCCAGTTGGTCACGATGCCCGCTTCGACCCGTCATGCTGTCCAACTCCTGAAGGGCCACCACATCGGGCTGTTGTTGGACAATCACGCTGGCCGTGCGGTCGTAGTCCACCACTAGGTCCATGCCCGCACAATGGCGCACATTGTAACTCATTACTTGCAACTGCCGATTTTGCCCTAATGAGTCCAATGCGATGCCCAATAGCAATACGATCAACACGATGAGCTTTTTCATTCTTTGATGATGTTTTTCTGCGTCAAAAATACTAAAAATTACAACATGGCGGTAAGTAACTACATTTTTGATATATTATTGCTTATTTTCCTATTCATTGTAAACCAATAATATACCCGACAGCAAACGACAACAAACGACTACTTTCGACTACAAACGTTTAATCAACGGCTTTTTCTTGACAAACGCTGTTTCTTTGCAACATCAAAATCGAAAATGCTATGACGGACAAGAAACCATTCGACAAAGAACAATCGATCAAAATCCCGTTTTCGGAATTAGTGGAACTGATTGATCAAAAATGTGACTACAAGTTTGCCATCATCGACAACGAGGTTGATGAAGAATTGATGCTTTTGGCCAAAAAGGAAGGATTAGATTTGACAGGCTACAAGCATGTGATTGAAACAAGCGGGACTAGTCACTCGCAACACAGACACGGGGAGAATAGTAAAGATAGGGCGCCTTTGACTGTGGAGGATTATTTCCTTATTCCTTACATTATCAAAAACCGAGATGCAGTGATCATTTCTCCGTCTTTGACAAGAATTCATAAGAACAGAGTCTTCATTTACGAAAAGAAGATTGGTAATCAATACGTTTATGTGGAAGAGATAAGAAGAGGAAGGAACAAAAGCCTGGCTTTTCAATCCCTCAGAAAAAGAAAAGCCCCCGATTAGGAGGCTTTAAAGTGTTATCGCGGAGGGTGTCATGCCGAAGCCTGTCCCTTACGTCTTGATAGTCCGCTGTTTTTCTATCCGTTTCCGCGACTAACTGTCTGCAAAAATACAACTTTTTCCTAATACGCAAGTCTGGATGAGAAAAAACAACACAAATTATCTACATCATGTCAAAAATTACTATCTTTGTCCCTTATTAATGAACGCGCAAAAGCGAATCTTGAATCTTTGAATCTTAAATCTTTAAATCATCTTAAATACTAACTAATTAAAAACCCCACAATCATGACTACAGAAAAAACACAAGAAGAAGCTGCAAAACTGAGGCAGGAGAAACTGAAGGCTTTGGAAGCCACATTAGGTAACATCGAGAAGAGCTTTGGCAAGGGAAGCATCATGCGCCTGGGCGCCGAGGCCGAGAAGATGGAGAGCATCTCCACCGGCTCCATCGGCTTAGACTATGCCCTCGGCGTGGGCGGTCTGCCAAAAGGCCGTATCATCGAGATTTACGGCCCCGAGAGCTCGGGTAAGACCACGCTGGCACTCCACGTGATTGCCGAGGCACAGAAGAAGGGTGGCATCGCCGCCTTCATCGATGCGGAGCATGCCTTCGACCGTTTCTATGCCGCCAAACTCGGCGTGGATGTGGAGAACCTCCTTATTTCACAGCCCGACTACGGCGAACAAGCCCTCGAAATCGCTGAGAACCTCATCCGTTCTGGTGCCATCGATGTCATTGTCGTCGACTCCGTTGCTGCTTTGACGCCCAAGAGCGAAATCGAAGGCGAGATGGGCGACAGCAAGATGGGCCTCCAAGCCCGCTTGATGAGCCAGGCCATGCGTAAGCTCACTGCCACCATCAACAAGACGGGCTGCGTCTGCATCTTCATCAACCAGCTGCGCGAGAAGATTGGTGTGATGTTCGGCAATCCCGAGACCACCACAGGTGGTAATGCCTTGAAGTTCTATAGCTCCGTGCGTATCGACATCCGCAAGATTAGCCAGATCAAGGACGGTGAGAATGTTTTGGGCAGCCGCGTGAAGGTAAAGGTCGTCAAGAACAAGGTGGCCCCGCCCTTCCGCAAGGCCGAATTCGACATCCTTTATGGTGAAGGCATCTCTCGTTCGGGCGAAATCGTCGACCTCGGTGTGGAGATGGGCATCATCAAGAAGAGCGGCTCATGGTTCAGCTATGGTGACTCCAAGCTCGCCCAAGGCCGCGACTCGGTCAAGAAACTCATCGAAGATAACCCCGAACTCGCCGACGAACTTGCTGCCAAGATCTTCGAGGCGTTGGAGAAGAGTGAAGAGTAAGGTAATGAGTGATGTTTAATCCCCCTTGCCCCCTTTAAAGGGGGGACTGCTTTTACGGAGCCGTTCCCCCTCTGAGAGGGGGCAAGGGGGAGTAAAACAAACCCTTGCAAAAACTGAAACAATGAAAAAATCCATCCTATTCCTCGGCCTGCTGCTCGCCCTTTTTGCCTGCGACAACACGCCTAAACCAGAACCAAACAACACAACCAAGGAACCTACGGCTACCATCACGGTGAACGATGCTATCCAACTGATTTCTGACTCCATAGTCATGGACAGCACCAATGCGAACCTCTATTTGCATCGCGCCAAGGCTTATTTTGCCAACGAGCAAGTTGGACAGGCCATGGTCGACATCAACAAGGCTTTGCAACTCAATCCGAACAATTTGGAGACCTATCTTTTGCTGGCCGATGTGTATTATGCCTTAGGCGACCAGGACAATATTGCCTCAACATTGAACAAGGCTGTGGAAATCAATTCCTTGGATGCTCGTCCGCTGGTGAAATTGGCTGAACTCAACCTCTTGCAACAGAATTTCAACCTCGCTTTCGCATATGTTGACAAGGCTCTTGGGCTTTCGACCTACAACCCCAAGGCCTATTTCGTGAAGGGCATGTGCTATATGGCTTCGAAGCAGGACACGGTCAATGCACTGAAGAACTTCCAATTGGCAGCCGAGCAGGACGATAGTTTCTATGACCCCGTCGAACAGATCAGTCGTATTTATGCCGTTCAGCAGCCGCCTTACGCGATGGACTACCTTCGCAAGGCACAGCAGCAGTTCCCCGACATTCCGACACCGCGCTATGAGTTGGCTATGTATCTCCAAAGCCATGGCGAGCCTGAGGAAGCTTTGGCACATTACGACACTATCCTAATGAAGTATCCCTATAACTATATCGTGCTGTTCAACAAGGGTTATGTCAATTATGTCTACCTCATGGACAACGAAGCTGCACTGGAATACTTCAATCGCGCTTTGACCATCAATCCCGCATACATCGATGCCAAATACAACAAAGGTCGTGTGCTGGAGCAGATGGGCGACTATTCGCAAGCCACCGAGATTTACAAGGATGTGCTGAAGACCCAACCTGACTATAAGTTAGCTGTCGATGCACTTAACCGAGTGCAAAACCAAGAAAAAGAATAAGTTCTAAAACCAACATGTAACCATGATCCAAGTTTATTGCATCAACAACAAGACGACCAAAGAATTCCCGGAAGGCATGACTTTGCTAGAGATGCTGCCGGAATTTGAGTTTGATAGACCCTATCCCATTGTCTCTGCCAAGGTCAACAATGTTTCGCAAGGTCTGAAGTTCCGCGTCTACAACAGCCGTGATGTTGAGTTCCTCGACCTTACCCACCACACGGCGCGCCTTGTTTATTTTAGATCGTTAGGTTTCCTGCTTTTTAAGGCCGCACAGGACCTGTTTCCAGACAGCAAACTGAACATGGAGCATCCCATCTCCAAAGGCTTTTATTGCCGTATCAAGAAAAACGATGGCAAGATACTCGATGGCAATGACATCGCTGCACTCAGATTGAGAATGAGGAATATCGTAGCCGAGGACATTCAGTTCCATCGTCATGAGGCTCGCATCGAGGATGCCATCAAAATGTTTGGCAAACTAGGGCAGGAGGATAAGGTGAAATTGTTTGAAACCAGCGGAAAAGCCTATACCGATTACTATACCTTAGACGAAACTCCTGACTATTATTATGGTCGCTTGGTGCCTTCTACAGGTTACCTTGGCATTTGGGATATCGAAGCTTATCGTGATGGTATCTTGGTGCGCATTCCCGACCGCGACCATCCTGACCGCTTGGCCGAGATGCAAGACCAGCCCAAGACCTTCGAGGTGTTTTCGGAGAGCCTGAAGTGGAACGACATCATGGGTTTGAGTACGGTCGGCGATGTCAACCATGCCTGCCAAAATGGGATGGCAAGGGAGTTGGTGCAGGTGGCTGAGGCCTTGCAGGAGAAGAAGATTGTGCAGATAGCCGAGGAGATTAATCGACGCTATCATAGTGAGAACCCTGTTCGTTTGGTGCTGATTACAGGACCAAGCAGCAGCGGCAAGACCACCTTCTGCAGCCGTGTCAGCATCCAGCTGAAAGCCTGTGGGTTGAAGCCTATTTCGTTCTCGACGGATGACTATTTCGTCAACCGTGTGGACACACCAAAACTGCCTGACGGCACATACGACTTCGACAATTTCGATACAGTTGACCATGCAGCCCTCGAACGCGACTTGATTGCCTTGTTGAAAGGTGAGGAGATAGAAGTGCCGGAGTACAATTTCGTCACGGGCATGCGCGAATACAATGGCAAGAAACTACAGCTGAAAGAAGGAACTGTTTTGCTGTTGGAAGGCATACATGCCTTGAACCCCATGCTGACGGACCAGGTTCCCGAGTCGACCAAGTTCCGCATCTTTATCTCCACTTTGACCAGTACTGCGCTGGATGACCACAACGCTATCCCGACAGATGACAACCGATTGTTGCGCCGCATCGTGCGTGACTACAACAAGGGTGCGTTTACGGCGCGTCAGACCATCAGCCAATGGGCAAGTGTGCGTGCAGCCGAGGAAAAGTGGATTAATCCTTATCAGGAGAATGCCGATGTGATGTTCAACTCTGCCTATCTTTTGGAGTTTGCCGTCATGCGCAACCACGCCGAGAGCATCTTGGCCACCGTGCCGAACAATTGTCCCGAATACACCGAGGCGCATCGTCTCTTGCGTTTCCTGCATTATTTCACGCCCGTCTCCGACAAGGAGATTCCGGCTACATCCATGCTGCGCCAGTTCATCGGCGGTAGCAGTTTCATGTAATCTTGAATTTTAAATTTTGAATCTTGAATATGGAATTTAGCGCAAAACAAGTAAAAGACCAAGTCGTCCAATGGATTCGCGACTGGTTTGAAGTGAACGGAAAAGGCTGCAACGCCGTCATCGGTATCTCGGGCGGCAAGGATAGCAGCGTCGTAGCAGGCCTTTGTGCCGAAGCCCTCGGCAAGGATCGCGTCATCGGCGTGACCATGCCTAATGGTGTGCAACCCGACATTGACGACAGTATGAAGCTCATCAACCACCTGGGCATCCGCCATTGTTGCGTCAACATTGGTGACACTTATAACACTTTGATTGCTGCCATTAAGGAGCAACTCGGCACTTTGGATGCCGAAGTCAGCCGTCAGACCACGATTAACCTGCCTCCACGCCTGCGTATGAGCACTTTGTATGCCGTTTCGCAGTCGATGAACGGTCGTGTGGCGAACACCTGCAACCTCTCTGAGGACTGGGTGGGCTATTCGACACGCTATGGTGATGCTGCCGGTGACTTCGCTCCTTTGGGAGGTCTCACCGTGCAGGAAGTCAAGGCGATAGGGAAGGAGTTGGGGTTGCCCATTGAGTTGGTGGAAAAGACCCCGTCAGATGGCCTCACCAACAAGAGCGACGAGGACAATTTGGGCTTTACCTACGCCGTGTTGGACAACTACATCCGCACAGGTGTTTGCAACGACCCCAAGACCAAGGCCCTCATCGATCACAAGCACATCACCAACCTCTTCAAACTGCAGCCGATACCGCATTTTGAGATGAAGTGAATACCACAATTATCAATTGTCAATTGTCAATTCTCAATTATCGATTCGAATGTTCTCTTGTCCTATCCAAATAAGAATGAGCGACCTCGACCCGTATAACCACGTTAATAACGGGGCGCAGTGCAACTTTTTCGACATGGGCCGAAGCCGTTACTTCGAGCATGTCTTTCAAGCCAAAATCGACTGGCTCAACTTCAAATATGTCCTCGTCCACGTGGACTTGGATTTCCGCCATCCCGTGTTGTTCCACGACCCCATTGTTTGTGAGAGTCGTATCCTCGAGATAGGCAACTCCAGCTTCAAGATGGAGCAATGCCTGAAAGATGCTGAAACGGGCGAAGTCAAGACCTTGTGCCACGCCGTGGTGGTGTATTTTAATCGAGATACGAACCAGTCGGAGCGGATACCCGATGCCGACAGGGAAAAAATGATGCATGCTGACTAACCCGTGTCGAAGACACGATATTCTATTAACCCTACACCAGCGCAGCGCAGTGTGGGGACCTAAAGACAACAACTATGAAAAGAACAATCCTCTCCCTCCTGCTGTGTCTGCTGATGACCAGCCTCCAAGCCCAAACAGAATCAGAGCTCAACGCCTGGAACGATGTAAACATATATGAGATCAACCGCCTGTATCCTCGGACGAATGTCATCCCCGTTGGGGAAGAATGGTCGCAATGCCTCAATGGTGACTGGAAGTTCCAATGGGTGGACTCGCCCTCGAAGGCACCTGTCGACTTCTATAAAGAAGGTTACAATGCCTCGGGTTGGAAAACCATCAAGGTGCCCGCCAATTGGGAGTTGAACGGCTACGGCACGCCCATCTATGTCAATGTGGACAACGAATTCCGTCCCAATGAGCCGCCATTTGCCCCGATGGTGGATAACCCTGTAGGCTGCTATCTGACGGAGTTCAACATTCCAGAAACATGGAAAGACCGCCTGACCTTCATTAACTTCGGTGCCGTAAAGTCAGCATATTATGTTTGGGTAAACGGCCAGTTTGTAGGCTTCACGGAAGATGCCAAAACAAATGCTGAGTTCGACCTTACGCCATATGTCAAGGTGGGGAAGAACATGTTAGCGGTGAAGGTCTATCGTTTCTCCAACGGCTCCTATTTCGAGTGTCAGGACTTCTGGCGTTTGAGTGGTATTGAGCGTGATGTGGTGGTTTATTCCAAACCTGCGCTGAATGTATATGACTATGAAATCCATGCCGGATTGGACAAAAACTACCAAAACGGCACTTTCTCCATCAAGGTCAAGCTGCAAAGCAATACCAATAAGATACCGAAAAACAGCACTTTGATTGTCGGTGCATACGAAGGAAAAGAAGTTGATGGCTTCCCAGAGAATATCCTGTTCACGCTCACCAAGCCTATCAATGAATTGACCTTTACGCAGGCAGAAGATGGTTATTATTATGCAGATGCTGAATTGTCGGTCGACAGCAAGGAGATAGGGAAGGTGAAGCCTTGGTCAGCGGAAAGCCCCACATTGTATCAGTTGAGGATGTCGCTGATGGACAAAAAAGGTAAATCCATAGAAAAGCTGACTTCTTCTTTCGGTTTCCGCACTGTGGAAATCAAGGATGGCAAACTTTTGGTCAATGGGCAGTATGTATTAATAAAAGGTGTGAACCGCCACGAGCATGACCCCTACACGGGCCATGTGATTTCGCGTGAGTCGATGGAACGCGATATCGCATTGATGAAGCAAATGAACATTAACACGGTACGCACCTGCCATTATCCTGATGATCCGTATTGGTACGAACTATGCGATAAATATGGCCTTTATGTTTGGGATGAGGCCAACTGCGAGTCGCACGCCCAAGGCTATGGTGAAAAGAGCCTCGCCAAAGACCCGCAATACAAGGAAATGGTGTGGCAGCGCAACCGCAACATGCTCGAACGCGACAAGAACCATCCTTCGGTGATTATGTGGTCGATGGGCAACGAATGCGGCAACGGCGTCAACTTCGAGTACACCTACGACTGGATGAAAAACCGCGACAAAACCCGCCCTGTGACCTACGAGAGAGCCATCTACGACCGCAACACCGATGTCATCGGCCTGATGTATGCCAGCCCAAAGTATCTGCAAAAGTTTGTGGATGAAGGACTTGACAAGGAAGGCAGGCCTTTCATTATGGTGGAATACTGCCACGCGATGGGCAACAGTATGGGCGGTCTGAAGGACTATTGGGATGTGATTGAAGCCAACGAGCAACTGCAAGGAGGCTGCATTTGGGACTGGGTGGATCAGAGTTTCATCGTTCACGACAAGGACAAGGATGTGGATTGGCTTGCCGTTGGCGGAGATTTTGGTCACGCTTACGGCGTGGGCGACGACGATGCTTTCTGTGGCAATGGTGTAGTGAGCAGCGATAGGAGACCGCATCATCACGCCGCCGAGGTGAAGAAAGTGTATCAGCCCATCAAGTTCAAGGCCATCGACTTGAAAGCGGGCGAGTTTGAAGTGAAGAATTGGAATGCTTTCACGGATGCTTCGGCTTATGATTGTGATTACACCGTTTTTTCCGCTGGGAAGGTGCTGTTGAAGGAAGAGTTTGACCTCGATCTCAAACCTTACGAGTCGCAAAGGATGAACATACAACGCTTGCGTATTTATGGCCATCCTGGCGAGGAGTTTTTTGTACGTTTTTCAGTGAAACTCAAAGAGGACCAGCCTTTTATGCCAGCTGGTACGGAGGTGGCATACGATGAGTTCAAGTTGGATTGGCCTTCGGCACCGTTGGAGTCTTTGCCTCAAGCCAAATCATTGTCTTATGTGGCTTCTGTTCGAGGTATTAATTGCGGTAATGATGATTTTCAGGTGTCATTTGATATGAGCACAGCGGAAATTGTTTCGTATGTGTATAAAGGTCATAAACTTATTGATGGAAATTTGCGAGATAACTTTTGGCGCGCGCCAACCTTGAATGACGAGGTGGATTCTTGGGCTTTACCGCGCTGGAAAAAATCGGGTTTGCAACACTTGACTTCCAAGACAGGCGGCTTGCATATTGAACGGCTTGATAATAACAAAGTTTTGGTCACTGCCGCTATGGAGTATTATGATGACAAGGAACAGTTGCAAATCGTTGTAAATAAGGTGTATCTCATTGATGGTGAAGGTAACATCAGCATCACCAACCGCGTTGAGCCGATGGAAACAGTGACTTCGTTCCCGAAAATCGGGATGCAGTTCCGTGTGCCGTTGGATTACAGATACTTGGGCTATTTTGGCAAGGACTTTGAGAATTATCCCGACCGTAATGCTTCGGGCAAAATGGGGCTTTATGAGGTCAATGCCTTGGAATTGTTTGAGCAACACGTTGTGCCACAGGATAATGGAAATCGCAGCGACACCCGATGGATGACTTTGAAAAGTGACAAAAGCGACGTCGAATTGTTTGTCACGATGCCCGAACCGTTCAATTTCAGCATTTACAATTACGATGATGACAACCTCACCGCAGCCCACCGCATCAACCAGCTGGAACCCAAGGAGTTCCTCACGGTAAACATCGACTATAAGGTGGCACCCATAGGCACGGCCACTTGTGGTCCGGGCGTGGATGAGAAGTATGTGCTTAAGAATCAGGTGTATGAATACACGGTGCTGCTTCGTGCTTTTGACAAGTCGCAAGACCCGATTGAATTGACCCGTTTCCAACTGCCGAATGCAGATTCAATTATGGTTCCAATGCCCGAAATCAAGGCAGCGATGGCAGGGAAGGAGGACTTCCGCATGTTCAACCGTCCGCTGACCATTTCGATGACTTGTGCCGACCCCGATGCCGAAATACGTTACACCACTGATGGCAGTGAGCCTACGATGAAGTCGTCGCTCTATAAATCGTCGTTTGTCATCCTCAAGACCTGCACTATCAAGGCCAAGGCCTTCAAGAAAGGGAGTGTGCCTTCGTTTGTGACCCTGCGCCAGTTCAACCGCTTGAACATTAAGAATACGACCTTTGTCAACCCGCCTGCAGAGCGTTATGGCAAAGATGCCGACATCGCCCTGATGGACGGTAAGAAAGGCGGTTCAGGCGATTGGCAAAACGACTGGCTTGGTTTTGAAGGTGTCGACATGGAAGCCACCATTGAGTTAGCTGTTCCGACCAAAATCAATTTGGTGAAAATTGGCCTGTGCCATGAACCTAATGACTGGGTAATGTGGCCTAAGTCGGTTTGGGTCAGTTTTTCGAAAGACGGCCAGGAGTTCACCGACTGGCAGATGGCTGAATTACCCGTTTTCGACCGTCCCGACAAGATGAAGGGTTTCGGTCGAATCGAAGCCCGCCTTCGCACCGATGGCAAGCAATGGAAATACGTCCGCGTGAAAGTGGAGAACCAAGGCATCTTGCCTGACTGGCATCCCTATAAAGGCCAGAAGGCTTGGATTATGGTGGATGAAGTGGTGGTGGAGTAGTTTAGAGTTTAGGGTTTAGAGTTTAGAGTCAGTTTAGAGTTTAGGGTTTAGAGTTTAGAGTCAGTTTAGAGTTTAGAGTTTAGGGTTTAGAGTTTAGAGTCAGTTTAGAGTTTAGAGTTGGGAGTTGTTCAGTTAGTAGTTGTCGCTTTGCGTCATGGACTCGCTTTGCCTCATTGCCATTATTATAAAAACCCGACATTGCATATCGGGGTGAATTAGGGTCGCCCTTTCAGGGCTTTGTTGCCGCTTTGCGTCATTGCGAGGAACGAAGCAAATCGAAGATTGATTTCATCGAATGCTGAGCATTTCAACGGAGTTAATCCAGGAAACCAGTTATCGGTTGTTTAGTTAGCACCCCTTTCAATCCAGCCTTTCTGCCCATGTCATCCCCGCGCTGGCAGGTGTGGAGGTTGGGATCTATGGGCAGAAAGCCAACAGGGCCTATAGTCTCAGTTTTCAAGGAATTAACCTTGTTGATATTTTTGTTGACAAAAAAATGTAAGAAAAACACTTATATTTTAGTGTTTCTTGAGAATTATTCGTATTTTTGCAAAACAAGTTTTAAAATTAATTCTCATGGAACATCAAATCCAACAACCACTGTTTTATGACTACGAGGGTCTTCCACCAGATCCCATAAGCGTTCCTTGTGGCGACGCGAAACCGTCATTGCAAGGAACGAAAACCATTACTTTGGGCACGTTTACGCTAAGTCAGATTGAAGAGGCAATCACTAACGTTGTGGATCATGCCATTCGGATAAAAGGCATGGTAACCACCCACACCCGTCCCTGTCTCTTTGACTGTGGCAGCCTTTCACATCATTACATCTATTTGTCCACCATCAAGATGGTGCACAACGACACCTGGGATGATTTTGGCCGCGCCTGTTTCGAGCGCTACGACTACCCATTCACTGAGTTCCATTGCACGCTCTGTTCCGTCGATGAGATACGGCAGAAGATTGAGGCATGGGTGCGACAGTATGAGCGGAACCGCATCGTGAGCTTGCCTTGCGTCCCTAAGAGGTGGTGCTTTCCCAACCTCTTAGAACACTATCTTGCCGAAAACCGACTGGATGGGAAGCTGTCGGCCTTGATAGAGGAACTTAAAGCCAAAAACCCCATAACCGAAATCTATTGGGAGGCAGACGGACATCCCTGCCATCCCTTTGATGATAAGTCTTTCTATTTACATCAACTTGCCAAGCTAAGCCTGAGCGGAGCCCATCCGCAAGCGAGGACGGCGGCACGGCCCTGCTGCCGTTCCTTCCTGATGGCCTCGTGCCGTCAGTCGTCAGGCGATGACCTGTTGGGTCATTAAGTACCATCGTCTCAAATCTCGTTCCAGAATTTTGGTCATGTGTCATGACCTCAAACCTATCGCTGATAGGTCGAAGGTGATGTGCTATGACCAAAAACACCTGGAATTTGGGCTTTTTGTCTCGTTTCTCGACTTAAAACCTATTTTGAATAGGCTTCAAGTTGCAGAATGTGGCTCAAAAGGTCTAAAAACCGGAAAAAAAGTCATGTGTCGTGACCTGAAACCTATCATTGATAGGTCGGAGGTGATGAGCTATGACTTTGAACCTGTCACGGATAGGGTAGAGGTGAAGAATCATCACTTTGAAGCTGTCACGAATAGGCTGGAGCGAATGATGAAGACTTTTGTCTTATTGACGATAATAGTGTTGTCAAAGTTTGGCATTTTTGATGCGTCCCCTCCGCCAGGCAGGGCTTGTGTCGTGCGGAAAACACCTATGCTGAAGCGGCATGTGCCGTTTCAAAACAAATCTTTTGTTTAACCATTAAATTACTAGCGCTATGAAAGGTAATTTAAAACTGTCTTTGGGACTAGACGTTAAACAGTTCCATGAAGGTCTCGATGAGATCTGCCGCCACTTTGCTGACAGCCGTTCCGATGATTACTTGAACGGTCTGGTGCAGAAGGTGGCCGAAGCCAAGGAATCGCTCTTCGCTGCCATGTACATCGCCTCGGTGAAGCGTGGTGTACTGGATGAATCGCGAAAGCTTAACGGACGCATTGCTGCGCTGACGCGTTACCTCGACTTGTGTGCCTACGACACGGATGCCGAAGTGAGTGCCAGTGCCAGACTGTTGCGCCGACAGCTTAGGGCGTATGGCAAATCGCTCGCCCACATGCGTGTCGACAGCCGTCTGACTGCTGTTGAGGCCCTGTTGCGCGACTTGGGTGGCGACGAATTCCAGCCTCACGTGAAGCGTCTGCCTGAACTTGCCACTCGGTTTGCCGAGATAGGGAAGGCAAAGGATGACCTGAGGAAGCAACGCCTTTTGGTGGACCAGTACAAGAGTAGCTTGGTGAAGCCTGAGTCCTTGCTTGAACTGAAACGGGAGGCGGCGGACCAGCTGGTGCCTTTAGTGGCCTACCTTGAGGTGATGGCCAGGAAAGACGCTTCTGGCTATGGTGAGGACTATGCCGTAGTGACGGAGGTCATCACCAGGCTGAACGCCACCCGACGCAGGAGCGACTACCTCCACATCGAGGTGGAGCTTGAGGACGACGAGACCGATGACAAGGTTGAGGAGTCTCCAGTTTCCATTGGGGCTTAAGCTCTCATAATGTTTTAATTTGGCGGATTAAATAAATAGGTGACTTAGAATCCGCCGCCTCCCCATGAGCTGTTTGGCTTGTGGGGAGGATTTTTTATTCACTTTATAACGTATTGTGGAGTTTGCTTTGTTTTTTTATATCTTTGCAGTTCAAACATCTATTTATAATAGAAACAATGAACCAATCGCAATACAACCAACTGTTCTCGTTCATTTGGAACATCGCAACGGACGTGTTGGTCTATGCCTTCGAGAAAGGCGAATATAAGAAGATCATAATGCCGATGATGGTGCTGCGTCGTATCGACGTGCTGCTGGAGCCTACCAAAGACCAGCTCCTGAAGCAGAAACAGATGCTCGACGACAACCACATCCAAAACCAAGACCCCATTCTTTACAACGTCACAGGCTATCCGTTCTACAACACCTCGAAGTTCACCATGAAGACGCTGAAGAGCGAGACCGACCCGCTGCGACTGAAGATGAACTTCATCGACTACCTGAACGGCTTCAGCAAGGACGTGCAGGATATCATCGACAAGTTCCACCTGCGCCAGATGGTCGACAATCTCACCGAGGCGGAACGCCTGGGCAGCATCATCGAGAAGTTCACCGATGATAAAATCAACCTCTCCAATAAGCCTGTGCTTGATGACGACGGCAAAGTTCGTCTTTCTGGTCTCGACAACCACACCATGGGCACCATCTTCGAAGAGCTGCTCCGTAGGTTCAACGAGGAAAACAACGTGACTGAGGCTGGTGAGCACTTTACGCCTCGCGACTATGTGAAGCTGCTGGCCGACCTTGCTTTGATGCCCGTTGCCGACAAGATAACCGACAACACCTACCATGTCTATGACGGCGCTTGTGGCACTGGTGGCATCCTCACCATCGCACAGGAGCGCATCAAAGAGATTGCTCAGGAGCGCGGCAAGCAGGTTCAAGTGAACATCTTTGGCCAAGAGCTGCAGCCCGATACTTTCGCCACCTGCAAGGCAGACTTGATGATTTCCGAAAACATCCGCTCATTCCGTTACCAGCATGGCATGGAGCAGCGCGAATATATCGCTTTCGATAGCACCATTTCCCGCGATGGACATCCTGGTGAGACCTTCGACTTCTGCATCTCCAATCCTCCCTTCGGCACGCCTTGGAAGGAAGATCTGAAGAAGCGTGGTCTGGGTGAGAACGAGAAAAAGAAATTCACTGATAGTCGTTTCGTCATCATCGACAGTGAAGGCCATGAGATTTCCTTCATACCCGATATTGGCGACACTCAGATGCTGTTTTTGGCCAACAACCTTTCCCGTATGCGCGAGGATACCGCCCTTGGCACCCGTATCGTCGAAGTGCATAACGGCAGCAGTCTCTTCACGGGCGATGCAGGCAGCGGCCCCAGCAACTTGCGCCAATACATCATCGAAAACGACCTGCTGGAGGCCATCGTGGCCATGCCAGAGAGGGATTTCTACAATGCTGGTATCGGCACCTATATTTGGGTCGTTACCAACCGTAAGGAGGACCGTCGCAAAGGCTATGTGCAACTCATCGACGCTACTGAAATCAAGACTCCGCTGCGTAAGAACCTGGGCGAAAAGAATTGTGAGACCAATGAGGCTGACCGCGCCCAGATTCTGAAGCTCCTCATGGACTTCAAGGAAACGCCCCAAAGCAGGATTTTCCCCAACAATGAGTTTGGCTATTGGAGCGTGAAGGTGTACCAGCTGCAACGCGATGAACAAGGCAACATCGTGCGGGACAAGAAAGGCAAGCCCGTGATGGATAAGAAGTCCAAGGACACGGAAATCATACCTTTCCGTTATGAGGGCGGTATAGATGGCTTTTTCGAAAACGAAATCAAGCCCTACGCACCTGACGCATGGATTGACCCGCAAAGCATCGAAGTGGGCTACGAGCTTTCGTTTACTAAATACTTCTACAAACCCAAAGAGCTGCGCACCATTGCTGAAATCTCAAAGGACATCCGTGATATTGAGCAGCGCACCGATGGCATGTTGAACGAAATACTTGGGTGAGCATGGAGCGGTATAGTAAATATAAAGAAAGCGGCGTGTCATGGGTTGGCCAAATTCCCGAGCAATGGGAAATCAAACAATTACGCTCTTTCTTATCCCTGTTTTCGGAAAAAGGACACGGCGATGCTCAATTATTATCTGTTACGAGGGAGCAGGGCGTTATAGTTCGTGACAAAGATGACAAGGACGAAAACCATAATTTTGTCCCTGATGATCTGAGTGGATATAAATACATCGAAAAAGGCGATTTTGCCATCAATAAGATGAAAGCATGGCAAGGCTCATACGCTGTATCTTGCTTTGATGGCATTGTTAGTCCTGCATACTTCACTTGCAAGTTACGAGGAGTAGACAAAGAATTTTTCAGCAGAGCTATTCGCAGTAAAGCTTATGTCCCATTTTTTACACAATACTCAAAAGGAATTAGGGTTGGACAATGGGATTTAGACCCCAATGCCTTAAAGTCAATACCTTTCTTTCTTCCCCCACTTCCCGAGCAGCAAAAAATAGTCAGTTATCTTGAAAGCAAGACATCAAGTATTGATGCCTATGTTGCCGAAAAAGAGAAAGAACTTCAACTGCTTAACGAGCTAAAAGAGGCCGAAATAGCCAAAGTAGTAACACACGGATTGAATCCAAACTTAAAATTGAAAGACAGCGGTGTGTCTTTCATCGGTATGATACCTGAGCATTGGGAAGTAGAACCTTTTGGAAGGCACTTTACATTTGGTAAAGGATTGCCCATCACCAAAGCTGACTTGTTGCCAGAAGGTTTGGCAGTTATTAGTTATGGCCAAATCCATGCAAAAACAAATACTGGTGTTACAATGGATGAAAGTTTGGTACGACGAGTGTCACCTTCATATCTTGAATCTCATCCACAATACTTGTTGCATCAAGATGATTTCGTTTTTGCCGACACGTCAGAAGATTTGGAAGGCTCTGGAAATTTTGCTTTCAACGATTATGAGGATGACATCTTTGCCGGCTATCATACTTTGGTAGCTAGACCAATCGACCTTCTTTGTCCAAAGTATTACGCTTATCTGTTCCAATCAACGAAATGGAAGAGCCAGGTACGCTCATTGGTCAACGGTGTTAAGGTCTACACAATAAGTAAACGTATTTTGAAAAACTCATATATCCTTATCCCCACCATAAAAGAGCAACAAGAGATAGTGGCCTATGCAGATGAAAAAACTGTCAAGGTTAATTCTCTCATTTCAGAATTAGTATCTGAGATAAACTACTTGAAAGAATACAAGCAACGCCTCATCGCCGACTGCGTTACAGGCCAAGTGAACGTGCAAAACATCTAAAACCGAGGAAATATGCGTGATGCAACCAAAATAAGCGATTACTTCTATGGGGCAAAGACCCTGTTTATCATCCCACTTTATCAGCGCAAGTATGCCTGGCAGCAGAAGCACTGTGTGCGCCTCTTTGAAGACCTGAAGAAAATCCACAAGGAAAACATCTACAGCCACTTCTTCGGCAGCATCGTGTCAACCAAGGCCGACGAGCACGAAGACGACCTGCTTATCATCGATGGCCAGCAGCGTATCACTACGCTCTCGCTGCTCATCCTGGCTGGCCTCAATGCCGTGGCCAACGGCGACATGCAGAAAGGCGATGAGGACATTGAAGAGGTTCGCAAAAACTACCTCTATGCTGTCCGTCGCCGTGTCGACCGCCAAATCAAGTTGAGACCCATCGAAGGCGACATCGAAGCCTACGACGCTTTGTTCTCAAACAATCCTGATGAGTTTGTGAAGAACACTGGCATCACCTCCAACTATCTGTTGTTCTACCAGATGATCAAGGCAAGCGATTTAACCTTTACCGATTTGATTGAATCCATCGAAAAGCTCATCATCATCGACATCTGCCTTGACTCAAAGGACAACCCACAGCTGATTTTCGAATCACTCAACTCTTGCGGCAAGGACTTGGAAGAAGCCGACAAGGTGCGTAACTATTTGCTCATGTCACTCACACCTTCCGAACAGGAAGAGTATTATCGTTCCTACTGGAGCAAGATTGAAAAACTGACAGACAATGAACCTACGATGTTTATCCGTGACTACCTGACAGTCGAAAACGGTGCCATCAGTAACATCGAGGAATTGTACTTCGATTTCAAGAAGTACGACGAAGAGAAGCACATCGTAAGACGTGATCTTCTTGAAAAGATGCTGAAGTTTGCCCGCTACTACAGGCAAATTACCAACGGCGAGACGGGCAATGAGCGCATCGATAGAAAGCTGAAGCAGATTGCCAACATCGGCACCACCGTCCACCTGCCTTTCTTCCTGGCATTCTTCGACTATGCAGATGCCAATGAGTTGGACGAAAACGAAAGGTATGAGGTGCTGGATGTGGTGGAAAACTACTGGGCACGTCGTATCATCTGCAACTATCCGGCTAATGCCCTACAGAAGATGTTCTCAACGCTGCACACCGACATCATGAAGATATACAAGCGGCACGAGAAGAGAGAAATCGAATTGACGTTGCCTTATTCTCAACTCTTGAAATTTGTGCTGTTGAGGAAACAAGGTACAGCCTCGTTCCCCAACGATACCGAGGTGAAGGATATGTTCCCCACACGTCAGATCTACAGAATCCCCATTAGCTACCGATACTTCCTCTTCGAAAGGATGGAAAACGAAAACAGCCCCGAGGCCAACGATACCATCGTGCCTAAGATGCAATCGGGTGAGTTTACCATTGAGCACATCATGCCTCAAACGCTTACGTCTCAGTGGAAGCAAGAGCTTGGCGATGATTGGGAAAACATCTACGACACCTATCTGCACACCTTCGCCAACCTAACGCTGACGGGCTTCAATGCCTCCTACAGCAACCATTCCTTCATGGAGAAGAAAGAAGGCTACATTGACCGCAAGGGCAACAAGATTGACGGCTTCGATAACTCAGCCTTTCGTTTGTCGAACTACCTGAAACATTGCACAAAGTGGACCTTGGATGAAATCAAGGAACGCCAAGAAATCCTCCTGAAGAACTTCCTCGACCTATGGCCAATGATTTCAACGGAGTATGTGCCACTCGAAAAAGAGTATGAGCTGGTCTCGTTCGACGATGACGAATATGAGCTGACCAATAGAAAGATATTAGGCTTCCGCTATCGCGACGAGCGACACTCAGTCATCACCTGGAAAGACATGCTCGTGCAAGTCTGCAAGCTCATGTATAACGAGAATCCTTCCACGATGACCTATGTGGCCACCAAGAATTTCTGGATGCATGAAGAGGGCAACAGAGACAGGTCAAAGATTGCAGAACGCTGCTATGTCCACTCTTCTTGTAGCACCTATACAAAGCAGAGTATTCTGAACTATCTGTTTAAGGAACTTGGCATTCCTTCCGGAGTGCTGGAGTTTGAAATTGCGCCGCTGGCCGACAAAGTAATAGACACTGATGATGAATAAACCACTTAGCTATGCCAACAAATGTAAGTGAGAAACAACTTGAAACCATCCTCGTCAATTACCTGTGTAACGTACATCAATACGAACAGGGTGTTTCCGAAGACTATATCAAAGACTATGCGCTTGATACGGCGCGAGTGAAGCGCTTTCTGCTGGCCACCCAAAAGAATAAGGTGGAAAACACTGCCTGCTTCGCCAACGAGATTTCTGAAAGGAAATTCTTCACCGAACTCAACAAGCAGTTGGCTCAGCGTGGCGTCACCGATGTGCTACGCAAAGGTTTCCGCTTCATTTCGGAGCTTTTCGACATGTACTATCCGCTGCCGTCCGAACTGAATCCTACGGCTCAGGAAATGTATGAAAAGAACATCTTCTGCGTCACCCGCCAGCTCTTCTACAGCAAGGAAAACCAAAACAGCATCGATGTGATGGTTTCCTTGAACGGTATGCCGCTGATGACCTTGGAGCTGAAGAACCACTACACTGGCCAGACTGTGGAAAACGCCGTGAAGCAGTACCAGACCGACCGCGACCCTCGTGACCCGCTACTGGCTCCCAAGCGTTGCGCCGTACACATGGCCGTCGACGACGACGACATCAAAATGTGTACCTGGCTCAGTGGCAAAAGCTCTTGGTTCCTGCCTTTCAATAAAGGCGTGAACGGTGGCGCAGGCAACCCCATCAATCCCAACGGTGTAAAAACCGCCTATCTTTGGGAAGAAGTGTTGGAAAAGCACTCGCTTTCCGACATCATCGAGAACTATGCCCAGGTGGTGAAGAAACTCGACCCCAAAACCAACGTCGAGAAACAGAGTGTGGTTTGGCCCCGCTACCATCAGCTCGACTGCGTTCGCAAGCTTCTCGCCGAGACCAAGGCGCACGGGGTAGGTCAACGTTTCTTGATCCAGCATTCTGCTGGCTCGGGCAAGTCCAACTCCATCACTTGGCTCGCTTATCAGCTCGTCGGCTTGCTCGACGGCACACAAGCCTTGCTCGATAGCGTCGTTGTCGTCACCGACCGCGTCAACCTCGACAACCAGATAAAGAACAACATCGTAGCTTTCAAGCGGCTGCAGAACTTGGTGGCTTGGGCTGACAGTGCCGAGGCGCTGCGCAACCACCTCAGCAGCGGCAAGAAAATAATCATCACCATCGTCCACAAGTTCCCCTACATACTGGAAGCCATCGGCGGTGAGCTGAAACACAAGCGTTTCGGCATCATCATCGACGAGGCTCACAGCAGTCAAAGTGGCTCACTCTCAGCCAAGATGAATATTGCGCTGAGCGGAAACGCTGGTGAGGATGAAATGGATCTGGAAGACCGCTTGACGGCCATCATCGAAGGCCGCAAGATGGTACCCAACGCCAACTACTATGCCTTCACCGCAACACCCAAGAATAAGACCCTTGAAATGTTCGGCACGCCTTTCCAGCAGCCCACCGGGGAAATCGGCCACAAGCCTTTCCACGAGTACACCATGAAGCAAGCCATCGAAGAGGGCTTCATCATGGATGTGTTGGAACACTACACCACCTACACCAGCCTCTATAAGATTGTGAAAGCCATCGAGGAGGATCCCGTGTTTGACAAGAAAGAGGCTCAGAAGAAACTCCGCGCTTTTGTCGAAGGCCAACCCGAGACCATCCAACAGAAAGCCAACATCATCGTTGAGCATTTCCACACGCAAGTCATCGACAAAGGCAAGGTCGGCGGTCAAGCCCGTGCAATGGTGGTCACAAGCAGCATCCTTCGCGCCATTGAGTTCTATTACGAGATTTCTCGCCTGCTCAAAGAGCGCAAGAGTCCCTACAAGGCCATCGTCGCCTTCTCAGGCTCGAAGAACTATGGCGGCAAGGAAGTGACCGAAGCCGATGTCAACGGATTTCCCTCGAAAGACATTGAGGAAAATATGGAACACGACCCGTACCGCATCCTCGTGGTGGCCGACAAGTTCCAAACCGGCTACGACCAACCTCTTTTGCACACCATGTATGTAGATAAGATCTTGACCGATGTGAAGGCCGTTCAGACGCTTTCGCGCCTGAACCGCTGCCACCCAAAGAAACGCGACACCTTCGTCCTCGATTTCGCCAACGAAGCGGAGGACATTCAGGCTGCTTTCCAGCGTTTCTATAAGACCACCATCCTTTCACGTGAGACCGACCCCAACAAGCTCAACGACCTGCTGACGCAGATAGAGGAAGCCAACATCTACACCGAAGAAGAGGTGCGTCTGCTGAACGAAAAGTATTGGGGTGGTGCATCGCGTGAAGAAATAGACCCAATAGTGAATGAGGCCGTAGAACGTTTCAAGCAGCTGGACGACAATGATAAGATTATCTGCAAGAGCAGTATGCGTGGCTTTCTGCGTACCTATCCCTTCATTGCTGCGGTAATGCCTTACAAGAGCCTTGAATGGGAAATGCTTGAAACCTATTTCTCACTCCTCATCCACAAACTGCCAGTCCTGAAGGGAGAAGATTTCACCGAAGGCCTTATTGAGGCAATCGACTTCGATAAATATCGCTTGATTAAAAACGAGGAGAAAAAGATACAGCTGGAGAACCAGGACACCGAGATAGATCCTATCCCTGTCGGCAAAACCCAGGGCAATAAAGAGCCTGAGCTTGCAAAACTCAGCGACATCCTTGATGAATGGAACAACCTGCACTTCTCCAACATGGAGAAAGCGAAGGAGCAGCTGGAAGAGCTGCCTCAGCGTTTACAGGCCGATGCCACCTTCATCAATGCTGCCCGCAACAGCAACCGCGAGACCGCCATGCAGCAATGCGCTGCATCCCTGATGATGATTGTTGCCGGCATGTTGAACGAAAACACCGAGTTCTGCCGCTACTATCTTGACAACCCCGACTTCATGAACGCCATCAACCTGCGTGTCTTCGATACCGTCTACAGCAGTTTAGGTTCAAGCCCCTGGGTTGCAAGCGACACTCCCCTCAGCTATGGTTACACTCCCAGCAGTAATGTCCCTATGGCAGCAGAAAATCCTCCTAGCTAACCAATTAAACAATGATTACAACAGTAATTATCTAATCAAAAATAAATACTCATGGACGAAAACGAAAACATTGAACCCGTCATCACTTATAAAGAGATGTTTGATTTAGCCCTTGGTGAAACCATTGAACCTGTTACTAATGAAAAACAATTGAATGACATCTTACACAGTGAAAGCTTTGAATTGACAATTCGTGCTTTAGGTGACAGAAATCCTTATTTTGCACGTCACGTTTTTAGGCACCATGATATAATGACCATAATTCATAAGTTTTGTGAAATAACCAACCATGTAGAAAAAACCTTTGAGTCACACATCAGGGAAACGTATGATGTGTCCCTTGAAGAGTACGAAAAACTCTTTGGTGAAAGCATCGATGTTGCTAAAATGGAATACTATGGTGACTATCTCATAGAAGAAGAGCCTCTGCCGATTAGCTATGATGTTATTATCGATGTTTTGAATGACTCAAATATCAAAATAACACCTGAACAAGACGAGAAACTTCAAAAGCAATTAAGTCCCTTCACCGATGAGGAGTGTGAGGACCTCATCAAGCGTTGCCGTCAAGCCCCAGAACTGTTTGGCTGGTAAAAACACTCTAGATAATCAATAGCAATGTTACAAGATATGGTTATTCCTGAATGGCTGACAGCAGTTATTTGTGTTATTGTTGGTGCTCTATTGACATTCATAGCTACAATGATAGTGAATCGGGTGTCTTATAGAAACGAATACTACAAGATGATTATTGAGAAACGCATAAAAGCATACAATAATGTAGAACGTCTCTTGTATTCTATTAAATCCGAATCTCTAAAATGCTTATTAAAAATGCATGTGTTAAGGGATGCGAATGCGCTAAAGTCATTGAAACTAGAGATTAAGAAGGTAAAAGATGATTCTGTTTGGTTGTCAGAGAAAATGAAAGTCGCAGTATCTTCTTTGATAAATGCCATTTATTCGTTTGAAGAAAAACCAATTGAGAATTTGACAGCTAATGATACCAAAAACCTGTCTGATGAAATCAAAGCAATGGGATTGGTAATTGAAGATATATTGGTAGAGGATTTAAAGTCATTGCATAAGGTTAGACGGTTTTTAAGAAATAAACAAGTAATAAAAGAATAGGTTAGATTTATGAATAGAATTATTCTAATTGGGAACGGCTTTGATAAAGCTCACGGGTTGCTTACGGGATATGATGACTTCATAAACTGGTATTGGAATAAAAGAGTTTCGGAATTAAAAACTGAGCTGTCAAATGCGACCAGTGATATTCTTTGTACTTTAGAGATTAACTCTGAGCATTTTAAGACTTGGAGTTTGTATTTCTTTTATCATGGGCATGAATTAAAAGCTTTAACAGGTGAAGAGATAATAAAGGGGTTTAGTGAAGTTAAAACTCATTTCCGAGTTACAAAATCCTACTTTTTTTCTAGAATTCTTCACTCATATCATGAAAAAGGATGGGTAGATATTGAAAACGAATATTATAGATTGTTATTTCCCTCTGCCGTGAATGGGCCTTCCCCGTACAATGACAAACCAAGTGAGTTGAATGAGCAATTGGAATATGTTCGAAGTCTTTTGATAGAGTACCTGAATACTATACAAAAGGAAAAGATAAATGAATCAATTGTCAAACAAAGCATCAAAGAAAAGTTTTATTCATGTTTTAAACCGAATGATATTTCAATTAGTGCAATGCCAAAATGGAATGAATTTGTTAGAGGGAGATGTCGTTTTGATTCGAATATAAGATTTTATGATGAATCTGATTGGGATGAATTGTTAGACGCTTATGATGTAAAAGATAAAGACTATATTAAGACGGAAAACAAACAGTTTATTAATTCATATAGGGAACAAGTTGGGAATAAGGGAATAGAATCAATCGTAAAGAATGATTTCCCCAAGCATTTCTTGCTGCCAGATAGGATTATGCTATTGAACTTTAATTATTCAAACACCGCAGATCTTTATCTGCGTAAAGACGAAAGATTTGTAGTAAATCATATTCATGGCAATTTGAATGAACCAGATAGCGTGATTTTTGGATATGGAGATGAATTAGATGAGAATTATAAAATAATGTCGGAGAAAAATGATAATGAGTATTTGCGCAATATCAAGTCTGTCAAATATTTGGAATCTCCTAATTATCGCAATCTGCTTGAGTTCATAGAATCTTCGTCTTATCAGATTTTAATTATGGGACATTCTTGTGGCAATTCGGACAGAACCTTGCTTAACACTTTGTTTGAACATAGGAATTGCGTCTCCATTAAACCGTTTTATCATGTATTTGATGAAGGCAAGGACAACTATATGGATTTGGTTCAGAACATTTCCCGAAACTTCACCGATATGAAATTGATGCGCGATAGGGTGGTGAACAAGACTTTCTGCGAAACGATATAATAACTTTCTTTGCCCCAACAAAACACTACACACCCATGTCCCAAGACACTAATATCAACAACAATTTTCCCACCTTCAAGCCCTCTGAACTCATCGCCATCTTCAGCGCGGCATTAGGCCGTCAGAACGAGTTTGCCAAACTTGTCAGCCTGCGTGGTATCTACCAGCAACGACAAAACAACCCCAATTGGTCATACGCCTATGCAGGGCTGCACGACGAGTCCTCGCAAGATGAAATCACGTTGCGCATAGCCAAGGATCTCTATGAGACCCTCATTGATGGGAACCTGATTACAGTGACAGGCATCCTCGAACGCAAAATCGACCCACGCGGTAGCGTGCAGATCACACTTAATGTGACCCGTGTGGAGAAGTTGCAAGAACAGGCCGTCAGCCTCGCCGACCAGAAGAAGGCCGAGCTGCGGCGTCACAAATCCCAGACAGGCTTCCGCAACGTGGATGGTGTGCTGGAAAAGCGTCTGCTAGCCGACGAGCGCCCACGCGTGGCCTTGCTGCTTGCCAACAACTCCATCACCATGTCGGACTTCGAGGCGGGCATACAAGCCGCCAAAACCGCTATCGACTTCACCGAGTTCCGCTCTGACTTCTTCAAGGCGGCACCGCTGTGCCAACGCCTTTGCGAAATCGACGCACAGAGCTTTGATGTTATCGCCGTGGTGCGTGGCGGAGGCATCGGCATCGAACGCCTCGACAATCTTGAAGTGTTGGAGACTTTGAGCCACCTTACTACTCCTGTCATCTCCGCCGTGGGTCACCCCGAAGAAAGGCTTACCTTTAAGGAAATTGCTGATAAGGAAGTGGCCACTCCCACGGCCTTGGGACAGTATCTCAACGAGCTGGTGGAACGCGTGGCCGACATGAAGGCTAAATCGAAGGCACTGTTGGTGCAGCAGGTGAGCAAGCAATATGCCGACCAGATTGCCAGCCTTGAGAAGCGGCTGACGAAACAAGAGAAGGACTTCAAGGAAGAGCGTGCAGGTTACGTGGAAAGGGAGAAACGCAACGTGGAGGAGATGGCCAACATGAAGAACAAGGTCGCTTGGATGGCCAACAAGCTCAATGAACGCAAGAGAACCATCACCCTGCTGGCAGTGGGACTTGTGGCGGCTGTGGGTGTCATGATTTGGATTGCTTTACGGTGATTGTTGAGGTGGCATGGCTGCTGGAGCCAAGTCCCAAAGGGACGACCCCACCACACCCCGATATGTAATGTCGGGTTTTTATATTGAAAAGGGCGGATTCTTGTATGCCGCAGTCATAGATGCCCGCCAGCACACAAGCCAGCGTCGGTATGACATGGCTGCTTGACCCTAACTCACCCCGATATGCAATGTCGGGTTTTCATGATAAGACGGATGACAATGATATTCCGCAGCCATAGATCCCAAGCCATCGCACATGCCAGCGTTGGGATGACATGGCTGCTGAATTCTGCCGCAGCCACAGATGCCAGCCGCCGCACTTGCCCATGCTGGCATGACATGGCTGCTGGAACTTCGCCTAAGGATGACCTTCTTTCTAAACTGCCACAACAGCCCTCTCAGATTACTTGTCCCAGTAGCAAGCCCTTGTCCAATCCCATCTTGCTGAAGGCAAAAAGTTTCCTTCCCAAGTCCTTGAGTGATGCACCCAGATGATAGACTTGGCTGTCGATGATAAGGAATCGGTCGTGCACGCGTGTGCGTGTGGCTTTTAGCTCGGTCTTACGACCGGTCTGCACAAGGCAATCGGACTGGAGCACCAATAGGGTAGGGATGATTCGCTCCACAAAAATGGTCGCTTCCACGCCGTCGTTTCGGCATTCAAGGATGTCGAAGTCCGAAGCGTCAATGTAATTGTCGATGAGGATGACCTCCTGATGCGCCGTCTTTATCAAGTTTTCGGCAAACAGGCGTGCGTCGAGAACCTGACCTTCGAACAACACACCTTCAACAGGCGGCAGATTGGTACGGATGAAGAAGTCTATCTTTTCTGAATGGAGGTCGGTTTTTTCTTCCAATAGACGAATCCTGTTGCTTTGTTCGTCAAAACGTGCATCCAACTGCATTTGAAAAGCCTGTAGTTGCTGCCTAACGGCATAACCGCGGAGCAAGTATTCTTTCAAAACCTGATTGGCCCATCGGCGGAACGCTGTTGCATTGATGCTATTGACGCGATAGCCTACAGACAATATCGCGTCAAGGTTATAGAATTTGGTGGAGTACATTTGTTTTCCGTCGTTACCCATAAGTTCCAAAATGGAACATGTGCTGTTTTCTTCCAGTTCGCCACTAGAATAGATGTTCTTTAGGTGCTTTGTGATGGCGGGTCTTTTTGTTCCGAACAGGTCGGCAATTTGTTGCTGTGTAAGCCAAACGGAATCCTCTTGTACCCGCACTTCAAGCTTGACCATCTCGTTTGGTTGATAAAGCACAATCTCGTTTTCTTTTCTTGTTTCCATAATACAATTAGTTTTACGCTACAAAGATGCAACCCTTGTCAAGATATACCCGTTGAATAAACGTTTGTAGTCGACAGTAGTCGTTTGCTGTCGGGTAAGTAATTGGGAATGAAATGGATGGTTTTTTTTGGAAATAAATCTTACATCAATCTGTCATAAATGGATCGATTCGTCGTTCCTCCTCGCGATGACGCGAAGCGACGACGAGGGTTTAGTCCTCTGGCGGTGTAAGGATGGCGGATCCCTGTCCGCCATGACGGCAAGGGGCGGGGGTGTTGTCCGTTGTCGTGTTGTTTTCTGTCCTTGTGCCGTGTGCGGGAATGCCTATGATCGACCGGGTAGGGTGCGCGGGCCTGGCCGACATGGGGGAGGGGCGCTCGCTATGTGCGTAGGGCCCATGATGTCGGCCTTGAATTTTTGGTCCTTTTGTTTCAAGACAAAAGGACGGAAATAAATGGCCGCAGCCGCACCTGCCCATGCAGGCATGACATGGCTGCTAAAGCCTCAGTAAAAATAGAAATATCATCCATCCCCTTGCGGGTTTGTGGAAAAGTTGTATTTTTGCAGCGAGAAATACCGGTCAGGGGCTGCGTTCCAAACTTCGGGGAGGTAACGGATTACATGACCGGTTTTTTTTATTGCACCTCAATCTTGTTCACGCAGTATTGGACATGCTTTCCGCCAGTCATAACACCAATGGTGAGTTTTACTACAAAATCCAAATAATCTTTTTCCTCATTCACGAAGTGATGATACAATAAAATCATGTTTTGTATCCATTACGCTTTTGTTCACCTTCTTTCCGTGAAACGAATAAAGGTTGTCCTTCCAATGGCTTCGCCTCTTCAATGACTGTTCTCAAATGCTTCACTGCATACGTGGATTTCCAATTGTGCAAAGCCTCACGAGCCGTCTTTTTGTCGCTTTCATTTCTTACAATATAGATGTCCGCATTTAAAAACTTGTTTTTCACCGCATTGGGTAGTCCTTTACGCTGTAATTGTTTCCATAGTGTTTCATAATAGCCCATAATCAACGTAAAACGTTCTTTGCTCCTCTTCTTTTCTGTCGGGATGCCTTCAATGTATTCTGGTGTTTCCATATTAAAGTGGTTTTAATTATTTTGAATGCAAAGAAACATCATTTGTCAAATCCTATCCGTTGAACAAACGTTTGTAGTCGACTGTAGTCGTTTGCTGTCGTTTGCTGTCGGGTAAGTAATTGGGAATGAGATGGATGTTGTTTTTTTTTTCTATATAGGAAACAAATCTTACATAAATCTGTCATAAATGGATCGCTTCGTGCCTCGCGATGACGCGAAGCGGCAGTGGGGCCAAAGTCCTGAAATCGAAGATTCGACGTAGTCAAAGGACGACCCTACCACACCCCGATATGCAATGTCGGGTTTTCATATTGAGAAGGGCGGATTCTTGTATGCCGCAGCCATAGATCCCAAGTCATCGCACATGCCAGCGTTGGGATGACATGGCTGCTTGGCTATGAGAGAATGGGAACGCCTAAGACCAACCGGGTTGGGTGCGCAGGCCCGGCCGACATGGCGGGGAAGCGTCCGCTTTGTGGGTGGGACCGATGATGTCGGCCTTGATTCTTTGGCCCTTTCTTATCAAGAAGAAAGGGCGAAAATAAATGGCCGCAGCCACAGATGCTCGCCGCCGCACAGGCCAGTGACTAAAAAGTGGTCTTCCCTGAGCGTTGAAGGCGAGACTCAAGAGGAGTCTTTGCCGTGGAAAGGCCGGAGGTTTGGACTTCGGTTTGTTGTCCTTCGATGTCGAACTGAAGTGTGGCACCGTCAGTTCGTACATCCATGGTAACTGGTGCACCCATCACGAGGGGTAGGTTGATGTCGTCATGTCCAGCTGGGAAGCCGCAAATGACAGGAATGTTGTAAGCTGTAAGATAGGAATGGAGCATCGCTTCGACGCTTTCGTATTCGAACTCGTCGCCGCAGCTGACGAACGATCCAAGGATGACCCCTTTGCAACGGTCGAGTACGCCGTTCATGGCAAGGATGTTGAACTGACGGTCGATGTTGTGCATCGATTCTCCTACCTCCTCGATAAAGAGGATGATGTCTTCAGCCTGGGTGGCATCGGCTTGAGTGCCGAGGTTAGGGGCGAAGGTGCAAAGGTTGCCGCCAACTAACACGCCTTTGGCCTGTCCAATGATGTTCTGCGGGTGTGCTGGTAGTTCATAACGCTGCACTTGGCCAATTAGCAAGTCGCGCATCAGGGTACTGGTAGCATCCGTACCACCAGCAGCAAGAAACGAGCTCATCGTTCCGTGTATACTCATCACTCCGGAACGGCTTTCTAAACCGTGTAGCGTGGTGATGTCGCTAAAGCCCACAAGCCATTTTGGATTTGCCTTGAAATCGTTGTAGGTCAGCTGGTTGATGAGTTGAATAGTACCATATCCGCCACGGTTGCAGATGATAGCTTTAACGCCGTGTCGGTTGAGAGCCCAACGCAGGTCGCTGACGCGCTCCTCGACGGTACCGGCATATTTGCCTTGGTATATCTTGCCCACATTGGGACCAATGATAGGTGTCAGTCCCCAACCGCGTAACACTTCCGCGGTGCGCTCCACATTTTCCATTGGGGTAAAGTACGATGGTGAGATAAGGGCCACCGTGTCGCCCTCCATCAGATAGGAGGGTTTCTCACATTGTAGTTTTATTGTCTCATTCTCGGGGTTGCTCGTCTCTTTTTTGCACGAGGTTATAACACCGCAGAGAATAAGGATGGCGGCGAGCATCCAGCGTGTAGTCTGTTTCTTCATATCCTTAGAAGCTAAATTGACAATAAAAGGAGTTGCGAACCATCGTAACTCCTTTGTTTTATATAGTATTTTCTGCACTTTTCTTCTTGTGAGATGTTGTCTCTCTTACCACTCCACAGCCATGCGTTGCACCGGCATGGTCATGCATCGGGCGCCGCCGCCACCGCGCGAGAGCTCGTTGCCCTCGAAGGCGACGATGCACTTCTTCACATTGTCCAGATTGACCCTGTTGTTGGCCACATCGGCAGCCGTGACGATGTTGAAGCCCGCTTTGTTCAAGGCTTCTAGGGTGTGCTGGTTACGGCCGTAGCCGATGAACTTGCCGGGTTCGAGGCAGAAGAAATTGCAGCCGCTGTGCCATTGCTCACGGGCAGCCCAGTCGTTGTTGCGATTTCCGCAATATACGGGTTCCAGGTCGATGCCGATTTCTTTCAAGCCAGCCAACAGGTCAGTGACCTCCTTGCCGATGGCTTTCTGTCCGTCGACGGTGATATGGAAGGTCTTGTACTTGCTGTTCATGATGACGGGCTCGTAGATCATGCAACGGTCGACATCGAGCATGGTGAACACCATGTCGAGATGGATGAACGACTCGGGTTCCAAAGGCAGTTCTTGGAAGATGAGGTGCTTCACGCCGGGCTTGGTCTTCAGGTGCTCGACCAAAGCCTCCACACCGTGCATGTTGGTGCGCGAGCCTAAGCCGCAGATCACCACATCGTCGCGGATGATTTGCACGTCGCCGCCTTCCACCGTACCCTCACCGTGGATGTCGTAGCTCAACACGGGGTTGACGACCTTGGTGTCGAACAATGGATGCAGGTTGTAGATGCTGTTCAGGATCAGGCACTCGCGTGAACGCACCGTCGTGGCCATGTTGCTGATCATGATGTTGTCGAACATGGTGAACGAAGCATCGCGCATGAAGAACAGGTTCGGAATTGGCAGCAGGGCGTACGGGTCCTTGTTGATGAAGGTGACATCCTCAAGGCGGACGCCTTCAATCAGCTGGCGTGAGAGTTCTTCGGCAGGAAGTGTTTTCAGGTAAGGTGCGAGGAAACCTTTGTCCTCGGTCTTGCACACGCGGTTGATCATGGCGTTTTTGACACTGTCCATCTGCAGGATGTCGGTCAACAAGTCGCCAATCTCGTGGACTTCGGCCACTTTTTGCAACACTCTCTTGAAATAACTGTATTCTTTTTGCGCCACTTGCATGTTCAAGATGTCGCTGAACAGGAAGGTGTGGGCGTTTTCCGGGGTTACTTTTTCCAGTTCCGGGCCTGGAGTATGTACTAGAACATGTTGGAGTTTTCCAATTTCTGAGTTGACACTGACTTTGATTCCTTCTTGTGAATCCATAAAAACCGTTTTGGTGAAACAATAAGAGCTGGCCTTGGCCATGCTCCAAAGATGGGTGCAAAATTAGGAAAAATCTCGGAAAGGCCAAAGAAAAAAGTGGAAAATCGGGTCGGATTTCTGCTTTAAGGTTTGCAATCCACTGTCAATCATTGGATAGGGCAACATCTTCATCCATGTTGTAGGCCCTGAATTGCAACTTCTCAGGCTGTTTGATGTTGAGGTACAGCTCCTCGCAATCTTCTGTGCCCCAATTTCCAACCAACGAGGCTTCTTGGGTCAATGTTTTGAGTTCATCAAGGAAGTCCTTACGGGAAATGGAGTAGGCCCCGAGGCTCATCAGATGCTCTGTTTCCTGCTGGCAGTCAATGAGTTTGAAGTCGTGTGCCTGCAAAAACTGATGCAAGTGATAAAATGCCACTTTCGATGCGTCTGTGACTGTATGAAACATCGACTCGCCGAAAAACGCCTTGCCGATGGCGATGCCATACAATCCTCCTACTAACTCGCCATCTTGATAACTCTCAAAGGAATGGGCGATGCCCAAGTCGTGCAGTTCGCAGTAGGCATCCACCATATCGTCTTGAATCCAGGTGCCGTCTTGATCCTTGCGTGGGGTTTCGGCGCAATGCAGCATCACCTCGCGGAAGTGAGTGTCCATCTTCACCTCGAACTTTCCCGACCGCAATGTGCGTCGTAACGATTTGCTCACTCTCATTTCGCCAGGACGAATGATGAGGCGTGGGTCGAGCGACCACCAAAGCAAGGGCTCGTCTTCGTTGTACCAAGGGAAGATGCCGTTGGCGTAGGCCACCACAAGACGCTGGGGCGAGAGGTCGCCGCCAAAAGCCAGCAAGCCGTCTTTATTGGCCCTGTCGGCAGGCGGAAAAAAGCAGTCGTCGTCGTTGAGTTGGTACAAAATGTTCATAACGGTGAAATCGAAGCGCAAAAATAGGAAATTTTGCTTTGTAGGGCTGTCATATTATGGCAGCCGTACATTAAATTTCCGTATTTTTGCACGATTTAACAGATAGATGCCTCGTTATTTCATCCATATGGCCTACAACGGCAACCGCTACCATGGCTACCAGATCCAGCCGCACTCCAACAGCGTGCAGGCCACGGTGGAGCAATGTCTGAGCCTTAAGTTGGGGCAAACAATCTCCATCACAGGCTGTGGGCGTACCGACACGGGTGTCCACGCAAGGAATTATTACGCCCATTTCGACATAGAGCAAGAGCTGAAAGACGCGGAAATGCTTGCCCATCAGATGAATGCCTTCCTTCCCGAGGACATTGTGATTTATAGGATTTGGCAGGTTGCGCCCGAGATGCATGCCCGTTTCGATGCCCTGTCGCGCACCTATCATTATTATATCACGCGCACGAAGAATCCTTTCCATACCAATGACGCCTATTTCCTTTATGGGGATTTGGATGTAGCCAAAATGCAGGAAGCTGCCAATATGCTTTTCGAATATGAGGATTTTACGAGTTTTTCGAAAGTGCATACCCAGGTGAGGACCAACAACTGCAACATCATGGAGGCTCGTTGGTTTGAGCAGGACGGTTTGCTGGTGTTTCGCATCAAGGCCGACCGTTTCTTGCGTAACATGGTGCGTGCTATTGTCGGAACACTCCTGGAGGTAGGGAAGGGGCGCATGACCTTGGAGGAGTTCCGTGCCGTCATCGAAAGGAAAGACCGCTGCGAGGCCGGCACTTCGGTGCCTGCGCATGCATTGTTCCTTGAAGAGGTGGAATACCTTCAAATGGATTCCCCTGCGGGGAATGGAAAGAACATCAAGTCTGAATGCGGCGGAGGAAACGGTTCTCAATTTGTAAGTTCTTCAACCGCCGCAGGTCAACAAAAACTTAAACCGCCATTCCCCGCAGGGGAATCTCTTTAGATCTTGAATCTTGAATTTTGAATTTTGAATTTTGAATTTTGAATCTTAAATCTCGAATCTTTGAATCCTTAAATCTTAAATCCCAACCATGTTCCAGAAAATCATCCGTTTTTGCGTTAAGTTAGTTCAAAAATACCTGCCTGAACCCTTTATCTTTGCCGTAGTGCTGACTCTGTTGGCCTTCATCATCGCCATGCCTGTATGTAAGCAGACACCCCTTGAGGTGGTCGAGCATTGGGGCAATGGCGTGTGGTCGCTGTTGGCCTTTGCCATGCAGATGGCCTTGGTGCTTGTGACGGGCTCTGCCTTGGCAGCGGCACCTTCGATTAAGAAAGGCATCAGTGCCTTGGCGGGCTTGCCCAAGACGCCTGCTGGCGCTATTGCTTTGGTGACGGGCATCTCGGCCTTGGCTTGTTGGCTCAACTGGGGCTTTGGCCTCATCGTGGGTGTCATCTTCGCCAAGGAAATCGCCAAGAAGCTGCGTGGCGTGGACTATCGCCTGCTTATCGCTTCGGCTTATAGTGGATTTGTGGTGTGGCATGCGGGTCTTTCGGGCTCCATTCCACTTACGATGGCCTCGAAAGAATCTAATCTTGAGAAAGTTACCAACGGCACACTCACACAGCCCATACCTGTTAGTGAGACCATCTTAACCTATCAGAACCTCATCATAGTGGCGGTAGTCATCGTGGCCATCGTGGTGGTCAACGCACTGATGCACCCCAAAGGCGAGCATGTGGTGACCATTGAGCCTTCGCTGTTGTTTGAGGAAGAACCCAAACCTCTGCCAAAAGCCACCACGCCAGCCGAAAAGTTGGAGAACAGCCGCATTCTGTCTTGGATTATTTCACTATTGGGCATGACCTATCTGGTCATCAAGTTGTTCGTCAAAGGCGGTACTTTCGACCTCGGTGCGGTCATCATGCTGTTCCTTTTTTTGGGTGTAATCTTGCATGGCACACCGTTGGCTTATGTCAAGGCCTTCGGTAAATCGGTGGGTGGTGCGGCAGGGATATTGCTGCAGTTCCCCTTTTATGCGGGTATCATGGGTATCATCACGGGAGTAGGGGAGTCGGGCATCTGTTTGGGTGAGGTGGTGAGTAACGCTTGTGTTGCCATTTCCACGCCAAAGACTTATCCCTTGTTCACCTTCTTCTGTGCGGCTATTTTGAACATGTTTGTGCCTTCGGGTGGCGGTCACTGGGCGATTCAAGCGCCCATTATGTTCACGGCAGGTGCCGCCTTGGGTGTGGCTCCTGGCTTGACGGGTATGGCTATTTCTTGGGGCGATGCCTGGACCAATCTCATTCAGCCTTTCTGGGCTTTGCCGGCCTTGGCCATCGCCAAGCTCAACGCTAAGGATATCATGGGCTTCTGCATCATTGATCTGTTTGTCACGGGATTGATCATTTGCGGAGGATTGTTGCTTTGGGCATAATAGCAAGCCTCCCATGTCGTTCCAACAGAGGAATGTGGGAAAGCGGGGAATCTATGGGAGGCGGTTCAAGGAGACAAGACCATACATAAAGGCCTCAACATGTATAGATCCCATGCCTTTGCCCACTAGCCTTTGCAGGGATGGCTTACATGTTGAGGCATGCAATCAGTGCGGGGATGACATGCTTTCAGAAGCCTTCAACATCCCTTTATAAGGAAGGTGATTTAACTTTTTCTCCATGAAATTTGGTGTATTTCAATTCTTTTTGTATTTTTGTGCCAAAATCAGGTAGTTATGAAGATCATTACATTAGGCAAGACCAACTTGAAGGTGAACAAGAATGGCTTTGGAGCCCTTCCCATTCAAAGAATCAGCGAAAAGGAAGCCGTGTATTTGCTGCATAAGGCATACGATAATGGCATTAATTTCTATGACACGGCGCGGTTCTACACCGACAGTGAGGAGAAAATCGGCGCGGCGTTTGCCGACAGAAGGAAAAAAGTCATCATCGCTTCCAAGACGGCTGCCACCACCATCGAAGACTTTTGGAAAGACCTTCATACCACTCTGAAAAACCTGAAGACCGATTATCTGGATATCTACCAGTTCCATAATCCCGATTATTGCCCCCGCCCAGGTGACAAGGAAGGCTTGTATGATGCCATGAAGGTGGCCAAACGCCAAGGCAAGGTCCGGTTTATCGGCATCAGCAACCACCGTCAGAATGTGGCCATGGAAGCCATTGAGCGCGACTGCTATGACACGCTGCAATATCCGTTCTCCTATCTCTCTTCGGAAGAAGACCAGAAGATTGTGGAGGCCTGCTTCAAGCATAACATGGGCTTCATCTGCATGAAAGCCTTGGCGGGTGGACTCATCAACGATTCGGCATTGGCCTATGCCTTCCTTAACCAGTTCGACCATGCCTTGCCCATCTGGGGCATTCAACGCGAGAGCGAGTTGGATGAGTTCCTCTCATACCAAGACCATGAGCCAGAGCTGTCTTCCGCTTCATGGCGCAAGATTGAGAAGGAACGCGCCGAGTTGTCGGGTGATTTCTGCCGTGGCTGTGGCTATTGCATGCCGTGTCCAGCAGGCATCGAGATCAACAATTGCGCTCGAATGAGCCTCTTCTTGAAACGTGCTCCGTATAGTGTTTATCTTACAGAGGAATGGGCCGCGAAGATGAAGCAAATCGAGAAGTGCAAGCACTGCAACGCCTGTCACGGGAAATGCCCTTACGGTCTTGATACGCCGACATTGCTTGAGAAGAACTATGAAGTCTTCAAGGAGTATTGGGCGAAGAAACAGGCTGGGGAATTATTATAATTGAACACGAATTATCGTATAATTAGCCATTAATTTGTCATTAATTGTTGTACATAATTAATGAAGAATTCGTGGTCAATTTATGGAAATTACATGTGAAAAAAGAAAGGCGCGTCGATATGATGCGCCTTTCAATTGTTATTAAAATTGTTGTCTTCATTTCAGCGGGCTAGGCGTGTGGTATTCACGGGCACCGAGCTCCTTGTCGAGCATGATCATGCCACCGATATGGTCGCCAATCATCGTGGCTTGACGCACGAGGTCTCGGGCGTTCTCTTCCTCTTCCACTTGTTCATCGATGAACCAGGCGAGGAAGTTGGCGGCAGCGCGGTCTTTGTCCTCATCGGCGATGTCGCACAGATTGTTGATCATGGCGGTCACTTTCTTTTCATGTTCAAGGGTGTCTTCAAAAGCAGCCAGGACGCTCTTCCATTCGGTCTGCACTTTGGCGATGGGGGCGAGGATGACCTTGGCATCTTGTGAATGCATGTAGTTGATCATGATGGCGGCGTGGGCTTGTTCCTCGAGGAACTGCACTTTGTACCAATGGGCGATGCCTTTGTAACCTTTGGCATAGATGTCTTGCGACATGCTCAGATAGAGATAGGCCGACCACATCTCAGCGTTGATTTGGTCGTTGATGGCCTTTGCTAATTTCTTGCTAATCATTTTTTGCTGTTTAATTGTTGATTGTTTAATTGTTTATTTGTTGGTTGTAGGGCTGTCACATCGTGGCAGCCGCACGATCATTACAATGTGGAAGGCTGCCGTAATACGACAGCCCTACAAACCTAAATTTATTCGCCAAAATACCGTTTATACAATCCCTCAAAGCCTTTACCGTGGCGGGCTTCGTCTTTGGCCATCTCGTGGACGGTGTCGTGGATGGCGTCGAGGTTGCGCTCCTTGGCAACGCGGGCGATGCGCATCTTCTCTTCGCAGGCGCCACATTCGGCAATCATGCGTTTGTAGAGGTTAGTCTTGGTGTCCCAAACCACTTCGCCCAACAGCTCGGCGAAACGAGAGCAGTGGTCGGCCTCTTCAAAGGCATAGCGCTTGAAAGCCTCGGCAATTTCAGGATAGCCTTCGCGGTCGGCTTGGCGGCTCATGGCCAAATACATGCCGACTTCAGTGGCTTCCGCCATGAATTGTGCGTTGAGGTCTTTGATCATTTCGTCGCCAGTGCCTTTGGCGATGCCGAGGACATGCTCGGTGACAAAGTTCAGGGCAGCGCTCTCGTCAACGACTTTCCATTCGACGATTTGCTTGCATTGAGGGCAGCGCTCCGGGGCTTCCTCTCCTTCGTGTACATACCCGCAAATTGGGCAGATGAATTTTTTCTTCATACTTGTTCTTATTGTTGAGTTAGTTTTACAAAAATTGCAAATGCAAAGATATATATTTTCTTTCATTGTGCTATCGATGACGAAAAATATTCTTTGTATGGACTTGCAAGCATTTTTTTCCTATTTTTGCATTTTGTTTTCAAGCTAAACATCCCAACATTATGTTGAATAGAAGATTTTTGAGAGTCAAGGCGTTGCAGTCCATCTACGCCTATCATCAGTCTGAGAGTTCCAACCTGTCACAAGCTGAGCGTCAGTTGCTTGAAGGGGTTGACAACCTTTATAAACTCTTTGTGTATCAGCTTTCTTTCTGGGTCGAGATCAAACAGTTTGCCGAGCGTCGCATCGAGGAGAACAAGCAAAAGCATTTCCCGACCGAGGAGGACCTGAACCCCAATATGAAGTTTGTCAACAATAGGATTCTCAAGGCTTTGGATGATAACAAACATTTGATCAAACTTGAGGAACAGTACAAAATCAACTGGGCCGACTCTCGTGAGGACTTCATTCGTAATATGTTTGTGAAACTGACGGAGACTCCCGAATATCAGGAGTATATGAATAATGGCAAGGACAGTTTCAGTGACGACAAGCATTTTTTGGCTACGGTGATTGACACTTACATGCCTGAGGATGGCTTGCTTTATGATTTCTATTCCGATCGTGATCTCTCCTTCAACAGCGACTATCAGCTGGCCATCTATCTGCTTTGGAAATTCATCAGCGAGATGCCTGCCAGTTTCGATGCTTCCAGCACGTTGCCTCCTGTTTACAAGACTGAAGCAGAGGACAAAGAGTTTGTAGTCAAGCTGTTCGAGAAGACTATCCTTCATGCCGATGAGTATATGGAAATGGTGAAGGCCAATATCTCCAATTGGGATTATGACCGTCTGGCATTGATGGACAAGATATTGATTTTCATGGCTTTGACGGAGTTTGTCGAGTTCCATTCCATCCCTGTTAAAGTCACTATTAACGAATACATCGAGATTTCCAAGTTCTACAGCACGCCAGAGAGCCGTCGTTTCGTGAACGGTATGCTCGACCGCCTCTCGACCGAACTGAAAGAGCAGGGCAGGTTGGTGAAGACGGGCTTGGGACTGGTAGACAAATAATTGCTCATCAGCGCAATAATAATGAAATAGGTGCCGTTATCCTCAAAATATGGAACTATGAAACGAACAATCTACATTATATGCTCTTTGGCACTGTCAATCATCACTTTGCAAGCTCAAGCGCAAGTGAGCAATGGTTTGTATCGTGCTTTGACCGACGCCAATTCGGCCCGTGTGGTGGCTTTGGGTGGACTGCCTTTGCCCGTGCATGACGGCGACTTGCAGACGGCCGTGTTCAATCCTTCGGCCATCTCGCCTGAGATGAACAACCAGTTGACCTTGTCGTATGTCGGTGATTTCAACTTAGGCACCAATTTCGCTACGGCACAATACAGCCACACCTTCGAGAAACTGGGAAGCTTTGCGACATCGGTGCAATATTACAACTACGGCACGATGCAATATGCCTCCGAGAGTGGCCAAACCGATGGCAGCACCTTTAATGTCTCCGACTATGCCGTTACCCTCGGCTGGGGTCGCGAGCTGACCGACAAATGGAGCATCGGAGCCAATTTGAAGTATGCAGGCGTTCAATATGAAGCAGGCCGTGCGGGTGCTATAGGTGTGGATGTGGCTGGCACTTATTGGTCGTATTCCAACTGGGCATTCACTCTTGCCGCGCGCAACATTGGAATGCAAATCTTTTCGCAAGAGATGAATGTGGAAGACAAGTGGTTGCCCTTCTCCTTGGACTTCATGGCTTCCAAGAAACTCGACCACCTGCCGTTGACCATCATCATGGGTTACAAGGACATACAACATTGGAACAAACTCTATAACGACCCGCTTGACTTGGCGGGATATTACGATCCCATCACGGGCCAATATCAGGAACCATCAAAGGCTTCCAAGTTCTTCACCAATTTGGGTTGTCATCTGATCGTTGGTGGCGAGTTGGCAATCGGCAAAAACTTGTTCTTGAGAGCGTCATACAATTATGAGACGCATCGCGAAATGGGTGTGCCCGAAGCACGCAGTTTGGTGGGCTTCTCGGCTGGCTTCGGCATAAGAATCAAGGCTTTCCAAATCGACTATGCACGCTCAAGGAACAACATCGTTGGCTCGCCCAACTTCCTGACACTCCGTTTAGATTTAAGTAAATTCTAATGCGGCGTTTCGACAGGCTCAACGACCGCGGGTCCCTGAGCTTGTCGAAGGGCCCGAATCAAATGTCATGTACCTTCACGAACTCAAACTGACCAACTTCAAGAACTGCGAGTCGGCGGATTTGCAGCTGTCGGAGAATGTCAATTGTTTCGTGGGCTTGAACGGGGCAGGGAAGACCAACATCCTCGATTCCATCTATTACCTTTCGTTTTGCAAGAGTTTCTTTAGTGCCACTGACAAGCAGAACATCCGGCATGAGCAGGATTTCTTCGCCATCCATGGTGTGTATTCGCACGACGGCAAGGATGATGAGTTGGTTTCGTGTGTGCAGAAACGCGACCAGAAGAAGTCGTTCCGTTTCAACAAGAAGGAATACGACCGTCTTAGCGACCACATTGGCAAGTTTCCTTTGGTGATGATTTCGCCCTACGACCGTGACCTTATTAATGAAGGTAGCAACCTGCGCCGAAAGTTCATCGATGGCGTGATTTCGCAGTTTGATCCCTTGTATCTCAACGCCTTATTAAAATACAACCGCGCCTTGCTGCAACGCAATATGCAGTTGAAGCAATTTGCCGAAAGCCGCCATTTTGACCGTGAGTTGCTCCGTCTATGGGAGGACCAATTGTCTCAATTTGCTGATGACATTCATGGCAAGCGCAAGCAGTTTTTGGAGGATTTCCTGCCGATTTTCCAGCATTACTACGAGATTGTTTCGGGTGGCACAGAGAAGGTGAATGTCATTTACCAGTCGAGGTTGGATGAGAAGCCTTTGTTTGAGTTGCTGGAGGAAAGCCTCCAGCAGGACCGCTATTCAGGCTACACCAATGTGGGCATCCACAAGGATGACTTGGAGTTTACTTTGGACGGTCATCCGTTGAAGCGCTTCGGTTCACAAGGACAGCAGAAGTCGTTTGTGGTGTCAATTCGCTTGGCTCAATTTGAGTTCAACTATCAAAAGATTGGCTATAAACCCATACTTTTGTTGGATGACATCTTCGACAAGCTCGATGACCAGCGCGTGATGAAACTTGTCCGCCTCGTTGGCGATGAGCATTTCGGTCAGGTGTTTATTACTGACACGCAACAGGGTAGGGTAGAGAAGCTGTTTGAAAACACCAATATCGACCATAAGATTTTCGAGGTGGTCAAAGGCCAGGTTAAGGAGATAGGAGGTGGCGATGGTGTACTTTGATGTGAAGCCGCTTGGCGACCTCATAAAGGAATTCTACGAACAACATCGTGGTGCAGCGTATTTGGATGAAGTCAAGGTCATCGAATCCTGGCCAAAGGTGGTCGGGCCTTTCATTGCCTCACATACCATCGACCTTTCCATCAAAAACCATGTGCTGTTTGTTCGCGTCGACAGCGATGCCTTGCGCAGCGAACTGAGCTATTCCAAATCCTTGTTGATGAAGAACTTGAACGAGATGGTAGGGAAGGAAATCGTTAAGGAGATTGTGCTGAATTGATTTCTGGTACAAGTGCCATTTATTTGAAAATCAAGGCAAAAATCGTTACATTTGAATCACTTTGTTCAAGGACCAATGTCCCGTTGTGTTTCACCATGATTTGTTTTGACAAACTCAAGCCTATGCCTGTTCCATTCGGTTTGGTGGTGTAGAACGGGATGAAGATTTCCTCGGTTTGGCGTAACGGGATGGCTTTTCCGTTGTTGGCCACACGGATGACGGTTTGGTCCTCCGAGTTCAGGTCGGCGGTGATACGGATGGAAGTGGCACCCGCCTGCACGGCGTTCTTTATCAGGTTGTTGAACACTTGCATAATCTGTCCTTCGTCGGCATAGATGAGCAAGTCGGGCGTATTGGCTTGATAGGTCAGAGTGGCGCCTTGCTCCGCAATCTTGGCCTTGTTGAGGAGCAGCACACGGTCCATCAGTTCGTCGACCATCACCGCCTTGCGGACGGGAGGTTGGGCTTGCGTCATACTGCGGTACGACTCCACAAAGCGGATCAAGTCCTTCGAAGAGACTGAAATGGTCTCCAGCCCTGCCTTCACATCCACGCCTTCCTCGGTGAGCAGGGCATCGCTCAAGGAAGCGATGGGTGCGACGGTGTTCATGATTTCGTGCGTCATCACGCGAAACAGCTTGTCCTGTGAGGACTCCTCGTTGGCTGCGTCGCGCCGCTCAAAGATGCCCTTGATACGGTTGAGGGCACGATTAAGTGCCGACTTCTCCTTGAAGTGGAAATTCAACTCGCCGTCCTCTAAGGCATCCATCATGAAGCCCACCTTTCGGGCATCGTTCCTGCGCACGATGAGAGTCGTCACCACAATCGCTGCGACAACGGCCACCACCACAACCAATATCCAAATCCAAGCACTCATATTCCGTATTCCTTTAGGCGGCGGTATAAGGTCGGACGACTGATCTTCAATGCCTTAGCCACTAGGGTCAAATTGCCGTTGTAGGTCTTCATCGCATTGCGGATGACTTGCTCTTCGGCACTTTCGAGAGTTTGGTTTTGCGGTTTTGGCTTATCTTCATCCATCAGTTCCGAGGCGCGGAGTTGGAGGTCGGCGGCACGGATAAGTTCCGCCTCGGAATAGATGACTGCTTTCTCTATGCAGCCTTGCAGTTCGCGGATGTTACCGCTCCAACGGCAGCGTTTCAAGAGATTCATTGCCTCGTCGGAAAGGCCTTGTGCCTTACGGTGGTACTTCTCGGCGTATTGCTTGATGAACATCTCTGCCAAAGCGACGATTTCGTCGGGACGCTCGCGCAAAGGCGGCAGGTGCAGCGTCACCGTGTTGATGCGGTAGAACAAGTCTTCGCGGAAACGCCCTTCCTTGACCATTGTCGCCAGGTCCATGTTGGTGGCACAAATCAGGCGGATGTCGATGGGGATGGATTTCGTGTCGCCCACCTTGGTGATGCTGCGATTTTGGATGACGCGTAGCAGTTTGGCCTGCTGTGCCAATGGCACATTGCCGATCTCGTCGAGAAACAGCGTGGTGCCATTGGCTTGCTCAAACTTGCCGATGTGGTCGGCATGGGCGTCGGTGAAAGCCCCTTTCACATGACCAAACATCTCGCTCTCGAACAAAGTGTCCGTGATGGCTCCGATGTCCACGCCCACCATCTGCTTAGTGGCGCGATTGGAAAGGCGGTGTATCTCGTTGGCCAGCACATCCTTACCCGTGCCATTCTCGCCCGTGATGAGCACGGTGGCATCGGTGGGTGCCACTTTCTCCACCATCTCGCGCAGTCGTTGCATCGCCTCGCTATCACCCCAGCGCATTGTCGGCGTGGCATTCGTGTAGGGTGGACACATGCGATGTGTCCCTACACGATGTTTCATGCAAGCCTCTTCGAGTGTGGCGAGCAGTTTGGCATTGTCCCATGGCTTCACCACGAAGTCGAAGGCACCGCGTTTCATACCTTCCACGGCGAGGGCGATGTCGGCGTAGGCAGTGAAGAGCACCACCTCCACCTCGGGGAAGTCGCGTTTCAGCTCCGAGAGCCAGAAGAGGCCTTCGTTGCCCGTGTTGATGTCGGTCTCGAAGTTCATGTCGAGCAGCACCACGTCAGGCTTGAACGTCCGCATGGTCTCCATCAGCACCTTGGGCGAGGCGATGAGTTCCACCTCAGCGAAGCGCATGGGCAGCAATATCTTCAGTGCCGACCGGATGCCGGCGTTGTCGTCAACGACTAGGATTTTGGATTTGAGTTTGGACATAGCTATTATACTTTATGATGAAACAAGCCAGTCGGCCAAATTGATGATTCGGATACCCTCGTATTGGAATTCCTTCTGACGCGTTCTTGCCAGGAGTATTTTTGGATAGGCGTCTTTGATTTTTAAAAGCGCCGAGACTTCGCGTTCGAAAGTCTCTTCATTTGTAATATCGTCTGCCACCTGAAAATAGATTTTCTCGTTTTGTTTCATGGCAACAAAATCTATCTCACCGTTGTACAAAGTCCCAACATAAACCTCATAGCCACGTCGTAAAAGTTCCACAGCCACTATATTCTCAATGACTCGACCAATGTTGAGGTTCTTGGTTCCGAGTCTTGCATATTTAAATGAATGATCCGAAAGATAGTACTTGTCATCGGTTGTGAGATACCTTTTCCCACTGATGTCGTAACGGCGGATACGATAAAAGGCAAAAGCATTGCAGAGATAATCAATGTATTTCCCGACGGTCTTGTCGTTCGTCTTGATTTTATTTGAAGTCAAAGTGTCGGATATTTTCCTAACCGATGTGATGTTACCGATATTATCCATCAGAAAATCAACGAGTTTATTGAGCAAGTTAACATTCCTAATTTTATATCTTCTGATAATGTCACGGACAATAAGGGCATTGAATACCTCATCGTTGATATAAGAGTATTTCTCCTTGGTGGTCGTGTAAAGATAAGAGCCAGGCATGCCTCCTTCCTCAAGATATGAATCAAAAGCAGAATTGTAATCAGCAGATTGATAATACCTTACATATTCATTAAATGAAAATGGAAAGAGTTTCAACTCGAAAGTTCTCCCTGTAAACAAAGTCGCCAAATCGCTGCTTAACAGAAAAGCGTTGGAGCCAGTAACAAAGATATTATATTTTTCGGAAGCATGCAGGCTGTTGACTGCTTTCTCAAAGTTCTCACACATCTGGATCTCGTCAATCATGACATAATTGTCTTTCCCTTCCTGATAGGACTCTTCAATGAAATCATGAAGATTATGGTATTCCAGCAATGGTTCGAACTTCAGCAGGTTGAAATCAACATGGATGATATTGACGTTGTTTTCTACCGATTCTATCTTTTTGGCAAACATCTCAAGCAGTTTCGATTTTCCACTTCTTCGAACTCCTGTAATAACCTTTATGTCTGGAGTGTTTTTCGTATGCTCCAACTGTTCAAGGTAATTATCTCTTTCTATTAACTTTATGTTAACCATAACTTTACACATTTCTATTTCGCAAAAATACAACTTTTTTGATTTTGCGAAGTAAAAAATGTATTTTTCTATTACCGAAAAACATAATTTGCAGTTTTACTCCTTCTTCAAAGCCTCCGCTGGATTCGTCCGTGCCGCTTTCAAGGTCTGCCAAAGCACAGATAGGAAGGCCATCACGAGGGAAATGACCACGGCAACGACGAAAATCCAGCCGTAGTTTTCGAGCCTGACGATGAAGCCTTCAAGATAGCGTTGCGCCGCCCACACCGCTATCGGGACGGCAATGACGCAAGCCACGGTCACCAAAACCATATATTCCTTCACGGTGCGCCACGTCTCGCTCTCGACGGTGCCTCCAAACACCTTGCGCACGGCGATGCTCTTGGCGTTCTCGCCCGCATAGTAGGTGCTCATCGCGAGCAGGCCGAGCAGCGAAATCACCACGGCGAGGATCATAAAGATTTCCAAAAGGCGCATATTGTTCTTGGCGGGCTTGAGGGCGTCGCGGTAGAAATCGTCAATGAAACCATCGGCAAAAGGATCCACAAATTCACCATTGCGCCATTCGTCAACCACCTCATGGATGGCTTTTCTCGCTTCCGCGTGGTCGCCGACAATTTCCATCACAAAACCGCCATATTTGATGTCATCGGCTTTCATAATACTGATAATCTGATAATCTTCGTCACCCACATTGCTTGTGGTCACTGGGAAATCACGAATCACGCCTGCCACCTGGTCGCAATTGCCCGCCCTTTCCCTTAAAACATCGATTTCGTGATCCTCATCAGTTAGTCCTGTGGCTGCAAAGGCCCGCTCGCCAAACCACACCGTATTGTAAAGCGGTGCCTGATAATCTTTAAGGATTTCAAAGTCAAGCATTTGAAAAGCAACAGTGTCCATCATCAAATGCCGATATAAGATATTCTGTCCGTCACGAGTGAGGCTGTACTGTCCACCAATCATACATCCTGGCACTCCCCTACTTCGGCCAATCCGCTTCACGCAAGGCAGGTTTTCGAGACCCTGATGCAAATCGGATTGCGGCTCGGAGGCGAACACCACCAAATAGTATTTGTCTTGGGTATTGCAATGTTTTGGGCGATTCATCGAAGTGCGATACTGCGCCTCCATCACGATGGCCATAGCGATGAGAAAGACCGCCAAAGTGCTTTGGATGACGATGAATACCTTATTGAACACCATTTTCGTATTGCGGCGGAAGGTGCCTTTCACCACATCCATCGGCTCCACACGGCTGGCAAACACGGCAGGAATGATGCCATTGAGCACGCCAACCACCACAATGACAGCCAAATAAGCCACAATGTACATAGGTTTCATCTGAATGGTAATCGGCACCTCAGGGGCGTTGAGCAAGGCATTGACCGAAGGTGCCAACAGATAGGCCAACAACAAGCCAAGGCCAAAACAAACCGCTGTAAATATCAGTGATTCAGAAATATATTTCCAAACGATTTCGCCTTTCTGCGCTCCGAGCAGTCGGCGGGTGGCCATCTCCTTGGCGCGTTTTCCCGTGAGGGCAAACGAGAGGTTGATGTAGTTGAATACCGCCGAAAGCAACAACAGCAGCCCGACGAGGGCCAAGAGCTTCAGCGTTTTGAGGTCGCCATGCTTCAATTGGTCATTCGGTTCGCCGAAGTCCTTGAAAAACAGATGGTCGAAGCGGGTCATGTCCAAGCGTTCGAAGAAAGCCTGGCCGTACATGTCGGGATAAATCTCCTTGCACAACTGCTCCACTTTGTCGTAAATCGCTTTTGGGTCGGCGTTTTCGGCGAATTTGACGAAAGTGATGGTCGAGCCGTAACGGTCGTAAGGCACGTCCCAAGCGGACTTGTTGAGGAAGTCGTGTTCGTTGACTATCACATCGGTAGGCGTGAACACCGTGTTACGGAAGTCCTCAATGATTCCGACAACCATATATTTATTGATGATAAAATCCAGTGTTTGACCGACTTTGATATCATGCTTCCGCGCAAAGCTCTCGCTGACAATGACATTCCCTGGCGCTTCAATGCCCTCAGGGCCGCCTTCAACGAATTTGAGGTAAGGAAACATCTTGAAGAAATCCTTGCCGACAGCGGTCATTGCGGCCTCAACCTCTTCATTGCCAAACATGATTGACGGCGCATTGGCCTCGATGCAATACCGCACGGCCATTTCCACTTCGGGCACGCGGTCGGCGACCTCATCGGTGAAGGCGTAGGTCAAGCCGAGATAACCTGGCATTCCGAAGGTGTAGATGCTTTTTCGGTCGGGGCTTTCGCGCGTGATGCTGTACTGCTGCCACGCGTAACTGCCGATGATGATGACAAAGGCGAGGCTGACGGCAAGACCGATGGCCTCAATGACGGTGTAGAGTTTGTTTCGGGAAAGGAATTTGATGTAACTTGACATATTGTTGAATCGTTGAATTGTTTAACTGTTGAATTGTTTTTGAAACAAAACTTGCAAAACCGTCAAAACCTTTTTTCCACAGGGAAAGTCGCCAACTGGCTCCTTTCCAGCGGCGAGGCAGTTGCCGAGCCGCATCCGTTCATTATTGAAGTTTTGCATTGTTTTGTGGGTTTTGTGATTAATACTTATTCCTTCTTCAAAGCCTCCGCCGGATTCGTCCGCGCCGCCTTCAAGGTCTGCCAAAGGACGGACAAGAAAGCCATTAACATACCGAGGATGGCAGCCACGGCGATGATCCAACCGTAATGCTCGATGCGATAGGCGAAGCGATCCAAATAACGGCCACAGAACCAAACCGCGAGCGGGATGCCGATGAGTGCGGCAATGCCGACCAAAACCATGTAGTCCTTCACCGTTCGCCACAACTCACGCTGGACGTTGCTGCCAAACACCTTGCGTACGGCGATGCTCTTGGTGCTTTGCTCGCTGTAATAGGTGCTCATGGCCACGAGGCCGAGCAAGGAAATTAGCACTGACAGCAACATGAACAGTTCCAGCAGGCGCATGGCCATCTTGACGGGTTGCAGAGACAAATTGTTAAGGTCTTTCACATAGCCGTTTTGCGCTGGTTCCACGTAGGTGCCGTTCTTTTCCTCGGAATAGTCGGCGTAGGCTTGCATAATGGCTTTTTCGGTCTCTTTGTAATCCCCTGAAACATCAATCATTACACCATTGCCCCAAATCAAGTCTTCCGCACGAGCAATGATGACCGCCGAAAACTGGTTGGATTCAGACGACGCAGCCGAGCGCGTCGGGATGTCCTCATAAATTCCGCCCACAGTCTCGGGGTTGCTGCCGTTGATATGCATATTGCGTGTGTAATAATGTGCCGTTGAGTCGCTCAAAGCGATTTTTTCAGCCAAAGTCCTCGACATCCATACCGAATTGGTCCGCAGTCCGAAATCTTCAACGACTTGCAAATCAAGCATATTGAAATAGGTTTCGTCGCATAAGATAAGTTGCATGTTCACCCTTTCGCCTTCGGGCGTGGTTACAGTGGTACCCATATTCATCTGCCCTGCAAAACCGCGACCGTAGCCCACCGCATTCACATTCGGGATCTTTTCCAAACGGTCGATGAGCGGCGCAATATCAGAATAATCTTTTACCCAGCATTGCAGCGAATACAAGCCCTCGGAGCGCATGTTGGTGGGACGGTTCATCATGTGCCGCATCTGCACCTCCATCAAAATCGCCATGGCAATCAAGACGATGGTGACTGTGTTTTGGAACACAATGAAAATCTTGCTGAACACCCTTTTGGTTTGAAGTCGATAGGTGCCACGCACCACGTCGATCGGTTCAAAACGCGAGGCAATGGCGGCAGGCGCGATGCCCGACAGTACGCCCACCAATACTATGGCTGCAAGATAAACTGCCACAACGCCCACCGTCCAGTCGAATCGGATCAGTACAAACTGCCCCAATGATGCATCGATACTCATATCGCCGCCCCCAACGTTTTTCAGCAAACCGTTCATCATCGGGAACAAGGCACAGGCCAACAAAAACGCCAGCACGAAGCACACAGCCGTAAACGACACGGATTCAAGGATATACTTTAAAACGATTCTCCCTTTCGTGGCACCGTGAAGCCGCCTTGTGGCCATCTCCTTGGCGCGTTTTCCCGAAAGGGCCATGTTGAGGTTGATGTAGTTGAAAATGGCCGAAACGAGCAGCAGCAACACCACCACGGTCAGTGTTTGCATCACCGGCTTTTTACCTCCTTTGAACATCCATTGGTTGTCATTGAAAAAGACTTCCGGCAAAGTGTAAATCGGCATGGCACTCACGAAACCATCGGAGTAATTAGGCAGTCCGACCTCCTCGACCTTCTTTGCAAATTGCTCACGGTCAGTGCCTTCGCGGGCTTTAATCAATATCATGTACTGCCCCAAGGAACTGAATGGTTTTTGGTTAGTCAAATCGTTAAATTCGGGGTTGAGCATTACATCAGTGCTGGGCATCATCGAGTTTTTGGAGTCCTTGAAAATGCCACAGACCATGCTTTCGATTTTATCGTCGAAATAGGTGATTCGGATGGGTTTGCCGACGGCATCGCCGTTGAAGGCGCGGTTGGCAAGCGACTCGGAGATAAGACAATGCCCTTTGATGCAGTACTCGTCCATACTGCCTTCGAGCAAAGTCAGGCTCGGGAAAAGATCAAAAATTTCGGGATCAGCCTCGGTGATGACGGCACTGACAGGCTGTTCGTCGCCGAAGGTGATATAGCCGTCATAGTCGGAGCCAGAGATGCGGGCCACCGTTTCGGCTTCGGGAAGTTTGTCCTCAAAAACGGCCTTGTCCCACCACGAGAGCGACATATAATCTTGATTTCCAATGGCGTAAACCCTATCTCTATAAGGGTTGCCGTAGGCCACGGAATACTGCTGATACACATAATTGCCAATCAAGATGACGAAGGCAATGGAAACGATGAGACCGATGGCCTCGATGACGGTGTAGAGTTTGTTTCGGCCTAAGAATTTGAGATAACTGCTCATTATTGCTGAATTGTTGAATTGTTGATTGTTTAATTGTTTGTGCGTATTGCACTATCCGTGCCAAAATCACAAAACAATATAAATCAGCAAGATACAATTTTACCATTTTGTAAAAGTGTAAAGTTTCTTTACAGTGGGTGTAAAGAAACTTTACAGTCGCAAGGATTTTCATGCCTTACTTCAACATATAAGTGCAGTATTTCCCCAACAGGTGCTCCATGGGCAGGTCGCCTTTCTGGTAGCGCTCGGCATCCAAAGCGAGTAGGCGCTCCCTCACCTTGGTCTTTCCGTCGAGGACAGCGGTGAGAAAAAAACCTCCTGCCTCCTCTTGGATGGCTATATCACTGAAACGTTTCATGATGTCATCCGTCGCGCCACCGTAATTGATGGAATAGCTGGGACGTTTGGCTCCTGGGATGTCTTTAATAAGGATATGCTTCTCCAACAAGTCTTGGATATCACGAATAGCAGTGTCTTTTGAGCATTTGCTCAAATTCGCCCATGTTTTGGAAGTGATTTTGGCTTCATAACCGTCGAGAAAAAGATTCAGTGTGTTGGTCTGGCGTTCTGTCATCGGAACGCTGGCGAATCGCATCCAGAAGAAGCTTTTGTTGAGCACAGTGCTCACCGTGGCTGATGCTTCGCGGATGGCGGCCATAAGGGTGTGAAGATACCATACAATCCACTCCGTGATGTCTCCGTCGCCGTGCTGTACCCGTTCCAGAATGTCGTAATAGTGGTTCTTGTCGCGGTTGATCTCCGACGAAATGTTGTAGAAACGGAAACGGCTGTTGTCGCCTCGCGCGAGGTACATGTCGCCAAGGATGCGCGCCAACCTGCCGTTGCCGTCCTCGAAGGGGTGGATGGAGACGAACCAAAGATGCACTATGGCCGAGCGTATGACAGGAGAGATAGGCTTGTCGGCATTATACCAGTCAATGAACTTGACCATTTCCTCTTCCACTCGGTCGGGAGAAGGTGCCATATAATGCACACGCTCGCGCCCCCATAGACCTGAAACGACATGCTCCTCGTGAGTGCGGTACATTCCAACCTCGATGTGAGAGCCTTCGCTAAAACCCGACGGGAAGAAAGCCGACTGCCATCCATAAAGCTTCTCCTTGGTAAGAGGCTGGTCGAAGTGCTCCATCGCATCGAGCATCACGGCCACCACGCCATCGACATAATGCGACGCAGGCGTAAACTTCATACCCTCAATTCCCAAACGGCGGGCAATGGACGAGCGCACCTCATCCACATTGAGCCTTATGCCTTCTATCTCGGAGGAATAGACCACATCCCGGGTCAAGTTCTCGGCCATGGCCTTCAGTTGGCTGTCGAAGCCCAAGTTACTCAATCGGCCAACCAGTTTCCCCTGTTCGCGACAGACTTCGTCCAAGGGCAATGCCACCGCTTCGGGCGACCAACGGAAATCCGTCCAGTTCTCATGCTCGTGTATATACATGTTTCTGTGTTTTTGCGTCGTTATTCGGTCAATATCGTCGCATATTTTGCGGCAAAAATACAAATAAAATGTCGCAAACAAAGGAAAAAGAGAAGTTTTTGTGACAACGATTCATTCCCTCTTCAACGCTATCACCAGACTCATCCTCTCATTTGTGCTTTTTGCAGAAAGCAATTTTTCCTAAATTCTGCTTATTGCAGAAAGCAAAACCAAACATTCTACTTTACCCTTTCTGCAACACTTCTGTAATCCTCTTGCTGCAAATGGCCTGCACCACACCCGAAACAATCAGCGAAAGGAGCAGGAAAGCCGCGAAGAACGACAACAAGGCCACGGTCAGCACAAGGGAAATGGGTACATGATAGGCAAAGCCTTGCAGCCAATGCAACGAGAAATAGACCGACAACGCCATTGCCGCAATGACAGGCAAAATATACATCCTCAGCCGGGTTTTCAGGTAATGCCCTTGCACCTCTCTGGTGCTGGCACCAAACACCTTGCGCACCGCCATATTGAGCGACTCCTGATGCAGATGATAGGAAACGACACCAAAGAAGCCGAACAAGGCCAACAGCATCGCCGCAAGGAAATACAACAACGATAAGTGCCCAACCTGCCGCTCCTCGCGGTAGAGTTCCTTCTCGCCCAAAAACGAATAGGAAAACACATCAGAAAAATTAAACGGACGCACCACTTCTTGAATGTAGGCCAAGGTCTTTTGTCTATTTTCGGGCGCGATTTTCACTACGATATTCGGCTGTGCCTCAGGTGCATATTCCATGATAAGCGGTGAAACGGCATTGCGCATATCGGAGAAATTGAAATCCTTCACCACGCCCACGATTCTCCCCGATGTCACTGTCAGCGTCAAATTCTTGCCGATGGCTTCCTCAGCGCTCCAGCCCATTGCCTTGATCGCCGCTTCGTTGACCACATATTGCCCATTCCCTTCGTACATCCCATCAAAATAATCATCCAAATTCAAGTCCTTGCTCAAATAGTCGCCTGCCAACAACTCCATCCCTACCATCTCTTGGAAATAGCCATCAGTATAAAGTACCTGAAATACAGCGTCGTTTCCTTCCTCTCGCCCTTCCCAGTCCACGTCACGGATGAAACCATTAGGCTTGGAAAAGTCACCCATACAAAGGCCGACGCTGTAGATGTCGGGGTTTTTCATCAGTTCGTCACGAATGGGACCCACTTTGTAGCAGGGTGTTACCAGACTGTTGAGTGACACAATGTTAGACATATCAACGCCTTTGTCGGAATGTCGCATAAAAGTGAGTTGCAACAGAATTACAATCGTAAACACGGCAGCAAGCGAAGAGAGGCCCACCTGAAACACCGAACTCGCATTGCTGATGCGGATGCCTTTCAAGTGGCGCATCTTGCCTTTCAGCACATCGGCGAAGGCCACACTGCGAAGGCAATATTGCCCAAAAAGGCTTGAAGCCAAAGGCAACAGCACCAAAAGTGCAAGGCAGAAAAAGAGCAGCCATTTGTCGAAACGCAACTGCACGGGCACACCTATCCATGACTGGAACGCGGGCAGCAACCCCCACACAGCCAACAAGGAAAGCCCCATCGCCACAAGGGTGATGAGCAGGGTCTCCAATAGGTTACTCGAAAAAATCCTGAACTCGCTGCACCCAAACACCCGCTCGACGACCCTATTTTTGGTTTGCTGCACCGAATACGACACATCGAGCGTGGCACAATTCACGATGGTGACCGCCACGATGAGCAGGATGCCAAAGATGATAATCCAAACATAGGAGGCATTGCCGTTACCCACACTTTCCCGGTCGTTGTAATCGGTGTGCAGGTGGATGTCGCGCAAAGGCTGGAATTCCAACCATTGCTGCTTATCGTACTTCTCCGTTTGGATGTTGGCTAAGCGTTTCATCTCCGCCTTGCTGAACAGCGCATTTTCCCTCAATTTGACGTAAATCGTCTGGTTTTCAGTGATATTGCGGTAAAGATTGAGTTGATGGCTATCCATCGGTACCACCACCTCGAAAGGCAGATGCGTGTTGGAAGGCACATCCACCACCAAGGCAACGGTGTAAACGGTCTCTATGTGCATATAAGAGCAGACCAAAGGCTGCCCTATGGCCGAGCCGTCAAAAAGTTTTTGTGCCATCTCTTTGGAAATGGCCGCTTCGTTGGGCTGAAGAATGTGATGCGGTTCGCCTTCCACTACGGGATAGGTAAACACCTTGAAGAAATTGTCGCTGGTCGTCAAAGCCATCACCTCAAAGGATTCGTTGCGTTCCATATCCCTGACAGTGTTGGGATTCTGGTTGGTATAGTGCGAAACCACGCTCACACATTCCTCCACCTGAGGCACGGCATCAGGCAAGTCATAGCGCAATTGGCAGACACCGCCGGTGTATCTTGTGCCCGTGGCCTTATCCACCGACACCAAGCGGTAAATTCGGTCGCCGTCCTCAACAAAACGGTCGTAGGAAAACTCGTGCAACACCCACTGGAACAGCAAAGTGGCCGCCGTAATGCCAATCATCAAGCAGAAAGTGTTGATGAGAAAATGTTTGTGTTTGGGTCTAAGAATGGTATTGTTCATACTGTTGTTATTTCCATTTGATAAGATAAAATTGTCAAATAAAAAAGTGAGTAGACAATCTTCGTGCCAAAATCGCAAAACAATATGAATCAACAAGATATGATTTTCGATTTTGTAAAAGTGTAAAGATTCTTTACAGTGGGTGTAAAGAAACTTTACAGTTGTCATGTAAATTGGGTGCAGGCTATTTCCCTATTTTTATGAATAAGTTGGAAAAAAGCATAAAAACATCCTAATTAAGGTTGGAAAAAAGCAAAATAGTTGTATTTTTGCGGTTGGAAAAAAGCATTAAATAATGATTAATAGAAAGATTTACAGTTCTTTAAAAGATTTCTTTTTGAATGACAAAAAATCGCTCCTTGTTACGGGTGCACGACAAGTAGGAAAAACATTTGCCATACGCAAGGTGGGAGAAGAAACATTCAAGCATTTTGTGGAATTCAATTTCATCAAAAATCCGAAACTCAAAACCATCTTTGCCAATCCGCTCGACACAAACGATATCCTGTTGCGCATTTCTGCGTTGACCGACACCAAATTGGAACCAGGCAACACCTTGATTTTCTTCGATGAAGTGCAGGAATGTCCAGAAATTGTCACTGCGATTAAGTTTCTTGTCGAGGAAGGAAGTTATCGTTATGTCATGAGCGGCTCTCTTTTAGGTGTCGAATTGAAAGACTTGCGAAGCGTCCCTGTCGGTTACATGGCTGAAAAAGAAATGTTTCCACTCGATTTCGAGGAGTTCGCATTGGCTTTAGGCATGAGCGATGAGGTGATGACGCATCTTCATGAATGTTACGATAAGAGAATTCCCATCGATTCTGTCGTTCATGAGAAGATGATGGAATTGCTTCGTCTATACCTTGTAATCGGAGGAATGCCAGCTGTTGTGGAGAAGTATCTGGATACCAACAACATGCAGGAAGTCCGACACGAGCAGGAGAACATCCTGAAACTATACAAAAAGGACATTGCCAAATATGCCGACAACAAGCTATTCATCAAAGAGATTTTTGACAGGATCCCGTCGGAACTCAATGCCCAAAACAAGAGATTTATACTAAAATCGCTGAACGATAGAGCAAAATTCGAAAAATACGAGAACAGCTTCCTTTGGCTGACCGATGCAGGGGTGGCCTTACCCACATATAATGTCGACAAACCTTGTGTGCCGTTGAAACTCAATGAACAACGCAACTTGTTCAAGTTGTTTCTTAATGATGTTGGCCTGCTGTCCTGCATGTACTCATCTGGTTTTCAACTCAATATCATGATTGGCGAAATCAATGCAAACTTCGGTGCCGTTTTTGAGAATTTTGCCGCACAAGAACTTCGTTCGCATGGTTACGACCTTTACTATTTCAACAGTAAAAAACAGGGAGAACTCGATTTCGTCATTGAACACGACAATCAGGCTCTCCCGATAGAAATCAAGTCGGGGAAGGATTACAAACGGCATAATGCTCTTTGCGATGTGATGAAAAATGAAGAATATGCGATAAAAGAGGCATTTATATATACGACAAAGAACATTGAAATCCTTGACCGAAACATATATCTTCCGGTGTATCTGTTGATGTATCTCCGTGAACGAGAACTACCGAACAAAAAGATAGTGTTCAGTCCGATGTAGTTTTCTGGCATTGTTATTCCTTCTTCAACGCCATCACAGGATTCACCCTCGCCACGGAGACGATTTGCCACAGCACCGAGCCGATGGCGATGACAAACGACAGCACTACCGTCACCACGAAGATCCAGGGATGCAGGTCGATGCGATAGACGAAGTCCTCCAAATAACGCCCGCAGACCCAAACCGATATCGGAATGGCGATGACATTAGCGATAAGAATCATGATGACGTATTCCTTCAGGTTGCGGCGAATCTCACTCTGCATCGTGCCGCCAAACACCTTGCGGACGGCGATGGTCTTCTCGCGCTCGGAGGCAAAATGCGTGCTCATGGCCACCAGTCCCAGCAGCGACAGCAACACCGCCACTGCCATAAACATATCCACAAGGCGCATTTTGTTTTTGGTTCCCTGCAAATCTTGCAGCAGCATATTGTCGATAAAGTCGGCGGTAGCTTCCCAATAAACGGATTTCTTACTCATGTGTTTATCATAAACCCCCATAATGGCTTTACGCGCCTCTGCTTGATCGCCCACAATCTCCAATACAGGATGATACGCCACGCCTCTGAACATCGGCTCCTTTCCCACAATTTGCACCGCGCCGAAAGTCTCATCCACTACATGCGCCGCGTCAGTAATAGCAAAATCCCCAACCACACCGCACAAGTCATAACCGACATTCCGCTTGTACCATGCGCCTAGCGAGTCAGGGGCGAAGTCCTCCATCGGCATCCCCATCTGGCTTTCCAACAGACCCTGCGTCAACAACCATTGACGTTCATCCAGCTGGCCATACATCGCCTTGATGTCAAAGCCAAACATATCGAAAGCCGTAGTGTCGCACATCAGGTACATCACTTGAATCCAATTGTCAGGATCGTTGAGTCGTTTCCAGCTTGAACCCATACGGGCACCTCCCGGATAGCCATAGGAATGTCCCATCCGCTTCACGAAAGGCAACGCCAGCAGGTCGTTCTCAAAGGCCTCGTCACCCGATAAGATGGACTCGATGAAAAACAGGTTTTCGGTACGGCACCCGACAGACCTTCGCTCCATGTGGCGCATCTGCACCTCCATCGTGATTACCAAGGCAATTAGCACGATGGCGATGACATTCTGCAAGACGATGAACACCTTCGAGAGCACCATCTTGTTGCGAAAGCGGAAGGCGCCAGACACCACATCGATAGGCTTGGCTCGCGACACCACTGCAGCAGGGATAATGCCTGCTAACAGCGCCACCACGACCACCATCAGCAGATAGGCAAGCAAATAGGATGGTGAAAGCAAAACCTTTACACCAATATCACCACCCAACAGGCGGTTGACTAGCGGTGCGAGTGCCTCAGCCAGCAAGATGCCCAGCACCATGCACACCGTGGTAAACGCCAACGACTCAAGCAGGTATTTCCCGATGATTCGGCCTTTGGTGGCTCCGTGCAATCGCCGTGTGGCCATCTCCTTGGCACGCTTGCTCGTCAAAGCCACATTGAGATTGATGTAGTTGAATATCGAAGAAATGAGCAGCAACAAACCTACCGCCAACAAGCTGCGCATCATGGTTTTGTCGCCCTTCTTCAAGTTGGTGCTGGCATCGCTGTAGAGTATTTCATCCAGTCGAATCAAGGTCAGGTTCTTAGATTCGATGGAAAAATCGCTGCCCAATATCGTCTTATAAAATGACTGACAAGCTACAACCATCTTCTCTCGCAGCACCTCTCGGTCGGCATTAGGATGCGATTTCACAAAGACCCACACGTTTTCAAACATGTTGGCGGGTCGCATCGGACTGTTGAATCCACCTCGGAACGTTCTGCCATCGGTGAGGTCCACATTGACAATCACGTCGGGTGTAACATCGAAAAGCGAGTTGCCCAAGTCAGTGAACACACCCGCTACGGTGAAGTCATGTGCCAAAAGATGGATGGTCCGTCCCACGACCTCGCCAGTTTCCGATAGGGCTTGCGCCAGTTTTTCCGATATGAAAGCCGTCAAAACATCGTCAATTTGTTCGGGTTTGCCTTCTGACAATTGGACAGGAAAAAAGTTGAAAAAATCGCGGTCGCAGCCCAACACGCTTGGCATTAGCGTCAGCTCCTCTGCCTTCATCTCTGTGCCATAGATGAAGCCGCACTCGGTGACTGCTTCAATTTCAGGGATGCTCTCCCCTATGCTCTTCTTCATCCCGTATTCGAACAGGGTTATGTCATTCAAAGCCACACAATATATCTCCTTTCTATTTGGGTTTTCACGTGTGATGGCGATATGTTGTGTCACATAGCAGAAGATGATGACCACGAAGGCGAGGCTCACCGTCAGGCCAATGGCCTCGATGATGCTGTAGAGTTTGTTTCGGGAGAGGAATTTCAGGTAGCTGCTCATTTTGTTGAGGTGTTGAATCGTTGATTGTTTAATTGTTGTGTGTGATAAGGCATAATCTGTGCCAAATTTGTAAAACAATATGAATCAACAAGATATAATTTTCAATTTTGTAAAAGTGTAAAGTTTCTTTACAGTGGGTGTAAAAAAACGTTACAGTCCTTATTTCACGCCATCACTGTGTTCCCCTTAACCATAGAAGCGATTCCTTCAAACACTTCTTCGGCCTCATCTTTCCGAAGCCCGAACTTTACGGCAAGCTGAACAGCGTCCGTTTTCCCCGGATCTTTGTAGTTGCCATTCACGGAAAGGCTGTGGAACCCGCCCAAGCCTTCGCAGGGCAGCACATCGTAGGCAGGAGCCAACTGCCAAATGTCATTGCGACGAATGAAGGCAAAGTTCTTCACATGGTCGTCGCAGTTGCCGATGATGAGGTTGAACGCCATCAGGCGGAACACCTTCCACAGCTCCTTGACGGAATGTGTGAGTTGGCTGCAAGCCCAGAACAGATGACCGTAATCGGCGGTGGGCAGGTGATAGTCGAGGCTCATCAGGGCGGAGAGACTGATAACGTGTAGTTTGCCGCCGTCATCGGTGCGGTCGAAGCGCTTGGTGCCAAAGTATTTTCCTTCGAAAAGTCGGGTCTCGGCCATCTCAATGCCACATTCGCGAGCCAGCAGTGAGGTCTCATATTCGATTTTGCCTACATCGGGAGGGTCGGTGCGGTCGCGGAACTTCACCAACCACTCGGCGCCGTTGTGATGCACAAACACTTTGGGTCGTGTGCCGCCCGAGGAGCCGCCGCGCCGCCAAGCCTTGTCCAAGTCGTCGGAATAGTCGGTACTCAATACCCGCTGCGACTCTTCCGCCATGTGGTCGAGGTCGATGACGACCTGTTCGTCAACGGTGCTTAGGTTGGGATGGTATTCCAAGGCACCACGACCACGGCTACCGACAAACATCAGTTGCTCCAACAAATCCAACGAAGCCAATGACTTGCCTTGCGACCTCAGATAACGGTCGAGCACCAATGCACTCCAGCCGTCGGGCAGGCTGTCGTCGAACACGCCGAAGTTGCCGTCAAAAGGTTTCGCATCGGCGGTGAACAACCTCGATTCCAAAGGCAAGTGAAACGGCGAGATCGAAAAGCCGTTCCGAATCCAGTCCGCGTCGTATTCGAACAAAGCGCGACCGTCTCTGTCCAAGGCTATCCGCCCGACTTTACGAGAGCCTAGCGTTACTTCAACTATCTTTTCACTCATTGCGTTTCCCTCGCTTTCTTTTTGTTGTGGTGGCATTAAGTGCCTCATCCAAAGTGGCATATTTGTGTGACTCAAACAAACGGTCAAAGTCGTTCAAGGCATCCAAAGCGTAAGCGATATGGAGCAAGCCGTCCAAAGAAATCTTGCCTGTCCGCTCAAAGCGGCGGTAGGTCGCCAAAGGCAATCCCGAGCGCACAGAAAGACCTTCCTGCGTCAGGTTCATCTCCAAACGGCGTGCTTTCACCCGTTCCGCCAAAGCCTTGGCCTTGCCTTCTGGTGAGACAATATCAAATGATAATATATTATTAGTTATATCCATTTTTAACCACTAAATGATTATATTTTAGCAGTTGCAAAGATACAAAATCTTTTTGAATTGGCAAATATAATTGAGATTCCCCTTCGGGGAATGGAGTGTGTCTTTGAAATTTAAAGCGGCGGCAAAAACAAATTGCCTGTCAGTAAATGTCACAAGCCGCCGCGGTTAACGACCACACCCGATCTCCATTCCCCGTCAAGGGAATCTCCTTGTTTCATTATCATTCACTCCGCAGCGACTTCACCGGATTCATCGTTGCCGCCCGCAGACTGCGCAAGGTGACCACCGCAATTGTAACCGCCAAAACCGCCAACAGCGCCAAGACAAACACCCAGACATGCAGCGGCACCTGATAGGCAAAGCCTTCCAAATAACGCCGCATGATGACGATGCTCACGGGCACGGCGATGACGAAGCACACCAACACAATCTTCACGAAGCGCGAGTTGAACATCGCCAAAACCTGCCCCACCGTGGCGCCATGCACACGACGGATGCCGATTTCCTTGCGGCGGTGCTCCGTCTCGAACATCACCAAGCCGAACACGCCCATCAGCGAGATGACGATGGCCAAAATCGTGAACAAAGTAATCAACTTCGAGAGGTTTTGCTCCTTTTTGTATTGGTTTTGAAGCGTTTCGTCGAAGAGTTGCACATCGAAATCGGCGGCGGCAATGCTCGGGTCAAGTTCGTTCAGGGTGTTTTGGATGCGCTTCATCACTTCGGGGATGTCAACGCCGGCCTCGGTGCGGACAAAAAGCTGCATGCAAGGCCGCCACGGTTTTTTGCCGAAGACATACAAGGCAAACGGCCCAATCTCGTTGCGCAAGGCCGAGTAGTTGAAGTCCTTGCAGATGCCGGCAACCTCGGCCAAGCCGTCGGTGTGGCCTTGGATTTGGTCGCCTACCGTGATGTCATACATTTTTTGGGCGGTCTCGTTCAAGATATAGACACCGTTTTCCGATTGCTCGTCGGCGGGCGTGAAACTGCGGCCTTCCACGATTTCTATTCCCATGAAATCCAAGAAGTTCCAAGAAACAGGATAGCATTGCCAATTCACATTGGCATCCTTGTATTTTCTGCCCCAGCCCATGCGCTCGTCTTTGACAAACCCACCATCGCCCCAAGCCACATCCTTGATGGCGGCATCGGCCTTGAGGCGGTTTTCACAGGTTTCACGGTCGAGGTAGGCGATTTTAGCCGTGGTCTGCAGCGTGAGCAGTTGCTCGTGGTCGAAGCCCATGTCGCGGTTGAGCATGAACTGGCGTTGCTCGTGGATGAATATAGCGCAGATAATCAGGACGATGGAAACAGTGAACTGCAAGCCAATCAAGCCGACGCGGAAGGCTTTGCCTTTTTGCGTGGTGCCGAGTGTACCTTTCAAGGCAAAGGCAGGATTGAACGAGGTGGCGAACAAAGCGGGATAAATGCTGGCTGCCACCGAAATGAACAACCCAAGGCCGACGGTCAAGGCGACAAGGCCCTGGTTTTGGCCGAAGTCCAACGGCGTTTCAATCAGCGAGGCCAAGGTGGACTGCCTGAACAGCGTAACCACGGCCACGGCCAACGCCAAGGCAATGACCACCATCGTCACCGACTCGCCAACAAACGACATCACCAATTGGAAACGGCTGCTGCCTAATATCTTGCGCGTGTTGACGCTCTTTAATCGCATGGGCACCATCGCAAAGAAGAAGTTGATGTAGTTGATGAACGCGATGACAATGACCGCAATGGCGATGGCGAGCAAGGTCATCGTCGTAGTACGGTTGCCCGTCTTTCCTGACGCATTGATGTTTTTGGCAAAATACATATCGGTGAGTTTTATCAGTTGGAGATTGGTGCCACCCACCGACTCCTCACACAGAGCCTTTTCCTCCTCGCTGAGCGATGTCGGGTCAATGCCGTTCAGCCGCATAAAGGCGTCCTTCATGGCAGGTTTCGAGGCCTCTTCAAACGCTTTCGGGTCGGCGCCTTCGCGAAGTTTCACGAAATAGTTGAAGCCCCATTCGCTCCAATTGTCCAAACCCCGATTGCCGATATTGTAAAACATATCGAAAGTGGTGCCGTCGCTGTTGGCGGGCATGTCCTTGTAAATGGCGACGATGACGGCGTCTTCAAGCTGCAGTCCCTGCCAACTGTTCGTCCGAAGTTTGGCCACGTCGCCCACTTCCACACCAAGCCGTCGCGCCATCGATTCCGAAACGGCGTAGGTGATGCCGTTAATCCAGTCGTTCCAGTTGCCCGCAACGAGTTCGAAGCCGAAAACATCCTTGCCGCCATTGCTGAAGGCCCCGATTTTCACACTCATTTGACGGTCGTCGTCAAGCAAAACAGTGGCGGTCGGGCAGTTTTTGCCCACATAGCCGCAGCCACCTGCTTCCACGTCAGGCGAGGCCGCAATGACCGCCTCGGAAATCGGTCGGTTAATCCAGCATGAGGCGCCATAGTCGGCAAATCGGTCGCCGACCATCATACAATAAATCCTGTCGCTGTCCTTGAGCGCCTTGTTGTAGGTGAGGTCGTGGTGTACCTGCACGAGGATGATATAGAGCGCGGCGAAGGCTGCCGTCAAGCCCAAGATGTTCAGGATGGAAGACACGA
>CAMHJX010000011.1 GCA_946185535.1 uncultured Bacteroidales bacterium
CAAGTAGGTCGAGAACCAGTTCGAGCCAGCGGTCAAAGTGATCACCTGCGTCACAGTCGTCAGTTCAGGCGTGGTGAAGGTAACCATGCTGCTCCATGCCTCAGGATCGGAGCAGTCGCTCTTCACTTGGGCTTCGTAAGGAGTCTCAGGAGTGAGACCTGTCAGCGTGACGTTGGTGGTAGTGCTGCTTACAGTCTGCCATTCGCCAGCGGCAACTTCATGGGCACCGATGGTGATGTCGTCGACATAGCCATAGTATTTGTAGTCTCCATAGTAGTGGATGGCGATGTACTTCACGTCGGCTGAAAGTACTTGCGTGTATTCCTGCCAACTTGTTGTATTGGTAAGTTCAAGCCAAGTGAAGGACTCTACATCGTCAGTAGTTGTGGAATAACCGAAATTTAATTCATCACCAGAGCCATACATTTTATACCAGAACTTGAGTTCACCAGTTACGGTCAGCTCGGGAGAAATCAGATACTGGTTGTAATCTTCTGAAGTGGTGTAAGAGGAGAATCTAAAGCCATACGAGCCACTATGTGCAGCAGTTCCATGGCGTCCAGCAGGATTAGATCCTGTACCGTCTATGCCATTGATTTCATCACCAATGAAAGTCCAGCTGTTTAACGAAGTTTCGCTTTCGAAATTCTGCATGAACGGAGCTTCTTCATGTGCAGCTATTCTGTATTGCACCGTGTAGCTATCCACATCAGCAAAACCGTTCCAGCTGAGGCCAGCGGTGGTTGCAGTCAACAAGCTGTCAACAACGGCCAGACCCGTAGGTGTCGGGCAAGCTTCAAGGGTGGTGAAGGTGATGACGTTGGTCTCAAGGCTCAAACCGTCGTCGCCGCAGTTGCCTTGCACCTTGGCTTCGTAGGTGGTCTCGGGAGTGAGGTCGGTAAGGATGACAGGAGCTTCGTCAACGGTGACGGTCTGCCATTGGCCAGCGGGAACGGGGATACCGATGCCCACATTGTCGATGTGCATGTCGTTGTCGCCACCTTCTGCGGTGGATTCACCGTAGAAGGCAATCTTCACGGTCTTGCCAACGTAAGCCGAAAGATCGATGCTGACATGTTCGCCCGCGGTGGCGATGGTGTTATAGACATTTTCCGAACCCGTGTTGTTCCACTCGCGCAGGATGGTCCATGCTTCATCGGCATACACCAAAACAACGAATCTGTCATCGGCTTGGGCAGTGGGGTCTTCAATGGGATCCGAGTTGCCATAGTCGGTCAGGGCAAGGTCGAAGTCCAAGTTGTAGCCATTTTCAAGGGTGACTTCAGGAGTCACAAGCCAATTCTTGCGTGAGGTTCCGTAGATGTTGAGTTTTGCGTTATAAGCACCCAAACCATAAGTGGTGGTTGTCCAGTTGGATCCTGATGCCAATTCGGCAGTGCCGGCCAGCACTTCGTCCACTAAACCGCTGTATTGTGTCCAGCCAGTTGGAATGCCACTGGCGTTGAATGCTTCATAGAAGCCAATCGCACTGGCGGCTGTTCTGTAGCTGACAGTGTAGTTTTCGCTGTAGCCGGTCCAGTTCAGTGTGGCAGTATAGCCAGAGATTTCGCTGGCTGCAAATCCTGTGGGAGCAGGGCAGGCCACAGTGGTGGTGAAGTTGACGGTGTTGCTCCACTCGCTCACGTCTCCACCGCCGCAGTTGGCGCGGACACGCACATAATAGTGTGTTTCGGGATCGAGGCCGCTCAGCACATAGTTCTCGTGGTTGTTGACGTTTTCAACAAGTGCAACGATACGGCTGAAGCTAACAGTGTCGGAAACTTGCACGTCCCAAGCGGTTTGGGTCTCGTCGTTCAAGAGCCAGCTGAGGGTGGCACCGTGACCGTATACATTGCTGTAGGTCAGGCCAGTGGGTTTGAAGCAGGTAGGAGCCTCAGTAATGGCGATGTCGTCGATACAGATATAACGAGTGCTTGAGCTTGAGCTGGCGGCTTCCATCATGATGGCGATGTAGTGGGCCGTTGCATTGGCAGGCACAATATACTCGAATTCCTGATAGGAAGTGGTCAGGGCTTGGGTGGCCATCTCCGTGAAGGTGCTGGCATCGGTCGGGTCGGTCATCAAACCAATCTTGAAGGTAACAGTGTTGCTGTTGGCCTTGGCCGAGAGCGTGATGAGCTTGCCTGCCAGGTTCTCCATTTCAGGCAGGATGGCATATTGGTCCTGGGGATCGTAATCGCTGTAGCTTGCATAATAGGAAGAGAAATACAAGCAGTTGGGCGAGGATTGAGAACCATAATTATAGATTCTCGGATAACCTTGATAAGAACTATAAGAAGTTGTGTTGATCTTGTTCCAGCAGATGGGCAGAACACCTGCAGTAGACGTGTAGCTGTCGAAGTTTTCGGTGTAGCCTAAGGCTGGAATGATAGCGCAGTCGGTGAAGAAATCAAACACGCTGCTCCATGAGCCGAAGTCTTCGCCACCGCAGTAGGCGCGCACCCTTGCATAATATCTGGTGGAGGGTTGCAGACCGGTCATATTGTAGGTAGCTGCACTGACAATCGCTTCTGTTGCATTGTCGAAGTTGCCATTGTCGGCGAAAGCCACTTGCCATTGCTCAGCTTCACCGGCAGTCCAGGTGAGGGTGGCACTGTTAGTGGTAACGTTGTCGATAGCCAAGCCTTCCACATCGTAGGCGCAGGCCACGCGAGTGATGCTCACGTTATCAACAGCCGCAGGAGGTTGGACACCGCCACTACCATCGTTGCGCCATGCCAAAACCATGTAATAGTTGCCAGCGGGCACGTTGACGGCCACGCTTTGGTTTTGCCAATCGGTAACACCTTTAAGTTGGCTGCCACCGTCTATGGCAATCCAGCCACTCGGAACAGCTGAGTAAGTCAAACCAGTAGGAAGTGAAGTACCTGCAGTCAAGCTGACCGAAGCGGGTACCAAAGCTACTCTCAAGAAGTCCCAGTTAGCTTCGCCGTTGGCCATCCAGTTGTAGGCAAATTCAAATTTGCCTACAGTGAAGTTGAGGAGCTTGGTGGCATACACCATGGCAGCGCTGTTGTTGGTGTAGGCGTTGTTGGTGCCGCTGTCGTTGGAGACGTAGAGGGCATGAGTGCCGCCATTGTTGACAGCAGTACCCCAGGCCCAAGCGTTGGTAAGGGTGCCGTTAATCAGTTCCCAACCGCAGGTGGCGCCTTCAAAGTCGTCGCTCCAAGCGTCGCCAACGAGCTCGGCTTGTGCAGTGGTGTTGAAGTTTGCGGGTCTCCAGTCGCTGGTAGCACCGCCTTCGCACACGCTCTGTGCTTGCACATCGTAAGCCGTAAGCGGGGTAAGACCGCTGAGCGTGAAGGTGGTATTGGTGGAGTTAGAGGCAACATTCGTCCAAGTTGTGGCAGAAGCCAGTTTGTATTGCACGTTGTAGATGCCGCTGCCACCACCCACGGTCAAGGTAGCTTCGTTATGGGTGATTTCGGAAACTGCAAGGGTGGGTCTGAGGCAAAGATCGCCACCACCAGGAGTATAGGTGAAGGTAGTCTTGGGGATGAAGTTACGTTGGGTGAAGGTAACACCGCTCAAAGAACTTGAATTAGAACCGGCACCGCTGGCACCAGTAACATTTTGTCCGTAGAAATAAATGAACTTGTAACCAGCATCTGTGGTGTTTTCGATTGCCACGAGCAGGTTGCCACCGTTATAGGTATAAGGGGTACTGAACTCGATGGTGAGCGAGCCACCATCGCCCTCGGTCACAATGTTGAGCGTGCCTTGATAAACGATGGCGTCATTGGTTTTAGGTTCAAATGCGCTTATTGAAGTGTAGTCCACTTCCATCAGGTAAACGTCAACGGTGCTTAACGAGGTGTAAGGGACGTTGGAATTGGTTGTGTAGAACTTGATACTGCTAATCGTACCGCCGTTCATTGCTGCCAAATCATCGGCAGGGATTACGAATTGGCTTCTGGAGAAGTCATCGAAGTAACCCATATACGCAGGAACATAACTGCTTGTGTTTGTTCCCTCATACACGGTCAGCTCTTCTTGAGCTTGAGCTGCCCAAGGCATAAACAATGCCAATAGCAGCGCGAAAAGTAATGATTTTCTTTTCATAGTGATTGAAATTAGGTTTAATAATAAAGTTAATTGTTTGGTGTTCAATTTGTTGATTTGAATATTAATTCTGTTTAGGTAGTTTTACTTATATTAAATAGGTGGCAAATATAGGATTTTTTTTTATAGGATGCGAAAAAAAGGATGGAAATTTGTTTTTTTGGGGAGGGAGTTAGAGATTCCCTTCGGGAATGGAGTTTGGTTGTGTTGTAACCAGCGGCGGCTTAAAACCGCTTCCATGAGGAAACGGTCTCAAGCCGCCGCGGGATAACTAAAAAGAGGTTTTCCATTCCCTTGGGAATCTCATTGATTATTCATCAAATCATCCATGACTTGTTTTACCTTTTCACTCCACGGAGTTTTGTCATGGACAAAGCCTTTTTCGGTTACGAGTTCCTTCCATTCGGGGTTCTTTGTTTCAATCAACTCTATTTTGTCTTTTCGAGACAGCCCTTTTATTCTGTTTTCTTCTTCAATAGCAGCTTGATAGCTTGTGAATTCTTTGTAATAAACACAATATTCGCAATTGTATTTGTCGGTGAAAGAACCTTTATAATGGTGGCTTTTGTGCTCTGCTACTCTGCGGATCAAGTCATTCGTACAACCTGTGTATAGGGTTGTGTGTCCTTTGTTGGTCATTATATAAGCGTAGGCGAATCTCATAGGTAATGCATTGGAGTGGCAAAAATAGTAAAAATAGTTGTTTTTCGGTATTGGAGTTTGTGGGTGGGTGATATGAGATTCCCTGCGGGAATGGAGTTTGGTTGTGTTGTAACCAGCGGCGGCTTAAAACCGCATCCCAGAGGAAACAGTTACATGCCGCCGTGGGATAACTAATAAGATGGTTTTCCATTCCCTTGGGAATCTTATAGGGTTTTGCTTTCGGTTGTAGAATTGTTAGGGGTTCCCTACGGGAATGGCGTGGCGGTAATAGTGTAACCAGCGGCGGCAGGTAACGCATACGGAGGGTGAATGTTACAAGCCGCCGCAGGATAACTAGAAGGAGGTTTTCCATTCCCTTGGGAATCTTATAGGGTTTTGCTTTCGGTTGTAGAATTGTTAGGGGTTCCCTACGGGAATGGCGTGGCGGTAATAGTGTAACCAGCGGCGGCAGGTAACGCATACGGAGGGTGAATGTTACAAGCCGCCGCAGGATAACTAGAAGGAGGTTTTCCATTCCCTTGGGAATCTTATAGGGTTTTGCTTTCGGTTGTAGAATTGTTAGGGGTTCCCTACGGGAATGGCGTGGCGGTAATAGTGTAACCAGCGGCGGCAGGTAACGCATACGGAGGGTGAATGTTACAAGCCGCCGCGGGATAACTAAAAGGAGGTTTTCCATTCCCTTGGGAATCTTGAATGATTAAGGTCGGGCCTTCGAGGGGGCTCAGGTAAAATAAACCGGCCTTTCGACAGGCTCAAGGACCTTGGTTTTCTTAGCCGTTCAAAGCTTCGGCACCGCCGACGATGTCGATCAGTTCGTTGGTGATGACGTTTTGGCGGGCCTTGTTGTATTGGATCTTCAGCTCCTGCGAGAGTTGGTCGGCGTTGTCGCTGGCGATGTGCATGGCCGTCATGCGGGCACCGTGCTCGGCAGTCAAGGTGTCGAGCATGATGGAGTAGAAGTTAGTGCGCACCACCTTGGGAATCAGTTGGTTGACAAAGGTCTCCTTGTCGGGCTCCACGAGGTAGTCGAAGCTTGGACCTTCGCTTGCGGCTTCGGCCTTCAAGGGCAACACCACCTCGCGCGTAGGCACCTGCACGCCGGCATTCTTGAAGTGGTTGAAGATTAATTCCACGCGGTCGACCTTGTGGCTGAGGAACAAGTCCACCATCATGTCACTAATCTCCATGGCCAGCTCGTACGACATGCTCTCCGCCAAAGGCGCATAAGTCTTTTCCACCTTGATGCCGAATTTCTTGGCATAATCGTTGATTTTCTTGCCTACCAAGAAGATTGTAACATTCTCTGGACCAATGCTTTTTGTGTATTCTTCATACACCTGCTTGAAGAGCTTGCTGACGCTGGAATTATACACGCCGCAGAGGCCGCTGCTCGACGAGAAGGCCATCAACGCGACCTTCTTCACCTCGCGTTTTTCGGCCAAGGGGATGCTGACTTCGCCCTCAAGCGAGCCGAGGTAGTTGGAGAGTGCCTCGCTCAGTTTGTTTTTGTAGGGCAGAAAGCGTGTCGTGATGCCTTCGGTCTTCTTCAGCTTGGCCGCCGACACCATCTTCATCGCACTCGTGATTTTCTGTGTCGAGGCGACAGAGGTGATGCGGGCCCGGATTTCTTTTAGTGATGCCATTTCTTTGTAATTAGGAATGAGGAATTATGAATGCTGAATGGTGCTAAGCGACGAACATTCAGCATTCCACATTCCACATTCAGCATTATCCATTAAAGTGTTCACTCAGGTTCAAAGCTTCCTCCTTCAAGACCGCCTTGATGTCATCGTCGATCTTGCCGGCTTTCAGCTGCTCCATCACATTCTTGTGTTTCACCTCCATGAGGTCGAGGAACTGCTTCTCAAACTCAAGTACCTTGTTCTCGGGCACTTTGCTCAGTAGGCCATTGGTGCCGCAGAAGATGCTGGCGACCTGCTTCTCGACGGGCATGGGCGTGTATTGCGGCTGCTTCAGCAGCTCCACATTCTTGCGGCCTTTGTCCAAGATGGCCAATGTGGCGGCATCGAGTTCAGCACCGAACTTCGAGAAGGCCTCCATCTCGCGGAACTGGGCCTGGTCGAGTTTCAGGGTACCGGCCACTTTTTTCATGGACTTGATTTGGGCGTTACCACCCACACGCGACACCGAGATGCCGACGTTGATGGCTGGGCGGATACCTGCATTGAAGAGGCTGGTTTCCAGGAAGATCTGTCCGTCGGTGATGGAAATTACGTTGGTGGGGATGTAAGCCGACACGTCGCCCGCTTGCGTCTCGATGATGGGCAGTGCGGTGATGCTGCCGCCGCCTTTCACGATGTCCTTGATGCTGTCGGGCAGGTCGTTCATCTGGCGCGCCACATCGTCGTTCTTGATGATCTTGGCGGCACGCTCCAGCAGACGGCTGTGGAGGTAGAAGATGTCGCCAGGGTAAGCCTCACGTCCCGGGGGGCGGCGTAGAATCAATGACACCTCACGGTAGGCCACAGCCTGTTTCGAGAGGTCGTCGTAGATGATGAGTGCGTGACGGCCTGTGTCGCGGAAGTACTCGGCGATGGCGACACCAGCGTAAGGGGCGTAGAACTGCATGGCTGCAGGTGACGAAGCTGGGGCACTCACCACGATGGTGTAGTCCATCGCGCCATGTGCTTCAAGGGTCTTCACCAAGTTGGCCACGGTGCTACCTTTTTGTCCCACAGCGACATAGATGCAGTAGACGGGGTCACCGTTCTTGAAGTTGTCCTTCTGATTAATGATGGTGTCGATGGCGATGGCGGTCTTACCCGTCTGGCGGTCGCCGATGATGAGCTCACGCTGGCCGCGACCGATGGGGATCATGGCGTCGATGGCCTTGAGGCCCGTTTGCAGCGGTTGGTTGACGGGTTGGCGGAAGATGACGCCAGGGGCCTTGCGCTCGAGCGGCATCTCGTAGGTCTTGCCTTGGATGGGGCCTTTGGCGTCGATGGGTCGGCCGAGGCCGTCCACGACGCGGCCGAGCAAGCCTTCGCCAGCCATGACGCTGGCGATGCGCTGGGTGCGCTTCACCGTTTCGCCTTCCTTGATGCCCTCGGTGGGACCGAGTAGCACCACGCCGACGTTGTCTTCCTCAAGGTTGAGCACCACGCCCATGGTGCCGTTCTCGAACTCGACGAGTTCGTTCGACTGCACCTTGTCGAGGCCGTAGACGTGTGCCACGCCGTCGCTCACTTGCAGCACCTTGCCGATTTCCTCGAACTGCACCTTGTTGCTCATGTTCTGGAGCTGCATCTGCAGGATGCTCGATATTTCACTTGCTTTGATGTTTGCCATGTATGATGTGTTTTATTTATTGTCTATATTTTATTGGCTTTCAGCTTTCAGCTTGGTATCACTGGGCTGATAGCTGACTGCTGATGGCTGATAGTTTATTGCTTCAACTTTTTTTTCAGCGCATTCAGCTGGCCCGCCACGCTGGCGTCCATCCGCGTGTTCTCGATGTCGAGGATGAAGCCGCCGATGAGGCTCGGGTCTATATGGACGTCTACCTCGGCATCAGCGTCGAAGGTCTGCTTGATGAAGGCTTTGATTTTATCGTAGCTGCTTTCCGACAGCTCTGTAGCTGTGGTCACCTTTGTGCTTAGGATATTGTGTTTTGTTCGGTACATCTCCATAAATTTCATGGCGATGAGGAACATTTTATCCTCGCGTTTCTTGTCGGCCACGAAGGTGATGAACTGCTTCAGACAGTCGTGTATGGGCTCGCCCACAGCCATCTCCACCAGCTTCACTTTCTCCTCTTTGGCCACAATGGGGTCGGCCAGCACCTCGTTGAACTGTGCGATGGCCAGGAGGTAGTTGTGGGCAAAGCGCGCCAAGCCTTCGTATACGGCATCTTCGCAGCCCTGCTCTTGCGCCAGTTGGAACAGCGCCCGGGCGTATCTCACCGATATCTTTCCATTATCCATAGCTTATGCCTCAATGCGGGGTGGGTTGTTTTTGAGCAGTTGCTCGATATAGGCGTTTTGCGACTGCTTGTCGCTCAGCTCGCGTTGCAGTAGCTTCTCGGCGATGTCGACCGAGAGGGCGATGACCTCGTTCTTGATGTTGGCCATGGCCTCGGCCTGTTCCTTCTCAATCTTCAGTCGGGCGTCGGCCACGATTTTTTCGGCTTCCTGTCGGGCCTGCGTCTTGGCTTCTTCGATGAGCTGGGTTTTCAGGTCCTGGCTCTCCTTCATGATCTTGATTTGCTCAGCTTGGGCAGCCGCTATGGTCTCCTGGCGTTTCTGCTCGATGCCGGCGAGGGCGTTATTGGCTTCCTCGGCGGCCAGCAGCGAGTCGGCGATGTGGGCGTTGCGCTTCTCGACGGCGCCCATGATCATTGGCCAGCCTGCTTTCGCCAAGATGATGAGCACGATGACGAAGGCGATGAGCATCCATATCACTAATCCACTTTCGGGAAGAAATAGATCCATGTTTGGTGTTTTTAAGTGTCTAGTAATTTGTAGTTCTTTTTTTTGACGCGGGACTTCGGGACTCCGGGACTCCGGGACTCCGAGTCGATTCACGTCTCGCAGTCTTGTAGTCTCGCAGTCCCGTGTCATATAGTCCTGCATCGCGTCTTGGGACTTTGCCCGAGACTTTAGCCGAGCGAAGCCAGCAGGCAGACGACGATGGCGAACAGTGTTGCACCTTCGACGAGAGCGCCAGCGATGATCATGCCCGAGCGGATGCCATCGGCGGCTTCAGGTTGACGAGCCATGGCTTCCATGGCCGACTGACCGATTTTACCGATGCCCATACCGGCACCAATCACTGCAATAGCGGCTGCGATAGCGGCCAGACCTGGCACGTACGATACGGCTTCAAGGATGGTTGATAATAACATGGTGTTTAAAGTTTAAGTGTTTATTTTGTTGATTTAAAGATTTAAGATTCAAAATTCAAAGATTGGCTCTCAGCCGTCAGCAATCAGCTGTCAGCTCAGTTAGACCCAAGCTGATGGCTGACTGCTGATGGCTGATAGCTTTTTCATATTTTAAGATGTACTCATTCATGTTTAGGTTCTTCTTGTGCCATGCCGATGAATATCGACGACAGCATGGTGAATACGTAGGCTTGGATGTAGGCCACCAGCAGCTCCAGCGCTGTCATGAAGATGGTCATGAAGATGGAAACGACGCTCATCACGCCGCCCATGCCTGCACCATACATGCCACCGATGATGAAGATCAAGGCCATGAGCACCATGATGACAATGTGGCCAGCCAAGATGTTGGCGAACAGACGGACCATCAGGGCGAAGGGTTTGGTGATGGTGGAGATGAGTTCGATGATGGGCATCAGCGGAAAGGCCTTCAGGAAGACGGGCACGTCGGGCCAGAGGATGTCCTTCCAGTAGTGCCTGTTACCGAAGAGGTTCACGAAGAAATAGGTCATCAGGGCCAGAACGACGGTGATGCTAAGGTTGCCCGTCACATTGGCGCCGAAGGGGAAGAAGGGGATGAGGCCGAACAGGTTGGCGAAGAAGATGAAGAAGAACACCGTTAATAAATAAGGTGCGAACTTCTTCACTTTCGCTTCGCGGATGTTGGGCCTGACGATGCCGTCCAGGACCATATAGGTGAGCCATTCCACCAGACCTTGGTATTTGGTGGGTTTGGCCATCGGGTCTTTCTTGTACTTGCGCGCGGCAGGCAGGAAGAAGGCCACCAGGAAGATGCAGGTAACGAAGATGCCGAAGGCGTTCTTGGTGAACGAGATGTCGAAGGGTCGCGAGAGGCTGCCGTCGGCTTTCACCTCGACCAGTTTGCCTGGGTATTTCTCGGCACTGATGGGCGGGATGTAGAAGTTGGCGCCTTTGTGGTTGAAGGTCTCGCCTTCCTTCAGCTCGCAGACGTGCTTCGACGAGAAGCAGTGCCAGCCGCCGCCGTCTTTGCATTTGACGATGACGGGCAGCCAAACACATACTGGCTCTCCTTTGATCTCCGTGATGTGGAAACAATAGGAGTCGCCCGTGTGGCCGAAGATGAACGACTTGGCGTCGAACTTCTCCTTCTTGGGCTCCTGCACGCTGTCCTGCGCGAAGCTCAGCATGGGGGCAAACGCCATCCATGCGAAAAGAAGGAAGAAGATGCTATGTTTCAAAACATTTTTCATGCTTTGTTTTCTTTGTTCAGATGTTTGGTATAATGGATGTAGACGAAGGTCTCGACGACCAAGCCAATCAGGTAGGCCGATGCCGCGATGATGATGAAAGCCTTGCTTCCCAGCTTGACCAGGAAGATGTAAAGCACGATCATAGCTACAGTCAGCAGTATCTTGATGCCTTTGTATATATAGAGCCAGGTGATCTTGTCGGGATGCGTTTCCACATTCTTCTTCATCAGGTGGCAATAGAAGGCGCCCAGGACCATGAAGAGGTTGGGGGCGGTGACCATCCAGTTGTTCCACCACGGCTTATCGGCAAAGAAACAGAGCAAGATGCCGTCCAAGACAATGCAGACAAGCAGGAATACAGCAAGATATATGGTCAGCGCGTTCTTTTTCATAGCTCTACGCAGATGGTCAGTTGGTTGTCGTGGTTCTCGGTGAAGCCGCCTTTGATGGCGAACTCGTGATGCTCGCCTTTGTCGTCGGTGAGGCTGACCTTGCCGGCCTCAAGGATGGCGACGATGGCGGCGTGGTGTTCCAGCAGGGTGAAAGGCCCCATCGTGCTCGGCACGGTGACGGAGCTGGCTTCGCCCTCAAACAGCGTTTCGCTCGGTGATATGATCTCGACTTTCATACAAGTGATGTTTTTGACATTAGACCTAGGTTAACTATGACAGAGCCTTTTATCCTCATGGCGGAGGAACATCCGCCATCCCTCGTGCCGTAGGGTTGTCTTTCTCGGCGTGAGGGATTGCGGGTCAAGCCCGCAATGAGGGTTAAAGGCTGAATGGTGTGCCTTATGGTCTCATGTCTTTTGTTTCGATTCATTTCACCTTATTAATTAATTGGCAGTGGCATTTTTCAGCAATTCCTCGCCTTTGTTGATGGCATCGTCGATGGTGCCCACCAGGTTGAAAGCTGCCTCAGGATATTGGTCGACTTCGCCGTCCATAATCATGTTGAAGCCGCGGATGGTCTCTTCGATAGGCACCATTACGCCCTTCAATCCAGTGAACTGCTCAGCCACGTGGAAGGGCTGCGACAGGAAACGCTGCACACGACGGGCGCGGTGGACGACAATTTTGTCCTCCTCCGAAAGCTCCTCCATACCGAGGATGGCAATGATGTCTTGCAGCTCCTTGTTGCGTTGCAGCAGTTGGATGACGCGCTGGGCAGTGTTGTAGTGCTTCTCGCCGATGATGTTCGGGTCGAGGATGCGCGAGGTGGAGTCGAGCGGGTCGACGGCGGGGTAAATACCCAACTCAGCAATCTTACGGCTCAACACGGTGGTGGCATCCAAGTGCGAGAAGGTGGTAGCGGGAGCAGGGTCGGTCAAGTCATCAGCAGGCACATAAATAGCTTGTACTGAGGTGATTGAACCGCTCTTGGTAGAGGTGATACGTTCCTGCATCTGACCCATTTCTGTGGCCAGGGTGGGCTGATAACCCACAGCCGAAGGCATACGGCCGAGCAGGGCCGAAACCTCGGAGCCTGCCTGCGTGAAACGGAAGATGTTGTCGATGAAGAGCAGGATGTCGCTTTGTCCGCTGTTGGTGTCGTCGCGGAACGACTCGGCCACGGTCAAGCCCGACAAAGCCACACTCACACGGGCCCCAGGCGGCTCGTTCATCTGGCCGAACACCAATGTGGCCTGCGAGGTGGCAAGGGCTTTCTTATCAATCTTCGAGAGGTCCCAGTCGCCTTCTTCCATTGCCTTGACAAACTCATCGCCGTATTTGATGATGCCCGATTCGATCATCTCACGGAGTAGGTCGTTACCCTCACGAGTACGCTCGCCCACACCGGTGAACACTGAGTAGCCGTTGTAACCTTTGGCGATGTTGTTGATGAGCTCCATGATAAGCACCGTCTTGCCCACACCGGCGCCGCCGAAAAGGCCGATTTTACCGCCCTTCAGGTAAGGCTCCAGCAGGTCGATGACCTTAATGCCGGTGAAGAGCACTTCTTTCGAGGTGGCCAGGTCTTCATATTTGGGCGGTTCGCGGTGGATGGGGTATTCCGAGGCGCGGTTGAGGTCGCCGATGCCATCGATGGCGTCGCCCGTCACGTTGAGCAGACGACCCTTGATTTGGTTGCCAATGGGGATGGAGATAGGTTTGCCCAGCAGGTTGACCTCCATGCCGCGCATGAGGCCGTCGGTGGAGTCCATGGCGATGGTGCGCACCGAGTCCTCGCCGATGTGCTGTTGGCACTCGAGCACCACGCGCTTGCCGTTGGGGCGAACCACCTCCAAGGCATCGTGGATCTTCGGGAGGTTGGCTTCGCCGTTCTCGAAGTAGACGTCAACCACGGGGCCGATAATCTGTGTGATAGTTCCTTTTGACATGTTATCTATGTTGTTTCTATTTTCGAAAATAGGAGAATAAAGCCGCAAATTTATCAATTATTTTTTTTCCGTTTAGCGAAAAGTGGAAAAAAAAGATTTTTTCTCTTTTCTCTTCTTTTTCTTGTTTGGAATGCTTAATTTTGCCCCCTTAAATCATAGAATCAACAAATCGAAAAATATATGCAAGACAAACTGCAAGAATTGACCGACAGGCTTTATAACGAAGGCTTGTCGAAAGGCAAACACGACGGCGAGGAGCTCGTGCAGAAGGCACAAGCCGAGGCCGACCGCATCGTGGCCTACGCCAAGGCTGAGGCCGACCGCATCATCGCCCAGGCCAACAAAGAGGCTGAGGAGATGAAGACCAAGGTGAATGCCGACATCAAAATGGCGGCCACCCAAAGCATCGCCGTGACGAAACAGGAAATCGAGAAGATGGTGGTGACCAAGACCGCTACCGAAGGTGTGAAGGCCAACATGGGCAATGCCGCCTTTGTGAAGGAACTGATTACCAGCGTGGTGAAGGCTTTCAACCCGCAGAATGCGTCGCCTGTCGACTTGAACCTCATCCTGCCAGAAGCCTTGAAAGCTGAAGTTGAGCCTTTCGTGAAGAACCAAATCGCCAGCCAGTTCAAGGGCGAGGTGAAGGTGGATTACTCCAAGAAGATGAACGGCGGCTTTAAGGTCGCTCCTAAGGATGGCGGCTATGTGCTTCAGTTCACTGATGAGGAGTTCACCCAACTCATCGCCAACTACCTGCGTCCCGCCACCAAGAAAATCCTCTTCGGCTGATGGATAACTATGTCTATATCGTGGCCGGCTTGCCGGAACTTACCTCGGGCTTCGAGAACACGGGCTTCGACTATGCCGCCGTGAAGGAGTCTATCATGGAGCTTCTCTCCGAGAAAGACCAGAAGTTGGTCGAACTCATGGAGGAAGGCTTCAATGAGGACAGCCTCGGCGTTGAGTTTTACGACAAGGCCGCCAAGAGCAAGAACCGTTTCATCCGCGAGTATTTCGACTTCGATGGTCGCCTGCGCAACATGAAGGTGAATTACTTGGCCAAGCGCCTCGGTAAGAAAGCCGAAGACTACATTTTGGAATTGCCCGAGGCCGATTTCGAGGAAGGCAAGCAGATCGAGGAAATCCTCGCTGATGCCGACTTCGTGGAACGCGAGCAGAAGATGGACGAGCTGAAATGGGAGAAGGCCTCCGACATCGCCCGCATGGACTATTTCAACATGAACGCCATCCTCGCTTTTTTGGTCAAGGCCAAGACCGTCCAGCGCTGGGCCGAACTTGATGCGGCTAAGGGACAGGAGATGTTCAAGAAGTTGGTACAGGAGATTCGAGGGACGAGTGCTAATCTGGATTTAAGTGTTGGAGGAGGGAAAGTATAGCATGAAGACGTTATAAAGTGCAAATATAGCATCTAAAGGTTATAAGAATGAGAAATAAGTTCAGAACCTTATAAATGGAAAATATAAGTTCTGAGCCTTATAAATAGCAAATATAAGTTCTAAGCCTTATAAAACGATAAAAGTAAATATGGTAAGAGCAACTATTTCGGCTGACATCATTTCCTCCACATCGTTAAGCGTGGAGGAATTGACACTTTTGCAATCGGAGATACACGGTTTCCTTGATGAACTCTCGGAAAAGTCGCAAGGAAATGACTGGGGACGGTTGTTTAAGGGTGATTCGGTGGAGATTTTCTTGCATGACCCGCATGAAGCACTTAGGGTTGCCTTACTGTTGAAGACTTTGGTGAAGAAAACTTTTGCGTGGGGAAAAGAAAACAATGCTCGGCGAGAGTTGTTCAGAAAGTATGGCATCCGATTGGCGATTGGCATTGGTGAGATGCGTATTGCTGACCAAAAACAAGATATTTTGGATGGAGAAGCTATATATAATTCAGGAAGATTGTTGGAAAAGGCATCCAAAGAGAAACTGTCAATCAAACGTAGTATGTTTTTTGCTTGCCCAAATCCGTTGTTGACAGAATATGTGGATGTAATGGTGGGTTTGCTTGATACGCTGTTAAGAAATGCAACTTCGCGCCAAAATGAGATCCTATATTATAGGTTGTTAGGAAAGAATGAAAAAGAGATAGCAGGGATGTTAAATATAAAACAATCTGCTGTAAATCAACGAAGCAACTCGGCAGGATGGAAAGCTGTAGAATCGGCTCTCAATTATTATGAAAAACTGATTTTCGAATCATGATGTGCAAACTCCTCATATTGCAACTTTTGGCGCATCTCGTCAGCGACTTCTACTTGCAAACGGAGAAATCCTGCAAGAGCAAGGCTGACAATGCGTTCAAGTCGGGGCATTTGTACATTCATGTGTTGATTACCTTTGGCTGTGCTTGGCTGTTCACGCTGAATGTGGGCTACTGGTGGGCGGCATTGTTGATTGCGGCATTACATCTTGTCATTGATGGCTTGAAGTCAATTTGCAGGAACCTGAAAGGCGCATTTTTCTATGACCAGCTGTTTCATGTGGTGGTCATTATGGTGGCGGTGGCTCTCTTTAATAATAAAGGTGTGATCTCGTTCCCGGCATGGCTGCCCGAAACAAAGGTACTGCTGTGGATTGTGGCTTTTGTGTTTTGCCTTCGTCCGGCCAATTTCTTCATTCAGAACATTCTCAAAGATGCGAAAATCTCCATACCGGATAGTGGGAAAGAACAAAGTTTGCCCAATGCTGGTCGGGTGATTGGCAATGTTGAAAGGATGCTTACACTGGTATTCGTCATGTTGGGACAATTTGAAGCCATTGGTTTTCTTTTGGCCGCCAAGTCGCTGCTGAGATTTAGGGAAACGGACACGGTGAAGTCGGAATATGTGCTGGTCGGCACTTTGTTGAGTTTTGGCATTGCAATTTTGGTGGGTGTTGCCGTGAAATTACTAATAGAATCTAATGTAATAAATTGAATCATAAAATCTTAGATATTGAATTTTGAATATTTGAATTTTAAATCATGAATACAACAGGAAAAGTTACAGGAATCATTGCAAACCTCGTCACTGTAGAGGTGGACGGCCCTGTGGCACAGAATGAGATCTGCTTCATCGACCTCGACGGTGTCGAGTTGATGGCAGAGGTCATCAAGGTGAACGGGAACAAAGCCTCCGTGCAGGTGTTTGAGAGCACCCGCGGCCTGCAGATTGGCGACAAGGTGGAATTCCAAGGCTACATGCTTGAGGTGACCTTGGGACCTGGTTTGCTTTCGAGCAACTTCGACGGCCTGCAGAACAACCTCGCTACCATGGAAGGTGTGTTTCTGAAACGCGGTGAATACACCAAGGCCCTCGACGAAGAGAAACTTTGGGACTTCAAGCCCATCGCCAAGGCGGGTGACCACGTGGTTGCCGCCGACTGGCTGGGCGAAGTCAAGGAAGGCTGGCTGCCTCACAAAATCATGGTGCCGTTCAATTTCAAGGGCACATATACCGTGAAGAATGTAGTCGCCACCGGAAAATACAAGATCACAGACACCGTAGCCACACTGACCAACGCGGAAGGCGAGGAGGTGAAAGTGACGATGATGCAGAAATGGCCTGTCAAGGTGGCCGTGGGCGGCTATGTGGAGAAACCGCGTCCCTTCAAGGTGATGGAGACGGGTGTACGTTGCATCGACACGCTGAATCCTATCGCTGAAGGCGGCACAGGCTTCATCCCCGGACCTTTTGGCTGCGGCAAGACCGTGTTGCAACACGCCCTCGCTGAGCAAGCCGATGCTGACATCATCATCATGGCGGCCTGCGGTGAGCGTGCCAACGAGGTCGTGGAGATCTTCACCGAGTTCCCCGAGCTGAAGGATAAGCACACGGGTCGCTCGCTGATGGAGCGTACCATCATCATCTGCAACACCTCCAACATGCCGGTCGCGGCTCGTGAGGCTTCAGTCTACACGGCCATGACCCTTGGTGAATACTACCGTGCTATGGGTATGAAGGTGCTGCTGCTGGCTGACTCCACCTCGCGTTGGGCACAGGCCTTGCGTGAGATGAGTAACCGTTTGGAGGAACTGCCCGGTCAGGACGGCTTCCCCGTCGACCTCTCGGCCATCATCTCCAACTTCTACGCCCGTGCGGGTTATGTGAAACTCAACAACGGCCAGTCGGGTTCCATCACCTTTATCGGAACGGTGTCGCCTGCCGGCGGTAACCTGAAGGAGCCTGTGACCGAATCGACCAAGAAGGCAGCCCGTTGCTTCTATGGCCTTTCGCAGAACCGTGCCGACAAGAAGCGTTATCCCGCCGTCGACCCCGTCGATTCCTATTCGAAATACCTCGAATATCCCGAAATCATCGAATATCTTGACAGCAAGATTGAGAAGGGTTGGGTTGACAAGGTGACGAAGACGAAATACATCATCCGTCGAGGCAAGGATGCCTACGAGCAGATCAACATCTTGGGCGATGACGGCGTGCCGATGTCGTACCACGAGCAATATTGGAAGTCGGAACTCGTCGACTTTGTCATCCTACAGCAAGACGCTTTCGACGACATCGACGGCTCCACGCCGCTCGAGCGTCAGAAGTTCATGCTCGACCTTGTGCTTGAAATCTGCGACCGCAGCTTCAAGTTCGACAACTTCGAGGAGTGCACGACCTACTTCAAGGGCTTGATCAACATCTGCCGCCAGATGAACTACTCGGAATACAAGTCGGAACAATTTGAAAAATATCTTGGACAGTTAAAGGAGGAACTGAAACATGAGTGAGAAAGCCTTTCAACGCATCTATACCAAGCTGACCGCCATCACCAAGGCCACCGTGACCCTTGAGGCACAAGGCGTGGCCAACGACGAACTCGCCCTCGTGGCAGGCCGTCTGGCGCAGGTGGTGAAGATCAAAGACAACGCCGTCACCCTTCAGGTGTTTGGCGGCACGGAAGACATCCCGACCAATGCCGAAGTGACCTTCTTTGGTGAGCCGCCTTCACTGAACGTGAGCGACGAACTCGCCGGCCGTTTCTTCAATGCCTACGGTGAGCCTATCGACGGTGGTCCGGCCGTGGAAGGCGAGAAACGCCAGATTGGCGGTCCTTCAGTGAATCCCTTCAAGCGTCGCCAGCCTTCGCAACTTATTCCTACGGGTATTGCTGGCATTGACTTGAACAATACTTTGGTCTCGGGCCAGAAGATCCCGTTCTTTGCCGACCCCGACCAACCCTATAACCAGGTGATGAGCATGGTCGCCCTCCGTGCCGATGTGGACAAGATCATCCTCGGCGGCATGGGTCTTTCGAACGATGATTATCTCTTCTTCAAGAATCAATTCGAGAGTGCAGGCGCCTTGCACAAGATCATCAGCTTCGTGAATACCACCGACCAACCGCCTGTCGAGCGTCTGCTGATTCCCGACATGGCCTTAACTGCGGCAGAGTATTTTGCAGTGGATAAGAACGAGAAGGTGCTGGTGCTACTTACCGACATGACGCTGTATGCCGACGCCTTGAGTATCGTGAGTAACCGTATGGACCAGATTCCTTCCAAGGACTCCATGCCTGGCTCACTGTATTCCGATTTGGCCAAGATCTACGAGAAGGCTGTGCAACTGCCGGATGGCGGTTCCATCACCATCATCGCCGTGACGACCTTGAACGACGGCGACATCACGCACGCCATCCCCGATAATACAGGTTACATCACCGAGGGACAGTTGTTCCTCCGTGCCGACCCCGACTCGGGTAAGGTCATCGTCGACCCGTTCCGTTCGCTGTCGCGTTTGAAGCAACATGTCCAGAACAAGAAGACCCGTGAGGACCACAGCGCCGTGATGAACACCTCGGTGCGATTGTATGCCGACGCCTCCAACGCCAAGACCAAGTTGGAGAACGGCTTCGACCTGAGCGACTACGACCTTCGCTGCCTCGACTATGCCAAGGAATACGCCACGCGCCTCTTAGCCATTGACGTCAATATCTCCATCGAGGAGATGCTCGACACGGGTTGGGAGCTCTTCGGCAAGTATTTCACCAAGGCCGAGACGGGTCTGAAGGAGAAACTCATTGAGAAATACTGGAAAGAGCCTGCGAAGTGATCAATTTTGAATCTAAAATTTTAAATCTTTAAATCGATTCAATGGCCATCAAATTTCAATATAACAAGACCTCGCTGAACGAGTTGAACAAGCAGCTCAAGACGCGTACTCGTGCCCTGCCCACGCTGAAGAGCAAGGAAAGTGCGCTGCGCCTTGAGGTGAAGAAAGCCAAGGAGCGTTCGGAGGGGCTTGTCGAGCAACTAGAGGCCGAACTCAAGTCGTATGAGTACATGGCCCGGCTTTGGAATGAATTTGAGCCAGGACTGGTTTCGGTGACCGATGTCAAGCTGAAGACCGTTAAGATTGCAGGCGTGCCCGTGCCGGCCTTGGAGGAGGTGCTGTTCGACGTGAAGGACATTAACCTCTTCACTAAGCCCATGTGGTATGCCGACGGTGTGCAGATTTTGAAAAACCTTGCGCAGCTGGGCATCGAGTCGGAGGTCTATACCGAGGTGAGCCGCATCTTGGATTACCAACGGAAGAAGACCACACAGAAAGTCAACCTTTACGAGAAGGTGCAAATTCCTGGCTACAACGAAGCCATACGTAAGATCAAGCGATATATGGAAGATGAGGAGAACCTCTCCAAGGCTTCGCAGAAAATCGTGAAAAACAAACACATAGCAGAAGAGGAGGCAGAAGATGGTAACTGAAATGACGAAATATGATTTCATCCTGCTGAGTGGCGACGCCGATGCTTTCCTCGAGAAGCTGCAATCGGTGGGCGTGGTCGACATCACCCGTTCGCTGAAGCCTATCGACGAGAAATCGGAGAAACTGTCGGCTCGTGCAGATATCTATCGTAAAGCCCTTGCTCAGTTGAAAGAGATTGAGAAGGCCGACGACCCGGGCGAGAAGCCTACCGACTTCGCCGTGGAGGTGATGGAGACCGTGCGCGACAAGGATGCCATCGCGGCCCAGCTGCCGCAACTCTACAAGGATGTGGAAGACCGCAAGCCTTGGGGACAGTTCGACGCCAAGAGCTTCGACCGCCTCAAGGAGAACGGATTGAAGCTTCACTTCTATAAGGCGAAGGCCATTGAGCCTGCCTGGAAGGAACAATACGCGCTGAGCGAGATCTCGAAGGTGGACGGCTACAGCTATTTCGTGGTGGTCTCCGAAAATGATGACTACGACTTCCCGCTGAAGGAACTGCCTGCTCCTGAGAGCGACTTCGCCGCCATCGAAAAGAAGATTGCCGACTTGGAGGCGCAGGTGAAGCAGAAAGAGCATCGCTTGGCCCAACTGAAATGGCATGAGCCCGTGCTGCAAGCCGAGTTGGACAAGACCCTATCGAAGCTCGACCTGCATCTGGCACATGTGTCGGGAGAGAAGGCTGCCGAGGACTATCTGACGGTCTTCGAAGGCTTTGCCCCTGCGGTGAACGAGCCCGCCTTGCGCGATATGCTTGAAAAGGAGAATGTCTTCTATCTGGAGGACAAGGCCAAGGTGGACGACAATCCACCCATCAAGCTGAAAAACAACAAGTTCGTGTCGATGTTTGAGTTGCTGACCGACATGTACGGCCGACCCAAATACGACGAGTTCGACCCGACGGTGTTCATCTCTATCTTCTTCATGCTCTTCTTTGCCTTCTGTATGGGCGACGCGGGTTATGGCCTCGTGCTCATCCTCGGCAGTTTGGCGCTGAAGAAGAAACTGGGTAAGATTGCGCCACTGGGCATCACCTTGGGTATTGCCACCACCATCATCGGCGTGTTGTTCCATACCTTCTTCTCCACCGATATGTTGGAGTGGACTTGGATTCCCGACGTGGTGAAGAAATGCATGGTGCCTAAGGAACTGTTCGGGTTCGACGGCACAATGGTTTTGGCCATCATCGTCGGTATCGTGCACATCTGTCTCGCCATGATCGTGAAGACCTACCAGAGCACCAAGGTGAAAGGCTTTGCCAACTCTTTGGGTACATGGGGCTGGACTTTGCTTATCGTGGGCGGCATCATCGTGGGCGGTCTCGCCCTGATGGGTGTCATGGACAAGGCAGTGACCAAGTGGGTCGTCATCATTTTGGGTGGCCTCTCCGCTTTGGGCATCTTCTTCCTCAACGACCTGCACCGCAATCCTTTGCTCAATGTGGGCTCGGGTTTGTGGGAGACCTACAACACGGCTACGGGTTTGCTTGGCGATGTGCTGAGTTACCTGCGTCTGTATGCCTTGGGCTTGGCAGGTGCCAAGCTTGGCGAGGCCTTCAATGCCATTGGTACACAGGCCTTGGGCGACGGTGGTATCGGTTGGGTGTGGTTCATCCTCATCGTGGTCATCGGCCATGTGCTCAACATCGCCATGTGCATCTTGGGTGCCTTTGTGCATCCCCTGCGACTCAACTTCCTTGAGTTCTTCAAGAACTCGGGTTATGAGGGTTCTGGCAGAAGATATAAACCACTACAATTATAAAGACGCGAGACTACGAGACTGCGGGACTACGGGACAAGCCAATCCCCGAAGTCTCGAAGTCCCGGAGTCCCGAAGTCAAAAAGTCGATAACAACAATTAAACAAATCAACAAATAAACAATTAAACATCATGTTAGAAACAGTATTAGGTTATCTCGGTCTCGGCCTCGTGTTGGCCTTGGCAGGTATCGGAAGTTCAATTGGCACTTCGACGGCAGGCAACGCTGCCGAGGGCGGTCTCAAGAAACGTCCTGAGGCATCGGGTAATTTCATGGTGTTGTCGGCACTGCCGGCTACCCAGGGTATCTACGGCTTCGTGGCTTTCTTCATGCTCCTCAATAAGATGAGAGCTGGTGAGCTGTCGGGTCTCATCGTGTTTGGTGTGGGTCTCTGCGTGGGTCTCGCCTGCATGATCTCAGCCATCCGTCAGGGACAGGTTTGCGCCAACGGTATCGTCGGCGTGAGCCAAGGTCACGACGTGTTCACCAACACGCTGATCTACGCTGCTCTTCCCGAGTTCTACGCTATCTTGGGCCTTGTGGGTGCATTGATGGTGTAAAAACTAGTAGAGACGTAGCGCGCTACGTCTCTACCATTCGACAAAAACCTGTAGAGACGTGCCATGGCGCGTCTCTACAGGTTTATTAATTTGTTGTTTTGGAAAAAATGTGTAGTTTTGCAGTGTGAAATAACAAAAACCATGGAAAACGTTTTGTCGGACATTAAGCAACTTGCGTTGGAGGTCGTCCCTTCGGGAGGTGAAGCATGGCTTTACGGTTCTCGGGCGCGCGGGACGGCACATGCCTATTCGGATTGGGACATACTCCTCATCCTTAATAAGGAAAAACTTACCCAGTCGGATTACGATACGGTAAGTTATCCTTTTGTTTTGTTAGGCTGCGAATTGGGCGAGGAAATCAATCCGATTATGTACACTGAGCAGGAATGGCAATCTTATCGGGCAACGCCCTTTTATGAGAATGTTCAACATGATGCAGTAAACTTATTGCGATGACGCCAGAAGAGAGAAAAATATTGGTTGACATGCAAGTTGAAAGGGCGCATCGGTTTCTGAATCAAGCTGATGAAATGATGAGTATGGACTATTCCGACATGGCTGTAAATCGGTTTTATTATGCTTGTTTTCATATTGTGCAAGCCCTTTTCATTCAAAGAGAAATCGTTGCACACACCCATTCAGGGATGCTAACACAATTTAGTTTGCATTTTGTGAAAACTGATAAGATTTCGTTGGAAGATGGTAGTTTCCTGGCTCGTTTGTTCCAACTTCGTCAAAAGGCCGATTACAATTGTGCGTATGACATTTCAACGGAAGAGGCTCGGTCACTCAAAGAGCCTACACACAAGTTTATGGAAAAGATTGAGAAGCTTATAATTGAAGGATAATGAAGTAACATATTTACCAAAGGCGACTCTATGGGGTCGCCTTTGGTGTGTTACATCTCATCTTTCAGCCGTTCAATCATCCGTCGTTCTTTCTTCGTTGGACGGCCAGCGCCGCGGTTGCGCCACTCGGCCTTGTAGGCGCGCATGAACTCGATGCGTTCGTATTCCTCCTTGGGTGTAAGGTCGTTGTATACTTCGGGCACCTGCTTGGCGGAGACGCGGTTCTTGATGACGGTCTTCACTTCCACTACCTTGTGCAATTGCTCAATCTGCACTTGAATGACATCGCCCACCTTCACTTCTCGTGAGGGCTTCACGGGGTTGCCGTCTACCTTCACCTTGCCGCCTTTGATGGCATCCACGGCCAAACTGCGCGTCTTGAAGAGACGCGCCGCCCACAGCCATTTGTCTATCCTGACGATGTTTTCTTCTTCGGTCATTACTTCTCCTTGAAAATCAACTGAATCGGGACACCATTGAAGTCCCAAGTCTCGCGGATTTTGTTCTCCAGGAAGCGTTTGTACGACTCCTTCACGTCCTTCGGCAGGTTGCAGAAGAAAATGAACTGGGGTGAGATGCTCTTCAACTGGGTGATGTACTTGATGCGCAGGAAACGTCCACGCGATGCCGTCGGCAATGGGATGGAGTTGATGATTTCCTGCATCTTGTCGTTCAGCTCGCGCACGGGTATGCGGCGCTCACGGTTTTCATAGACCTTGTGGGCGGTCTCCAGCACCTTATAAATACGTTGCTTGTTGATGGCCGAGGTGAAGATGATGGGGTAGTCGGTGAAAGGGGCTGTTCTGGAGCGAATCAGCTCCTCATAGGCCTTGTGCGTGTTCGAGTCTTTCTCCACGAGGTCCCACTTGTTGACAACCATCACCAAGCCTTTCTTGTTCTTCTCGATGAGGCGCAGGATATTCATGTCTTGGGCTTCGAAGCCTTGTGTCGCATCGAGCATGAGGATAGCCACATCACTGTCCTCGATGGCACGGATGGAACGCAGCACGCTGTAGAACTCGATGTCTTCTTCTACCTTGCTCTTTTTACGCAGACCGGCGGTGTCGACAAGCATGAACTCCATGCCGAAGGCCTTATAGCGTGTGTAGTTGGCATCGCGGGTTGTTCCTGCAATGTCGGTGACAATATGGCGGTCGGTGCCAAGGAAGGCATTGATTAAGGAGGATTTACCCACATTGGGACGGCCTACCACGGTGAACTTGGGCAGGTCGGTGTCGAAGTCGGTGGTATCGGAGGGCAGCAGCTCACAGACTTTGTCGAGGAGTTCACCGGTACCTGTACCAGTCATGGCCGACATCGGGAAAGGCTCGCCTAAACCCAAGGCATAGAACTCACCCGCCAAGATCTCCTTATTAGGTTCATCTATCTTGTTGACAGCCAATAAGACAGGCTTCTTTTGTTGCCTTAGGATGACTGCTACATCCTCGTCGAGGACATGCAGACCTTCGCGACCGTCGACGATAAATACGATGACATCTGCCTCGTCGATGGCCAGGTCTACTTGTTTGCGGATTTCTTCTTCAAAGATGTCGTCCGACCCAACCACATAGCCGCCCGTGTCGATGACGGTGAATTCCTTGCCGTTCCAGTCGCTCTTGCCATAGTGCCTGTCGCGCGTCACGCCGCTCGTCTCTTCCACGATGGCCATGCGCTGCTTCAGCAGACGGTTAAAGAGCGTAGATTTTCCCACATTGGGTCTCCCCACAATTGCTACAATGTTTGACATAATGCTTTGAGTTTAAAATCGGGTGCAAAGGTACACATTTTTTGAATGCAGAAATCGAAGATTCAACGTAAAGCAACGTCAGGCCTCAACAGGTATGTCATCCCTGCAAAGGTATGTGGGCAAAGGCATGGGATCTATACCTGATGAGGCCGTCCTTTATGGTTTTTGCTGCTTGAACCGCCTCCTATAGATTCCTTTCCATCGCACAAGCCCTTGCAGGAATGACATAGGAGGCTTTGCACATTTCTACGCTTCGTAGCCAAAACGCTTAAGCTCTGCTTCGTTGTCGCGCCAGTCCTTGTCGACTTTAACAAACAGTTCCAAGAAGATTTTCTTTCCAGTAAACTCCTCAATGTCAGTGCGGGCCTGCATGCCAAGCTTCTTGATGGCACTGCCACCCTTGCCGATGATGATGGCCTTTTGCGAGTCGCGAGCCACATAGATGATGGAACGGATGTGGATGTGCTTCTCTGTTTCTTCGTAGCTTTCCACTTCGACCTGCACGGAATAAGGGATTTCCTGCTGGTAGTTGAGCAAAATCTTCTCGCGGATGATCTCAGTGATGAAAAAACGCATTGAGCGGTCGGTGAGTTCGTCCTTGGGGAAATAGGGCGGACACTCGGGCAGTTTCTCCAAGATTTGCTTGAAGATGAACTCCACATTGGCATTGTATTGCGCTGAAAGGGGAAACACAGTGGCATTGGGTAGGGTCTCGCGCCATTGCTCTACAGCTTGTTCGACTTGATCTTGCGTAGAAAGGTCGATCTTGTTGATGAGCACAAAGACGGGTATCTCGGTGGTTTTCAGCCGCTCTACGGTCTTTTCTTCGACTTTCTTGTCAGTGATGTCCACCACAAAGAGGATGAGGTCGGCATCGATGAGGGCCACATTGACAAATTGGTTCATCACCTCGTGCATCTTGTATGCCGGGTCTTTGATGATGCCAGGGGTGTCGGAAAATACAATCTGGAAGTCGTCGCCGTTTACAATACCGAGAATACGGTGGCGGGTGGTCTGCGCTTTCGAGGTAATGATGGAGATTTTCTCGCCTACGAGCTGATTCATAAGGGTGGACTTGCCCACATTAGGGCGTCCTATAATGTTGACATAGCCTGCTTTATGCGTCATAATGAAAAATTTTTCCTGTTTTTTGCCTTGCAAAGAAACAAAATTATTATTTTTGCAGCCGATTTCGCGAGCAAAATTTTTTGTTTTGCGAGATTTTATGCACGATGCGGGGTAGAGCAGAGGCAGCTCGTCGGGCTCATAACCCGGAGGTCGGAGGTTCGAATCCTCCCCCCGCTACCAAACAGGACACATCACTTGAAGTGTCCTGTTTTTTTATTCCTTCATTGGGGTTAATACTTTGTAAACGAGCAATTTCTGCAAGGAAAATATTTTCTCCATCAGTTCGAAGGGCTTTTCTCTCACCATCCCACAAAATCCCTTGCGGAAAGGCTAATTTTTGTATCATTTGACATAGTTTATAATCCATTTTACTCCAATAACTTCCTAATTTTGAAGCGATTGCAATAGAGTTATTTACATACTTGCTCAAGTTCGATAACTTGGCTTTGCTTTGTCGGAGTTCGTGTTCGGTAGCGTTGATTTCCATAAGCAAATCTTTCTTCACATCGTCATACACATCCTTTCCGATTTCATCAAGGGCGTATCGTCTATTGACCGTTTTCAACTTCGTTTTTAGGGTCTCCAACTTCTTCTTTATGTTCCTTGCTGCCTCCACATCTGCACCTTCTTTCTCTTGGAACTTACGTTCAAGGACTTTTGCGAAGATGGTCGAAATCTCACTTGGAATGATGTAGCGGTCAAGAATTTCCTTGAACTGACTATGTACAAAGTCCGCTGATATGTTGGTTTTGCACCCTATCAGACCGCATTTATAGTAGTCCTTCCCCTTAGTGGTATATCCTGTTAGTAGTCTGTAGTCTTTTGCGCAATACAGATGCTTCTTCAATGGAAACTTGGGCGTTTCAATGGCTTGTTCATAATGGTTGCGGTTTCCGTCCAATACGTCTTGCACCTTTTCAAATAGTTCCTCACTGATTAAAGGCTCTTGCACTCCCATGATATAGGGATTTCCGTATCGGTCATACTTGACATTGGGCGTGTCGGTGTTCAAATACTGATGTTCAAGGCGACCGCAATAGAAACTATTGTGCAAGCATGATGATAGTGTTTGCTTTGGGATGTCAAGCCCTTGTGCTTTTAATCGTCTTTGTATCTCAAACTGACTGATTGAAGGCTCGTTGGCCATCCATTCAAAGGCACGTTTCAATATCTTGCCTCTTTCGTTCACTGTGATGACATGGTGCTTATCCACCTTCTTTGTGTCATAGCCAATAGGTGGCTTTGAAAACCATTCGCCACGATTGATGCAGCCGACCATACCATTATAGCACTTATGGCGGCGCATGGCATTGTCAATGTCGGCAAGGATGATGAGAAAGTTCTCCAATTGGGAGGCCAATATATTGTTGGCATCAATGGGTTGGTTCACACTGATTACGTTGATGCCATTTTTCTTGACCTTGGTCTTGTAGTAGATGCCATCATCGGAGTTCCTTGAGAATCGGTCGAAGTCATAAACAATGATGGTGTTATATTCGGGGTCATTCAAAACCTCGCCTATCATTTCGAGGAAAAGGTCTCCTGCTTCTTTGGCTGATTCATTCTCGCCACCAAATTCATGCTTCACTTTGATGTTGTTCCTATTGCAATAATTGTAACAACCATCAAGTTGCGTTTCGATGCTGCAATTCGTCTTGTATTGGTCGGCACTTGAGACCCTCGTCCAAATAGCCGCCACTTGTCCGTTTTTGGCAAGTTCTTTCCTGCGTTCAATTATCCTTTCCTCCTTCGATATTTTCTTCTTCTTAATCATAATTGCCTTGTTTTTCAATGTAATACGTTATTTCTGCAATCTCGTCAAGGGTGTTTAATATCCCCAACATGGTTTCTTGGTTTGTAATTCCTAATCTGTGGAAATCTTCTTCATAATCAGTTACTTCGTTTTTGGAAAACATTTAATAAGTGGGTTATTCGTGCAGAACAAGTCTGCTTATATGGCTGCTTTGCCTCTTTGCTCCAATGGGGAGCCAAAGACTTATATAGGCGGGGGAGCCATAGCCCTATTGCTGATGTGCCTTTTGCTTAATATACAAAAAATCCTCGTAAGAACCAAAGGGGTCAAAATGGAAGTGGGTTCAAAATAATCGTTGAGCATAGCCATGAACTTGATTTTGCTTGGTTCACAATAGTCTTTGATTAACTTGGACTTCATAGGCCAAACTCCTTTTTCAGCCGTTTCACCGTTGAGACGGACACATCACATAACTTGGCGGTGTCTCTGATGCTCTTGCCTTGCTTGAGACTTTTCAGCACCTTGGCATACTCGGTCTCCTTCTTCTCCCTTGACTTGACTGCTCCACTTGGTCTGCCAAAACCTGCTTGGGCAAGTGTCAAACCCGATGCTTTGGCCTCTGCGATTTTCTTGGCTCTTGCATCGTTGAGACGAAACTTGATGCTGTCTCTTTCGATGCTTGCGCAAGTGGAGATAACGCTGATGAAAATGGCGAGGAACGGATTTTCACTACCATCTTCGAGATATAGCCCCATCTGCTCCTTTTGGAAGTAGCAATTGATGTGGTTATCCAAACAGAACTTGATGCTTTCCAACACCTGCCAAATGGCTCTGCCCATCCTGTCAACGGAACTAAAATAGATTATATCTACCTTGTTGGTTTTGGCGTAATTAAGGCACTCTATGAGTGCTGCCCTTTCGCTGTTGGCCTTGGCTCCCGATATGTGTTCAGTGAATGGTTCGTGAACGAGAATGTCACCATTGGCCTTGATGAGATTGGTGAGAGAATACGTTTGGCGGTCTGTTGATTGGCGGTCGTTTTCTGATGAGACCCTTCCATAGATGAGACTTGTTTTGTTCATGGTGTTTAGGTTTGTGATTTATAATATCTCTTTCTTTTTGTTTTCGTGCTACAAAGATACATAATAAATCAATACGGTTGATATAAATTATCAATTATTTTCTTATTGCGATACATTTTATATCAAATTGCCAATTGGAATCAAAATTTTGGTAACTTTGTCACCCAATTTTATCGACATGTCGAAACAGAAAACCACCATTGACATTGAAAACGAGTTGCGAGTAAAAGAACTCTTGGCGGAGCGCAAAATCTTGATGAAGGACTTTGCCGATATGATAGGCGTAAAACGAGAAACGCTTACACGCTCGTTAAAAGGGAATCCACAATACTCCACCTTGAAGGCCATAGCCGATGGCCTAAACGTGTCGGTTCCCGAATTGTTCAAGACATACAAGGCTACACCATTAGTAGATGGTTTCGTCTCGGTTAATGGTGACACTCCAATTCACGTTGGTTCGGTGACTGATTTGAAAAAGATAGTCGCCGACTTGGAAAAGGCTGATAAATAAACACTCTCTTTCACTTTTTTCTTGCAATAACCAAATTCTTCGTATATTTGCGCTACCAATTCGGGAGAAATCGAGTTGGTGAAGAAAGCGCATTTTTCGCTTTATTCCTTTATAGTGAAACTTGGACACTTTTGCTGTATAGAATTGGAATAAGGAGAAGATGACTGCTTCCATCGGTTTGTAGTCGTTTAATTACACGATACATCCCTGTGGAGCAATTGTCAAACCTTATTTTGTCTATACAGGGAGTCCAAGCCCTTCACTATCGAAATAGGGCAAAGATGAATGGCTCCACTTTTTTTGTGGTTTAAAGTTTTCCCATTTGAGCCGTTAGGGAACCAAATTGAAAATTATTCAACATTAAAACCTAACACACTATGAAAAGATTAACGAATGCAGTAATACTCCTGCTTGGTTTGAGTATGGCAATTATGACTTCCTGCACGAAAGACCCCGAAAATGGCGGCAATGGTGGCAATAGCGGTAGTGTCAGTTATCAAACTAAAATTGTCGGTGATTGGAAAGTGACAAAAGGCGCATTGTATTTGTACGACTCAATAGGTACGCTTATTTTAGAAAAAGATTACAATTATGAGGATTATGAGAATTTTAGGTTCACTTCTGAAGGAATGGTTTCAATGGATTGGATGTGGTGGAAGTCAGACGGCATTGTTATTGCCACTTATGACATTGTAGATGACAATCTAAAGATGAGATATACCGATTGCACAATTGAGTGGACTATTAAAGAAATGACCAATTCAACAATGGTGTGCGAAGAAGAATGGTTCGAGGATGGTTATTCGTTGCCCAATGAAGAAGGTTTGTATGAATTCCATGATGTAGGTAGAGTTCGTAATGTCCGCAGATATGAATTCAGGAAAGTCAATTAAAACTAATACATAATGTGTAGTGGCAGGGGATATTGTTAATCTATACCCTGCCATTGCACTTTATAAGGGTCTGCCAATCCAATTTCTTGCGGCCTTGCGTAAATCTCAACACCGCTGAAAGGTGATAGAAGAACATGGCTTGCAGTAGTTCTTGGTTGGTCAAGGTTTCATATATTGGCTCTCCATTGACCCTGCTGAAATAGTCCTTCAGTTCTTGGTAATGCAAGCGTACTTCGAGCCTATAAAGTCGTTTTGGGTGGCCATAGAAGTCAAGGATATAGTGTTTGTCGGAGTTTTGTTCAATCTCGGCTTTCTTGTCGTAGGCTTGAATGGTGATGCCGTGTTGCTTGTTGCTAATGGCCTTTTTCTGCTTGATGGTGATGGAAACGTATTTCAGTCGGTCAAGACTTGTGGAGTATTGAAAACTGACCCCTTGCAACACTTGTTTTCTGTCTTTAACGGCCTTGCCATTGATGATAGTAGTAACGTTCTTGTCTCTCATCATTCGCTTGATTAAAGAAGTGAAGTTCACGTTGCTGTCAATGGCCAAATCAATAGCGGTGTAGTTGTTAAAATCAAAATTCAACTTGGTTGGCAGTTCCAAAATGGTCTTTAGTTGGCTTGGTCTATATAGAACATGGTTGCTGACTTTAAAATAGACATAGTGCTTGGTCTCGGATAGGTCGGTGTATAGTCCAAATTTGAGTTGAGCGACCTGCTCATCATCATCCCAAACTTCATAGTAGTAGCGGAATCGGTCGCTAACAATTCGGTGAAAACTATATCCATGTAGTTCAAGGTGTGAGCCTATTTCCATGCTCAACAACTCATTTAGGCTGTCGGTTTCTGCTGTGTAGCAAATTTTCAACTCGTCAATTTGAATGTGGTCTCTTTCATGGCATGGCATCTGTTAAAAGGGTGATACTTCATTATTCTCTTCGGGGCGGTGTGGTACACTTTCCCAATACTTCAACATCCCTTGGCTGATGCGCTTTTTATGCTCTTCGGACTTGGGCTTGTTGCGGCTGCTGTCGCTGATTTTTTGTTTCGTCTCTTGGTCTAATTCTCGGTATTGTCTTTTGTAGTTGTTCATAGTTATCAAGCGCTTTAGTGCTTGCTCCGTATATAATATATAGTAGGACAAGTGGAAAAAGCAAGAGTAGTAGCGGAAAAAATTTTTCCTACACGCAAAGAAAACCAATACGTTAAACAGGTGTATGGCCTATTATGCTTACTCCAATGGCCAATAAATTAAGGGGGATAACGTATAAAAAAGCGTGTGTTTATGGGGGTGTAGGTGGGTCTTGCCTATCGAGAAACTCGGTTCTCTTGCTTTTGATTTAGACATAGGTAAAACTCGTGAACTTTGACAAAATCCTCCACAAATCGGTTCGATATTTCGATACCAATGCCTACCAATGAGAAGGATGGTCACGACCATCCTTTTTTCATTTCCCACACTGCAGTGTGGGGTCATAGGAGCAGTCCCACTCTGTCACATCAGTATGAGTCAGCTATACGGGCTCTATACCCGAGTAGCGTGTCTCCAACACGCCATAGAGATACCTCGATGAGTTTCATCCCCACACTATATGTGGGGTAAATAGAATGGTGTGTCTCCGACACACGGCCTATACTATTGCCTAAGTATAGTAACAGCTTGCACGGTGGAGCCCTTCCCGCGATAGAGGATGTCGACCCTAAAGTCGGCGGCCTCAGTGTAGATGTAAAGAGGCAAGACCTCGTCCAGCTCGGGCACGTAGTCGAAGTGCAGGTGGATGGATGTGCCTGAGAGGTAGTTCTCATCGGGCTGTAGCGCATCATTGGCATCCAAGGGTCTGATGGAGAACACGGGGTCGGCCATCACGAGGGTGCGCGGCAACTCGATGTTGAGTGTGTTGTCGGGGTGGCTGACCCAGCCCTTGATGGATTTCCAGGCGCTTTTCTCTTCGGTCGGGTCGACTTCGGGAGGCAGCACGATGATGCCTGTGCGCAAAGCTTTTTGTAGTTTCAGAGGTTCCAGTGAGTAGTTGCTGAGATATTCCTCGCGGTCGCGCTGTTGCCACTGGTTAAGGTTACTGTTGTCGCCACGGTTGGGTGCAAGGGCCTTGGCCTCTTTGTATTTCACCTCATCAATCCAGCAGATGCGGTCATCGGTCATGGCAATGGCGCGAATGCGGGTGATGTCATCGTAGTCTTTGTCTTGGTATTTCAACTCTACGACATCGAGGTCGACGGTAGTGTGAGGCTCGATGACATTGAGGGTCTTGGGAACCTTTATCACATCGTATTCGTCCTTGTACATGTCGGTGTAGTGGATGCAGAGGAAGACGCGCACATTCTCGAGTCGCAAATCAGAACGGTTGCTGAGGCTGACATGCACTTCGTTCTTGTCTTTCCAGAAAACCCAGCTCGAAGTGGGCTCAACGCTGACGTCGATGTACGACTGCTCGATGAGCAGACTCTTAAAGGGACCGTATAGGTTCTCCTCGCAGAACTGCATGTCGGAGAGCAGTTCGTCGTAGATGCCTTGATTGCCACGGCGGAAGAAATGGTTGAAGATTTCCTTGCGGCTCTCGTCCATGTCGCCTTGGCTGGCGTGGTAGCGCGCCTTTTGCAAATTGGGGCTGAAGAGTCCATAGCCTTCCATGGTGGAGGCATAGAGGCGGCGCAGGTATTGTCCCTCAGGGGTCTTGGTCAAGTAGGTGCGCATGTTGTAGGCATCGAGCATGTCGGTGAGTCGTTCAGCCTGACGAGGGTATTCCACCGAGGCTTGATCGAAGCGCAGCATGGCGGTGTTTTGGTCTCCCAGCTGCTGATAGAGCAGGCCTTCGAGCATAAGTGCTGGAGCGGTGCGGGTGGGGTAGAGCTCGGTGTAGCGTTTCAGCATGTCGTCGGCCTGGCGCTGTTTCACGCTCATCGGCAGTTGTGGCAGTTCCTCTTCCTCGTTTTCGGGACGCGGCTGACCGGTCTCAATATCGTTCATGCTGATGCTGGGCTTGGGTTGCACCTCAGAAGCACTCTCCAAAATGAGCCCCATCGACTGCAAGAGCATGGCCTCTGCGTTGTCAGGGTATTTGTTGAGGATGTTCTGGGTATGCTGCAAGGCATCGTCAGCCCTACCGCCATAAAGGTCAAAGTAGGCTTGGTCTTTCTCAACGCACAGGGCGTCGTATTCTCCCATGTACTTCTTGTAGATGGGAACATAATACTCCAAATACTTGCGGTACGACTCGCGCAGGCGGTCGAGGTCTTCACGCACCTGAGCTTTCAGCTTGGTGTCATTCTCGTATTGCTCAAAGGCTTCGTTGAGGCTCTTTTCGACATTACCGCCCGTGGCCAAGTGGAAGAGGGCGAAGATGTCGCTATGCATCATCATGATCAGCTCGACGAGAGAAGTGTCGTCCATCAGGCTCTCACTGCCACGGGCCACGCTACGCATCAGCATCCAGATGTTGTTCAACTGCTCGTCTTGTTGCTGCAGCTTGTATGTGTATTCGAGCAGGGGAAACAGTTTGCGTTTGGCTTCCAGCACATCGGGAGCCACGCCCGAGTAGTCCTGCTTGGCCATGTAGTCGAGGAATTCGTCGAAGCTCTCGGCATGCATCTGTGCCAGCTCCATCGCATTGATGACGCGGATGGTTTGTTCCAAGTCGTAGGGAGTGTCGGAGGATAGCTGCTCTTGGCTACTGAGGGCTTCGTAGGCCTCAGCAAATTCTTCCACGGGTTGGTATTGCTCGAGGTCCATCGAAAGGAGGTCAATGCCTTTGGTGGGGTGGCAGCCGACGCCCGCTACAAGCAACAGAAGCATTGCGACGAGTGCCGCAATGCTTCTATATGGAACTTTTTTCTGCATGATGCGTTTTGTTCAAAATGTGGTTATTGCTTCTCTAGGCTACCACTAATGGTGCCGTCAATGGAAGTGGTGCCATTATAGATTAGGAGGTGAATCTCGCCTTCACCGTTACAGTTGCCATTGAGTGTCAAGGTCTTATTGTCGAGTGTGCCTGCCACAGCGTAGGTGACATTCATTTCAAGTGGGATATTGAGCCCGTTCATTTCATAGTTGTAGGAGACCGTTGTGTTGACTGCCTCAAAGGTCACCTTGTTGCCTTCTACCGTGCCTTTGAACTCCATATCTTGGTTGTTGATTTTGCAATTTCCAATCACCTCGGTCATAGTTTCGCCAGCTCTGAGTTCGAGAATGACGGGAACAGCCCTATCAGTGACTTCCTGTTCCACTGGATCTAAGCCCGCCATTTCGGCTTTCATGATTCCAGTGAATAGGGCATCGCCTTCGTAATGTCCGATAAACTTTGCGTTGGGTTTCTCGTTGAAGTGGATGTCAAAGTTTTTCGATGCTGTCAGCCCGTTGACATCGGTCACGGTGCCTTTGATGTTGACAGTGCCTATGGCCTCAATGGTAAAACTGTGTTCGCAGTGGTAAGGAGGCACTGGTTCGTTCTTTTGGCTGGTGCAGTCTTCGGTATAACTGTCCAAGATAGTGCCGTTTTGCGACAGTACGATTTCGATTTTGGTCAAGCTCTCACCTGTGCAGGAGAAACCGACCATAATCTCGTCACCCGAATACACTTGGGCGTTTTCGGTAAGATAGCCCTCGCCTTGTATTAAGCTAATGGTGGGAGCAACAGGGTCTTTCTTGCAGCTGGCAAAGAGCATGAGGCTGATGCAGCAAGCCAGGAATAAAATGTTTTTTTTCATGATGATAGGTGGTTTTAATTATTGTTTTATCATTTTTCCATTTATTGTGCCTGAGACTTCCTCAAAATTCTGTTCAACAGGTCCTTGTGGGGTGGGGAAGGTGGCTTTACCATTGCCTGTAAAGGAGCCGACGATGTTTAAGGTGTCGCTTACGGCTTTTTTACCTTCCATCTTGAGAGCCAAATTGAAATAGTAGTTTTGATCGGGTTTGTCGATGATGACTTGGATAGTCTCGAAGTCGGCTTTCTCTTCAGTGGCGGTGCCTGAGGTTTGGTGCGATTCGTTGTCGACAGTCACCTTGGCCGTGATGGCGTTGAATTGTTCAGCTTTTGCAATCTCCATCCCGATGTTTTCGATGGGAAAGCTCATACCATTTTGCGGTTGGTTGTTCATCGAGGTGATGGCGAGCGTGAACTGGCCGAGGTAGTTGCCGACATAATTAGGGGTGTAGTCAACAGGCTCGGGCGTAGGTTCTACGGGTTTCTTGCAGGCTGTAAAGATGACAGCAATGCTGCACAAGGCAATCAAAAGTGTTTTTTTCATTGTAGTAGATTTATGGTTGTTTGTTAATGTCCAAATAAGAATATAGTGCAAAAATAAGACCAAATTGTTTTGATTAAACGAATTTTCTGCAAAAAATTGTATTTTTGGGCTTTGTTTTGCACATCATGAAGAAGAAATGGAGTGTTTTGGCAGTGCTGCTTGTCCTGATTGTGGGCATGGTACTGCTGTATGTTTTTGGCCCAGTGGCTGGTACGATGCCGCTGTGGATGTCGGTTTTGCCGCCTTTGGTAGCCATTGTGATGGCCTTATTAATAAAGGAGGTGATTTCATCGCTATTTGTAGGTATCCTGACGGGTACCTTTCTCATGGCCTTGTATGGAGGAGCCAGCCCAGCATCGGCCTTGGGTGGCGGGCCGCTGCGCGTGGTGGATACTTATGTCGTAGGCTCACTTTTTGATGCTGATCATGTGACGATTGTCGTTTTCACCATGATGATTGGCGGCATGGTGCGCATCATCACGGCCAACGGTGGCATGCAGGGCGTGGTCAACTGGCTATCGCGACGGGCACGAGGACCACGCTCGGGTCAGCTGATGACTTTCTTTATGGATCTCTGTATCTTCTTCGATGACTATTCCAACACGCTTGTGGTGGGCAACACCATGCGTCCCATTGCCGACAAGCTGAAGGTATCGCGTGAGAAGCTGGCCTATATCGTCGACTCCACCTCAGCGCCTGTGGTGGCGGTGGCTTTTGTCACTACATGGATTGGTGCCGAGCTGAGTTATATACAGGATGGCATAAGCGCGATTGGATTAAACGCTTCGGCCTATTCGGTGTTCTTCCATTCTTTGGCTTACAGTTTCTATCCATTCTTGACTCTCGGTTTTGTGCTGATGATCATTCTCAGCGGCCGCGAATTTGGTCCTATGCTGACAGCAGAACGCAAGGCGCGTCAGACTTCGTTGATGGAAATGGAAATGACGAACAACGTGGCCAAACCTGCCCATATCATTGATGCCTTGATTCCGTTGACTGTGCTGATTTTTGGCACCATCATTGGCCTGATTGCCACAGGTTATGACACCTCGGTGTGGCAGTCAGAGATGGGATTCTTCTCCAAGCTCTCTGCGACTATTGGGGCGGCCAATTCTTACAAAGCTCTGCTTTGGGCTTCGTTGGCATCGCTGCTCACAGCCATCGTGGTGACCTTGTTGCGTGGCAGCATGGAATTCGGCAAGGTGATGGAGGAGATGGTGGAGGGCTTCAAATCGATGTTCAATGCGGTGCTGATTTTGACAATGGCTTGGTCCATCGCATTGGTAACCAAAGATATGCATACGGCCGAATTTGTCTCGCAGTTGTTGGTGCAATGGTCGCTGTCACCCATGGCAGTGCCCGTGCTGACTTTCATCTTGGCCGCCTTGATAGGCTTCTCGACGGGAACTTCCTGGGGCACCATGGCCATCCTTTATCCCTTGATTTTGCCATCATCTTGGCTGTTATGTCAGGAACAGGGTTTGTCGGTGGAGGCCAGTATGCCTTTGTTCTACAATGTGGTGGCTTCGGTGCTGGCGGGTTCCGTCATGGGCGACCACTGCAGCCCGATTTCCGACACTACCATCATGAGCAGCTTGGCATCGAGTTGCAATCACTTGCAGCATGTGAGGACGCAAATGCCATACGCCCTTACTGTAGGTGGCGTGGCGCTGCTGTTGGGCGTTTTGCCTACGGCATTGGGGCTGCCATCTTGGGTGGCCTTTTTGATGGCTTCCGCTGTTCTGTGGATTGTAGTGCGTTTTGTTGGGAAAAAAGTCTAACATATAGTAAAAACATTTTTTGCTAAGATGAAACATCTTGTTATCATAGGGTATTTATTCGTGCTGGCGATGATGTTTGCCTGTCAACCATCTAAGGAGGTTTTTGAGCCTATTGAAACTCCATCCCCCGAATTGTCTGCTATTGATAGTCTGATGTGGCACCATCCCGACAGTGCTTTCTCCCAATTATTGAAATTTGTGATTACCCCTCGGGCCGTCAACCTTGACAAATTCAACAGGCATTATTGCCAGATGTTGATTTCGGAGCTTCTGTATAAAAATGATTGTAAGCAAAGTAACCGTTCGAATTTGTCGAAAGCCGTGTTTTATTTCGATTCGTTGTGTGGTAGAGACGCGGCATCTCACGTCAACACAAACTACTTTTTTTTGGATGCCCGCGTACACTATATCAATGGCGTAGGTTATTACGAGAATGATAGTCTGGTGGAGGCTTGCCGGGAATACCTGAAAGCTTTAGAAGTGATGGAAGGACATTTTGAGGTGAAGAAACTGACGGGGAATAAGGCGAAGTTTATGACATTTACCTTCAACCGCATAGGAGAACTTTTTTCTGAACAATTTATGATGGATCCTGCAATTGAGTGTTATGAGAATGCATTAATCTTTTGCAGAATAGAACCAACTTCGCCTGAATGTGTTTCCAATACACTTTACCGTATAGGAAAGCAATATGACAAAAAGAACGATATACTAAACGCAAGATTGTATTTTGAACAAGCGATGGAAGGAATGAAGAGTCATGACAATCTGCTCTATAGAGATATGGTATCAAGTAAGGCCTTATGTGACTATCAGTTTGGGATTGGAATAGAACAAGTTATGGGCGAGTTGAGAAAAGAAGTTGCACAAGCTAAAACAGAAGAGGAACAACTAAATCGTTTTTTGACCATTGGTGCTATCTATAATGGAATGGGAATCTATGATTCAGCTTTATTCTATTTTATTCCCGTTTTTCAGAATGAAACGAACATAGTATCCAAAACCCGTGCAGCAGAGATTATGCGTGTAATATATGACAGCATTGGAAATAGAGAAAAAGCTGATGAATGTGTGCGTTTTTTGGCAGAACATAAGAAATCGGAAGGAGAAACCAAAGCCTTGGTTTCAGAACTTGAGGACTTGTACAAAACTTATATATATCAGAAACAAGAGATTAATGCTAAGAAAGCACGAGAGAAGATTATCCAGAAAATCAGTGGTGTTTTTGTACCCGTTGTTATTGGGATAGCTTTGTCTATTTTCATTGTGGTGAAAATGAGAAGCAAGAAATTATTGAAAAAGCAGTGCGTTGAAGCTGACCGTATGCTTGGAAAGGTAGAACAACAATATATGGAAGAGCTGGAACGACTGCAAACGGAAGCTGAACAATGTTTGGAGGAGGTCAAAAAGAAGCACCAATTGAAGGTGGAAGAGATGGCGAGAAGACATGAGAGGGAGTTGAGGAACCAGCAAGCCCAGTCGGAGAAAGAGATAGAGCAAACGCGAAAACAGCATGAGTTTGAGTTGGAGATGGGAAGGAAGGCTCACGATGAAGAAAAGAAATCTTTGTTGTTTTGTTTGAAAAACAAGGAGGACGAAGTGAAGTCTTTGGAGGAGGAGCAGGAGCATCGTCAATTGATGGAAGGGTTTCATGAGAAGGACTTTTTCAACGAAAAAGTTTGTCGTGATATTGTTGATAGTATTTGTGGCCTTCCTCTTTCTGCGAGAAGTAGGTACGGTGACTATTATTACTTAGCACTTGACGAGACGACTAGTGTTTTGTTGGGAGAGGCCGTAGCCAAACATTTTCCCGAATTTAGGACACAGTTGGCAGTTATGTTTCCCAAGATTAATCCTAAAGATCTCCAGATGTGTTACCTCTATTTGCTTCGTTTGAACAATCAACAGATTGCTATATTGCAACAACGCCATAATTCAACCCTTTACAGACATGTCGAGCTTATGCAAAAAGCCATTAAGGCCGATATTCCTCTGCCTGAGTTTGTCAGAATATTGGCCTATAATCATGCTTAAAGTGTTAAGATTAACTTTTTTTTGTCTCTCTATGACCCTTAATTAGTTTATAATAAATTGATTATCAATTTATATGTAGCATTTCAAAAGATGCAAACAAAATGCAAACGGTTTGAATCTGTCGGCATTTATTTGATTCCTAATTTTGCCACCGTGACTTTTAAACAATAATACAAATGAAAAAAACAATGCCATTAGTTCTGATGCTCTGCTTCGTTCTTTCGGGAGCATTATGCCACGCCAGCGGCGCGGCCGGAAGGAAAATGAAAGAAGACGGAATACCGATTGACATTAAAGAGAGTACAGGTTCGCTAAGTGGATTGGACAAAAGCGGTTCCATTCATCCTTCAATTGATGACAATGTACTTACTATAGTATTTTATGAAAATATCGGAGAAGTTTATGCAGAGGTGACCACAAGCACAAACCTTCCTGTAGACGCAACATTAACAATTACGCCCAACGGCATCCAATTCTACCTCCCTATTGCGGGTGACTACATCATCAACTTCACTCTTCCTAATGGGGATGAGTATTACGGTGAATTTACTGTAACGGATTAGTATTAAATATAAAACAAAACACGAAACTTTTAAAAATCAAAAAAATGAAGAAAATTTACATATTATTAGGAGTCTTAGCTCTAGCAGTGTTATCAGCGGTTATTATCGCGTGCACGAAAGAAAAAGAAACGAAATTCGCACAAACAAATAGTGAAATGGTAACTGTTACAAAGGAGGATGATATAAGTACCTATTTGGAACAATTCAAAGAAAAAATGCAGTCCGCATTGAAAGGTGATGAGACACTCTCAATGGAAGATGCCCGTTGGCATCTTGAGGCTGTTCTTAACTATACGTACGGTGATGCAGGACACATGATTACTGACATACAGCGTGACACATTTTGCTACGAATTTCATACAAATGAAAATGAGGTGACCCTTGCACAACTCAATGAAGTGTTTTATGTCTTTTCTAAAAATGTTGAAGAGGCATTTGCCTCATGTGATTTGCCAGAGAAAAGTATTCTTGTCATTCAAACCAAGATCAAGAATGATAGTAAAGTTGGAAACACTACAGTGCAAATGGTAACAAGTATAAGAGGACTGATAGAGCCTGTTTGGCCACCTGTTTTCGGTGAAACCGACTATTGGTATGAAAACGAATATTCGGGCAAATGTGGAGCATACGCTGGCGAATGTATCGGAAGAGGGGCCACGACTGAGCTTACAAGAATGGCGAACTACAGAATACCTCAATATGGTTGCGGAACTGGTTATCGCTCATATCTATATGATATTGATGAGTATTGGGTTGGTCCAGGTTTAATAGACCCATTTCTTGATGACGAAAATAGTCCATGCGGCTCTAAACTTTACGAACGTCATACAGATGACGGATGTATTCCTCCTGATGAAATGAATTATTATCTCAGCAAAAGCATGGAAATTATTCACCATTATACACCCATTGATAAAATACCGATTTCTTGTGAGTATGACTGGGATGAAATTTTGGGATATGATGAAAACAGAAGCGGAGAATGTCATTACATTAAGTTTATGTATGGTACATTCGAATGTGTCCCAGATACATCCATTCGATAATAACATTTAGAATGATTAAGAAACTCATTCTTTTTTCCTCCCTTTTCTTGAGTGGATTATATTTGTCTGCTCAAGAAAAGGGTTTTCTTTCCATTATGGAAGATGCACAAGGCAGGTCTATGAAACCTTCCGACATAGTGGAAACTTCTGATGGCGGTTTCCTGATATCCACCTTTGAGAACGAAGGAATGTCATCGAAGATTATCAAGATTGACAACGAAGGCATTTTCGTGAATGAAATCGACTTCTCAATGCAAGATACTACTGTCAAATTAACTAACATCTTTCCGTTGAACAATGAAGATTGTTACAAGGTAGTTGGCGTATGCATTCCTGAAAACAATGATTATGCAGCCATCATCACTATATGGATTGATAGCAATTTGACTATTTTGGATAGTTGTATTGAAACGATATCATTTTCGGACCAAGCATTATACTCGTTTCGCTTTTTAAACCAAAACAATAGTGTTGTTTCTGCTTTGATATTCAAAACTTTAGGCCAACAAGGAGAGACTTATTTATCACGGCTTTCTGAAGAGGGGAGAGTTGTTCGGTATCAGGAATGCAACTCTGATTCAATACTATTTATGGATAATCTTTTTAATATACGAAGCAATCCCAATCATTTTGGCATGTATGCAAGAACTAGTGGCTCAAGTTTGGCAATGTCTGGTGTGCATGTTTTTGATAGTTCTTTAAGGATTGTAAGAAGCCGATACTTTAACCGTTGGCATACGGAAGGGAGTACTGTTTTCTCAGCTACAATGAATGCCATTGAATGTATGATGGCACCATTGCCAGATGGGAATTATGCAATATCAACAAAATTGGATTCACAGGAGATTTATACAAATGGCAATCTGATATGGGAAGATAGATCTGTAATACTTTTAAAAGCAGACCCTGATTTCAATCTGCTTCAAGACAGCATTATTATAGAATATAAAAATGACTCAATAGAAATCCCTGCTGTTTTTAGGTCTGTAGATTATAATAACGATGGGTATCTGTATCAATGCAGTAATGGTAATGTGGTTTACCCAAATATGTCGTATAGACCGGGGTTGCATCTGATTGTTACTAAAACTGACATAGATTTGAACATTGTTTGGCAGAAAAGGTATTTGAAAGGAGGAACTGCGTTTTTAGGATATACCTCATTAGCCACTTCAGACGGAGGCTATATTGTAACAGGAACACATTATGATATGACAGGTAACTATTGTTATGACGTGTTTGTCCTCAAAATCAATCCTGACGGAAGCGTAGGAACTGACGAAATTAGCGTTGAGGATGTCCGTCCTTATACTTTCATTCCAAATCCTGCACACGACCATGTTAGTTTTCAATACTCCAATGATGTAAATCCTGCTCAAATTGAGGTTTATGACTTGCAAGGCAGATTGTTGCATAAACAGTGCAATGACTTGGAACAACTCCAGCTGCAAAGCCTCACAGTCGGCCAATATCTGATTAATATAACTATGAAAGATGGGAGATTGTATACTGATAAAGTTGTGAAGGAATAATTTTCAGTTGTTTCTAGATGGGAAAAAATATGTTCAGTCACCGTGTTTTATACCAAAACAATTAATGTATAACCATCGACCTTTAGAAGGTCACTTTACTCCCCTTTTGATAGCCTTTTTGGTTTTAGTCTTGATTTTGAGGCTGGTGAGAAAGAGAGTTTAAAGAATAAAAAAAACCACCTCAAATGAGATGAAGTTTTTGATCATAAGTGTCCAACGCTTTGGCATGACTCGCTTTACCATATGTTTGTTCACGGAAACACCTTCTTTGTCTTCTAATCTGATGAAATACAATCCGACAGGCAAAGCCAGTGTCGTTTGCTTGTCGATGTCACGGTTGAGCATCTGTTGACCAAGGGCGTTCGTGACGCTGAGTTTTCCTGTGCCTTCAACAATGACGTCACCTTCGGAGTGGTTGTGATAGGTTGAAAGTATGGGTATTGTGTTTTCAGCCACGTTGTCATAGGTTCTGTACAGCGTGACATCATCAATGTTCAGCATGAACTGGTTAGAGTAGTTGAAGTGGACGATGGCGACATAGATGTCCTGACCTTGGTAGGCTCTGAGGTCTACATCATAGTAATGCCATGCGCCGGCCGTTTTTGCGGTCATGTCGGTTTCCCACACGATGGTGAAGTCATCGGCGTTGGTGTTGCCTTCTGTCGAGACGGCCACGCCGAAGTGCTCGGCAGGATGTGTAACGTCTTGTGCGCAAGCGATGAAAGAAATCTCTTCGCAATCAAGTTTGTAAGGGCTAACCAAAAAGTTTCTGGGATGCAGAGTGATTCCGTTGAAGTCATCATACGATGCCGAGGTCACGCTAAACGGATTTTCGTTGTTGCCCCAGTTTTGGCGCATCTCCCAGTTGTATCCGTCACCGTCGCCGTCGATGGTGGTCCACTGCATGATGCCGTCGTTGAAATCGAAGAAGATGTCGCCCTCAGGTGGTGTGGGAGGCGTGGGAGTGTAGTTGCCCAAGGCATAGATGCCGATGAGGTTGGGGCTCCTGTCCACATCGCCGAAGAAACAGATGGAACCATCGCATTCGCCAATGAAAGCGCCGCCCGCGCTGCTTGCCGCTCCCCAGCCAGGGGTCACGGAGAAGTCGAAGATGTAGTTGGGCTCCATGCTGTCGGCTTCAATGTTGTAGTCGAACACATGGGCAGTGAAGCCTTCCACGGCAAACAAATAGAGGTGGGTTGTGCCATCCTCATCGGTGAAATGGCCAGTGCCATGCACCGTATGTCCACCGAGGTTGTGTGCTGTCGCGGTCCTAATAATGCTGCCGTTGCGGTCGACAAGCTTGAGGTCGAGATGAAGGTTAGGACTGCTGCCCGTGGCTCTCTCGCCGACCCAAAAGGCGTCGTAAACGGGATCGTAGGTGCAAATGCCCAGCTCGCTTAAAGTTGTGTTAATCTGCCCGACAAGAGTCTTGTTGCGAAGGTCGTAACACCAAATTGTGCTGGAATGGGCATCGCAGCCATAGACATACTGTCCGTCATAGGTCATGTCGCGCATGTAGTTATCGGAGTTTTCGATTCCAGGAACGTCGAATTCTTCAATGAGGTTGCCATTAAGGTCGTATTTGTAGAACATCGACAACACCGTCGACGACTTGCACCAAGCACTGGTGTAGATGTACTCACCGTCGTAGACCACGCCATGTTGGCGTCCAGTGGAGCATGAGAAAGAGTTCACGAAATCCCACATGTCGCGTGGCGCTTGAGCTTGGATGGCACTGGGCATTGCAAAAGCCAGAGCCAAGAAAAGGAATAAATGTTTTCTCATAAGTCTATTATTTAGTTTGTATTATTTCAATGGATCGGTGTTGTCGCAACGCTGCCCTTCGTATTGTTGCACCTCGTCGTATTTATAGACCAACTCGATGCCCACAGTGCGGAACATCTCTTCGGTCTCGGCACCGTCGTGGTAGCGGCGCTCGCACACCACGCGCATGATGCCGCAGTTGATAATGAGCATGGCGCAGGTACGGCAAGGGGTCATGCGGCAATATAAAGTGCTGCCATCCAAGGCGATGCCACGACGGGCAGCCTGGCAGATGGCGTTTTGCTCTGCATGGACTGTGCGCACACAATGCTGGGTGACCGAGCCGTCCTCATGAATGGTCTTGCGGAAGAGGTGGCCTACATCGTCGCAGTGTGGCAGTCCGCGCGGCGAGCCCACATAGCCCGTCACTAAGATTTGTTTGTCCTTCACGATGACGCAGCCACTGCGGCCACGATTGCAGGTGGCGCGTTCGCTGACGGTGTCGGCCAGGTTGAGGAAATAGTCGTCCCACGAAGGACGCACATGAAGTTGAGTCAGTACCTTCTCCACTTGCTGGTGCAGTTGTGGGATGGAACCGTCGTTCATGAACACGAAGTCGGCCTCCTTGATGCAAGCGCCGAGGTTCTGCTTGTTGGGGTCGGTGGCTGTCATCTCACGCTCTTCGTTGGCCACAAAGGTATCGAAGTCGATGTGGTCGGTCTCCGAGCCGCGCAGGTAGATGCGGTCGTAGCGGATCTTACGGTCGGCGTCGACGGCGAAGAGATAGAACTCGCCCTTTTCGCGCAGCGAGTGGATTTCGCCTGGGGTACGGACGCTTTCGATGACCGCGTTCTTGCCTTCGGTTTTGGCGCGCTCGAAGAGTTGGTCGGTGATATAGCTGGGGCAGTGCGAGGCGCGAAGGTCGTTGCCCACCATGGTGAGCGTGTCGCGGTTCACCTCAAGGCCGCGGCGTTGGCATTCTTCTGTGATGTAGGCTCGTACTGAGTAGTGCACGAAGCCTTTCTCTTTGACGAGGTAGTCGACGATGGTGCCTTTGCCCGCACCTAGGGTGCCTGTGATTCCTATGATGATCATGGTGTATGGTGTTTGTCTGTGTATGAGCAGGGACTTACGTCGCCTGCTTGGTGTGATGTCTTCTCATTGTAAAGGCAGGGACTTACGTCGCCTGCTTGGTGTGATGTCTTCTCATTGTAAGGGCAGGGACTTACGTCGCCTGCTTAATATCTGTCGCCCCTACGGGGCTGGCTCTAACTATTAGCTTTAAACTTGTTCTTTAATCTCATCTACCCATTTCTTGAGCTCAACGGGCTTAAAGTTCTCAATTCCCTCCAACAGTGCTTTCGGGTCGTCGCTGACGATGAGATTGTTGGCATGTTCGCGGTGGATGAAACCATCGCGTGTGGCGCGGTCGAGGAAACGAACGATGTCGTCGTAGTATCCGTTCACGTTGAAGAGTGCGACGGGCTTGTCGAACACGCGCAATTGGCTGAGCACCATTACCTCGAAAAACTCGTCCATCGTCCCCACACCGCCCGGCATGGCGATAAAAGCGTCAGCCATGTCCTCAAGGATTTTCTTGCGTTCGGCCATCGTCTCGACCACAATCAGCTCGTCGATGTCGGGGCGGCCTACGCGCATGTCAAGCAGATGTTGTGTGATGGTCCCGACAATCCTGCAATGGCGTTCTTTCATCACTTCGGCGATGATGTTCATCAAGCCCACATTGCCTCCGCCGTAGAGTAGTTCACAATTGTTATCGGCCAAAACATTGCCCAACTCGGCTGCTTTTTCCTTGTAAATCGGGTCGAACCCCATACTGCTGCCACAAAAAATGCAGATTTTCTTCATTCGGTAAATTTTTGCAAAGGTAGTATTTTTTATTTTTGCCGTGCAAATTAATTGCTACTGGCCTTTGGCTTCTGGCTACTGGCTGCTTGTTGATAATCATTGAGCTTCCTTCTTCGTGAAGTCGCCAGTGGCCAGTAGCCAAATTGTGAATCTTTGAATTTTGAATCTTAAATCTTTGAATCTATGACCAGAAATATAGGCATTCTTGGCGCGATGGCGCAAGAAATTGATGAAGTGAAAGCCTTGCTGACCGAAAAAACCATCGTGAAAATTGCCAACCGTGAGTTTGTGGTGGGCAAAATCGGCAATGTGCGTTGTGTGGTGGCTTTCTCCAAATGGGGTAAGGTGGCGGCTACGATTACGGCTACATTATTAATACAGGAGTTTGCAGTGACGGACTTGATTTTTATTGGTACGGCAGGTGCCTTGGCCGACGGCCTCAAAGTGGGCGACATCGTCATTTCCAAACGCTTGGTGCAGCATGATTTGGATGCCCGCCCCATCATTTCGCGCTTCGAGTTGCCACTGCTCAACCGTGTTTATGTCGACAGCAACCCGGAATTGACCGAGCTGGCCGGCAAGGCGGTAGCCAACCTTTTGGATAAAGGCGTTGATAAAATGGTGGGCGAGGAGGCCGTCAAGGATTTCAATCTCGCACCGACCCTGTATTTCGGCGACATTGCCAGTGGCGACCAGTTCATCAACAGCAATGAGAAACGCGAGGAGATCTTGGTTTTGTTACCCGATGTGCTTTGTGTCGAGATGGAAGGTGCGGCTGTGGCACAGGTTTGCCTTGAGTTTGGCACACCGTTCACGGTCATCCGCACCATTAGCGACACCGCCGACCACAATGCTCGCGTCGACTTCGGCAAGTTCATCGTTGAGGTGGCGAATGCTTATTCGCGGGCGATTATAGGGGAGATTGTGAGGTTGGTTTAAAAGAAAGGTTAAGATCCCTGAGCTTGTCGAAGGGCCGACTTGATAGATTGACGGTGCTTCGACATGCTCAGCAACCTGTTTTAATAGAACTAACACTAACTCTTAACTTCCAACTCCAACCTTATTATCTCCCAAAACATCCCCATCCCGATTTTCAGGATGTCATCGGGAAAATCAAACATCGGGTCATGAAGGGCAGGTTGTTCTAAGCCTGAACCGAGGCCGAAGAAACCGATGGGACAGACGCTGCCAAACCTTCCGAAGTCCTCCGACCAACGGAAGGGCTCGTCGAGGTGACCGAGACTTAACTCGAGATTTTTGGCGGCTTGCTCTATGGTTTTCACACAGTTGGCGTCGCTGTTGGTGGCAGCGAAGGCCTCGTGCATCGAGAAGTTGAAATCGAAGAGGTGGTCTTTGGCCTTGGCGCGGCAAAACTCGATGATTTCAGTTGACATCAGTTCCAGGTTGCTGTCGTTGAAGCTGCGCAGGGTGAGCCAGATCTCGGCATGGCCGGGAGAAACACCAAAGGTCTCCTCGCCCAGCGTGGTATGCGTGATAACAAAGGTTGTCAAGGGTTTTACGGCTTTCAGTTGCTCGCGTTTTTTCTCCAATTGGTGGATGAGTTGTGCCAGCAGCTCCGAAGGGCTATGACCCGTCTCGGGTTGCGAGGCATGTGCTGTACGACCGTCGAAAACGAGCTTCAATCCAAAGGAAGCTGCCGCAAAACAACCATCTTTGACCATTATTTTACCTTTCTCGAAACTAGGGAGGTTGTGCAGCCCGTAAGCCACATCGGGTTTAATTTGCTCAAACTGCGGGTCGCTGAGGATGGCTTGTGCTCCTTGGCCCGTTTCTTCGGCGGGCTGGAAAAGCAACACCACTTCGCCTTGATTGGGACGTTGCTCGCCGAGCCATTGCGCCAAGCCGCAGAGTATGGTGGCATGACCGTCGTGGCCGCATTTGTGCGAAATGCCTTGGTTTTGTGAGCGATAAGGGATGTCGTTGGGCTCGGGGATGTGTAACGCGTCGATGTCACCACGGATGAGGATGCGCTTGCCAGGCTTGGCACCTTTGTAAATGGCTGCCAAGCCATAACCGCCTATTCTTTCGATGATTTGGTCGGGTTGGGTCTGTTTCACCCATTCGTTCAAGATTTTGTTGGTCAACGCTTCCTGCCCTGAGAGCTCGGGGTGGGCGTGGAGGATATGTCTTAATTCTATGAGGTTTTGCATGATGAGATTTTTTGGTGCAAAAGTAGTGTTTTTTGCTAAAGGACTTTCCGAGTCAGAAATATTTCGTATTATTGCAGTCTGAAAAGGAGGATTGATTATGACTACTATGACCATCAGTTACGATGAAAAAAATGCTCAGATTATAGATCTTATCCGCAAGTTGATCGCAGCAGGAGTTGTCACGTATCCTGAGTGGGAAGAATGGACTGAAGAGGAAGAAAAACAAGCGTTCCTTTGTACTTCTAGGGCTAATGCCGCAAAAATGTTCTCAAAACATCTGGTATGAAGTATTCACAACGTGATATCATAGAAATCAATTTCTTGTTTCCTGACGGTTCATTCAAGCCGCATCCATCCGTAAAATCAGTAGAATGAAGCAACCTTTCTTTGACGAGATGGTAGATAAAGTCATACAATCCATATTTTAAGTTTATTATGCAAACAGTACTCTATCCCCTAAAATTCAAGCCCATTTTTAAAGACAAAATTTGGGGCGGAAGAAAAATCAAGGAAGTGTTGGGCATGGACTATGGCCCATTGCCGAATTGTGGCGAGGTGTGGCTGCTCTCAGGCATCTGGGATGAGCAGAGCGAAATCGCCAATGGTGACTTCGAGGGCGATGAAATCAACGACCTGGTGGAGACTTTCATGGGGGATTTGGTTGGTGAATCTGTATTCGATAAATATGGCGAGCAATTTCCTTTGTTGCTGAAGATTATTGATGCCAATGACTGGCTATCAGTGCAGGTGCATCCCGACGACGAATTGGCCCAGAAACGCGACTTGGGCAACGGCAAGACCGAAATGTGGTACGTGATGCAGGCCGATCAAGACGCTGAACTGGTCATGGGCTTCAACCGCGAGATGACGCGTATGGACTATGTCAATGTGTTGAAAGACAATACGCTGCAAAGCGTTTTGAATCACGAGCAGGTGAAGAAAGACGATGTTTTCTTTATCCCTGCAGGTCGCGTCCATGCACTTGGTCCTGGCATCATGGTGGCCGAAATCCAACAGACCAGCGACACCACCTACCGCATCTACGACTGGGATCGTATTGATGTGGCCGGCATGCGCCGCGAATTGCATATCCCGCAGTCGGTGGAAGCCATCGATGGCACGGTGCCCGAAAACTACAAGATCGAAGTTCTCAATGTGATGAACAAGACAGTTCCTGTTGTGGATTGCCAGTATTTCGTGACCAACCTGCTTCAGTTACAGGGCGAAATGGAAAAAGACTATTCCAATCTCGATTCATTTGTGATTTTGATCGCTTTGGAGGGAAATTTCACCCTTAATTGGGAAAATGGCGCGATATTTGTAAATGCTGGAGAATGTGTCTTGATTCCGAATGTCATCAAAAAGGTGGCTATCAGGGCCGAAAAATATTGCAAACTGCTTGAAGTATATTGCCAAATTGAAGAAAACGAATTTTAAATCTTTTAATCTTTGAATATTAAATTTTTGAATCAATGAAAAAACTCATGACACTTTTGCTGATGGCTCTGATGGTGACGGGCCTTCATGCGCAAACGAAATCGGAACTGCCGAACATCACCTTGAAGAATTTGAAAGGTAAGGATGTGAACATTGCTAAGCTCAACAATGACGGCAAACCCATCGTTATCACTTTCTGGGCCACTTGGTGCGGACCTTGCATCAAAGAGCACAACGCCCTCAATGACGTCTATGCGGACTGGCAAGACGAGACCGGTGTGAAGATTTATTCCGTCTCTATTGACGACTCGCGCTCTACCGCTAAGGTGAAGCCAGTTGTTGATGGTAAGGGCTGGAACTTTGAAGTGCTGCTCGACCCTAACGGCGATTTGAAGCGTGCCATGAATGTGAGCAATCCGCCGCACACCTTCCTGATTGATGGCAACGGCAAGATTGTGTATCAACACACGGGCTATTTTGAAGGGGCCGAAGACGACCTTTTTGAAGAGATTCTAAAAATCGCAAAGAAGAAAAAGTGATTCATTGACGCGAGACTTCGAGACGCGAGACACGAGTCCTTGTCCCGCGTCCCGCAGTCTCGTGTCCCATGTCAAAAACATACATTTATGCGAAAACACATACTAGTTTTACTCGCACTCGCCCTGGGTTTCAGTTTCAGAGCGAGTGCTCAGTCGTTTGTTGAAGGCGGCCAGGTGAGCGGCAGCTTCCAGACCGATGCACAATACTATATGCTCGACAAGGGTATCGGTATTAACGACTTAAATGGCAAGAAATTTGGCATCAATGGCTTCGGCAAGGTGAACTACACTAATGGTGACTTCTCGGCGGGCATCCGCTTTGAGGCTTTCATGCCCGAGCTGAACGGTTTCCGTAGCGAGCTGAATGGCGTGGGCTTGGCCAACTTCTTCGCCACCTACGACAACGGCTTCATCGGCATGACCGTGGGCGACATCTACGACCAGTTTGGCAGCGGACTTGTGTTCCGTACCTACGAGGAATGGTCGCTGGGCATGGACAACGCCCTGCGCGGTGCACGCGTGGTGTTGCGTCCCACACAAGGCGTCACATTGAAAGGCGTCTATGGTCGCCAGCGTTTCTTCTGGGCTCCGTATCTTGAACGCGACATGGGCAACGACGACTATCGTGGCATTGTGCGTGGTGTGGATGCCGAATGGGATCTCAACCAGAGCATTTCCTCGCTTAACGACTCGGAGTTCAAGATGAGCCTCGGCGGTAGCTTTGTCAGCAAAAAACAGGCCGACCAAAGCTCGTTCTACAACATTCCCGAAAATGTAAGTGCCGCTGCTGCTCGCATCAACTTGGGTTATGGCAATTTCGCTTTCAGCACTGAGTATGCCTACAAAATCAACGACCCGTCGGCCATCAACAACTTCATTTACAAAGAAGGCCGCGCCTTGATGTCGTCGCTGAGTTACTCGCAGCAGGGTTTTGGTGCTGTGTTGCAAGTGAAACGCACCGACAACATGAGCTTCAAGTCGATGTACACGGGCAAGCAGAATGATTTGGACATTAACTTCATCCCACCTATTAATTATACCCACACACATAGCCTGCCGTCGATGTACACCTATTCGACGCAGCCTAATGGCGAGATGGCTGCCCAGTTGCAGGTCAACTACACCATCCCCAGAGGTACCGCTCTTGGTGGTAAGTATGGCACTAAGTTGGCCTTCAACATGAGCCAGGTGAACGACATTGTCCGCGATTCTGTTGCTTTCGGCAACCAGATGGCTTTGAACCAAGCTGGCACTTTGGGCTATGCTTCCAAGTTCTTTGCCGTTAGCGACCACCGCTTCTTCCGCGACATCAACTTCGAGATTGACAAGAAGATTAGCAAGGACTGGCACCTCACCGCACAATACATCAACTTGTATTACGACATTGAGACCATCGAAGGCCATGCTGGTTCGCCTGTTGTGAAGGCCAATATCGGTTTCATGGATGTGACCTATAAGATCAACAAGCGCCAGAGCTTGCGCCTCGAGTTGCAAGGCTTGTGGGAAAACGAAGTCCACAAAGGCTACGAGGTTGAAGAAAGCGAGAAGAAAGACTACCAAAAGCGTGGCGATTGGGCCTTTGCACTGCTGGAATACTCTGTCAACCCGCATTGGTCGTTCTCCATCGCCGACAAGTGGAACTATGGTAACCCTGTAGAGGAGTATCGCGATCATTATTTCACGGGCACGGTCACCTACATCCATGATGCCACCCGTGTCATGCTGAGCGCAGGTCGCCAAAGCGAAGGTGTGGTCTGCGTGGGTGGTGTGTGCCGCACGGTTCCTGCTTCAAGCGGCGTTTCGCTGACCGTTTCAACGAGTTTTTAATCAATGTTTAAAATTCTAAAAATCAGAGCAATGAAAAAGATTTTAAGAATATTTGCCTTGGCCTTGACTGTCATGTTGGGTCTGAATGCCTGCGATGTCGAGAAGGAGCCTTACATTCAAGGTTCTGAAGACGAGAGATTTATTTTGGAATTTAGAGTGGATAGTGTTTATGGCACTGTTGACGAGGATAACAAGATAGTGAGGTTGGATTTTCCTGCCGGAATGGATGTGACCCATTTGACGCCGACGATTATCATTTCAAATTATGCCACCATTGAACCAGCTTCGGGAGTGGCTCAAGATTTCACCAACCCCGTCTATTACACAGTCACCGCCATGAGCGGTGCCACGGCGCAATATATGGTGGAGGCAGTAGTTCACGATGTCGACAACGAAAAAAACATCCTGTCGTTCCGTTTCGATGCTTTGGATGATAGCGGTGTGATCGATCAAATCGCTCGTACGATTTCCTTTGTGCTTCCTGCCGAAACGGATGTCACGCAATTGGTTCCCACCATTGAAGTGTCGGAAGGTGCCACAGTGGAACCCGCTTCGGGCGTAGCTCAAGATTTTACCAATCCCGTGACTTATACTGTGACCGCACTTAATGGCACAACAGCAGTTTATACTGTGACTGTCGTTTTGGAAGGCGGCGATGTGGAGCCTACAGGAAAGACGGTGCTGATTAAGGACTTCACTGGCGCTCGTTGCGTCAACTGCCCTGCCGCCGCTGAGCATGCCCATAACCTGCAACATCAATTGGATGAGGATCATATCTTCATCATGAGCGTCCATGCTGGATACTTGGCTCAACCTATGGGCAGTTTCCCCGATTTCCTCACCGACGAAGGCACCGAATGGTATAACAACAATAACTCCAACCCCTTGTTTACTGTCGACCATGTGGCATTGACAGAAGGGAACACGCTCAACGAGACGCAAATCGATGCTCCTGTGACTGCTGCTTTGGAAGAAGAGCAGACATTTGAGATTGTGGTGGGACGGCAGTTTGATGAAGCCTCTCGTCAGTTGCAGGTCAGTGTCCAGACTGTCGCATTGGTTGACTTTGACGGAGAATTCTACATTACGGCTTGTCTGGTTGAGGACCATGTCATCGGCTGGCAAACCATTCCGGGTGGCGTCGACAAGGAATATGATTTCCGTAATGTATTCCGTGGCACGCTCAACGGCGCATACGGCGAGGCGTTCGAAGACCTCCATGTGGATACCAACGACACTTTCTATTTCAACTATAGCACTGAAATCAATGCCGACTATAACGCCAACGAGTGCTACCTGATGGTTTATGTCTACGACAAGAGCCAGGGCGACAAGATTTTACAGACAGCGGTGAAGAAAATCAAATAATCCGACGGCCTAATGGTCTTCAACTCCATAGAGTTCCTTATCTTCCTGCCCATTGTGGTACTGCTCTTTTATGTGCTGCCACAAAAGCTGCGATGGGTGATGTTGCTGGCGGCCAGCTGCACATTTTACATGTGGTTTGTGCCCAAGTACATCCTCATCCTGCTTGTCACCATTGTGATCGACTTTTCGGCAGGTGTACTCATGGAGAAATATGCCGACCGAGCCAAGCTGAAGAAGACTTTTCTTGTCATCAGCATCGTGAGTACGCTCATGGTGCTGATGATTTTCAAGTATCTGAACTTCCTAACGGCAAACTTGTCGCTGCTTTGTACCCAGTTGGGCATCGAGCGGCATTGGGTGACCCACATTATTTTGCCCATCGGCTTGTCGTTCCATACCTTCCAAAGTATGAGCTATGTAATAGAGGTGTATCGTGGCCACCAAAAGGCGGAGCGCCACTTCGGTTACTATTCACTCTATGTGATGTTTTTCCCGCAATTGGTGACAGGTCCCATCGAGAGACCGGGTAACCTTTTGCGGCAGCTTCATGAGAAGAAGGAGTTTCAATACGAGAACATCTCGAAAGGCATGCGCCTGATTATTTACGGCTTCTTCATCAAGATGGTGGTGGCCGACCATTTGGGTGCTTATGTCGACAAAGTGTATGCAGAGCCTTCGGCATACAACTCATGGAGCGTGATGCTGGCGATGGCGTTCTATAGTTTCCAGATTTACTGCGACTTTTTTGGCTATTCCACCATTGCTTTGGGCGCTGCCAAACTCATGGGCTTCGACATCAGCGATAACTTCCGCACACCATATCTGGCCAAGAGCATCGCTGAGTTTTGGCACCGTTGGCACATTTCGCTGTCCACTTGGTTCCGCGATTATGTCTACATTCCTCTTGGTGGTAGCCGTGTCAAGTTTGGGCGCTGGGCATTCAATATCTTGGTGGTCTTCGTGTTGAGTGGCATCTGGCATGGCGCAGCGTGGACTTTCCTCTTTTGGGGCTTTGCCCATGGCTTATTGCATATCATCGAAAAGGCCTTGCGCAACCGTTTCCCTGATAAGGAGGTGCAGTCCAAGTGGTTGGGTGTTGGTTTAGACGCGTTGCGTATAGCAAAGACCTTTGTCTTGGTTACGCTGTTTTGGGTGATGTTTCGTGCCACAGATTTTGCCAATATGAAAGACATGTTTGTGGCGGCAGTCACCAACTTTGGCGGCGGCGAGAGCCTCGGCGTGAAACCTGAGATGTGGCTCTATTTGGGTCTCTTCATCCTCTCCGACCTGTTGCTCTTCAACAGCCGCTTCGACCAATGGTGCGAAAACAAACCTTTGGTTTTGCGGTGGTTCATTTATGGTCTCCTCATCTTCATGACGGTGGCCTGTTCGAGTGTCAATAGTTTCCCCTTCATCTATTTCCAGTTCTGACCATGAAGAAGTTCCTGATACGCATATTGATGGCTGCCGCGCTGCTTTTCGTCCTCAACTGGATCTACACCCAGTGGTTTTTCGAGAAGGACGTGGCTGAGCATTCCGACGTGCTCAGGCTGGTGCTGAAGATGAGGGACGACAGCTGTCGCATCGTTTATCTGGGCGAGTCGTCGAACATCACCTGCGGATATTGGGAAACCAACAAGAGGAGCATCAGCGCCTATCTTGGCGATTATTTCCCTGGGGTGAAGACGGGCGACATGACCAAAGAAGCCTCGCATGCCCAGACCTATTACTACATGCTGAAAAACATTCCAAGGAAATCTCCGGTTGAGACTGTGGTGGTGACGATGAACTTGCGTTCTTTTGATGCCCGATGGATTTATTCCAATCTTGAGACGCCCCTTCGTAAGCAGCTGGTGCTCATGGAAAACTATCCGCCTTTGATGAACCGTTTCCTTTTGGCACTGAAGGCTTATCCCATCAGGAGTGAGGCGGAGATGGACTCGCTGACGAAGCAGCATTGGCGCGAAGACCCGCTGGTGTTCCCCTTCGAGTTTGAATGGGACAATGTGTATCAATGGGATTCGGCCACGGCATGGCGTGGTCTTCATAACTACGAAGGCGAATATGACCCCAAATGGACCGAGTTGGCATGCCATTACATCAAGAGTTATGGCTTCCAAATTCGTGACGACAATCCGCGTTTGAAAGACTTCGACGACATCGTCGCTTTGAGCCGCAAACGAGGTTGGCATCTTGTCTTCAATTTAATGCCGGAGAATGTGGACAAGGCTAATGAGTATGTGGGTAAGGACTTGATGTACCTGATGAAGCAGAACCACGACTATTTGATAAACCGTTACGGTCATTTGGAGGGCGTCACCATGGTTGACAACCTCAACTTGGTGCGTGATGTTAACTTCATCGACCAGGACTGGACCACTGAACATTACTACGAAGAGGGTCGCCGCATCATTGCTAGTAATGTGGCCGAGGCCTTGAAAGCCTATTATCCCGATGAATACCGAAGCGTTGATTGGAAATGTGACGATGGACATTACTATTTCGGCGAAGCGATACGCAAACTTGATGCGGCAACGCCATACGGTCCTGCGTTGACCTTGCCTGCCGACAGTCTTCGTGCGGATTGGGAACGCGTGAACATTGCCTTCATGATGCAACAAGCCGACACTTTGCACGATGCACGACTTGCCGTCCAATTGCTTGTTGCCCAAGACAACGCCATAGTTAGTTATTATGATGTGAAACCTCAAATCCAGAAGATAGGAGAATGGGATTTTGCAACTTATGATTTGCCCGTCGACTCGACGATGCGTGATGCGCAACAGGTCAAAATCTTTGTTTATAATCCCTCTGAAGATGTTGTGCAGCTGAAGAATATGGATATTTCGTTCCGTCCTGCCTATCTTAAGCCAGGCGTCAAAGGACAGCCAATAGAAAAAGAATAAAACTAGGTTGCTGAGCCTGTCGAAGCACCGACAGTCACGCATTTGACTTCATCTCCAATACAGTAAGCTGTATCCCTTCCACCTTAAACTTCACTTCCATCCCTCCGAAAGCCATCCCATAGACGCGTTCGGGGTCGTCTTGGTATTGCGGCCTGGGGTCGTGGGCCAGCACTTCAATGAGGCTTTCTCTTTGACTCTCAGGTACTTTTTGAAGCAGGGCATCAGGAAAGTCGACCTCCAAAAGGTATTCCGCAGGCGTTGAGGCAAAGCCACTGACGGCGTCGGGGTGGCTGTCGGTGTAGGTGATATAAGGCTTGATATCGTAGATGGGCGTGCCATCCATGAGGTCGACACCCGAAACATAAAGCACGGGGCCGAGCTTGGGGTCGAGGTCCACTTTTTCCAGCTGTACCGAAGAAAGACCGATAGGGTTGGGCCTGAAAGGTGAGCGTGTGGCAAACACCCCTTTGCGCACATTGCCGCCCAAGCGAGGAGGACGCACGGTGGGAGACCAAGTGTCGCGCACCGCCTTCGAGAATTCCCATAACAACCAGATGTAAGAAAAGTCTTCCAAGCCGCGCACGGCTTCTGGATTGCGGTATTCGGGTTCGAACACGATGCGACCTTGAAGCGAGGCGATGATGCCGCTTTGGCGCGGGATGCCGAACTTGGTCGGGAAGTCGGTGTGGATGTGTGCGATGACTTTCATGATGCAAAGGTAATGAAATCTTTGGTTCAACGGAGTTAAAAATTTGTGGAACAAGCGAAAAAAAGCCTTACTTTTGCAGGCGCAAAATTACGCATTCACTATGCAAAGCAACGAGGAAATTTCCATATTGGTGCTCTATACGGGCGGCACCATCGGCATGATGCAGGACCCCGAGACGGGGGCTCTGGTGCCTTTTGATTTCGATAATATCTATACGCACTTGCCCGTACTGAAGAACTTTGGCTATCAGATTGACTTCTACAGTTTCGACCCGCTCATCGACTCGTCGAACATGTCGCCCGATTTCTGGATCCGTTTGGCCACGAAGATAGGGGAGGAGTACGAACATTACGATGGTTTCGTGGTACTTCATGGCTCCGATACGATGGCTTATACAGCTTCGGCCTTGAGTTTCATGCTTGAGAACCTGAATAAACCTGTTGTACTGACGGGCTCCCAGTTGCCCATGGGCATGGTGCGCAGCGATGGTCGCGAGAACTTCCTGGCTGCTGTCGAGATTGCCGCTGCCAAGGACGAAGACACGCCGATTGTCCCTGAGGTGAGCATTTTCTTCCAGAACCAGCTGTTGCGTGGCAACCGTGCCACCAAGTTCAATGCCGAGAACTTCAATGCCTTCATTTCATCGAACTATCCCAACCTCGCTGATGTGGGCATACACATTAAATATAATAAGGAGCGCATCCTGAAGCCCAACTTCAAGAAACTAAAGGTGCATACATGCATGGACCGTCACATTGGCATCCTCAAACTCTTCCCTGGCATCTCCGAGGATTTTGTCTGCCATGTCCTGAAAACTCCTGGCTTGAAGGCGCTGGTGCTTGAGACCTTTGGATCGGGCAATGCCACCACGGCCTCATGGTTCCTCGATGCGCTCAAGCAGGCCATCGACAACGGGCTTATCATCCTTAACATTACGCAATGCAAGGCTGGATCGGTGGAGATGGGAAGATATGAGACCAGTCTCGACATGGCCCGTATCGGTGTCATCAGCGGCTATGACATGACCACCGAAGCCGCCGTCGCCAAACTCATGTATCTCCTCGGAACAGGCCTCTCGAAGGAGAGAATCCATGAAATACTGCAGTTTTCCATCCGCGGCGAGATGACCGTTTGAACCTATAAGTCAAGCAATTGAAAATTTGTTGCAATAAAAAATCAAATATTTTTGTTTGCCAAATGAAAAATTGTGTACTTTTGGCAACGATTTCAGATTGGGTAGAGGGGTTTGGAAAGCACTGGAGAGATGTCCGAGTGGTTTAAGGAGCACGCCTGGAAAGTGTGTGTACTCCAAAAGGGTACCGCGGGTTCGAATCCCGCTCTCTCCGCGGAAAGAAATGAATAGTTTAAACGGAACAAAGTAATTCATAATAGTAATAATTAAAACATTCAAGCTAAACTATGAAAAAATTAATTGCTTTCCTCATGGTTGCTGGCCTTATGACTTTTGGCTTCAGCAATCTCGTTGTTGCTCAAGATGAGCAAGCGCAAACCGAGCAAACGGAACAGACCGTTGCTCCTGAACAAACTGAAGTTGCTCCTGCTGCAGCAGAAACCGTCCAAGACATTACTCCTGCTGTTCAAAACGACGCTAAGCCTACGACTTTCCGTGAATCCATCAAGAAGCAATTCATCGATGGTGGTCCTGCCTTCATGGGTATCGTTTTGATCATCCTGTTGATTGGTATGGCTATTTCCATTGAAAGAATCATTTATCTGACGTTGGCTACCGCCAATTCGAAGAAGCTTTTGGCTGGCATCGAAGCCAAGATGAAGAACGGTGACGTTGAAGGCGCGAAGAACCTTTGCAAGAACACCCGTGGTCCTGTGGCCAGCATCTTCACCCAAGGCCTCATTCGTTACCAGGATGGTCAGTCACTCGATGAAGTCGAGAAAGCTATCGTTTCCTACGGTTCAGTTGCCGGTGGTAAACTCGAAAGCGGCTTGAGCTGGATTGGTCTTTGCATCAGCTTGGCTCCTATGTTCGGTTTTATGGGTACCGTTATCGGTATGATCCAGGCCTTCGACGACATTGCCGCCGCTGGTGATATGAGCCCTCAGATTGTGGCCTCCGGTATGAAGGTCGCTCTGTTGACCACCGTGTTCGGTCTTATCGCCGCTATCATCCTTCAGATTTTCTTCAATTTCATCGCTGCTAAAATCGAAAGCATCGTGAACGACATGGAAGACGCTTCCATCTCCTTCATGGACATTCTCGCTAAGTACAACCATAAATAAAACAAGTATCAATCATGAACGGTAAGCTTAATATTTCAAAGTGGGTATTTCTGGCCTTGGCTTTGGTTACTGTCGCTATTGCGGTGATGTTCTACCTCGTTGTAGGTACGATTAAGCCGGAATTCGACCTCGGTAATCCCACGCCTCGCGCAGACTTATTCCTGAATTGGGGCTACATCTTGATCATACTTGGTATTGTCATTGCATTGATTTCAGTCTTCTTCACCGCTGCCGTCAAAGGTGTCAACGGTAAGACATTGTTGATTGCCGTCATTGCATTCGCTATTATTGCAGTTGTAGCTTATCTAATGTCGAGTGGCTCTTTCGCCAAACCTTATCCTGCTGGAGATATCGTATACTCGGGCAAAACACATGGATGGGTCGAACTCGGCCTCAACTTCTTCTATATCACGCTGGGTGTTGCCCTTCTTTCAATCTTGTTCTCTGTAATTTACAAGGCACTTAAAAAGTAAATCAATTCATCATGGCAAGAAAAGTTCCAGAAATCAATTCGAGTTCGCAGGCTGACATAGCATTCTTGCTGTTGTGTTTCTTCCTGATGACGACCTCGATGGATGTGGACTACGGTATTACCCGTCGTCTGCCTCCTCCTGTCGAGCAAAATGTCGAGGATGTCAAGGTCAAGGAAAGAAATGTGATGAATGTAATGGTAAACAAGAGCGACAAGTTGTTGGTCAATGGTCGTCCCATGGATATCTCCCAGTTGAAGGACGAAGCCAAGCGCTTTATGACCCCGCGTCCAAGCGACGAAACCGCTCCTGAAGTGGAACCCAAGACCTTCGGTGAAGGCATTGGTGAAATCCTCACATCGAAGGGTGTCATTTCACTTCAGAATGACCGCGGCACCTCGTATGCTATGTATATCAGTGTGCAGAATGAGTTGGCACGCGCCTTCAATGAAATGAAGGATGAACTGGCCAAGAAGACTTGGCATAAGTCACTCGACCAACTCACTGAAGATCAAACCAAGGCTCTCAACGAGGCAGTGCCTGTGCGTGTCAGTGAGGCCGAACCCGTTGACTACAAAAAGTAAAGGAGGATAGAGATATGGCAAAATTCAGAAAAGAAGGAAAGAAGGAAGTGCCGCAAGTGAGCACCTCTTCATTGCCCGACATCGTCTACATGTTGATATTCTTCTTCATGATCACGACTACAATGCGTGATGTCGAACTGAAGGTGAAAGCATCACCTCTGCCAAAAGCTACCGAGATCCAAAAACTCGAGCATAAGGCTTTGGTGAGCTCCATCTACATCGGTGCCCCGCGCGACAGCAAACTCGGTACCGAATCGCGTATCCAATTGGATGATTCTTTCGCCACTCCCGCCGACATCGCCGACTGGATTCAGAAGGAACGTGACTCGCGTAACCCTGCCGACATCCCCCTGCTGACCACCGCTCTGAAGGTGCATAAGGATACCCGTATGGGTGTCGTCACCGACGTGAAGCAGGAACTCCGTAAGGTGGGTGCCTTCCGTATCAACTACACGACACTGAAAGGCAGTGCATTGGAAAACTAATGTGTTTTCATGTGTTTAACAGTAAAAGCGGTAGCGTAAGTTGCCGCTTTTTTTGTGCTTTGAAGTCATCTTTGTTGACTGTGAATCCAAAATAATCCCTATCTTTGTAGCTCAGATCGAAACATACCCCTATTATTATGAAGAAAGCATTAGCAACACTCTTCTTGCTCGCCTTGACGAGCTTGAGCATTTTAGCTCAAATCCCCAATGGTTATTACAACAATGCCAATGGAAAAACTGGCGACGAACTGAAAATAGCTCTGCACAATATCATCAAAGGCCACCATGTGGTCAGTTATAATGGCTTGATCAATGCCTTTGTCTATACTGATTGTAAACCCAACGGCAAGATTTGGGACATCTATTCTAACATAGAGTATAGTCCGACTACAGGATTATGTGGTGAGTACGAACAAGAAGGCGACTGCTGGAACCGTGAGCATACTTGGCCACAGAGTTGGTTCAACGAGAGCACGACGCCCCGTAGTGACCTCTTTCATGTGTATCCCACCGATGGTTATGTCAATGGGCAACGCAGCAACTACCCTTATGGAGAGGTCAACCGGCCTATTTATACTTCAGGAAATGGCTCTAAGTTGGGGCCTTGTATCACATCCGGCTATTCGGGTAGGGTGTTTGAACCTATTGACGAGTACAAGGGTGACATTGCACGCAGTTATTTCTACATGAGCGTGCGCTATTACGATGAAGACAGCGACTGGGGTATGAGTGGCATGACCAATAAGTCGGAGATTCTTCCTTGGGCAATGAATATGCTGCTCCGTTGGAGTGATGAAGATCCTGTGAGTGACAAGGAAATCGCTCGTAACAATGCTGTTTATGGCTACCAAAACAATCGCAATCCTTTCATTGACCATCCGGAATATGCCCACATGATTTGGGACCAAAACTGGCAAGGTGGGGTGTACTACAATATCACATGCGCCACAGGTTTGTCTCACGGTAGCGTGTCGGCTCCCGAAAGTGCCATGGAAGGGACTACGGTCTCCATAACAGCTACTCCTGAACCTGGTTATATGGTTGATACATACACGGTGTATAAAACGGGTAGTCCTAGTACCACGGTCACGGTGAGCAGCAACGGTACCTTCACCATGCCAGGTTATGCTGTCACGGTTAGTGCGACCTTTGTTCAGAATAACACTTATTATAATATAACACTGGGCAATGTAAGCCATGGAACAATCAATGCTTCAGAGACAAGTGCAAAGTCAGGTACAACTATCAGTTTAGCGGCCACACCTAATAATGGTTATAGCCTCTATTCGTGGTATGTTTTCAAGACAGGTGACATGAACACCACGGTCAATGTCAGTGGCAACAGTTTCGTCATGCCTGCTTTCAACGTGACCGTGATGGCTACCTTTGTGCAAGGCAGTGCCACTGGCGATTTTGTGAAAGTGACCTCTGCGCCTGCGGATTGGAGTGGGGAATATATTTTGGTCTATGAACAAAATGCCACTACAGGTTATGTTTGGACTGGTGTGGATGCCGTAAACGGTTATGTCTCCAAGCCGATTTCAAGTAACACCATTACTGATGATGGTATTGTCTCTATCACAATAGCCCCAATGTCGGGCGGGTATTCCATTAAAGTTAATGGTGGCACTAATAGCGGAAAGTACATTTATGGCGCTTCGGGCAGTAATAAGATCAATTTTGGCACTACTCCTTCATTGAACGCACTATCTTTTGAATCTAATAGTGTGAAAATAGTCTCAAATACTTCTGTGATGCGGTTCAATAACAATTCAGGCCAGAATCGTTTCCGTTATTTCCAATCAAGTACATACACCAACCAGCAACCCGTTCAGCTTTATAAAAGGGTTCATGCCACACAAACACACAGCATACATTTTAACCCCAACGGTGGCTCAGGAACGATGGGCGACCAGACCGTAAATGAGTTTGAGCCTACGGCTTTGCAGAACAATGCCTTTACAAGAGAAGGCTTCGTCTTTGATGGTTGGAACACAACTGTTGACGGTACTGGCGATTATTATGCTGATGGTGCTACGGTTACCTTGTTGGAGGATTTAACTCTTTATGCCCAATGGAATCAGCTGTTCACCATCACATTGGTTCAGGCAAATCACGGTAGTATCAGTGCCAGTGTCTCGCAAGCTTTTGAAGAAACTGAAATTTACTTGACGGCCACTGCGGATCCTTGTTATACCTTGACACAATGGGTGGTGACCGATGCCCTAGGTCATGCTGTTACGGTTACGGAAAACCATTTTGAGATGCCCGCCAGCGATGTCACCGTGAGTGCAGTTTTTAGTTATTCGTCTCAGAGTTTCGTGCAGGAATACCAACTTGTCACTTCCGTTGATCAACTTATTGCAGGTCGAACTTATCTGATTGTCAACATTGCCAATGGCAAGGCTTTGGGAACTACTCAAAATTCCAACAATCGTAGTGCCTCGTCAGTTACGATTGAGGGAAGTGTCATTCCTAGCATCGAAAACACCGTTTGCGAACTGACTTTAAGTGGAAGCACAGGTGCATGGACTTTCTTTGATAGTGGTTGGGGCAGTAATGGTGGCTATCTTTACGCTGCTAGTAGCAACTCCAATTACTTGAGAACCCAGGCTTCCAACAATGCTAATGGCAAATGGAACATATCTATTGGAACGAATGGAACTGCTACCATTCAGGCACAAGGTAATAACACTCGCAATCTGTTGAAATATAATAATTCAAGCAATATTTTTTCGTGTTACGCATCTGGATCGACACAGTTGGATGTCTATCTTTTCCTTCGTACCGAAATCAGCGATTATCCTGTTGATCAGACCGTTGAACTCTCCACAGGCGTGAACTGGTGGTCGACCTATCTTGACATCACACTTGACGACCTGAAGACTGCCATCTCAAATGCTTTGGGCAATACTGGTACAGCCACTATCAAGTCGCATAGTGGTTCCATTACATACAGTGGCGGACATTGGAGACCTGCCAGCATTTCTTTTGACATTCGTAATATGTACCTGATTCAGAGCAGTGTCTCCTGCGAAGTAGTGCTGACAGGCATGCCAATTAATCCTGCCACACTTGAAATCCCCATACAAGGTGGTGCCAACTGGATAGGATTCCCTCTCGGTGAGAATATGTCTATCAACGAAGCATTCGGCTCATTCCCGATCATAGGAGATATTCTTAAATCCAATGCTGGCAGCACCGTTTATACAGGCGCTGGTTGGCGAGGAACAATCTCTACCCTTGAACCAGGACACGGATACATATATATGTCAAATACATCCAATACCAGAACGTTTTCTTTTCCTGTAAGATAGGAGTGCCAAATAGTAAAGATATTTACAGTCCCTATATTTACTTTTTTTCTATCTTTGCAGCTTGAAAAGCAAAAATAGAAAGACAATGATTTTTACTCCTACAAAATATCAGCTACAGACAGTGGCTACAGGTCGTGTCTTCGATGACCAGGGTTGGACTTTGGATGACAAGCAATGCGACAAGCCGAGTATGGTGCGCCCTGTCTATGAGAAAAAGCAGCTTGAAGTGAAGGAAGGTGCCTGCTTGGGTTTGTACCGTTACGCAGATTGGCTTCCCATCAAGACCATGCTTAAAAACCCTTCAGAACCCATCACTTATAAAAGCGAAGGCTTGTCTAAACGCTTGGGTTTGAACAATCTTTATATCACCTTTAATGGATGGTGGCCCGAGCGCAATGCCCGTATGACGACTTGCTCTTTCAAGGAGATGGAGGCCTATTCGGTGTGCGCTCGTTTAAGCGATGACTTGAAGGACAAGGTGTTGGTCGTGGCTTCGGCAGGTAATACTGCTCGCGCTTTTGCCAAAGTGTGTTCCGACAATGGCATCAAGTTGCTGCTATGTGTGCCTCAGGACAACATCAACGCTTTGTGGTTTGACAAGCCGCTGAATGATTGCGTAAAGCTTATCACTACCGAGTCGGGCAGCGATTATTTTGATGCCATCAACCTCTCGAATGTGGTCTGTGAAATGGAAGGGTATTTGGCCGAGGGCGGTGCCAAAAATATTGCCCGCCGCGATGGTATGAGCACCACGATGATGTCGGCCACAACTTTCATCGGTCGTACGCCTGACTTCTATTTCCAAGCCGTGGGAAGCGGTACGGGTGCCATTGCTGCTTGGGAAGCCAACTTGCGTTTCATCGGTGATGGTCGTTTTGGCTCGAATAAAACTCGTCTAATTGTGTCGCAAAACAAGCCTTTTGTGCCGATGTATGACGCTTGGCGTGCCGATTCACGAGCCATGTTGCCATATGATGCCGACCAAGCCCGCAAAGACGCAGCCGAAATCTGTGCTCCCGTACTTTCCAACCGCAAACCGCCTTATAGCTTCGCTGGTGGCCTTTACGATGCATTGAAAGACACCAATGGCGACATTCTTGCGGTCAGCAACGATGAAGCTAATGCCGCAAAGGCGTTGTTTGAGGAAACTGAGGGCATCGACATCTACCATGCCGCAGCTGTGGCTACTGCTTCATTGCAACAGGCGGTAGAAAAGGGAATGGTGAATGCGGACGATGTGATTATGCTCAACATTACAGGTGGAGGCGAGAAGCGTTTCCATGCCGAGCATGAACTCTACTACCTGAAGCCTTATCACATCTTCAAGATCGACTTCACGAAGGAAGAAGTGGAGCGCGTTTTGGCGGAGATGAGGTAAACTCCCGCTTTTAAGTCGCTGACATCAAGACGAATGGAATTGCCCTTGGTAGCCATGCTGCTGAGGGCATTCCCATTTATATCGGTCAAAACGACGGATAGCAGCTCGTCCGCCTTGACAGTGACGAAATCGGTGGTGGGATTGGGATAGATGCTGATATTCAAATCCTTGTTCTCTTCGGCCATTGTAATATCCAAAGGTGTCACCCAAAATGTGACCATGGCCGTATTGCAGTTGCAAGGAATGGTCATGTTGATGTCTAACCAAGCCACCGTTCCAGGTTCGATTTCAGGGCGTAGCGTGGCATTGACGGTTACTCTCACGGTTTCGTCGGGTTGGGTGGAGAAAGTTGTGGCGTTGTTACCGTTCGAATAGAAGCTGAAGTCGGTGAAGAACTCGTTTGAAGGATGTACGGTGATGTCAACGGGGTCGTAGCCGGTGTTGTGAATGAGGAAGTGGAAGGTAGCCTGTGTGCCTGGATACATGGCCGTATCACCTGTAATGGCCTCGGCCTCAAAAGTGTATTGTTCCACCATTTCAACCTCGATGTCGTCGATGGTAAGGAAACAGCCGCCTTGGAGTTTGGTGGCACAAATGCCTATGTAGTCGCAGCCTTCCGGGATTTCTTCGACATAGGCGGAAACCTTCATATATTGTTGACTGCTGATGGTTTCGGAGTGGAATTGGTGGGTCATCGACTCGCGATCTGGGGCAGAACCTGCCCAAAGCGAGAGACTATATTGACCGTCGGAGATGGCCCAAGTGGTGAAGCGGTATTGCATGCTTGGTATCAGATACATGGGCATGAACATCCATGCTTCGTCGCCTTCTGCAAAGGCATACCAGTTGCCCGTATGGGGGATGCGATTGTGGTCTTTTTCAAGGTAGCCGCAAAGCCATGAGTCGTCGTCGCAAATCCAACCGATGGGCGATTCGAGGTCGTGGTTGGCATATTCGAAGCCTTCAATCAAGATGCTTCCAGCAAAAGAGCATGTTGCCGTGAGGCAAACAAGAAGAGTAAGAAGTAGTTTTTTCATATAGTTTAAATTTGGAGCAAAAATAGGAAAAAACTTGTTGAAATCGCTTGCAATACCAAAAAAACTCCGTATCTTTGAACCGTTTTTGAAAGCACCTTATTATTGATATGCCTCACATCTTTGGTAATATGGTTTACTTGAACATTAAGGAACGCGATAGGTTCTGAAACTACCTTATAGGAAGAAGTTCTTTCTTTCCAAAACATTGTTTTCAAAAACACTCATATTTTGAATTTCAAATTTTAAATCTTTAAATCATACAATATCATGGAATTACCATTTGCAGAAGCGTGGAAAATCAAGATGGTCGAACCCATTAAGAAATCCACCCGCGAACAACGCGAGAAGTGGCTCAACGAAGCCCACCAGAATGTCTTTATGCTGAAGAGCGATTATGTCTACATCGACTTGTTGACCGATAGCGGTACCGGCGCCATGAGCGACCGTCAGTGGGCCGCTATGATGCAGGGCGACGAGAGCTACGGCGGCGCCCGTTCGTTCTATCACATGAAGGATACCATCACCGAACTCACTGGTTTCGAGTATGTCATCCCCACCCACCAAGGCCGTGCAGCCGAGAATGTGCTGTTCAGCTACCTCGTGAAGCCTGGTATGGTTGTGCCTGGCAATGCCCACTTCGATACTACTAAGGGTCACATCGAGAGCCGTAAGGCTTTCGCCATCGATGTCACCGTGCCTGAGGCCTACGATACACAACTTGAAGTCCCCTTCAAGGGCAATGTCAGCCTCGAGAAGCTTGAGAAAGTGCTGAAAGAGAACAAGGGCAATGTGCCGTTTATGGTTCTCACCGTGACGAACAACACCGTTGGCGGTCAGCCTGTAAGCATGCAGAACATCCGCGAAACCTGTGAACTCTGCCACAAATACGGCGTGCCGGTCAACATCGACAGCGCCCGTTTCATCGAGAACGCTTATTTCATCAAGACCCGTGAAAAGGGTTATGAGAACAAGACCCTCCGCGAGATTGCTCTTGAAATGTTCAGCTATGCCGACTCGATGACGATGTCTGCCAAGAAGGACGGTCTCGTCAACATGGGTGGTTTCATCGCTACCAACAAGAAGGACTGGTACGAAGGTGCCAAGTTGTTCTGCATCCCCTTCGAGGGCTTCCTGACCTATGGCGGTATGAACGGCCGCGACATGGACGCTCTGGCCGTCGGTCTGAAGGAGAACATCGAATTCGAGATGGTGGAGACCCGTATTAAGCAAGTCCACTACCTCGCTGCCAAGCTCGACGAGTACGGCATTCCTTATCAGCGTCCTGCTGGTGGTCACGCCATCTTCGTCGATGCCGACAAGGTGTTGACTCAGATTCCTAAGGAGGAGTTCCCTGCCCAGACTTTGACTTGCGAACTCTATCTTGAAGCTGGCATCCGTGCCTGCGAAATCGGTTATGTTTTGGCCGACCGTGACCCAGTCACGCGTCAGAACCGTTTCGGCGGCAACGACTTCGTGCGTCTCTGCATCCCGCGCCGTGTTTATACCAATAACCACATGGATGTAATTGCTGCTGCATTGAAGAATGTGTACGACCGTCGCGACAGCATCAAGCGCGGTCTCGAAATCACCTGGGAAGCCGAGCTGATGCGCCACTTCACCTGCCAATTCAAGAGACTCGGTTAATCATACAGTAAGTAACTTCAATCTTTCGGGGAAGCCAAATCGGCTTCCCCGATTTTTTATTTAATATGGCCTATATTCAATAAGATTGTTTATTTTTGCAGCAACAATTAATAAGGAGGCATCATGGCAACTTACACAATCAGTGTCAATGAGAGAACTAATACAGGCAAGGCACTGCTTGCTTTGATCAAGTCTCTGGGTATTTTGGTTAGTCCTGTCCATCCGAAATCGACAAAGTCTACTACATTGGATGCGATTCGAGAAGCTAAGGAAGGTAAAGGGGTCTTATGTGAGGATTTTGAGGACTATTTGAAGAAAGTTCACGAATGAGAAAGATTTTCTTTACTTCCCAATACAAGAAAGACTTGAAACTGGCTTTGAAACGGGATTTGTCAGAAGAAAAGCTGAACGAGGTAATCTTCATGTTGGCTACTGATACTCCGTTGCCTGATTCCAATCATGACCATCCGCTGAAAGGTGAGTATAAGGGAAATAGAGAATGTCATATTCAGCCTGATTGGTTGTTGATTTATTCAAAAGAAGATAGTTTGAATCTTTTGTCTTTAATTCGAACGGGAACGCATTCTGATTTGTTTGGCTCATGAGTACTTCTGCAATTATCATCAGCATATTTTTTGTTCTCTGCCTGACCTCTCCGGTGGTCACGCGAGCGGTGGGTTTGGTCAATGCCGATGACAAACCTGTGAAGAGGTATTTGATCCCCTTGATATTTGGTCTCAGTCAAGGCGTGATGGCCGTGGCGGGCTATTGTCTCGGCAAGCTAATGAGTCACCTTTTCGTCGACGAGTTTGCTCCCTATTTGGTTTTTATGATGATGATTGTGGTGGCTGTCAAGATATTTGTTGACTCCATGAGGGTGCTGAAAGGCAAGATGCTCTATACAGTTAGGAGTGATTGGGACTTCATCCTGCTCTCTGTCATGGCAGCATTTGATGTTTTCCTAATGTCGTTGACTGGACCTTTCTTCATACCTGTCTTGCCGTTGGGCAACTGGTTCTTCTTGGCCGTTGTCGTGGCAGGCTTTTTGTGGGCTTTTATTACTGTGCGCATCACTTTTGTTCCAGGCGTGATGAAAAAGATGAGTTTCATCGAATTCGCGGCCTCAGTGTTCATGGTGGTGATAGCTATATTATACCTTTTTACTGATTTAATGAATTAATGAATTGAATAATAAAGTGACACACAGATTCCCTACGGGAATGGCATAATGCTTCTATTTCCTAGCGGCGGTTTCAAGAGTTTCCAATAGGTAGTTTGTTCTTTCCGCCGCTGGAAAACAATTGAATTCAATCCATTCCCGAAGGGAATCTCGTCAGTAAAAACTAATACAATGAAAAAAATATTTTTCCTTCTTTTCAGCTTATCCTTTGCTCTGCTTGTCACAGCTCAGCCCCCAACCAACTATTACAACTCTGCCAATGGATTGACGGGCAACCAACTTAGGTCGGCCTTGCACAATATCATCAAGGGACACACATCTATCTCTTATGCCCAATTGTGGAATGCTTTCTGGAGTACCGATAACAAGGGCAATGGCATTGTGTGGGACATGTATTCCGACAATCCCAATGGTACACCTCCATACATCTATTATCTTGGTGAGGATCAGTGTGGTAACTACACTAACGAAGGTTCTTGCTACAACCGTGAGCACTCTTGGCCTCAGAGTTGGTTCAATGAGCAGACGACACCGCGTACCGACTTGCACCACATCTTCCCAACCGATGGCTATGTGAACGGTCGTCGCAACAACTATGCATACGGCGAGGTGGGCTCAGCTTCATGGACTTCGCGCAATGGATCAAAACTAGGCACTTGCAAGACTCCAGGCTTCTCGGGAACAGCCTTCGAGCCTATCGATGAGTACAAAGGTGACTTCGCCCGTGCTATTATGTATATGAGTGTGCGCTACTATAGCGAAGATGGTAGTTGGAGCAGCAGCGACATGACTACCAAATCGGAAATCAAGCCTTGGGCCATACAATTGTTGCTTCGTTGGAACGAGCAAGATCCTGTCAGTCAGAAGGAAATTGACCGCAACAATGCCATCTATAACGACTACCAGCATAACCGCAACCCCTTCGTCGACCATCCGGAATATGCCCGCATGATATGGGATCCGAATTGGAATGTCGAGGAGGAGGAACAAGCAGCTGTTTATCTTTTCCCCAACCCTATCGACCGTGGCCAGGCTTTACATCTCAGTGGAAATGCCCAACAGTTTGATGCTGTGGCCATCTGCGACCTGTGTGGGCGTACGATGTTCAAGGCTGCGGATAATGCCGTTGGTGATTTTACTGTGACGATTCCTTCCGATTTCAGCAGAGGCTGTTACATTATCAAATTGATGCGCAATGGCAATGTGGTGAAATACGAGAAACTTCTTGTGAAATAGTTGTTCAGTTATCAGTTGTTCAGTTGTTCAATTTGTAGTTCAACAAAACTGAACAACTGCAAACTCCAAACTGATAACTGATTACATCATTTTCTTGTGCCTGAAATAGATATAGAATCCTGCGGCCACCAGCGCCATGAAACCCATGATGGCCCAGAAGGCCCATGCGTATTCTTGTAAGGGCAGCGTGACATTCATGCCGTAAAGACCTGTGATGAAGGTCAAAGGCAGGATGATGGTCGACACCAAGGTCAGGATTTTCATCGTCTCGTTGGTCTTGTTGGTCTGCATCGAGTCGAAGGTCATGGAGAGGCCTTCGATCAGTTCCTCGTAGTCCTCGGTCATATCCCACAGCTTTTGCAGGTAGTCGAGGATGTTGCCCCAGTAGTCTTCCATGTACTCCACATCGTCGGTGAAGCCAGTCACCTTACCGGTCTCAAAGAGGTGGAAGAGTCGCAGCTGCGGCTTGAAGATGGTGTTAATCAAGATAAGGTTCTTGCGCGTCACGCTGATGCGTTCGATGATTTTCACCTGTTTTTCCTGCAACAGTTCCCGGTTGATCAACTCAACGTCCAAGCCGACCTTGCGCAGCAGATACACGGATTCGGTCATCAGTTTCTCAAGGATGCGGTAGAGCAGGATGTCGGAGTTGCGGAAACTCATCTCCTCGCCGTTTTGGATGCGCTCCTCATATTCTTCGAAGAGTTGCGAAACGCCCCAAGGGTTCTTCTCTATGGAGATAATGTAATCTTTGCCCCAGAAAATCTTCACCTCCTTGATTTTCACGAACTTGTTCTGACGGTCGAAGTTGGGGAAATGAAGGATAAGGAAATAATAATCGTCGTAGATATCGATTTTCGGGCGTTGGTTCACCGATTTGCAGTCTTCGATGTCCAAAGGGTGGAAATGAAATCGGTCTTTCAGGAATTCAAAGTCTTCTTCCGTTGGGTTGTTGAGATGACGCCAAGTCAAGTTCCCGATTTTCAGGCTGTTAATCATAGGCCTTTCCCCCTTTCTTTAAAATGAATACTCTATTTACATCGGCGCAAAAATTGATTTCGCGCCGCGAAAATAAGGTTTTTTGTTGAAAAAGGGAGAACAAAACTTGCAAAAAATGCAAATTTGTAGGTTTTACTTCCACTCGAATGTGTTGATCATGTGGTCGATGTCCTTGCGGATGAAGTTGATGACGGGTTGCATCGAGTCGTTGTCGGGCTGGAAGTTGAAGTAGAGAGCCCCTCGTACGAAGTTCTTCGTGCTGTCAGTGAGATAGAACTGCATCGGGGTGGCAACGCCCTTGCCGTCCATCTCGATGAACAGGCCGTAAACTTGGTGTTCTTCGTTGGAAATCAAGCTGTCGCGCACGCCGTTGGCCTTTTGTAGGTGCTTGGTTACCATAGTGTGGACGTCCTCCAAATACTCGCCCAAGTTACCATTCACGGGTTTGTGTGTCAGATGGATGGAGCCTTTGAATTGCGGCATTTCGATGTTGACCCAGTTCTTTTCATCAGGCGAATAGCGGTCGTATGTCAGATGGGCGTAGTTGGGACACTCAAAGCTATACCGTTCGATGGTGTCGACATGGCTGTAGGTTTTTTCGGGCAAGTCGATGCGGAAATAGCCGCGCGGTTTGGGCAAGTAGTTGTCATTGTCATCGCAAGAGATGGCGATGAAAGTGATGGACAAGACTGCCATTAGGGTGATTATTTTATTGATTTTCATTGTTTAATCTATTTGTTCGGCATTTCGACAAGCTCAACGACCTCTCCTTTTACAGGTTGCTGAGCCTGTCGAAGCGCCGGTTTATTCTTCGTCAAAAACAACCTTTACTTCTTTGATGCGCTTGGTGTCGGCATCAGTAATCTCTATTTGGAACTTCTCAAAATTGAACTTAAACCCTATTTCAGGAATACGGCCTTCGATTTCGAGGATGAGTCCGGCCAGGGTGTCGGCTTCGCCTTGCATGGGCTCGAAGTAGTTTTCATCGACGCCAAACACCTTGCAAAAGTCTACGATGCTGGTTTGAGCCTTGAAGAGATAGGAACCATCCTCAAGTTGGGTATAGTGCTCTTCCGTGTTAGCTTCGTCAAACTCGTCGTTGATTTCGCCCACGATTTCCTCGATGACATCTTCCATCGTGATAAGGCCAGAGGTTCCGCCGTATTCGTCGACGACGATGGCAATGTGTATCTTTTTCTCGCGGAAGTCTTGGAACAGGTCATTGATCTTGCGGTTCTCTGGCACGAAGAAGGCAGGACGGATCAGCTTCTGCCATTCGTAGGATTGGGCGTCGAGGTAGGGGAGAAGATCTTTCACATAAAGGATACCTTCCACCTTGTCCAATGTTTCGTCATATACGGGAATTCTTGAGAACCCGCTTTTGATGACGATGGCAAGCATCTCGGTGAATTCCATGCCTTTCTCCACGCCGATGATGTCGACACGCGGAATCATAACACCACTCACTTCTTTTTCGCTAAACGAGGCAATACCTTTCAGCATTTGTTTTTCTTCCATTTGGGTCGACTCTTCAGTGGCGATGTCGACCGCAGTGGAGAGGTCTTCCATCGAGATTTCGCCTTTCTTTTTCTCCAAATGCTTGTCCATGAATGAAGTGGAGCTGACCAACAACTTGCTCAAAGGTTTGAAAAGACCAATGAGGAAACGCAAAGGCCGAGCCATGAAGCGGGCCATTTTGACGGGACGTTTGCCAGCATAGATTTTCGGTGTGATTTCGCCCACGATGAGAATCATGGAGGTGACAATCACCGCTTCCAAGAGGAAGGCCGCCACGGGATAGTTCACCATGTCGAACAGCAGCCCCATGATGTAGGTTGACAATAAGGTGATGGTGACATTGACGAAGTTGTTGCCAATCAGGATGGTGGCCAATAAAGTTTTGGGTTTCTCACGGAGCTTCAGCACAAGTTTGCTTTTGGCATCGGTGCGCGATTCGAGATCTTCTATGTCAGCGGGTTGGAGAGAGAAGAAAGCGGTCTCGCTACTCGAAATCAAGGCTGAGGCGATGAGCAATAGAACAAGTACCACCAATCCTATGATGGCACCTATGGGTTGTTCGGAAAATCCTTTGTAAAAGTTGTTTGAAACAACGGTGAGAAGTCCTATGAGAGGGTCAGGGTCAGGTGTTTCCAAAATCTTTTGATTTAAAATTCAGGCTGCAAAGATAGTAAAATTTTTTGAAGTGGTTTTGTTTTTGTAAAAAGCTCAAAGCACATCTCTTTTTCGAAATCGTCCGCCTATAGATTCCCTTTTCACTTTGACCTCCAATGTCATTCCTTGCAGAGGCTTGTGCGATTGGAATCTATTGGAGGACAATTGTAGGAATGACATAGGCGGACGATTTCAATGAAATCTATTTAAAATGGCAGGTCATTGCCCTCGTCTTGGGTGGGTGCTTGTGGAGTATAACCTGGTGCAGGCTCGGGAGCAGGAGTGTATGGTTGACCGTAAGACGATTGTTGTGCAGGACGTGCGGGAGCCATCTGCATCATCTTGTCAGCATGCACCTCAGTGACATAGCGCACGATGCCTTGTTGGTCAGTGTATTGGCGGGTTCTCAGTTTGCCTTCCACATACATCAGGTCACCTTTGGCGTAGTTGCGGCGTCCTTCGGCGATGTCGTTGGCGAGATTGCCCCATACCACGATATTGTGCCAGTCGGTTTGCTCCACCCAGTTGTTGTCGCGGTCGCGATAGCGTTCGGACGTGGCTAAGGTGGCGGATATTTTGCGGTTGCCGTTTTCGAAGGTGGTTACATCAGGGTCTTTTCCAAGACGGCCAATAAGGATGACTTTGTTCAAGCTTGCCATTGTGTAGTGTTTTTAATTGTTTAAGTATAAGTCGATTAAGCGTGGGATAGGATAATTTATCAATTCCTTTTCGGGCGTCAAAAATAAATCTTTTGTTTCAATCCGCAACAATTTTTTTTCAAGTTTTATTTCGATGAATTGGGCAAGGATGGTTCTATGCGTCAGTTTATGAGTGAAGATTGGTGAGACTTTGACTATGGTAAAAGGTTTGTTTTCAATAAGTTGTTTGAATTGTTCCGTGGCAAGGACTTCTTCAACTGTCATAGGCTTCTCGCTTTCGATGCAAGGAAAGTCATAGAGGTTGCGCCAGATGTCATTATCGCTTCGCTTGTGCATGTAAATGCTGTCTTTTATTCTGATAACTAAATAGTTGAAGTACCTGTTTGTAACCTTTACCTTTTGCAGTTTCACAGGGCGTTGCATCACGGTTTGATGGGCAAAGGCAAGGCATTGGGTTTGCAGGGGGCAGAGCAGGCAATTAGGATTCTTTGGCGTGCAGTGCAGGGCGCCGAACTCCATCATGGCTTGGTTGTGGAGGCCAGGTCGCTCACGGTTCAATAACTCATCGGCAAGATGCGAGAAAAGGGTTTGTCCTTCATTAATATTAATAGGTGTGTCGATGTCGAAAAGACGCGAGAGCACACGATACACATTGCCATCGACCACGGCATGGGGCAGGTTGAAGGCAATGGAAGCGATGGCTGCTGCGGTATAGTTGCCAATGCCTTGTAGTTTTTTAAGTTGCTCGAAATCAGCTGGAAACTTGCCGTCATATTGCTCTACAACCTGTTTGGCACATTTGTGCAAGTTGCGGGCGCGTGAGTAATAACCCAAGCCTTGCCACATTTTCAGCACTTCCTTTTCCGTAGCCTTGGCAAGGTCGGTCACTGAGGGCCAACGCTCAATGAAACGCAGGTAATAGTCCATGCCTTGGTTGACACGGGTCTGTTGCAGGATCACCTCTGAAAGCCATACCTCGTAGGGCGTAGGATTGTGTCGCCAAGGGAGGTCGCGGTGGTTTTCGGCGTACCAATTAATTAAGGTGTCGTGTATGATGTTCATCGTTGTTTGTGGGGCGAAATTCTTTATTTATAACTCATTAGAAGAAAAAAATTGCATTAATAGGGTCTGCGTATCAAAAATGTTCGTACCTTTGCCGCAAATTTACAACAAACATTATAACTAACCATTAAATAAGGAAAAAAATGACTAAAGCAGAAATCGTTGCTGAAATCGCAAACAAGACCGGCATTGAGAAAGGTGCTGTCCAGAATGTTGTTGAGAACTTCATGGAAGTAGTGAAGAACGCCATGGCTAAGGGTGAGAATGTTTATCTGAGAGGCTTCGGCAGCTTCATTATCAAGACCAGAGCTGAAAAGACCGGCCGCAATATTGGCAAGAACATCGCCATCACTATCCCCGCCCACAAGATTCCGGCCTTTAAGCCTGCCAAGACCTTTATGAACGCTGTTAAGTAAGAAATCAACAAAAATCTTTATATTATGCCAAACGGTAAAAAACACAAGAGACACAAGATGTCGACTCACAAGCGCAAAAAACGCTTGAGAAAGGACAGACACAAGAAGAAATAAGCTCTTCTTGAGCCTAAACACGACAATAACACAGCATTGGTTTTCCCCATTGTTGTGTTATTGTTTTATCAATCAAATCGTTAACCCCAAAGTAAAAACACTATGTCTGAAGAACAACAGCAAGAGGTTGCAGTGGAAGTGAAGACAGTGACGCGCGACTTGGTCATCAATTCGCACGCTTCGGAGGTTGACATCGCTCTTCTGGAAGACAATTCGCTTGTCGAACTTCACAGAGAAAAGACCAACAACCAGTTTGCAGTTGGTGATGTTTATCTGGGTAGGGTGAAGAAGATATTGCCTGGCCTTAACGCGGCTTTCGTCGATGTGGGCTATCCCAAAGAGGCCTTCCTGCATTATCTCGACCTCGGCCTGCAGGCCAATTCGCTGATCAAGTACAAGAAGGCGGTCGTCGGTGGCGACGATGTGCCCATGGACAAGTTCAAGCTTGAGCCCGACCTGCCCAAGAACGGCAAGATTGGGGATCTGCTCAATGTAGGCGACCTGATTCCCGTGCAAATCGCCAAGGAGCCTATCCACACCAAAGGACCGAGAATCACCGCCGAGGTCTCCTTTGCGGGTCGTTATCTCGTCCTCGTCCCCTTCTCCAACCGCATTTCGGTATCCCAAAAAATCCGCAGCAGCGAGGAACGCAACCGTCTCCGCCGTCTGATTCAGAGCATCAAGCCCGCCAACTATGGCGTCATCATCCGTACCGTCGCCGAAGGCAAAAAAGTGGCCGACCTCGACGCCGACCTGCGTTCCTTGATTTCCAAGTGGGAACAGTGCATCATCGAGATGAAGAAGATGACGACCTTCGGCAGGATGGTCAGCGAGATGGACCAAACCAGTGTCATGCTGCGCGATTTGCTCAACGAGTCGTTCAACAATATCCATGTGAACGACGAGAAACTCTATGAAGAGATCCAGAAAAACATCCAGACTTTCGCACCGCAAAAAGTTGATATTGTGCAACTTTACAAAGGCAAAGAACCCATCTTTGACTATTTCAATGTTACCAAGCAAATCAAAGGCTTTTTCGGTAAGATCGTCACTATCAGAAACGGTGTCTACCTTGTCATCGAGCACACCGAGGCCATGCATGTCATCGATGTGAACAGCGGCCATCGGGTGAACAAGGAGAATTCGCAGGAAGACAACGCTTTCCAAGTCAACATTGAAGCCGCCAAGGAAATCGCGCGCCAGTTGCGTTTGCGCGATATGGGCGGCATTATCATCGTCGACTTCATCGACATGCACGAAGCCAAACATCGCAAGGATCTGTTTGACGCTTTGGTCGAAGCCATGGCCCACGACCGTGCCAAGCACACCATTCTTCCCCCGACGAAGTTCGGCCTCATCCAAATCACACGCCAGCGCGTGCGTCCTGAGACGGAGGTACAGGTGCAGGAGAAATGCCCTGTGTGCGCCGGCGAAGGCAAGATTCGCCCCGCCATCCTCTTCATCGACGAAATCGAAAACCACCTCAAGTACCTCATGGTCGACCAAAACGAGAATCATTTGACCTTGCAGGTGCATCCTTTCATTTATGCCTACCTCTCCTTGGACGGCCTGTTTTCGATTCGCCGCAAATGGATGAAGAAATACGGAAAGAAGTTCAAGGTGCAGTCGATGCCCGAATTCCATGTTTTGCAGTACAACTTCCAAAACGCCAACGGCGACGACATCAAACTATAAGGAAGTGCTGCCCAAAAAACCTCGAAAAGCCGTCCCATTATCGTTCGGGACGGCTTTTTTCGCATAAAAAAGTAAGGACATCGGCTTTTGTGGCAGAATGTTATTTTGTTGATTTACAGAATAATCCGATAAGGACATCCCAAAAAAGTAGGGACATCGCCTTCTGGTGAGCCTCGCACCTCTTGACAAATGTTTTTTTGCTATATTTTTGCGTCAGAGAAACGGACAAAAAGTGTGAGTCATGAATAAAAACCTGAAATCCCTAATCCTAACAGCCGCCGTTTGCCTCGCTTTGGTAGCCTGCGATAGCCAAGCGAAGCGCATGGAACAGGCAAAAGTATTATATGAAGAAGGCATGCAACTGCGCGAGCAACGCCGCTCCGAAGAGGCCGCTGAGAAGTTCCTGCAAGGGCTGGCATTGGTGCAGCGTTCGGACAAGACTGCCGAGACCCTCCAATTGGAAGGCCAGCTCTGCGACAACCTCGGTGCCATGTACCTCAAACACGGCCTTTTCGAGGATGCCTTCAAGCAACACCAGCAGGCATTGAACTGCTTTAAGCTGACTGCCGACTCCACGGGTATGATGAACGCCTACCGCAACAGTGGTCGGGCGGTGCGGGCGCAAGAGCAATACACCCAAGCCAAACAATACTACGACTCGGCCTTCCGTGTGGCCACCTTCATCAACGCCCCAGCTATGCTCGCTGACCTCTATCTCGAGATGGGCCGTGACTACTACATGGAGACGGGCAACTTCGCCAAAGGCATCGAGAGCGTCAACCAAGCCTTGGAAATCGGCCTCAATGACAACGACACCGACATCGCCCACATGACCTTAGGCATCCTTTTTTATTACACGCGCGAAAACGAGAAAGCGAAGTCCTATTTAAACCAAGCCCTCCGCAGCGAGCGTGCCGGACTGAAAATGTCGGTATATCAAACGCTTTACGCTATCGCCTACAGCGAGGGCGACTACCAGCAGGCAGTGAAATACCACACGAATTTTTCAGACAACTTGGTGCAAGCCGATGCGGAGCACTCCAGCGAGACCATGCAAAGAATCAAGGCGGAATACGAGTTGAAAGCCCAGCAGAGCGAGTTGGAGAGCCTGCACCGCACCCGCGACCTGAAACTCTATCTGATTATCGCCTTGGCGGTGATTGCCTTGCTCGTCATCCTCCTGATTGTGAGGAAGAAAATCAGCGACCACAAGTTGGAGATGGAGCACTTCGGGCGGCAGGTGGAGCGCGACCAGAACCGCATCCACGAGTTGGTGAGCGACATGGAGAACCTTATCCGCACCAACGACGAGCTGCGCCGCCAACAGCAGACCCTTCCACCGAAGGATTTGATGTCGATCCAGAAAATCATGACGCGAAACAAGATCATGACCACCGCGCAAGCCCTCACGGAAGAAGTGAACAACGACTCGCTCAACTTCGAGCTGACTGACAACGATTGGAACGACTTCATCAGCCTCACCGACTTGGTCTTCGACGGCTTCTCGCAGCGGCTGTTGCAACTCTACCCCAAACTCAGCAAGTGGGATGTGCGCATCTGCTGCCTCTCCAAGAACGGCTTCTCCAACCAGGTGATTTCCATTCTGTTGGACACCCAGACCGACTCTTACTACAAACGCAAAACCCGCATAAAACAAATGAAGATGGACCTCGGGGATGATAACCGCACTTTTGAGGAGATAGTAAATGCAGTATGAGCTATCAGCTGTCAGCAGTCAGCCATCAGCTTGGTTTGACCGTTGCTGAAATCGAAGATTCAACGAAGTTAAAGCTGATTGCTGACGGCTGAAAGCTAAATAATGAAATCAAATAATTAACAATCAAATAATTAGACCTATGAAAACCATTAGATTTATCGCAGTGATTGCCCTGATGATGATGGGCGGGATGACAATGAAAGCACAAGACTATCATCCCATCGTTGAAGATGGAAAACAATGGAATGTGCTGTTTTCCTATCCGTGGAGTCCGCCGGAGCCACAGCACAAGTACACCGACATCTACAAAATCGAGGGTGATACACTGGTGGACGGTTTGTCGTATAAAATGATATACGCAACAAGGAACGAAGACCTTACTGGATGGAATCTCTGGGGCTTTCTCAGAGAAACCGAGGACGGGCAAGTCTTCTCTCGTAGACCTTCCACTTCTGAAGAACAGCTCCTGTATGATTTTTCAATGGAAGTTGGAGATACCATTTGCATGTGTGATTTTGGGTATTCTGAATGTTGTATGGTCGTTATCGAAAAGGGAGAAATCCTCGTTAATGGAGAGCCACGACAACAAATCGTGTTGGAATATCCTTTTGGTAATGGCGAAAGGGAAGTATGGATTGAAGGTATTGGAAGCCTTTATGGTATCATCAATTCAGGTTCGCTCTTCTTGATGGGAGGCTCGACAGACCTTCTTTGTTATTATGAAGACGGCGATTTGATTTGGCAGAATACCACTCCAGGGTATAATGAGTGCTATATCGTGAATACAGGGCAGCAGAACGATTTGGTGGTTACACCTACCGTGCTGACTTTTAACGAGCCTGCCGTGCCGCAAGTTTTCACGATTAGCAACCAAACCAACAATGCCGTTACCATTTCATCCATCAATGTGCAACCTGACGACAATGTGGTGCTACTCTCCTTTGAAGGTTTGCCACGCACTTTGCAGCCCAACGAAACTATGAATGTGACAGTGGTAGTGAACAGTATCGGATACAAAGGCTATGACAATTACAACGTCACCATAGCCACCTCGATTGGCTACAAGCATGTCATCGTCAAGGTCAATGAGGAAGCCTGGGACGAAGGTCTACAATACATACCTATGCAAGGGATTACTTTCGATGAAAACACTCCTTTGACTCAATCCTTCTACCTGCAAAACACCAATGCCCTGCAAAGCATCACAGTCTATGAGATTCGCGAATACGGCACCAACTATCTTGAAATGCTGCCTTCGCACAGCCTGCCTTACGAAATCCCGGCGGGAGGTTTTCTTGAGGTTGCGGTCTCTTTGGTCAATTTCCCTGAAGAGCAAACCGTGACACACCTCTATTGTCGTAGTTCCGAAGGCGAAGGAAACGGTTATTTCTTCTTCATTGCCGGAGGCCTTTCAAATGGCGGCAATGTGGCGCATAGCCTTTGGAAGCCTATCGAAATACCTGGAGTATTTTTAGGTGCTGATGCACAAGGAGACCTGTTCTGTAGAAATACAGATGTCTATCCTTCAACGTTGGCTCGTTCGCAAGATGATGGCGAGACATGGGAAACTGTGTTCGACGGCAGTGTTGGAAATCTCGCCGTCAGCAATGAAGGAAGGATTTTTGTTTTCAATAATAGTACGGTGACGGTCATGTATTCTGATGACAACGGCGACACATGGCAGCAAACCAACCAAATATCCTCGTGTGGTTTGATAGGTGTAGCAGGTCTATATGCTGCAACCAATGACATCGTTGTGGGATGGACTCAAAACAGGGAAATCTTTTGGACGCTTGACGGTGGCGAGACATGGGGCTTTTCAGGCCTTGAATTCATGGAAGAACACCAAGAAATCAGCGACCTCCTCGTCAGCGAAAACGGTGATGTGTATGTCAGTGTTTGGTATTACATCGGGCCTAACATCGGCGTGTATCATTCCACCCTCTCCGATATGCAGAATTGGGAAATTGCTGCTTTTGAGAATGTTGGTATAAAGGACATGGCATTTGACCCCGAGGGCAATATCATTTGTGCCGTGAATTTCGGAGGCGATTTTGCGGGCTTCGAGCATGTGCCGGGGTTTTATGCCTTTTGGTCCAATCGTGTGGCCGTTGCCGACAATGGCATCGTTTACAAGACCGCTATGACCATGTATGACAATGTGGTTTTGGCCTATTCATTGGACCACGGCGAGCATTTCTACAACACCATCGAGAACCTTCCTGTGTCGGCACCCGCCCCTGGTGGTGAAGACGGCTTCCTCTCCAAAAGCTATGACAATCATTTGTATTTCTTTGGCAACGAGCAATACTGGAAGAGCATCCCCAATGCCGACGACATTCCCAATGTGATTGCTTTCCCTTCTGAATGGTATTACGAAATCCAGAACGAGGATGGCAGCATCACCTATCAATACATGTATCAGGCAGGTGACACCGTTGTTCAAGATGAGCCGACGCATATCCTTGTGAAGATTAACACGCTTTACGACAAGGGATTACGCGACGAGATGACGCGTGAGTATGTCTATGTGCGCGACGGCAAGGTGTATTGGTGGAACAATACCTTGGAAGAATTTACCGTGCTGTATGACTTTGGTGCCGAAGAAGGCGACACTTGGGTCACCAAGGTCGGCACGGAAACCCTAATCATGCATGTTGACGCCGTGGAAACCGTTGAATACGAAGGCAAGACCTATCGGATGCTTCGCGTAAGCGATGTGGACGACATCTTCAGCGGCGACATCGTGTGTGGCATCGGTCACCTGACGAGTTTCTTCCCCGAAAAGCTGATGGACAACCGCGACCGTATCAGTGTGGAAGGCCTGCGCTGCTATTGGATTGATGACGAATTGGTGTTCAAACCCGGCGATGAGGACTGCGACGCGATTTATTCGGAGGTACACGGTGTGGAGGAGGACGGCCCTTCGACTCCTTTGACGGAATTGGTGATTTATCCTAATCCGACAGACGGTACCTTGTTTGTACAGACGTTGCGCGCAACGTCTCTACACGACCAAACGTATCGTATCACCAACGTAATGGGCCAAACCCTATTGACGGGTAAAATCACGGATGAAAACCAACAGATTGACGTTTCAACATTGCCTCAAGGCATGTATTTCATTACCTTTGCGGGCGAGACGCGAAAATTTGTGGTGCGTTAATCGAGGTCTTGTAGGGCTGTCGTACCACGGCAGCCGCACGCTGAAACGGCACAGCGGCTGCCATGGTTCTTGAGCCTGTCGAAAGACGGTGTGACAGCCCTACAAACCGAAACGAATAAATGAATAACAATCAAAAACATACGACAATGAAAAGATTAGTATTAGCATTAGTGATTTGCCTCGGATGCATGGGCATTCTTGGGGCGCAGAACATTTGGAAGCCCATCAATGGCACCGGAATCTTAGGCGCAGGTCCCGATGGGAGCATCTTTGCCTATGACGAATATGGCAAACTGACTCGCTCACAAGACGATGGCGAAACATGGCAGATTGTATTAGGCCAAGAAACAGGTTTTATTGGTCATATTAATTCGTCATGCTTTGCGGTTAGCCCTGAAGGAAGAATCTGTGTCTTTAATGATAACCAACAGACCGTAGTGTATTCCGACGATAACGGCGACACATGGCAGCAAACCCCGTTAATTTCCTCATGTGCAATGCCTGATAAAGCAGGCCTTTGCGTTCCAACCAACGACATTATGGTGGTTTGGGCTGAAAATGGGGAAATCAATTATTCCCTTGATGGTGGCGAGACCTGGGATGGTTGGATTCCTGATTTTATGAATACCGACAATGGCCCAGCCATTAGCGACTTTTTGGTCAATGAGAATGGAGATTTGTACCTTGGCTTGACGTCGTTTGGAGGAGATTGCGGCATCTCCCATTCCACCTTATCCGACATCCAAAGCTGGGAACTCGTTGCCGCAGAAGGCATTAACATCAAAGACATGGCTTTCGACCTTGAAGGCAATGTGGTGGCATGTGGCTATAATGCCGATGGAAGTAGTGTCGGTTTCCAGCATATTCCTGGTTTCTATCTGTTCGATGGAACGAGTTTGGCCATCAGCGATGAAGGAATTGTGTACACGCCTCGCTTCATGGGACTTCAGGCTGTTCTTGCCTATTCCACCGACCATGGCGAGCATTTCACCGAGTTAGGAGAGCATCTTCCCCTTGTGGACATCGCTCCAGGCGGCGAAAATCCTCATCTTTTCAAAGGATATGACAACCATCTGTATTTCGACGGAGGAGGAGAGTATTGGAAGAGCGTTCGCGATGCGGATCATATCCTAGGGAATTTCCCCTTGGAAAACACGGCATGGGTGCAGTTCTACCGCTCCATGTACGAGGATTCCACCTATTACCAGTTGGGCATCAAGGGCGATACGGTGGTGAACGAGACGGCTTACAAGAAAGTCATCAATTGCGCTCATCTGGGTTATCCCATCGAAGGCGAGTGCTTCGGCGGCATCCGTGAGGACGGGGACGGCAAATGCTATTTCATATCGTTCGTAGATGCCATTGATGCCCCGTGGCCCTTGCATTATGATTGTGAGGCAAACACCGAATATCCCCTTTACGATTTCTCGCTTTCGGTGTGCGATGTGTTTCAGACGATTGGTCTAACGCCTCATGTCGTATTCGATACCACCGAAATGCAACTCAACGGCAGCACAAGGAAGGTGCTTTGGTTTGGCAACAACTGCGACAATGGGAATTATTATGATTACCAATGGATTGAAGGCATTGGAAGCACACATAGCCTGTTGTATCCTATTCAGGATGAGCCTGACAACGGGCCGGAATACCGTTTGGTGGAGGTTTGGCAAGATGAGGAACTGCTATACAAGAACCCACATTTTGAAGAAGATTTTCCGTATGACAACACGCGTTGGGCAATCTATTACCAAAACCTATATTTGGATTGGGCTCCATATATCCAGATTGGAATAAAAAGTGATACGATTGTGGACGGCACAACTTATCATAAAGTGATTAAATGCACGTCTTATGGAGACGTCATTGATGGAGATTGCTTTGGCGGCATTCGTGTTGAAGCAGATGGCAAATGGTATTTCAGATTGTTCTCGGAGGAGAATGTGCCGCAGTATTTGTATTTGGATATGGAACCGAATACTGAACGGCTCATTTATGACTACTCACTTTCCGTGTGTGATGGTTTTGAATATGAAGGACAATATTGGATGTCAGTATTTGAGATTGACGAGATTGAAATCAATGGAAGCATGAGAAGACGCTTATGGTTTGACGGTAATTGCGAGGAAGGCGACCATACTTATGACTGGAATTGGATTGAAGGTATTGGCTGCAATTATGGATTGTTATATTCTATCCAAGCATTCCCTTTGGATGGTTCTGCCTACCATTTGGGTGAGGTTTATCAAGACGGGGAATTAATCTATAGAGATCCGTATTTCATCAATGAGCCTTCCTCATTCGCTCCCCAAGGCGCGGAATGGTATTTCCATGTCTGGTCTCAAGGGCCGATTACGGAACCACCTTTCTATTACATTAGACATGCTGTGACTGGTGAAGCAGAGGTGCAGGGACACTTGTGCAGCGTTATTGATGGTTATCGATATGTTTATGAGGAGGACGGTGTCGTTTACATGTACAATCATTCAACCGATGCCTTTACGGTGATGTATGATTTCAATGCCGAAGAGGGTGATACGTGGTATTGCGATATTGAGGAGGGATTCACGTGTCTTGTGACGGTTGAGAGCGTTGACAGCGTGACTTGGAACGGTCATACTTACCGCACCCAATATGTGACGGGTTATATCCCCGATGAGGGCTTTTTAATCTACGATGGTCGAATCATAGAGGGAATAGGATATGAAAAGGGATTGTTTCCACATGAATTTGTTTATGACGGCACAGAATATGCATATATGAGATGCTATCTTGAAGACGGCGAATTGCTTTATCACGAAGGCGATTATGATTGCGATTATGTGCCAGGCAGCCAGCCACAACAACCCCAATTCGAATGGTACTACGAAATCCAGAACGAGGACGGTAGCATCACCTATCAGTATATGTATCAGGCTGGCGACACCATCATCAAAGATGAGCCGACACATATCCTTGTGAAAATCAACACGCTTTACGACAAGGGATTGCGCGACGAGGTGACACACGAATATGTCTACGAGCGCGATGGCAAACTATATTGGTGGAACAAGACTTTGGAAGAGTTCACCGTGCTGTATGACTATGAAGCCGAAGTGGGCGACTCATGGGAAATCAAAGTCGGCACAAGAACCCTCGACATGCATGTGGACGCAGTGGAAGAAATCGAATACGAAGGCAGGACATATCGGATGCTGCGTGTGAGCGACCCCGAAGACCTCTTCAGCGGCAACATTGTGTGCGGCATCGGCCACCTCACCAGTTTCTTCCCCGAAAGGCTAATGGACAACCGCGACGGCATCCTCGTGGAAGGTCTGCGCTGCTACTGGATTGAGGACGAATTGGTGTTCAAACTCGGCGACGAGGACTGCGACGCCATTTATGATGAATTGCATGGGATTGAAGAGGACGGCCCTTCGACTCCTTCGACGGGATTGGTGGTCTATCCTAATCCGACAGACGGTACCTTGTTTGTACAGACGTTGCGCGCAACGTCTCTACCAGACCAGACCTACCGTATCACCAACCTCATGGGTCAAACCGTGCTGACAGGTCAAATCACGGCTGAAAACCAACAGATTGATGTTTCATCATTGCCTCAAGGCATGTATTTCATTACCTTTGCGAGCGAGACACGGAAATTTGTGGTGCGTTAATCGTGGTAAAAGATAACAATCAAAAACATACAACCATGAAAAGATTAGTATTAACTATAGCGATTTTGGCTGGCTTCGCTCTTGGTGGCGTGGCGCAAAGCCTCCATTACGACTTTGAAGACGGTACCCTTCAAGGCTGGACCACACTCGATGGCGACGGCGACGGCCATTGTTGGGAACCGTCTATTAGCGGCATGGGCCACAATTCAAATGGGATGGTGATGGCTTATTCCAAGGACTATGCCACGGGCGAACCTCTTACACCAAATGAGTATCTCGTTTCTCCACGATTGGTTTTGAGTGAAGACGGACCCGTTATCCGTTTCTATGTTTGTGCTTTGGATGAAATCTACTGTGCTGAGCATTTTGGGGTATCCATCTCAACTACAGTCAACAATGACCCATTGGCTTTCACGCTCTTGTCGCAATGGACCATAGCCGCCAAAGATGCGGGAAACCGTCAGGGCAACTGGTACAACTATACCGTTGACCTTTCCGCTTATACCGGTCAGGAGGTCTATGTCGCCATTCGTCACCACTATTGTTCTGGACAATCTGCCGTTTGCATTGATGATATCGAAATTGATGGTACTTTACAGCAAGACGGTTTGGTCATTTCACCCGATATACTGACTTTTGAAGAGCCTTGGGTGCCACAGACTTTCACCATCAGCAACCAAACCGACGCGGCTGTCACCATTTCATCCATCAATGTAGAACCTGATGACAATGTGGTGCTTCTCTCTGGTCAAGGTCTGCCCCGCACTTTGCAGCCCAATGAAACTATGAACGTGGAAGTGTATGTGAACGGTATTGGATACAAAGGCTATCTCACCTATTATGTCAATGTGGCAACCTCGATTGGCTACAGACAAGTCACTGTCAGGGTCAACGAGGAAGCGTGGGACGAGGGGTTGCTTTGGATGCCAATGCAAGGACTTACTTTCGACGAAAACTCCCCTTTGACTCAGGACTTCTACTTGTATAACACCAATGCCTTGGATAGTATCACAATCTATGAGCTTTATGAAGACGGCACTGACTATCTTGATCTGGTGCCTTCGCACAGTCTTCCATACGTAATTCCGCCCCACGAGTCGCTTCATATAGCCGTTACCTTGGTCGATTTTCCTGAAAACACCACTAATGTCAACATCTATAGTAGTAGTTCCTTGGGTCAAGGAAGTAGCCCGTATGTTCATATTGTCGGAGGCCTAACACCCAGTAGCGGTGAATTGGTGATTACGCCTGATACGCTGTGGGTTACGGAAATGTATCAGTACCAAAACTCCTTTACTATCTTGAATGCCACCGACCATGAAGTTGTCATTTCGGAGGTATATGCAGACGACTCCATCGTAGCAATCAATCACTATGATCCTGCGTATGGATATGTTGACATAGAAGATATTCTGCCCATTACGCTTCAAGTGGGAGAAGACATAGTACTTCATACTTACCTTACCAACCTCGTTGAACCTATGGCAAAACGCAGCGAGTACATTGTGGCACCGATTCACATTGTTTCCACCGAAGGTGAAGATGAAGTCATCCTCATGATTAACGAAGCCGCAATTAGTTTTGGGCTGGTCGCATACCTGCCTTTCTACGGGCTTAATTCATACGAGCCACACCAATTTAGTCTGGTCAATGCGGAATGGTCGCGGCCCATTACGATTACCGGAATCGAGGAAATAGGTACAGATTATCTTGAAATCACCACCGAAGACCCGCTTCCCGTGACTTTGGAAAACTATGGCGACTATTTGAGAGGCAGCCTAAAATGCAGAGAGCCGTTCCCTTTTCATGCTTTTGTGTCGACAAGTATCATTGTTCATACTTCCATTGGGGATTTCGGTGCCATCGGTGTTGATATTGACGGCACTATGCTCTTCAGTCCCATTGGTAACGAATGGTACTACGAAATCGAGAACGAGAACGGCAGCATTACTTACCAATATATGTATCAGGCGGGCGATACTATTGTCCAAGATGAGCCGACACATATCCTTGTGAAAATCAACACGCTTTACGACAAGGATTTGCATCAAGATGTGACGCACGAATATGTCTATGAGCGCGACGGCAAGGTATATTGGTGGAACAAGACCTTGGAAGAATTTACCGTGCTGTACGACTTTGGTGCCCAAGAAGGCGACAGTTGGACGATTAAGGTCGGCACGGAAACGCTCATCATGCATGTTAATTCGGTGGAAACCTTTGAATACGAGGGCAAAACCTATAGGATGCTGCACGTCAGCGACGCGCACGACTACTTCAGCGGCGACATCGTGTGCGGCATCGGCCACCTGACGAGTTTCTTCCCCGAAAGATTGATGAACAACCGAGACGGCATCCGTGTGGAAGGCCTGCGCTGCTACTGGATTGAGGACGAATTGGTGTTCAAATACGGCGATGAGGACTGCGATGCGATTTATGATGAATTGCATGGGATTGAGGAGGACGGCCCTTCGACCCCTTCGACAGACCCAGGGACCGCAGGGTCCTTAATGGTTTATCCTAATCCTACAAACGGCATCTTGTTTGTACAGACGTTGCGCGCAACGTCTCTACACGACCAAACGTATCGTATCACCAACGTAATGGGCCAAACCCTATTGACGGGTAAAATCATGGCTGAAAACCAACAGATTGACGTTTCATCATTGCCTCAAGGCATGTATTTCATTACCTTTGCGAGTGAGACACGGAAATTTGTGGTGCGTTAATCGTGGTCTTGTAGGGCTGTCGTATTACGGCAGCCGCACGCTGAAACGGTACAGCGGCTGCCATGGTACGACAGCCCTACAGACCGAAACGAAAAATAGGAACATTATTTTAACCTCAAAAAATCTATGAAAAACCTACGGCTATTTGCCATCCTTGCGTTCCTACTGTTGGCGGGGAAAATGACCATGGCCCAAACCGACCTCGAAGCCTTGATGGCCACACGAGGGGAATATTTCTTCTCCCTACCTTTACAACAATGTGAAGAGGCCAAGCGGCTCACCCGCCTTTGTTCCGTCGACAAACTGGAAGGCAACCGTCTGATTTGTTATGCCAACGAAGAGCAATACCGCCAACTCCTTGCCATGGGCTATCAGCCTACGCTGCTCATGCCGCCTTCCCTGCAGGAACAGTACGCCATGTGGGACGGCTCTCGCCGTGAGGCCTATGACTGGGATGCCTATCCCACCTATGAGGCATATCAAGATATGATGAAGCAATATGCTTCCGACTATCCCGAGAGATGCACATATTTCGAGTTGGGGACATTGGCAAGCGGTCGCAAGCTTATGTTTTGTCGCTTCAACAACGGCGAGCCTGACGGCAAGCCCAAGTTCCTCTACACTTCCACCATCCATGGCGACGAGCTGACAGGCATGATGCTCATGCTTCGCCTCATCGATGAGCTTTGCACCAGCAACGACCCACGAATCCTCGCACTGCTCGACCAGCTCGACATTTTCATCTCGCCCTGCACCAACCCCGACGGCACCTATCACGGAGGCAACAACACCGTCTATGGCGCCCGTCGCAACAATGCCAACGATGCCGACCTCAACCGCAACTATCCCGACTTCGACAACGGTCCTCATCCTGATGGCAAGGAGTATCAGCCTGAAACCATAATGATGATGGAGCTTGCCGAGCAATACCCCTTTACCATGGCGGCGAACTATCATGGCGGATCTGAGGTGCTGAACTATCCGTGGGACACCTACCAACCGCTGCATCCCGATGACGAATGGTGGCAATTGGTGTGTCACGAATATGCCGACTTGACCCATGAACACGATACCATGTATATGAGTGGCTTCGACAACGGCATCGTCAATGGTTATGTGTGGTATCCCATCTACGGCAGCCGTCAGGATTACATGAACTACTATCAGCAATGCCGTGAGGTGACCATCGAGTGTTCCATTCCTTATACCCCAAATCCGTCGACGATGCCCATGTATTGGACCTATAATCACGAGAGTATGTTGCGTTACATGGAGCAATGCCTCTATGGGATTCATGGCAGGGTGACGGATTCGGTCTCTGGTGCACCTTTGGAGGCAGAGGTCACCATTCTCGCCCACGATCATCATGGTTCTGCCGTCAGCAGCCATCTACCGGAAGGCGACTACCACCGTCCCATCAAGGGCGGCACCTACGAGGTGACATATTCTTGCGAGGGCTATTACTCTAAGACCCTTACCTTGACGGTGGCAGACTGGGAGACCTTGGTGCAGGATGTGCAATTGGTACCGGAAGGCTATGGGGTTGAGGAAGGCGGCCCTTCGACAGGCTCAGGAACCGCATTGATGGTTTATCCTAATCCTACAAACGGCATTTTGTTTGTACAGACGTTGCGCGCAACGTCTCTACCAGACCAAACCTACCGCATCACCAACCTCATAGGCCAGACCCTATTGACAGGCCAAATCAAGGTCGAGACCCAACAAATCAATGTTTCGTCATTGCCTCAAGGCATGTATTTCATTACCGTAGACGACGTGACGCGGAAATTTGTGGTGCGGTAAATGCAGTTTTGAGATTTAATCATGAAAGCCCACTTTGCAATGAGGTGGGCTTTCCTATGTTGTCAGTTTTTTTATTACTTTTGCACCCAAATTGAATCAATTATGGCAAAAGACATCGTTTTGAGCGGCATTCGCCCCACCGGAAACCTTCACCTCGGCAACTACTACGGCGCCGTGCGTAGCTTCGTGAAGATGCAGGAAGACTACAACTGCTACTTCTTCATCGCCGACTGGCACTCGCTGACCACGCACCCCAAGCCCGAAAATATACAGCGTTCGGCCCGCACGATTTTGGCCGAATACCTCGCCTGCGGCATTGATCCTGAAAAAGCCACCATTTACATCCAAAGTGATGTGCCGGAGACCATCGAACTGTATCTCTACTTCAACATGAACGCCTACATTGGTGAGTTGGGTCGCGTGACGACCTTCAAGGAGAAAGCCCGTCAACAACCTGACAATGTGAATGCTGGCTTGTTTACCTATCCCACGCTGATGGCTGCCGACATCCTGCAACATCGTGCCAAATGGGTGCCTGTGGGCAAGGACCAGGAGCAGAACATGGAAATGGCCCGCAAGTGCGCTCGCCGCTTCAACAATATCTATCAGGTGGAGTTCTTCCCCGAACCACAGAACTACTACTTCGGTGGCGATGCCATCAAAGTGCCTGGATTGGACGGTAGCGGCAAGATGGGCAAGAGCGACGGCAACTGCATCTACCTCTTCGAGGATGAGAAGACCATGCGCAAGAAGGTGATGCGCGCCGTCACCGACAGCGGACCGACCGAACCCAATAGTCCCAAACCTGAGGTCATCCAAAACCTCTTCACAATGATGAACATCGTTAGCGAGCCTGACACGGTGAAATACTTCGACGAGAAGTGGAATGACTGCTCCATCCGCTACGGCGACATGAAGAAACAACTTGCAGAAGACCTCGAAAAGACGGTCGCTCCTATCCGCGAGCGCATCATCGAGTTCTCATCAGATACCGAACGCCTCGACCGCATTGCCCGTATGGGCGCCGAAAAGGCCCGTGAGAGCGCGGCAAAGACGCTGAATGAAGTGAGGAAGATAATCGGATTTAGACAGTATTAATAATTATATGAGACAGCGAGACACGAGACAAATTGATTGTCTCGTGTCTCGCGATATATATTTATGTACTTTTTTCTTGAAAAATGCATCATAAATCAAATATTTGATGTATTTTTGCCATCAAAATAGCATCAATATGTCACAGGCAGCATATACCATCCGTTTGGATTCAGATCTGAAAAACCGTTTTGATACGCTTTGCGAAGGCTTCGGCATGAGTGCCTCCACCGCATTCAATATTTTTGTCCGTACCGTAGTTCGAAAGCGAAGGATACCTTTTGAGATTGAAATGTCGGAGGCGGATGTCGCCCATGAGGAAGGTCGTCGAGCGTTTTTGGAAATTCGTAAGATGGCTGAGCAAGGTGCTTTTCCCGACCTTACTTTGGATGAAATCAACGAAGAAATCCAGTTGGCGAGGGAGGGGAAATGAAGATAAAGAAAAGGATTTTTGTGGTTGTTGACACAAATGTGGTTGTTTCAGGAATGATAACCAAGAATATGGATTCGCCAACGGTATCGGTATTGGAATCTCTGACAGAAAAATCAATTACCCCGTTGTATTGCGAAGAAATTCTAAAAGAATATGGTGATGTTTTGTGTCGTGAGAAATTTCACCTCCCGATGGAGAGAATCAAAAAGTTCATTGAGATGGTGAAATCGGATGGTGTCGCTTCCCATCGGGTGCCTTCCAAAGAAATCCTACCTGACCCGAAAGATGTTGTTTTCTACGAAGTGGCTTTGTCGAAAGAAGACTCGTTTTTGGTTACAGGAAACATTCGTCATTTTCCTCAAGTGGACTTTGTGGTCACTCCAGCTGAAATGGTTGAAATTATCAAACAAAACTCATAATCAATAGGCCAATGGGCGACTTTGTAACCTACGAAAAAATTCCCGAAAGGGCGGTGCTTATCGCAGTTGCCAGCAAACAACAAGGCCGTGAGCGCACGGAAGAATACCTCGACGAGCTGGCTTTCCTGTTGGAGACGGCAGGTGGTATCCCGGTGGCACGTTTCGTGCAGCCTTTGGATCGACCAAGCAGCGTGACTTATCTTGGCTCGGGCAAGCTCGAGGAGATTCACCAGTACATCAAGGCGGAGAACATTGAGATTGCCGTCATCGACGATGAGCTCAGTGCTACGCAAGCCCGTAATATGGAGCAGGCATTGGAGTGCCGTGTCCTCGACCGCACGAGCCTCATCTTGGACATCTTCGCCTCCAATGCCCATACAGCGCACGCCAAGGCGCAGGTGGAACTCGCGCAATACCAATATCTTTTGCCTCGCCTGACCCGTATGTGGACTCACTTGGAGCGCCAACGTGGTGGTATCGGTATGCGTGGTCCTGGTGAGACCCAAATCGAAACCGACCGCCGTTTGATTCTGGAACGCATCGCCTTGCTGAAAGAGAAGTTGAAGGATATCGACAAGCAGAAGACCGTGCAGCGCAAGAACCGCGGCAAGTTGGTGCGTGTGGCCCTTGTGGGTTATACCAATGTGGGCAAGTCGACCATCATGAACCTGTTGAGCAAGTCGGAGGTCTACACGGAGAACAAACTCTTCGCTACGCTTGATACCACGGTGCGTAAGGTAGTTGTGGATAATCTTCCGTTCCTTTTGTCTGACACTGTAGGATTTATCCGTAAGTTACCGCATCATTTGGTGGAATCGTTTAAGTCGACTTTGGATGAGGTGCGTGAGTCGGACATCCTGTTGCATGTGGTTGACATCTCGCATCCCGACTTCGAGGCGCAAATGGAGGTGGTGAACCAAACTTTGGCCGAGCTGGGCTGTGCCGACAAGAAGACCATCGTCGTCTTCAACAAGACCGATGCCTACACTTGGGAGGAGAAAGACCCTGACGACCTGACGCCGCCCACAAAGCGCAATGTCTCCTACGATGAACTGAAAAAGACTTGGATGGCCAAGATGAACGAAAACTGCATCTTCATCTCCGCCAAGAACCGTGATAACTATCAGGAATTCAGAGATTTGCTCTACAAGGAAATCCGTGACATGCACGCCATTCGGTATCCATACGACAATTTCCTCTATTAAATCACCTCTCCAAACTCTAAGCAATAGATGTACCTCATCGACACCCACACCCATATCTACGACCACCAATATAGTCTTGATAGAAACGATGCTATGCAGCGTGCTTTGGAAGTTGGTGTCAAAATGATGCTCCTGCCCAATGTGGATGCCTCAACCATCGCGCCTATGCTTGATCTGCACGAGCAATACCCCGACTGTACCCGCGTGATGATGGGCTTGCAACCCGAAGAAGTCAAGGAAGACTATAAAGAAGTGTTGGCTGCGATGGAAAAAGAGCTGGAACGCGGCATTTATGTTGGAGTGGGGGAGGTCGGCCTCGATTTCTATTGGGACGCGTCTTACGAGAAAGAACAATTAGATGCTTTTGAGACCCAATTGGACTGGGCAAAACAACTCCATTTGCCACTCTCCATACATTGCCGCAATGCTTTTGACAAGATGGTGAAGCTCCTCGAAAAGAAACAAGATGGAGGCTTGTGTGGCATTATGCATTGCTTCACGGGAACAGAAGAAGAAGCCAAAGTCTATCTCGATTTGGGCTTCCATCTTGGCCTCGGTGGTGTGACCACATATAAAAATTGTGGCGTAAAGGACTACCTGCCCAATCTGCCTTTGGATAGAATCGTTTTGGAAACCGATGCGCCTTATTTGGCACCCGTCCCCTGTCGCGGCAAGCGCAATGAACCTTCATTTCTTGTTCACACAGCAAAACGCATTGCAGAAATTCTTCAGATGCCTTTGGAAGAATTTGCTGCCGCGACTACGACTAATACGGAAACTTTGTTTCAGCTTTGAGATTCCCTATGGGAACGGAGAACTAACTTTTTGTTTTCCAGCGGCGGATAGTGGAGTTTACAATCCGTATACTCTACCTGCTGCCGCTTGTAAATCATGTCTATCATTCTATTCCCGAAGGGAATCCAAAAAAAGGTCGCCGACTTGCGCCGGCGACCTGCCATTATGAAGATAAAAAAACAACTGTTTTCGTCTTAGTTTACCCACACTTGGAATAACCGCAGTTACGGCAGTGCTTGCAGCCGTCTTCGAAGACGAGCTTTTCACCACAAGTGGGGCATTTTTCTTTTTCGTCAACCATACCATCGGGCACATATTTCTTCAAAGCGCGGGCGATGCCATTCTTCCAAGTGTTGATGCTTTCTTCCTCCACATTCAAATTCTGTACCAATTCAATCACATATTGGATGGGCATGCCGTGACGCAAGATGCCAGAGATGAGCTTGGCGTAGTTCCAGTATTCCTTGTTGAATGAGCGTGACAAACCTTGCATCATCACTTCGTAGCCGTCCTTGTCAGTATAGCGGAAGTCATAACGCGAAGTCTCTCCCTTGATTTTCTCCTTGATGATGATGCCCTTCTCGATGTAAGGCGGTAGGAAGAAGTCTTCGGCCTTACCCAAGAAGATTTCGTATGGCTTTCCATGGAGTTTGCCGACGAAGGCAATCCATTTTTCGTAGTTGTTCTGGAAGCGCACCACATCGCATTCCAACTCTTTCGGGCGCGGTGGGGCCGAGTTCTCATGGATGTCATCGGGTCGGGTGACATTATTGGCCTCTTTCTTCTCCTCTTTCTTTTCATCCTTGGAAACCAGCACACCATCGCGCGAGCCATCACGGTAAATGGTCATACCTTTGCAGCCGCTCTCCCAAGCGGTCATATAGATCTGGCTGACAAGTTCTTCCGTGGTCTCCTTTGGAACATTGACTGTCACGCTAATGCTGTGGTCGACCCATTTCTGCATCGAGCCTTGCATCTTCACCTTGTTCACCCAGTCAATGTCGTTGGCCGTGGCTTTGTAGTAGGGCGATTTTGCGATGATGGCATTGAGTTTTTCATCGTCGTATTTCAACACTTCTTCGACATTGTAGCCATTCACCTCAAGCCAAGTGATGAACTTGTGGTGGAACACATTGTATTCCTCGAACGAGTTACCCGTCACATCGGTGAAGGTGACATTCACATCCTTGTCGTTGGGGTTCACTTTACGGCGGCGTTTGTAGGCCACCATGAAAACGGGTTCAATGCCTGAGGTGGTTTGGGTGCAGATGCTGACGGTGCCCGTAGGGGCGATGGTCAGCATGGCGATGTTGCGGCGACCCACGCGGCACATCTTTTGGTAGAGGTCTTCATCCAAAGCGCGCAGACGCTTGATGAAGGGGTTGTTCTCCTCGCGTTTGGCATCGAACATCGGGAACTTGCCGCGTTCTTCAGCCAAGTTGACCGAAGATTTGTAGGCGTTGTAGGCCAAAAGCTTTTGTATCTCTGTCGAGAAAGCGATCGCTTCATCAGAAGCATAGCGCTTGCCCAGGGCAGCAAGCATGTCGCCTTCGGCAGTGATGCCGATACCCGTGCGACGACCTTGCAGGCACTTGGCCTTGATGTTTTTCCAGAGGTTGGCTTCGGTGCGTTTCACCTCGTCGTCTTCGGGGTCGGCAGCGATTTTGGCCAGGATGCCGTCCACCTTCTCGATTTCAAGGTCGACAATGTCATCCATCATGCGCTGGGCGATGGCCACATGCTTTGAGAAAAGCTGGTGGTTGAATCTTGCCTCGGGCGTGAACGGGTGGTCGACATAACTATAAAGGTTGATGGCCAAAAGGCGGCAGCTGTCATAAGCACAAAGCGGAATCTCGCCACATGGATTGGTACTCAAGGTCTTGAAACCAAGGTCGGCATAGCAGTCGGGGATGGACTCGCGGATGATAGTGTCCCAGAACATCACGCCGGGCTCGGCCGACTGCCAAGCATTGTGGATGATTTTGTTCCACAAGGCGCGTGCGTCAATTTCCTTGGTGTATTTCGGGTTGGGTGAATCGATAGGATATTGCTGAACGAACGGCTTGCCTTCCTTGACACATTGCATGAACTCATCAGTGAGACGCACCGAGATGTTGGCGTTGGTGATTCGGCCTTGAGTCATTTTTGCATCGATGAAGGCTTCTGAATCGGGGTGCTTGATGCTGATGGTCATCATCAGGGCACCACGACGGCCGTCTTGGGCGACTTCCTTTGTGGAATTGGAAAAGCGCTCCATGAAAGGCACCACACCAGTGGAGGTGAGGGCGCAATTCTTCACGGGGCTGCCGGAAGGACGGAGGTGCGATAGGTCGTGACCCACGCCACCACGGCGTTTCATCAGCTGCACCTGCTCTTGGTCGGTCTTCATGATGCCGCCATACGAGTCAGAGTCACCGTTGTTGCCTATGACAAAGCAGTTCGACAGCGATGAGATTTGGAAGTCGTTGCCGATGCCCGTCATGGGGCTGCCTTGGGGCACGATGTAGCGGAAGTCTTTCAGCACCTCATAAATTTCCTCTTCCTTCATCGGGTTGGGGTAGCGGCGCTCGATGCGGGCAATCTCGCGTGCGATGCGGTGATGCATGTCATCAGGAGTGAGCTCGTAGATGTTGCCGTCGCTATCCTTGAGCGCGTATTTGTTTGCCCAAACATCACCAGCCAATGCGTCACCATGGAAGTACTCCTTGGCGGCAGCCTTCACTTCCTCAATGGGATAGGCATGATATTCGACCTTTGCGGCTTCGTCATTTTTCGGCTCTTTTTCAACCACTTGAACTTCATCCTGACTTTCGATCTGCTCGGCCGCGAAAGTGGTGTTTTTCCGCGACTCTATGATCTTATCGTAGGGGTGAACTTCAACTTGGGGCTCTTGAGCTTCATTTAAGCCACTAAACAGGTCTCCATCCAATTCCAATTGCGTATGGTTTGATCGCATCTTTTTGGTTTTTAAACTCTTATGGGCAAAACAATTGCGCTTTTTCTTACGCTCGTTCAGTTTGCGAAATTAAGAAAGAAGCGGATATGTCGCTCTAAAAAATCGACTTTTTAAAGCGTATTTTATCAACAATGGGTGTTGATAAGTTTTTTGATTTTGATAGTCAAAAGGATATAAAAAAGTGAAATAATTTGGCACGCTGTAGAGACGCGCCATGGCGCGTCTCTACAGTAGGTTGTCATTTTTTCAGCTGTTCCATGGCAAAGGCATACGCGCCAATGGCCACTGCTGATGATGTGCCGAGTTTGGTGACGCCCACGCCGACGCATTTGGTGGGGTCGTACCAAACTTCTTGGTTGCTGAACGGCACCTTGATCATCTTGCCCGACTTTTCGGTGAAGCGAATCATGTCCTGCGCATCCATTAGGTTGTAAGCTTCGGTTTCCATTCGGCTGAATGAGTGACCGTCCTTGAGGCCGGTAAAGGGCTCGTTCATCTTTTTGATTAGCATGGGCATGAAGACAGGCCAAGCTCCTGACAAACCACCGCCGATGACGATGATGCCATCGATGAGCGAAATGGCGTTGGCCAACACATCAGCCAAGGCTGTGGCCATTTCATTCCACGACTTCAAGGCTGCTTCCTTGTCGCCAGGCAGCTGTCCCATGGCTATCTTGTAGATGTCGTAGGGATGTGGCGTTTTGTCGAACTCGATGCCAGCCTCGCGGCCATACACGCGGCGCACGGCCCGGATGCTGATGCTGTCTTCGGCACTGGTGGTGGGGTAGAGCGGGTTGCGGTGACGGTTGATTTCACCGCCTGCCGAGTTGTCGCCGTTGAGCAACACCTTATTAATAACTATGCCGCCGCCAAAACCTGTGCCGATGGTGACACCTAACAGGTTCTTATAGCGTTTTGGGTTGCGTTGCTGCTCAAGCAGTTTGTTCACTTCGGGCAGCAAGCCGTTTAGGGTTTCGCCGTAGGCAAATAGGTCGCCGTCGTTGTTGATGTAGACGGGCACTTGGAATTCGTTCTCAAGCATGGCTTTCAGCGGTACTCCGCCATGGAAAGTGGGCAGGTTCTCCAAGTCGCCGATGATGCCGTTGGGATAATCGGCTGGACCAGGGAAGCAGAAGCTGATGGCTGCTGCCTTGGCACCACAGCGAGTCTCACACTCATGGAAGCCCGTGATGAGTTTTTGAAGCACTTCTTCCAGCGTGGGAGCTGCCGAAGGAATGGTGAAAGGTTCGATGATTTCGCGCCAGTCTTGCACGGCCGAGAACTTGAAGCCCGTGCCGCCAGCGTCAAGGATGAAGATGATAGGATTGTTATTCATGTTGTTTGGCTTTTAATGACGGATTGTAGAATTTTTCCACCCAGAGCATCCACATGAGGAAGATGATGAGATAGAAGAACAACTTAAAGATATAGTCGTGGGCAAGGTGGAAGGTGTTGATATCGTTGCCGAAAAGGTGGATGTGGATGTCGGGCCATGCAATCTGCATGAGCAGGATGCCACAGATGCGCACCACATTGGTCCATTCGATGATGACCAAACCAGCAGGGATGTACCACAGCTTGTGTTTCCACGGGCCGGGGAATAGAATCATGAGGAAGAGCCAGTGCATCCATTGCTTCAAGCTGGCACATTCGGGGGCGATGACGACTCGTGCCAGACCTCCCTTGGAATCGATGGCGGTTATGAGTCGCGAGCCACTGAAGGTGGTGATGTCAATACGGAATATATGGTCAAGCACCCAGCAAGATTGGCTGTAGACCAAGTCGACAGACCAAAGCATCAGGTTGTAAACCAGTTTTCCGACAGGCCAATAATCTAAAGCCTGCCAACCTAAATAAAGATAGTGGAAGCTGATTATCAATATGATAAACAGTCCCACATTGACCGTGCTACGGTTTTTCGGGTTCTTGCAATAGGCTTTAATGCTATCGAGACTCATGGAAAGAATTTTGGGGCGAAAATACAAAATATATGAATTATCCGTACCTTTGCATCCCAAAAATAACGGAAATATGGAAAATGACAGCATAGTTACTCAGGTTTCAGAGACGATACAAGACACTTCCACGCTTGCCTCAGTGACCGAAGGCATCCAAAAACTGACCTCAACCCCTGTCTCGGAATGGCTTCCCGATTTGGTAAAGACTTATGTTGTCCCTTTAGGGCTAAAGATCATCGCCGCCATTGTGGTGCTTCTTTTAGGCCGTTGGGTCATCAAACTGATTAAGAAATGGATGGCCAATGGGCTGATGAGCCGTCATGGCGATGCCACCTTGCATAGTTTTTTGTCGAACTTGGTCTCCGTGGTGTTGAATTTCTTCCTCATCATGGCCATTGTCGGCATTTTGGGCATTAATACCTCGTCATTGGTAGCCTTGCTAGCCTCTGCTGGATTGGCAGTGGGCATGTCGTTAGGTGGCACATTGCAGAATTTTGCCGGTGGCGTGCTGATCATTATGTTCCGGCCATTTAAGGTGGGCGACTTTATTTCAGCGCAAGGCATGGAAGGATTAGTGAACGAAATACAAATCTTCAATACGCATTTGTTGACGACCGACAACAAAGAAGTGATTTTGCCCAATGGACCACTCGCCACTGGAGTAATGACCGTTTACTCGAAACAAGAAACCCGCCGTGTCGACTGGGTGTTCTCCATTGCATACGGTGATGATTACGACAAGGCAAAGGCCGTGTTGCGACAACTGTTGGATGAGGATCAGCGAGTGCTGAAGTCGCCAGAAACATTTATAGAATTAGGTAAACTCAACAGCAGTTCTGTCGACATCACAGTGCGCGCCTGGGTCAAATTAGCAGACTATTGGCCTGTGTTTTTCAGTATGAACGAAAAGGTTTACAAGACTTTTGCCAAGGAAGGCCTGAATATTCCGTTCCCACAGATGGATGTTCATATGAAGAGTTGAACATGGAAAATCGAAGCGATTGCACTTTTTTTGACACAATTTTTTCAGAAACGCTTTGGGTAAAGAAAAAAATTGTATTTTTGCAGCCCGTTAGAAAAATAGACAAGTGTAAATAATAAAGGATAAGAGTCATGTCAAAAGTTTGTCAAATTACAGGTAAAAAGGTCATGCACGGCAACAATGTTTCTCACTCCAACAAAAAGACCAAGAGAACGTTTGAACCGAATCTGAAAATCAAAAAGTTCTATGTTCCGGAATGGGATGAATGGGTTGTGCTGAAGGTTTCGGCTGCCGGTATGCGTACCATCAACAAGAAAGGTATCTACCAAGCCATCTTGGATGCTTCTGCAGAAGGTAACCTTGAGCGTTGGTAATATTATTGCCAATGTGAATCATATCAGAGCTGCTGTGCCTTGCGCAGCGGCTTTTTTTGTTTGAAATTGGTCAATTCCTTTCGGGCAGATAATATTTCCCGATAATTTCAGTTATCCATTCATGCGAGCGAAGTTCATCCTCATAGCATTCTTGTTGACTTCTCTGTTTGCTTCGGCACAACAGCTGCCGACGGCTACAGTCTACGGCAAGGTGATTGACGAGCAGGGTCATCCCATCGAAATGGTTAATGTGGTGGTACCCGAGCTTTTGGTGGGCTACACGACCAACTCGCGTGGCTATTATGAACTGTCGCTTTTGTCGGATTCCACTTGGACCATCCATTTCTCGTTCATCGGCTATGAGCAGAAACAAGCTACGGTGCGACTGAAGCAAGGCGAAAAACGGAAGCTCGATATGGTGCTTCATTCCACCGCTACGGTGCTCCCCGATGCCGTCATCAGCGACCGTGGCACCGAGGCCTCAAGCCTGACACGTCTAGATGCCAAGCAGGCCACCATGCTCCCAACGATGGGTGGTGGCGTGGAAACATTAATCAAGACCTTGCCGGGCGTGGTGTCGAACAATGAACTGAGTTCGCAATACCGTGTGCGTGGTGGCAACTTTGACGAGAACCTAATATATGTGAACGGCATCGAAATCTACCGTCCTTTCCTTGTCGGGTCGGGACAACAAGAGGGATTGAGCTTCGTCAATTCACAGTTGGTCAACAATATCGAGTTTTCGGCAGGAGGCTTTGCAGCCGAGTATGGCGATAAGATGTCGTCGGTACTTGATGTGACTTATAAAACGCCTAAGGAAATCGCCGGCTCGTTGAGTTTGAGTCTTTTGGGCGCTGAAGCCCATGTGGAAGGCGCTACGAAAAACGAAAAGTTCAGCTATTTGGTTGGAGCACGCTACAAAAATACGGCTTTGGCGCTTGGTATGATGAACACCAAAGGCGACTACAAGCCCAACTTCACCGATGCACAAGCTTTGTTCAACTACAAGTTCAACGAGAAATGGGGACTGTCGTTTTTGGGGTATTACTCCAAGAACCGATATATGTTGATTCCACAAAATGCGAAAATCAACTTTGGCACTATCGACATCCCGCTTCAGCTGAATGTGTATTTCGGGGGACAAGAAATCGATGACTATGCGACGGGCTTAGGTGCTTTCACCCTGTCCTACAAACCCAACAAGGACTTGAATTTGAAGTGGATAGCATCGGCTTATTCTGCATACGAAACCGAGACATTTGACATTCAGGAGCAGTATTTCTTCGGGATTCGCAACACTTCTTTCGGCTCCGAAGACTTCGGCGAGGTGATTGAAAACCACGAGGTTGGAACACTTACCAAGCATGCCCGCAACGACTTTTATGCCCAGGTTTACAACCTCGACCATAAAGGTCTCTATGCCTTTGAAAACTGTCTGCTGAAATGGGGCTTGCGCTTCCAACATCAAGATATCGACGATGTGGTGGACGAGTGGCAGATGATGGACTCGGCGGGTTATAGCTTGCCTCATGTTCCTGATGTGATTGGTGGCTATCCCGATGTGTTACCTGAGATCGGGATGGATTTTGTGCATAGGTCAAACAATCTGTTCTCTGTCAATAATCTTGACGGTTTTGTTCAGAACTCATGGACAATTCCTTACAAAGAAGAAGGCGAGTTTGTCATTACGGGCGGATTGAGGACCAATTACTGGGGCTATAATAATAAGGTGTATGTCAGTCCAAGGGCTGGAATTGCCTATAAGCCTGAGAATGAGAAAAATGAGATGGTGTATCGATTGTCGGGCGGTGTATATAACCAAACGCCATTCTATCGTGAAATCCGAAACCGTGACGGGAGTCTTTTCAAAGATGCCAAAGCGCAACAGTCGTATCAGATTGTGGCAGGCAACGATTTCAAGTTCCGGGCCTTCAATCGACCTTTTATCCTGACCTCGGAGCTTTATTTCAAATGGTTTACCCATGTCATCCCCTACGACATCGATAATGTTCGTATCCGTTACTATGCCGACCAATCGGCAAGAGCATACGCAACGGGTCTCGATTTCAAAGTGAACGGAGAGTTTGTTAAGGGCATCGACAGCTGGGCGAGCCTGTCCATCATGCAGACCAAGGAAGATATTCGCGGCGATTATTGTTTGGTGGATGCTGAGGGCAAGCGTTTGCCTTTTTATAACCACACTGATGACCAAGTGGCCGACACCCTTGCTTTGGGCTGGCATTACCGTCCCTCCAATCAGTTGGTCAACTTCTCGCTGTTCTTCCAGGATTACATTCCCAATGCCCCGACTTGGCGCGTCAACATGACGCTGACCTTTGGCATGGGTTTGCCTGTCAATGAAAACAACTCCGACTTTTATTCCACTTCAAGCCGCTATCCGGCCTATCGCCGCGTTGATATTGGCTTCAGCAAGCAACTTATCAGCGAAGCCTCCAGCTTTAGTAAAGGCAACCCGCTACGCTATGTAAGGAATATGTTCGTGAGTGTGGATGTCTTCAACTTGCTTGACATCCCGAATGTGATTTCCTACAATTGGGTGAAATACATGGACAACCAATATTATGGCGCACCAAATTATTTGACGCCAAGGTATGTCAATGTGAAGTTGGTGATGGAGTTCTGATTATATACACGCAGAATCCGCAGAATCAAATGAAGCGCGAAGCGACGCAAAGTTGTCATCGATAGGCTTCAACGAATTCTGCGGATTCTACGTGAGACAATGTTTTAGTACATCGCTGTCATCTTGATCCATTCACGGCCTTGAGCGCACATGTCCTCAACCTCAGCGACGGTCTTCGGGATTGGCCTTCCGAGAATGCGGCAGCCGTCTTCAGTGATGAGCAGATCGTCCTCAATGCGGATGCCACCGAAGTCCTTGTAGGTCTCCAATTTGTCGTAGTTGATGAAGTCCTTGAACTTGCCTTCAGTCTTCCACATGTCGATGAGGGTTGGGATGAAGTAGATGCCTGGCTCGTCGGTGACTACAAAGCCCGGTTTCAAGGTCTTGCCACAACGCAAGCCGCTGAAGCCTAACTTGGTGGAGCGTGGTGTGAGGTCATCGTAGCCTACATAGGTCTCGCCGAGGCCTTCCATGTCGTGCACGTCCATGCCGAGCATGTGGCCTAGGCCATGAGGCATGAAGAGCCAATGGGCACCATTCATCAAAGCTTCTTCAGTATCGCCTTTCATCAAGCCGACGCCTTTCAAGCCTTCAATCAGAGTGCGGCAGGCGAGGGTGTGCATCACCATGTAAGGCATGTAAGGACGCGTGTTGGCGGCAACGGCTTGGTTGGCGGCAAGCACGATTTCATAAATCTCGCGCTGGCGTTGGTTGAACACGCCACCCACAGGGGTGGTGCGGGTGAAGTCGGAGGCGTAGTAGTTCTCCGTCTCGGCACCGGCATCGCAGACCATCATGCGGCCTCCCTTTAAAACATTATGGTGACCATGGTTGTGCAATGTTTGACCATCCACGCTGAGGATGACGGGGAATGACACAGGGCCGCCTCCTGACAGCGACAGACCTTCCACCACTCCGGCAATCTCTTGCTCGATCATACCAGGCTTACACATCTTCATGGCTGTGGTGTGCATATAATAGGCAGTGTTGGCGGCGCGTTCCATCTCTGCGATTTCAAGCTCGCTCTTCACCTCGCGCATGACAATGACTGCCTTGATAAGCTCAAGACTGACATAGTCTGACACCTTATTAATAATACAACCGAGCCATTCGGCGCATTGGATCTTCGTATCAGCGCGATAGGTGGGCAGTATGTGAATCTGGCGACCTTTGGCGATGGCTTGTTGGAGATACTCGCCAAACTTGTTGAAATCGCGGCAATCGGTGATGCCGATGCAGTCGCCTTGTTCCTTCAGTGAGGGCAGGGGACCGCACCAAATCACATCGTCGATGGTGACCTCGACACCGAAGAGAATTTCCTCGCCCGTCTCAAAGTCGATGACACCGACCAAGTCGGGATGGTTGAGGCCGAAGAAATAGGAAAAATTGCTGTCCTGACGATAGATGTAGGTGTTGTCGGGATAGTTGAAGGGAGCCTCATTGTTGGCAGGGAAGAAGGCGATACCCTTCGAGATCATCTTTTTCAATGTGGCGCGACGGCCACTGTAAACATCTTTTGCGAACATATTGTTGTTGATTTGTTGATTGTTTAATTGTTTAATTGTTGAGACGCATGTCATCCCTGCGTTGGTGGTGCGGTGGCATAGGATCTATACGTCTCCTATGGATTCTGCAAAAATAATCATTTTTTCATCGCCGCCTCAATCTCTTCGATTTCCGTTGGCAGACCTTCAAACAAGTTGATGGGATTGTCTTCTGTGATGAGCAGGTCGTTCTCGATGCGGATGCCGATACCTTCTTCGCGGATGTAGATACCTGGTTCGCAGGTGAGTATCATGCCTGGTTCAAAAGGTTTGAACTTGTCGATGCTGTCGTGCACGTCGAGGCCGATGTGATGCGACATGCCGTGCATCAGGTATTTGCGTTCCAGAGGCTTTTCGGGGTCTTGGTTCTTCACATCTTCAGCGGTGAAGAGACCGAGCTTGATCATTTCCTGCTCCATCAGTCGGTGGGTGGTCTCGTTGATTTCGTTGATGGTGCCACCAGGGCGGTAGAGCTTGGTGATTTCCTTCATCACGCGGAGTACGGCGTTGTAGCAATCAGCCTGTCGCTGAGTAAACTTTCCGTTGATTGGAATGGTGCGACTGAGGTCAGAGGAGTAGTTCTTCAGCTCACAGCCGATGTCGAAGAGCAGCAGGTCACCGTCGTTGAGCAGACTTTGGTTCTTGGAGTAATGCAAGCAACATCCGTTCTTACCTCCTGCGATGATGGGCGCGTAGGCATGGCCTGTGGCATTGTTCTGCTTGAAGATGTATTCGATTTCTGCCTGCACTTCAAATTCATACATGCCAGGTTTCACGGTATCCAAGCAGCGGCGGAAGGCTTTCGCAGTGATGTTGCAGGCTTGCTGCGTAATGGCAATCTCATCCTCCGACTTTTTCATGCGCAAGGCATTGAGAATCGGAGCGGTGCGACCAAAGTTGTGCATCGGATACAATTCTTTGACTCTTTTGACGAAACGTTTTTGAATCGTTTCAACGGCACATTCGTATTTCGGATATTCGTAGCTATTCAAGAAAATAGTGTCGCCATAACCTGAAAAAACAATGTCGTTCAAAGTCATCCAAAATGCATCGCTACCTTTGATGGTTTTTATGCCTGAGAGTTCTGAGGCATGTGCGTTGTCGAGCATCTCGCCTTGCCAGGTGGCTTTCACTTCGTCGTATGGCTCGATGAAGAGGATTTCTCGCATGGTTTCATCAGGATAATCAGGTGCAATGATGAGATAGGCATTCTCCTCGTTGATGCCAGTAAGGTAGAAGAAATCCGATTGCTGCCTGAAAGGGTAAAACTCATCACCGTTGCGCGGCATGGCTTCATTGGCGGTGAACACAGCTACTGATTTTGGAGGCAGTTGTGTCGCAAAGTTGGCTCTGTTTCTGACGAAAAGACGGTTGGGTATAGTGTTATTCATAATGATAAGGTGTTGCTTTTTAGTCCTACAAAGGTAGAAAATTTCCGTGATTTATGCACATAATCAAAAAAAAGACTACTTTTGCCCCCAAATTGAAAATTGGCTACGCCGAAATCAAAGATTCGACGTTAGTCAATGCGGAGCATTTCAACGAAGTAAAATACTAACCTAAATCTATAATCAAATGAAGAAAAGTTTACTTATCGTTGGCCTTTTGATGGCCATGTCGCTGACCGCGTCAGCACAGTACAAAGGTTTTTCCTTTGGCTTTAAGGTAGGTCCTAGCTTTGACTGGACCGGTTCAAAAACGGGTGCTGCTATTAACCAACGTACAAAGACTGGTTTTGATGTCGGTCTTGTCGCTGAGTACTATTTTGCTGAGAACTATGCCATTGTTACTGGTATTAATGTTGACTTTGTAAATGGTCAATATAAATTCGATGACATGCGCAACGTGAGTGTCGACACTATCAACGATTTTCAATTGGGTACTGTTGATAGAAAATTCAAGACCACTATCTATGAAATCCCGTTGATGCTGAAATTGGTTACCCCAGAACTTGGCAACCTTCCGCTTCGTGCTTATGCCCAAGTGGGTGGCGCTTTTGGCTACACACAACGTGTGAAAGTGATGGATACTTTCACTTTGGGTGAGATTAATGACACTGATTACAGAGCCACCGATGGTGAGTACAATCCCTTCCATGCCTCGTTGCGTATCGGTGCTGGTGCAGAATACACATTGTTGGAGACGACCCGTGTTTTCGCCGGTATCTATTTCTCTCATGACTTCCTGAACAGCATTAGCAGAGGTGCTTTGGTGACCTCTAATTACGAGAAGTACTATGCTGGAAACAAAGACTTGGGTGAACGTGATCTCAAGTTGAATGTTCTGCAAAACCGTATCGGTATCGAAGTTGGCATCTTCTTCTAAACCGTCAGTTTTATCAAACCAAAAGAGAGCGACTCGACGAGTGATGTGACCCCCAGAAGTTGGACGGTTAAACATTAATTATCAAGGTAAAGAG
>CAMHJX010000012.1 GCA_946185535.1 uncultured Bacteroidales bacterium
CTCAACCACGCGAAGCCTTTGGCTTATTCCCACGGCAAGTATTATGGTCTTGGAGAGAAAATCGGCGGCTTCGGTTTCTCGGTGAAGAAAAAGAAATGATTTATGTTGCAGATTTCGAGAAAATTGTAACTTTGCCATTGAAAGGGTTGTAAAACCATTTGAACATGAAAAAAGCATTATTCCTATTATCATTCCTCGCCATTAGTCTTGGATTGAAAGCCGAGTGTCCGCCTGAGGTTCAAGATTTTACTTTCACGGATTGTTATGGCGTTGAGTACAATCTGTTTGAATTGCTCGGCGGTGAACAATATGTGCTGTTTCACTTTGTGACGAATACTAGTACGACTTCACAAACGACAACTTTCGTTAATACCTATCATCAGTTTGGGTGCAATGGACGTGATCTTTTTTTTATGGAGGTTTTGCCGACAAAGAATGATTCTGTTTGTCGGTCATGGAAAGAGGACCAAAGCGTCGAATTTCCTGTGATTGGAATGGATGGCGGAGGTAACCAATTCTATTCAGATTACTCCAGTTGCATTTATTATTCGGGCAATAACGGTTATCTTTTGATTTGCCCAAATCATGAAATTTATCAGGAACCATTGGGATATCACATTGGGGAAGAATTGGAGGCCTTCGGTTTCACTCCATCGAATTGCGAATGGAGTGACCATACTGCACCCACAAACCTCAATGCTTCTTTGGTCGATGGACATTTCCGATTGTCTTGGTATGGTGTTGAAGGAGTATCGTATTATCATGTGTATTATAGGCGAAGGTCTTGGATGGATTACAATATGATGGCGACAACGGCAGATACGTGTTATCAAGGTGTTTATATCCCATACGAAGATAATCACTATTATGCGGTTTCGTGTTTTGAGGATGGGTCAGAATACATATCTGATACTGTTTCAATAGGCTTTGATGCTCCTGATTTCGTTGCGGTTGATTGCAATGGAAACGAAGTTCATTTGTACGATATTTTGGATAGCGGTCAATACGTGTTTATCGATTTCTTCCATTATACTTGTGGGCCATGCCGCGAGCTGATGCCTTTTGTAGAGGAGTCCTATTATTACTATGGTTGCAACGACAAAGATGTGTTTTACATGGAAATCTCGTCAGATAATGCAAGCCTTTGTATGCAATGGATCGAAGAATTTGACGTGGAGTATCCTACAATCAGCAAGGAAGATGGAGGGGGCGAGATACGTTCCGTCTATCGCATTCCCGGCGATCCTTTTTTTATGCTTATTGCCTCCGACCGCTCTATTGTATTGTCATCATGGTATAACTTTGGCTTTGACGATTTTCAATCTATTGTAGATGCTTTTGCTCCGTTTGACATACAGGTTTATCAATGTTATCATGATGTGGAGGAAGAAAGCGAAGCGAATTACGAACTTTTCCCCAATCCCGCAGATACTTTTGTGAATCTCTCTGTGAAAGGCTCAAGTTTAGTACAAATCTATAATGCATTAGGACAACTGACGGATTCGTTTGTTGTTGAGAATCAGCAAGTGAAGATGGAAACAGACAATTATCCCGAAGGGTTGTATTTCATTCAAGTGAATGGAAAAGCTTTTGGGAAGTTTGTGGTAAAGCACTGACGATGATTGACCAATTCAAGGCATATATTAATAGGTATAACTTGATTGCCAAGGGCGACAAACTCGTTCTAGCCCTCAGCGGCGGTATCGATTCCATGGTTTTGGCGGATTTGTTGCTGAAAGCCAAGGTGGAGTTTGTCGCGGCACACTGCAATTTCCATTTGCGCGGCCATGAGTCAGATGGTGATGATTGGTTTGTGCGCAAGTTTGCGGAAAATCGTGGAATACAGTGCTTTGTAAAGCATTTTGAAACCGAGAAATATGCTGCAAAATATGGCATTTCCATTGAGATGGCAGCCCGAGACCTGCGTTATGCCTGGTTTGAGCAGTTGAGGCAGCAGTTGGGTTATGGCAAAATCGCCGTAGCCCATCATGCCGACGATCAAGCCGAAACTTTTTTCATCAACCTGTTGCGCGGCGCAGGCCTCAACGGACTGAAAGGCATGAAACCACAAAATGGTGTTATCATTCGTCCATTGCTGTGGGCTTCGCGAGAGCAAATCCGAAAGTATGCAGTTGAGAATCATATCGTTTGGCGGGAAGACCATACCAATGTAGAGTCGGTCTATCTACGCAATAGAATCCGCAACCAGTTATTGCCCGTTTTCGACGAACTGCAACCAAAGGCGCGGCAAGGTTTGTATAAGTCTTTGGAACATCTTGCCGCTGAAAATGAACTTTATCGGATGTTGTTGAAAGAGAAGCTGGCTCAGATTGTGGAACGAGATGGAGAGATTCAGAGGTTGCCTTATTCTGCAATATCACCTAGTGCTGTCGGCCCTTCGACCCTTCGAGGGGCCTCAGGGACCGCAGGCTCAGGGACCTTGGCTTTTACTTTCCAATTGCTTTTTGAATGGTTGCGCCAATATGGATTCAGCACCGACCAATGCCACTTCATCTATGATGCCATCAGAACGGGTATTGGAAACCAATACTTTTCGCCTACGCATTGCGTAGTAATCGGTAGAGATGAACTGCAGCTCTCTGAAATAAAGGAGAAAACAGATGATGAAATCCAAATTGAAATAGGTGAGGAGGAAACCTTTTCGCCTGTTCATCTTCAGTTTTCAAAGTTGGAAAGAACTGCCGATTTCATCATCAACAAATCATCCGATGTGGCGCAACTGGATTTTGACAAATTGAGATTTCCTTTGACCTTGCGGCATTGGCGGCATGCTGACCGTTTCCATCCTTTAGGCATGAAAGGATCCAAGCTGTTGAGTGATTTCTTTGTGGATCAGAAGTTTACGGAATACCAAAAACAAAATGTTTGGCTCTTGGTTTCCGCTGATGGCGAAATCCTTTGGGTGGTGGGCTACCGGATCGATGACCGTTTCAAGATTGTTAACGACACAAAGACCGTGTTTGAATGCAGATTAGGTCGTCATTGAGAACGACCTTTTTTGATCTTTGTTGGTAAAATTATGTTTTTTCTCGATTGTGTTGTAAATCTTTTTATTTTTGCACCTTAAATATTAAGTATCATTGTTTGCAAACTAATTCTAAATCTCTTATGAAACGATTTTTCTTTTGCCTGCTGTTGGCTTTTATCGCTGTTATGCCAATGCAGGTGCGTGCACAGATTATCGAACCTGTCAAGTGGTCTATTGTAGTCCAAGACCTTAACGAGACGGAATTTGACATCGTGGCCACTGCCACTATCGACCCCGAGTATCACATCTATTCCACTACGATGCCCGACTTGGGACCGCTTCCTACGGTGTTCGACATCAAGACCTCGGAGTTTTTTGAGGCGGTAGGTGAGGCCCGCGACCTTACCGATGTGCCTATGTTTTATGATGACATCTTTGAAGTGGAATACAAGCAGTTTGCTGGCACGGCGCAGTTTGCCCAGACCTTCCGTAAACTGAAGGACGGCAGTTTCCCCATCACGGGTGAAATCAATTACCAAGCCTGCAAGGATGGGCAGTGCGTCTCATTAACGGAAGATGTTGACCTTCAGTACGGAGTAATTGAAGCCGCTGAACCTGAGGCCAATGCAGGAACGAAATCCAATATCTGGAGCATGATTCTTGAAGCTATTTTGTGGGGCTTTGCCGCATTGTTGACCCCTTGCGTGTTCCCGATGATTCCTATGACCGTGTCATTCTTTATGCACGGCGAGGGCGAGAGCAAGGCACAAGGTCGTTTCAAGGCCTTTATGTACTTTGTATTTATTGTCGCCCTCTATACCTTGCCTATCGCCATCATCATCTTGGTGACTTGGCTTGTGGGCGGCAACAGCGTCACGGCCGATATCTTCAATTGGCTGGCCACGCACTGGCTGCCGAACATCATCTTCTTCTTGGTATTCATGATTTTCGCGGCCTCGTTCTTCGGTGCCTTCGAAATCACACTGGGCAGCAATATGGTGAACAAGAGCGACAGCAAGCAAAACACCAAGAACCTTGGTGGTATCTTCTTCATGGCCTTGACACTGGTGTTAGTGTCATTCGCCTGCACGGGTCCCATTGTGGGTACGGTGCTTATCAAGTCGACCTCGGGCGAGTTCTGGGCACCCATCGTTACTATGTTTGCCTTCGCCGTGGCCTTCGCCCTTCCATTCGCCTTGTTTGCCTTCTTCCCGAACCTGTTGCAGCGTCTGCCCAAGAGCGGTGGCTGGCTCAACTCGGTGAAGGTGGTGCTGGGCTTCATCGAAGTCGCCTTGGGCTTTAAGTTTCTCAGTGTGGCTGACCAAACTTATCACTGGCACTTGCTCGACCGTGAGGTCTATCTCGGCATCTGGATTGTGTGCTTTGCCTTGTTAGGTCTCTACCTCCTCGGTAAGCTCCGTTTCAAAGGCGAAAAGGAAGTCAAGGAACTGGGCGTGTTCCGCTTGGTGCTCATCATCATCGACTTTGTCTTCGTCATTTATATGATCCCTGGCATGTGGGGCGCTCCTCTGAAGGCCCTCTCGGGTTATCTGCCGCCAAAGCAGACCCTTGACTTTGACCTCAATCGCATCATTGAGGAGAACAGCGAGAAGGTCATCGACTATGTGGATGCCAAGTTTGCCAATTTGGCTGTGGCACCTCAGGGTGAAGCACAAGCTGTGGCGACCTTCGACGAAGAGGTGAAATATGCCGATCTCTTCCATTTGGCCCATAACCTGAAAGGCTATTTCGACTACGACCAGGCCTTAGCCGCTGCAAAAGCCACAAACAAGCCGATTTTCATCGACTTCACGGGTCACGGCTGCGTGAACTGCCGTGAGATGGAGGCAAATGTGTGGAGCGACCCGCGCGTGAAGGACATGCTGCGCAACGACTTCGTCATCTGCGCCTTGTATGTCGACGACAAGACCTCTCTGCCCGAAAGTGAATGGTACACCTCTACTTACGACGGTAAGGAGAAGAAGACCATAGGCCGCAAGTATGCCGACTTCCAAATCTCGAAATTCGGTACCAATGCTCAACCTTATTACTGCCTCATGGACCACAACGGCAACCTGCTGATGAAGCCTCGTGCCTACGACTTGGACAAGGACGCTTTTGTGGCTTTCTTGAAGGATGGCATTAAGAACTTCCAAGAAGGGACTTATTATCAGCATGTAATAGATTAAAAACATACCAGCCATGAAGAAGATATTGATCTCTCTTGTGGTGCTGGCAGTTATGATGACCGAGGTGCAGCCAATGATGGCCTGCACCTCGGTCATTGTTTCTGGCCGTGTCACCAAAGATGGTCGCCCTATGATTTTCAAGCACCGCGATTCGAAGAGTGTACACAATATGATGATTGTCGTTCAGGGTCAGCGGTATCGTTATCTTGGCCTTGTGAACGCTGAGGATACGAAGCCTAATGACGTTTGGGGTGGCCACAATGAAGTCGGTTTCGGCATCATCAACACGGCAGCTTATAACCTCAATGGCAATGGAGGCGATACCGATGGTGATGGCATTTTCATCCGTAAGGCCTTGGAACTCTGTGCCTCATTGGAGGATTTTGAGCGTCTGCTCGATACGGTGAAGAAACCTATGGACATCAACTCCAATTTTGCTGTGTTGGATGCCAAGGGCGGTTGCGCCTATTATGAGACGGGCAACTATAATTATGTGAAGTTCGATGTGAACGACCCTGCAGTGGCACCTGACGGCTATCTGATGCGAACCAATTTCGGCACAACAGGCAACCATAAGTTGGATCAAGGGGTGGAACGTTATCAAGCCATTACTGATTTCATGGCCGAGGCCAGTAAAGCGGGTCATCTCGAACACGATTATCTCATCACACACATCTCACGTTACTTGAAGCACGGGGTGACCAAGTTGGATATGTACGATTTTATGCCGGAGATGGAAAACGACACCTGCTTTTTTTCTTTCCACGACTACATCACACGCTATTCCACGGCATCGGTGGTGTTGGTGCAAGGTGTCAGACCAGATGAATCGCCACTCAACACTGTCAGTTGGACGATTATGGGCTGGCCTTTGACCACCATAGCCATGCCTTTGGTGCTATTGCCTTCGGGGAAACTGCCGACACTCGTGACGGATGACGGCAAAGGCCATTCCCGACTGAATGAGATGGGTTTGGAGTTGAAGTCGCGCGTTTTCACTCTGAAGAAAGGCAACAACACTTCGTTTTATGGCAATCTTGCTCCGTTGATCAACAAACAAGGGACGGGAATCTTGCAGCAAATATTGCCAATTGAAGCAAAGGTGATGAGCCAAGGCGAAGAAGCCGTTGCAACGCTGCGGACAACTATGAATGCTCAAGCGATGGAAGCTTATTACGATTGGGTGGATGCCTATGTCGCGGAGCAATATAAAAGTAGGTTTGGAATCGAGTAACAATTTAAATTCGTCAAAATGAAAAAACTAACTATCCTGTTCCTCCTCCTAATAGGAGCATTGGTGTCTTACGCTCAAAGCGGAGACCTGAAAACCAAGACTTTCCATTTGGACAATGGATTGAAGGTGGTGATGTGTGAAGACCACTCGCAACCTGAGATTTATGGTGCCGTCTATGTCCATGCAGGCAGCAAGAATGACCCTGTGGAGGCCACAGGTATGGCACACTACTTTGAACATATCATGTTCAAGGGTACGGACCGAATCGGTACGACCAACTGGGAGGCTGAGAAGGTTTTTTTGGACAGCATCGACCTGATGTATGACAAGTTGCATGAGACCTTTGATATGGCTGAAAGACAAGCCATCCAACAGAAAATCAATGCTTTGTCACAAAAATCGGCAGACTATGCCATACCGAACGAGGTGGATGTCATCCTTACTCAGATGGGCGGCAGAGGCTTGAATGCGGGTACTGCCTATGATCAGACCATGTATTTCAACACCTTCCCCTCAAACCAACTCTCCAAGTGGATGGATGTGTATGTGGAGCGTTTTCGCAATCCTGTGTTTCGCCTGTTCCAGACGGAACTTGAGACGGTGTACGAGGAAAAGAACATGTATGGCGACAGCCCCATCAATGCATTTCAGGAGTATCTCTTCCATGAGACTTTCGGCGAGCATCCCTATGGCCGTCCTATCGTTGGGTATACCGAGCATCTGAAGAACCCACAGACTAGTAAAATGCACGAGTTCTACAACACCTATTATGTGGCCAACAACATGACGCTTATCCTCGTTGGCGACTTCGACATTGATGCGACGGAGTCTATGGTGGCCGAGAAGTTTGGCACATGGCGCAGCGGCGAATTGCCCAAGGAACCGACATACAGCCTGCCGAAATTCAATGGTCCAACGGTGAAGGAAGTCAGAATGACCCCTGTCAAGATGGGAGCATTGGTGTTTCCTGGTGTAAAGAATTCCGACCCTGACATGATACCTCTGACTCTTGCCTGTACTGTTTTCGCCAATGGTGAGACTGGTTTGGCTGATAAACTGATGCTTGATGGTAAAGTCATGGCTGCGGTGCTGATGCCATTGTCGCTCGAGGATTATGGCGCAAACCTGATGTTGTATGTCCCGAAACTGTTGGGACAATCGCATGAGGATGCTGAGAACCTCATTTTCGGTTGTCTTGATCAATTGAAGAATGGCCAGTTCAGCGATGACCTCTTTGAGGCAATGCGTATGACCTTATTGAAGGAACGTCTGAAAGAGACGGAAAGTTTGGAGAGTTTGTCCAGCCTTTTCCTTGAACTGGAAATGGCAGGTCAGACCTATGAGGAGTATCAGGCTGAGACGGAACGACTGAAGAATATTACCAAGGCTGAAGTGGTGGCCGTCGCCAACAAGTATTTCGGCAACGATTATTTGGATGTGCGCTCCAAGATGGGCTTCCCAGCCAAGGATAAAGTCGACAAACCCAATTGGAAACCCATTGAGGCCAAGAACACGGAAGCCAAGTCCGATTTTGCCAAAGCTATTGAAGCACAGCAGGTGCCCGAGGTGGAGCCTCAAGTCGTGAAATTTGGCGAGGACGTGGTGATTACTGAAATTAACGACAGTTTCAAGTTGTACTCGACTACCAATCCGCGCAACAATATCTTTGATTTGCAATTGAGATTCAATTATGGTACAAACAACGACCCAGACTTGAGCCGTGCCGTGCAATATTTGCAACTGCAAGGTACCAAAACGCAATCTCCTGAAGAATTTGCGCTTCAGTTGCAAAAGATGGGAGCATCCTTAGATTTCTCTACCTTTGACAATGCGTTTAGTGTACGTTTGACAGGCTTTGAGAAAGACCTGAACGCTATTTTGGCGTTGTGTAGTAGTAAATTGTGGAATCCCTCTAACGAAGAAAAATATATCCGGACCTTGGCGGAAGGAGAAAAGACCAACCTAAGTACCCAGAGTGAAGATGCCTCCACTTGGGCGCAAGCCGTGCGCGAGTATGCACTTTATGGCGACCAATCTACTTTCCTGAACCATATTACCTTGAAGGAGTGGGGCAAGAAGAGCGGTGAGGCCTTGCTGAATGAAGTTGCCGAGGCCTTGAAATACGATGGTTATGTGCTGTATAGTGGCAATACCCAACCTCAGTTGGTGGTTGACATGCTGAAAGCGAACAATTTGGTGAAGCCTAATACCATCAAGGGAAAGGAGAAGGTTCGTGTGGAAAAGAAATATACAGAACCTCAGGTGTTTATCGCATCCAACAAGAAGTTCCGTCAAAGCAACATCTATTTCTATGTGCCAGGCGAAAAGCTGACTGCCAAAGATGAGGCGATGGCTTCACTGTTCAGCAAATACTTTGGAACGGATATGTATTCCATCATCTTCCAAGAAATCAGGGAATTCCGTTCCTTGGGCTATACGGCCTACGCCAACTATCGGTACGACTATTTGCAACGTAAGCCAGGCCATCTCTTTGGTTTCTTGGGTACGCAATCCGACAAGACCTTGGATGGCATGACCGCCTTTAAGGATTTGATTGTCAACATGCCAGTGCGCATGGAGAAATTCAATGCCTCGAAGGAAGCCTTGCTGAAATCGAGGGCGAGTGATTATATCAGTTTCCGCTCCATGCCAGCGACAGTTCAAAACTGGATGAAGAAAGGTTACGACCATGACCCACGCGCGGAAGTCACGGAACTCATCCGAAACGCTGGTTTTGAGGATGTTCAGAGTTTCTACAACCGTATGATCAAAGACCGCCCCGTGGTCATCATGATGTCGGGCAACCAAAAGAAAATCGACAAAAAGGAACTGGGCAAGTTTGGCGCAGTGACCAAGCTGAAATACAAGCAAATCATCAAGGAGTGATGAAATGAAAAAGGAAGAGCCAACAGACTCTTCCTTTTTCTTTTTGTCGTGTTGCAAACACTCATGCAATCTCTCCGCCTTTCGCGAAATGCTGATAGAAGGCGATGATGGTCTCGATGCCTTTGTAGAAGTGGTCGAGGCGGTAGTTCTCGTTGGGCGAGTGGATGGCGTCTTCGCCGAGGCCGAAGCCCATCAGGATGGACTTGATGCCCAACACTTCCTCGAATCTGGCAATAATCGGGATGGAACCGCCCGAGCGCATCGGGATGGGCTGCTTGCCGTAGGTGTCCATGTAGGCGGCTTCAGCGGCTTTGTAGGCCGGCAGGTCGATGGGGCAGCCGTAGGCTTGTCCACCATGTAGCGGCGTGACTTTCACGGTGACATATTCGGGAGCGTTTTGCTCGAAATAGTCTTTTACCAACTCGGCAATCTTCTCGTGGTCTTGGTTAGGCACCAGACGGCACGAGAGCTTGGCATAGGCCTTCGAAGGCAGCACGGTCTTGGAGCCTTCGCCCGTGTAGCCACCCCACATGCCGCAGAGGTCGAAGGTGGGACGGATGCCCACTCTTTCGATTTTGGTGTAGCCATTTTCGCCACGCAATGCCTTCACACCGACGCTGTTTTTGTAGTTTTCCTCGTTGTAAGGAGCCATGTTGAGCAACTCACGCTCACGGGGTGAGCTCTCGATGACATCGTCGTAGAAATGCGGGATGGTGATGTGGTTGTTCTCGTCCATGCACTTGGCAATCATCTCGCAGAGGGTGTTGAGCGGGTTGGCCACGCTGCCGCCGAAGAGGCCAGAGTGCAAGTCGGCGTTGGGGCCGGTGACTTCAATTTCCCAGTAGGCGAGACCGCGTAAGCCCGTGGTGATGCTCGGCACATCAGGACCAATCATTGAGGTGTCAGAGACGAGGATGATATCAGCCTTGACGAGGTCTTTGTAATCCACGACCCACTTGGAGAGGCTGCCCGAACCGATTTCCTCTTCACCTTCGAGCATGAACTTCACGTTGCAGGGAAGGGTGTTGGTTTTCACCATGGTCTCGAAGGCCTTGGCGTGCATAAACGATTGTCCTTTATCATCGTCGGCGCCGCGAGCCCAAATCTTGCCGTCTTTGATGACAGGCTCAAACGGGTCAGTGTGCCACAGGTCGATGGGGTCGACGGGCATCACGTCGTAGTGACCGTAGACCAAGACGGTGGGCAGTTTCGGGTCGATGATTTTCTCACCATAGACGATAGGGTTGCCCTCAGTGGGCATCACCTCAGCCTTGTCGGCACCAGCCGCCAGGATGGCATCGCGCCAGTATTCGGCACAACGGATCATGTCCGGCTTGTGGGCTGATTCTGAACTAATGGAAGGAATTCTGATCAAGCCAAAGAGTTCCTCAAGGAAACGCTCCTTGTTGGCTTCAATGTAGTTGTTGGTGATTTGCATAAGGATTCAAAATTTGAAATTCAAAGATTTAAGAATTCGTTCTGAGCCGCTTCGCGTCACTGCGAGCCGTCATTGCGAGGAACGAAGCAAACGAAGCAGTCCGGAATGCGGATTGCAAAGATAGTGATTTCTTTGGAAATCTTTCAGAAAAGCGTTGATTAAACTGAAAATGTTTATCTTTGCAGGGTAAAAGATGATAGTTTATCTTCCAGCTATTATAATATAGGAGAGTTTATTATGGCAACCATCACATTAACCACGAAGAATCAGTTTGAGTATGATGCTGTTATTGCTTTTCTGAAAGCGTTGAAAATTAGATGTAAGATTTCTGATAATACGGCTAACAATGAGGCTTTGGAAATAGCTCAAAGTGTAGAAGGCGTAAAAAACGGAACAATTGCGACAAGACCGTTGTCAGTATTATTAAAGGAATTATGAGTTATCAGATAGAAACAATTGCAAAATTCGACAGGCAACTGAAAACTCTTGCAAAGAAGTATCCTTCTATCAAAGAAGATTTTTTGAAGTTGGTAGCTGAATTGTCAGAGAATCCTTTCTCGGGTACTCTGCTTTTCAATGATGTGTACAAGATTAGGATGAAAATCACTTCAAAAGGTAAGGGCAAAAGCGGTGGAGCACGTGTTATCTATTTCAATTTGTTTGCTCAATCTGACTCGGATAAGGTAGTGTTGATTTCCATTTATGATAAAAGCGAGAAGGAAACTGTTAGCGACAAGGAGATAAAGAAAGCTTTGAAAGCGATTGGATAGTAATCGTATTGATTATAAATAAACTAATGAATTAATTGGATATAAAGGAATAAACAACACTCTGACATATTAACCTCCTGAGCTTTACGCTCTTGTTCTCTCAACTGAAAACTCGACACTTTTAGATATGCATGAGAATGAGGCAATAAAGTTCACGCTGGATGGCGTGAATTTTTGCATTTATCTATGTATATCGGAAGTCGAGTTCCGCAGTTGAAGGTAATGCAAAAGGTTTCACGCCTTTCTTATTGCTTTTTTGGGGAAGGATGAAAGCCGACAAACAAAGAAATCAATCTAAAAACATCACTATATGAGGAAGTTTTATACAATTTTGCTAACGTTGTTCACTGTGACCAGCGTAGCCGTGGCCCAGCCTGCCATGACCGGCAAAGGCTACATTGACAACAAATTGACAGAAGTTGACGCAAACTCTACATGTCAAGGTAACAGGACTTTAACGCCAGAGATCTATGCCATCTATGACGACGTTCATTTTCAACATCCGTCAACAGTGACATGTCCATTCTGGTATGTGTTCGGCACAACCGAGAATTACTCATGGTGGAAATGGGAACTGAATGGCCAAGAATTCGATACGCCTGAGGTAGAATACGGCTTAGAACATCCAAATTACATAAAAGTCACTGTCGGCAATGACAATGGAGATACCGGCTCCGACTCAATTTGGTTCGATGTAAAAGACCATTTCGAATACGACAGCATCATGCTAGAAGTTGATGAAAACGGGCACTCTTCGATTTTTATGAAATTTTCACCGCAAGAAGTCTTTGCAGTAACAATTCTTCGCAGCGACAACCATACAGATTGGCAACTTGTAGCGGGATTTCATAATTGGCATGGTGAACCAGTACCAGAAAACGGAGAAATTCAGCTTTCAGACCAAGATGTCGAATTCAACAACGATGAACAATGGACATACAATTTTAACATTTTGGACACATGCCGATACACTAGTATAGACATAAATATCCCTGGTATGTTCCTTGCTACAATTCAAGAGAATGATGAATGGATGTTAGACATGAAAACGACAATCAATCAATTCGGACCACTGAATGACTTCGAATATGTATATGTGGTATACACGATTGACCAATACGGCCAACGTCACCACTTTACAGATGAAAATGGCCCCGTAGTCCTACAGCAAAACGCCACTTCGTGGACAATCCCAGGCCCACATGTCGACCCATACTATCAGGTTGGTGTTGCGTTAGTACATGAAGATGGAAGCTATGAGATTCTATCTTTGTCAAAAAAGGTGGAAAATCCATTATTAGATCCAACAGGTATCGAAGAAGATTCCCAAGCGTTTATGGTCTACCCTAATCCCGCCCAAGGCCGTTTCACGGTAGAAGGCACCGGAAAACTAATGATTAGTAATATGTTCGGACAAACCATCCTGAACAAGGAAATCGACGGCAAAACGACCATTGAATTACCGCAAGGCCTGTATTTCGTGAAATTGGGCGGCGAAACGCGGAAAATCGTGGTGGAATAATCGCGTCGGCCTGTAGGGCTGTCACATCGAGGCAGCCGCAACATCGAGGCAGCCGCATTGTGGGTTCCCATTTTGCGGCTGCCGTGGTACGACAGCCCTACAGCCCATCGTGGTGTGACAACCAACAAAAACCCTCCTACCAATAATCGGCAGGAGGGTTTCCATTTTTCAACTGGTTTACAATTTGTCACCGTTTCAATCTTCTTCAAACCGTTTCAACTCCACTGTTTCTCCGTCAAACACCGCGTAGGTGAAATCATATATCCAATTTCCCACGACGGTGGTCAAGGCATGGTTGCCGGACTTGTATTGCATGGGCTTGTGCTGGTGGCCGAAGACGAAGAAGTCTATGGTTGGGTCAAGCAGGGCTTGCTCTTGGGCGTATTGGTACAGGCGCGTTTTTGGGATGTCATCGTAATAGCTGCGTTCCACCTCGTTCTTGAGTTTCTTCAGACGGTGGTTGTGCGACCATTTTAAAGCCAAACCAATGCCAATATCAGGATGTAAATGTCTGAACAACCATTGGTTGAACTTGCACTCAAACACCTTTTTCAAGAACTTGTAGCCTTTGTCGCCAGGACCTCTGCCGTCGCCGTGAACCAAAAAGAATTTCTTGCCCTTGATGGTCTTGACGACAGGCTCACGGTGCATCTCAAGTCCGAGTTCATCGTGCAGGTAGCCGAAACTCCAAAGGTCGTGGTTGCCGATGAACATGTGGACAGGGATGCCGTTGTCCACGAATTCGGCCAACTTGCCTTGCAGCCTTACGAAACCCTTGGGAATCACCGTCTTGTATTCGAACCAAAAGTCGAATAAGTCTCCCATCAGGTAAAGCTCCTCACAATTTGGACGGATACCATCAAGGAAGCGCAACAGCTTGCGCTCGCGCTTTTGGCTGTCTTCGAGCGAAGGAATGCCCAGGTGGAAATCGGTGATGAAATAAACGGCCATCAGAACTTGATTTCGGCGCTGCGGCGGATAAGCTCGGTGATGAGGGTGATGAGCTTCGGCTCAACAGCATTCACGGCCTTGATGACTTCCTCGTGCGTGATGGTGATGGTGTGGTCTACGCCAAAGATGTTGCCCATGTCGGAAACAATAGATAGACCAAAGACGGGTAGGTTACCTTGTCTTGCAACGATGACCTCGGGTGTGGTCGACATGCCAATGGTGTCGGCGCCGATGATGCGGAAATAACGGCACTCGGCAGGGGTCTCATAAGTGGGGCCTGAGGTGGAACAATACACACCATGTTGTACCCAAATGCCTTTTTCCATGGCAATCTCATCAGCCAATTTGATGAGGCGTTTGTCGTATGGCTCGCTCATGTCGGGGAAACGTTCGCCGAAACGCTCGTCATGGGGACCAATCAGGGGATTGGGCATGGCGTGGATGTGGTCGTTGATGATCATGATATCACCCACGTGGAAGTTCGGGTTGAGTCCGCCCGCAGCATTGCTGAGGATAAGGAATTGGATGCCCAACTGCATCATCATGCGGATGGGGAAGGCGACCTCGCTCATTGGATAGCCTTCGTAGTAGTGGAAACGGCCTTGCATGGCGATGACTTTACGGCTAGCGATGGTGCCAAAAAGCAGTTGCCCCTGGTGACCTTTCACAGTGGAGACAGGGAAGTTCGGAATGTCCGAATAGGGAATGGCATATTCGACGTCGATGCCGCTGGCCAAGCCGCCTAAGCCAGAGCCTAACACAATGCCGACTTCGGGTTGAAAATCGTTGGTTTTCAATTTAATGTAACCAACAGTGTTAAGAATTCTCTCGTACATATTTCAATATTTCTTCGTTAAACTTTTCTTCTTCATGGAAACGCACCGTGACGGGCAAATCGTATAGCGGAGTGCGTTCAAACTGACAAAGATAAGGAGAATTTGTCAATCGCGAAGCATCTTTTTCCGTGGTGACAATGATTTTCTTTTCTCCGTCAAGCTTTTCAAACCAATCGAGAACGGCTTTCATGTCTTTTCCCTTATAGTCGTGATGGTCGCCAAAAGGCAGAAAATCAACGGCATGATAGCGCTTTTTCAGTTCTTCGACAAAGGGCTTGGGATTACCGATGCCACAAAATGCAAAAGCACCATCTGCTTCTTCAGGGGAAAATGCTTTTGCCGCTTCGTTCAAAGGTTGCAAAGCCGCATGCTCCAAGTAGGAGAAATACACTTTTTGGTTCTCTGAAGTGTTTAATTTGTTGGTTATCTGTTGCTTTTCTTGCTCGCTTAAATCTTTCGGAGCCTTGCTAATCACGATGATGTCGGCTCGCTTGGCCGCTGATCTCACATCGCGTAAAGTGCCGGCAGGGAAGAGGTAATCATCCATGTAAAGGCGCTGGTATTCCGTCAAGAGGATATTCAGTCCCGCGCTTATGCTTCGATGTTGGAAGGCATCGTCCAGAAGGACGACTTCGACTCCCTGCTCCCCAAACAGGTGCGTCACACCATCCACTCGATCTTCGTCCACCGCGACTTGAATCCCAGGGTATTTCTTGAAATAGAGCAACGGCTCGTCGCCCAAATCATTATAAGTGCTTGATGCTTCTGCGAGCTTGAAGCCTTTGGTTTGCCTGCCATAGCCACGGCTCAAGGTGGCCACAAGGTAATCATTCTTCAAAAGGCGGATGAGGTATTCGGTGTGCGGTGTTTTACCCGTCCCGCCAAGGTTGAGGTTGCCCACGCAAATCACAGGTTTCTCGAATCGCTTGGATTTCAAGATGTGCCAATCATATAATTTGTGCCTGATACTGAGCACAATATGGTACAAAAGCGCTATGGGCAGCAGTAAAATTCTCATTGTAGGGGTCAAAATTACGCAAAAATCTCTAATTTTACGGCCAAATTCATAAAAAAGACTTCGGGACTATGAGACTGCGAGACTGCGGGACGGTATAGCCTCAAATTCTTGAAGTCCAATAGTCTCGAAGTCCCGTAGTCAACAAATACTATGACCGTAAAAGACATATTGAACTGCATCACTGAGATTGCGCCGTTGCAATGGCAAGAGAGTTACGACAATGCGGGTCTTCAGGTTGGTAACCTTAATGCCGAAATCCATAAAGCCTTGATTTGCTTGGATATCACCGAAGAAATTGTGGATGAAGCCGTTGCCAAACAATGTGATCTCATCATCAGTCATCACCCGCTTATTTTCCGTGGTTTGAAGCATTTGACTCCTGAAACCTACATCGAACGTGCTGTAATGAAGGCTGTTAAGCATGATATCGCCATGATTTCTATGCATACTAATTTGGATAACAGTTATTTGGGCGTGAGTCGAGTGCTGGCCGAACGCCTTGGTTTGGAAAACTTGCAATTTCTTCAACCCTCCGATTCGGAACCTGAGTTATGCGGTGCGGGTATGATTGGTGAGTTTGCAATTCCGATGGAAGAAGTTGGTTTTCTTGAACTTGTTGCGAAAACCATTGATTCTCCGTGCCTGCGCCATTCAGCCTTGACGGGGAGAAAAATCCTTAAAGTGGCGCTTTGTGGTGGCTCGGGCACACCTTTCATGCCCAATGCCTTAAGGCTAAAAGCCGATGCCTACCTCACTGCCGACATCAAATACCATGATTTCTTTGTTCCCGAAGGCAACATCTTGCTGGTCGATGGCGGACATTTCGAGACGGAACAGTTCACGAAAGACTTAATATGTGAGCTGATTAGGAAAAAATTTCCTACCTTTGCAGCCGAAATTGCCGAAACTAAGACGAATCCGGTGCACTATTTTGTAAAAAACAAGTAATCACAATATGGCTAAGAAAGAAAACACAGAAGTTGCTGAGGTGACTGAAGTCGCTGAGGTAGAAGAAGTTAAGAAAACCAAAAAGACGACAAAGAAGTCAACAAAAGCCGAGCCCGAGGCTGAGGTGAAAGAGGAAGTTGCTGCTCCAACAGAGGAAGCTCCTGTTGAGAAGGAAGAAGCTCCGAAACCTGTTGACCCAGTTGAAGTGAGTGTGGAACAAAAGCTGGTTGCTCTTTACACCCTTCAGCAAGTTGATTCCAAGATTGATGAAATCAGGGCCTATCGCGGCAACCTGCCTTTGGAAATTCAGGACATTGAGGATGAAATCGCTGGCTTGGAGACCCGTATCACCAACTTCAAGGATGAAAGCAAGAAGCATCAGAAGGATATCTCGGACTACAAGATCAAGATTAAGGAGACCGAGGCCCTGATTAAGAAATATGAGGAACAGCAGAACAATGTGCGCAACAATCGTGAGTATGATTCCTTAACGAAAGAAATCGAATATCAACAGTTGGACAATCAGTTGTCGGAGAAACGTATCAAGGAGATTACGGCTAAGGACAATGATTTGGCAACGAAGGTGGCTGATGCACAAATGCGTCTTACTGAACTTAAGGCTTCGCTGAAGGAGAAGAAAGACGAGTTGCATTCGCTTGTGGAAGGCACTGAGAAGGAAGAAGAACAATTGTTGCAGCGTTCGGCCGACTGCGAGAAGTTGGTGGAAGACCGTTTGTTGGTTGCTTACAAGCGTATCCGTAAGAATGCCCGCAACGGTCTTGCCGTTGTCGGTATCTTCGACGAGGCTTGTGGCGGTTGCTTTAACCGTATCCCTCCCCAACACCAATTGGACATCTGCACGCACAAGAAGATCATCGTTTGCGAATATTGCGGTCGTATCCTTGTCGACAAGGGCATCATCGCACAATACAACGCTTGATACTGTTTCGTGACTATCATAACAAAGGCTGCTCCTTCTTGATGAAAGAGCAGCCTTTTTCGTATTAGGTGATTTTTGTTATTGCGTAATCCAATCTGCTGCTGTCTCGATGATGTTGTCGATGCCTTGTGCGGCCAAATCGCGGTCGAGGAGGACGCGCACATCGGGCGGGACGCCGTTTTCATAGTTGCCGCCGTCGAGAGCGATGGTGCGGGTGATGCTGAAACGATAGCCCCAACCGTTCGGGAGGGTGCCACCGTTGGGCATACCCATGCCGCCGCCGCTGTAGTCACCGAACAACTTGACGTTGTCGTATGCTTGGGTGGCCACCGCAAAGAACGAAGTGGCGCTGAACGAGCCACGGTCGATCAGCACGGCTACGGGCTTGGTGTAAGGCTTGTTGCCCAGCAGGCTGCTGTCGGCAGCGTACACAGTGCGGTAGTCGGTGAACTCATCGTGCTTTGGCCCCGACTTGATTTGTGACTTGAACAGTTCTTGCTTGTGGTTGTCGAAGATGCTGAGCAACTTGGTCATATTGGCAGAAGAGCCACCGCCGTTGTTGCGCAGGTCGAGGATCAAGCCTTTGCAGTTCTTGTAGCGATCTAGTACAAACAACAGGTCATCGTCGCTGATCTCGTTACTGAATGATGAATAACGGATGTATCCCACTTCACCATCACGGATGAAGTTATGGGAGAGACTGCCGGTGGTGTAACTATAAGGCGTCAGATAGTTGGCGGACACGACTTTGGCATCCAATTGGCCGCCTTCCATCATCAGATAGAACAAGGAGTCGCTATGTGAGACGTTGAAACTGCTCCAAAGGTTGGTGTGACCGTCCTTCAAGGTGTTGATCATGGCAGCGCAGACGTTAAACAGACTATCGTCGGACATGTCATCGTACACCTTGGAACGATAGACCTCGTGGATGGAATCCCAATCGACGCCCTTAATGTCGAAGAAGGCATACTGGGTGTCTACTTTGTTCCAAAGGTATTCGAACACGTTGACTGGGTTGTTTGGTGCGTCCTGGTCGGAAACGATGCGCTCACAAGAGGCAAAAGCCAATGCCAGAAGGCAGAAAAGTATGGTGCGAATGTTTTTCATAGCGATTATTGTTTGAAGAGGTTGAACATGAATGTGGCGTTGAAGCTATGAAGGGCGTTGACGTAGTTGTAGACGTCCTTGTTACCCGTAGTGATGAAATCCCAACGGTAGTTGAAATCAATGCAGTTGCCGTTCTTGAAATTGAGGCGTAGACCTAAGTCGGTGTTGCAGCCGGGGAAGAACTTGGCAAAGGTATGGTGCTGGGCAAAGAGCATCTCTATTGGTTCAGTCATTCCTATACCATCACCCACGTAGGAGAAATCGGGACGGTTGGCCGCGCCAACCAAAGGCAGGTTCACTTTTCCGTAGGCGGTCAGCCAGTTGTGTGTCTTGTCCTTGTTGTAGGCGAAGTCGAATTCGGTTTTCCAAACGAGGCCGACATTGCCGAAAAGCGAAAGGTTGGTCGAAGCATTTTGCAGGCCGGGGATAAGACGGATGTCGACAAAAGCATTGACATCGCCACCGACCCATTGGTGCCAGCGGCCGCTCTCCGAGTCGTGGACGCGATAGAGGAAGTCGTAGTTGACATTGTAGTCGAGGCAAGTGCCATCGGGGTTTTTCAAAGTGGTTTTAATGGAGCGAAACTCTAGATTTGTCTCATAGCGTTTCCATCCGTAGGTGACGCCAGAGGTTTGAATGTTTGAAGAGCCCATAATGAAGAAGGGAACCGTGCCGTTGTCGTAAGAACTGGCGACACCATAGCTACCTCCCATGTTCAGGTACAGGGCTCTATTAGGTCTGGTCTGGGCGAATGCACTGATGCCCATCATGACACAAACCAAGAGAATCAAAGGTGCTTTTTTCATTGATGAAAGATGTTAGGTTAAAAATTCGAGATTATTTAAAATTGGCTAAGTTGAAGGCAATGCCACCGTAGGCGGCATGGGCAGTGAATGTTGCATTGATTTCGAAATACTTGCAAGGAGCCACGGTAAGCACACCGCCATAGTTGAAATCGTTGCGATGCCAGGTCGAGTGATATTTGTGGTAAATGGACCGTTTTTCAGGATCGACACCGATGTTGTTGCCTTCCGTAATGCCTGTGGAAACACGACTCCAACCAATGAGAGGAGTGATAAACACATAGTCTTTGTAGATGGGGATTTGATAACCCACATTGATGACAAAGGCATCGTGGTCTTCCCAATTGTTTTGAACAACATGGCTGTCATACATGTGGTCTGGGGTGACATAAAGGAAGTCGGCATACACACCTAATATGTTGAGGCTGGTACCAAAACCCAAATCGGAAAGGCTTCTGTTAGAAATGTCATTGACTCCATTGTACCCCACAAGACCAGTGTGGAAGCCGACAACGGCACGTTTCTGGTTTTCAGAGAAATTGAGCCACTGGGCTTTGGCGCTGAAGGTCATCATAGTGAACAGCGCCACAAATAATGCTACTTTTTTCATGATTGAATTGATTGATTTAATTATTGTTACGTTAAGTTATAATAGACTATAGCAAAGGTTAGAACGGTTTTCCTCTTATTATGAGGATAATGAAGTGCAAAAATACAAAAAAAGTGTTTTGCAATCATGCTAATTCAAGAAGGGTCTTTGTCCTTTGAATATAAGACCATTATTGTACGATTTTTGTTTCGGTAAGACCAACACCGTAAGGCATCAAAATCGATACTGTGATATTGTGTTGGGGCGCATTTTGAATCCAAGCTATTTCCACTGAATTGCTTTCGGAAGAGAGAATGACTCCTCCTTCGACTTTCCATCTGGCCTCCAAAGGATATGGTTTCACATAATAATGGTCGTTTGCTTTAATGATTTCGGGCTTTTGAGGGGCAACAATATCGTAGAAAAAGTCTGACATCATTTCTTGTATGACAAAGAAATTGTCGTTGAAGGCTTTGTTGTTATCCACATGAGGTGAGTGTTTGTAACCGCTAAAAGTGACTAAATGAGCCTTATGACCCAATTTAATGGCTCGATCTACAATGCACGATGATCCGAACATGGGTTCAACCATGAGTGTGTTCAATGGACTAGCGATGCCGAAAGGATAGTCATAATTGTAAGGGACAATGTTGTCGGCATCGCCATGGAAGGCTAGAATCGGAATGTTTCGTCCATGGAGGAAGGTAGTATCTGGCATGGCACCCCACATGTCAATAATGCCCCTGATGCGGAAATTTGCCTTGATGGAATTGCCACAGGTGTCGATGTCACCGAGATCAGAACGAAGGAGGTCGCTGCGGGTATATTCAGGACGAGTCTCGTTGGTCATAAATGCGAGGTTGAGCGCGGTGATGGCTCCTGCACTTGCTCCACCCACGAAAATCATGGAAGTGTCTATGCCATATTCATCTTGATGAGAAACCAAAAAACGCATGGCGGCATTGGCATCCTGCACTGCACGATAGCCTGCCCGACCAATACTGGTCATGGTGGGGAGGAAGCCAATCCTATAGTCAATAGAGGCTGCCACATAACCCTGCGAAGCTAGGTGGCGACACCAACTGGTAATTGATGCATCGTCTTTCGAACCGAAATAAAACGCACCACCGTGAACCAACATAACCAAAGGGTGTTTGGCCAAAGTGTCGTTTTGTGGTTGGAAAATGTCAAGATGGAGATCCAGCGGAATTTCGCTTATGGCATTAGTCATCCGGAAAATTTTGTCAGTGACATCGGTCTCGTCGCCCAATTCAGACCAAAAGCCCCGAACGTTGGCATAACATATGTCATTGATTTCCTCCACTGCGAACAGGGTGTCGTGATAGCGATTGTTTTCAAAGTTTTGAAAAGCAGGAGTTTCAAGTAAGTTAAACTGAAAATGGGATGTCCTAAACAAATTCAAACGTGCGTAGCCTACTGCATGTTGTCCATCCATAGATTTGATGCGTGGACGGAAAGTTTCCTTTTGGTTCTCGTAATAAAGGATTGCTTTGCGGCCTTTGGCTTCCAATTTAAAAGGAAGAGTGTCGGTCATGGTTTCTTCCCAAATCATATAATGCCCTTTGATATGCAGGCTATCACTGTATTCAATGAACACAAGGAAGTCAATGTCGTCAATGGTACTTGTGAAAACGGCCGGGGTTTCGATGATAGGGAAAAAGACCTTTTTCATAAACAGGCGCGGGTTAGGAATGCCATCGTTGCCAAAAAGATGGGCAGATAATAGAGACATGACTATGGTGATAATAAAGCGGCGCATATCAATATATATCTTTTAAAATAGTTGTCATACTAATTCGGGGTACAAAAGTACAAAAATGATGAAAATGGAAAATGAGAACCTGAAAAACCTACAAAATATGAAAGAATCCGCCCCGAATTATCAAGGCGGATTCTAAAAATAATCAAGATGTAGATCACATCATCAGGAACGACATCATCACACCAGCGGCAACTGCCGAGCCGATAACGCCGGAGACGTTGGGAGCCATGGCATGCATGAGCAAGTGGTTCGACGGGTCATACTTCTGACCTTCCACTTCGACGACGCGAGCGCTATCCGGCACTGCCGAAACACCAGCGGCACCAATCATCGGGTTGATCTTCTCCTTCAGGAAGAGGTTCATGAATTTGGCACCCAGCAGTCCGCCAGCGGTGGCCACGCAGAACGAGGCAGCACCCAAGGCAAAGATCTTGATGGAGCTCGAGGTCAGGAACACGGAGGCCTGAGTGGAGGCACCTACGGTGAGACCCAAAACGATGGTGACAATGTCGATCAACGGGTTGGAGGCGGTGTTCTGCAAACGCTTCACCACACCTGATTCCTTGATGATATTACCAAAGAACAGCATACCCAGCAGCGGCAGGGCAGTGGGGCTGATGAAGGTGGTCAGGATGAGGCCAACGATGGGGAACATGATCTTTTCGGTCTTGTTGACCATACGCGGGGCACCCATCTTGATGAGGCGTTCTTCCTTGGTAGTCAACAAACGGATGATAGGCGGTTGAATCACGGGCACCAAAGCCATGTAGGAATAAGCTGCAATGGCGATAGGTCCGATGAGGTTGCGCGTGCCGTTCATGCCATTGGCCAGACGCGAAGACAGGAAGATGGCGGTAGGACCGTCGGCACCACCGATGATACCGATAGCGCCAGCCTCACGCAGGTTGAAGCCGAGATACAAGGCACCGATGAAGGTGATGAACACACCCAGCTGGGCGGCGGCACCGAGAATCATCAGTTTCGGGTTAGCGATGAGCGACGAGAAGTCGGTCATGGCGCCGATGCCCAAGAAAATCAAGGGAGGATACACACCTGAAGTCACACCGAAGTACAGGTAATTAAGCACACTGCCTTTTTGGTAAAGACCGGTCTGGAGGTTCAGTTCACCACTTTGGAACACGCTGGTCATCAAGCCTTTCACGCTTTCGATGTCGTTATTGACCAGGCCATAATCAGCCATGTTCAGATGCTCGACCGACTTGATGGCTTCACTCAACACCATGTGTTTGTCGCCTGGGTTGTCGCCGAAGACGGCTATCAACAAGGCCTTAGCCGTGTCTAAATCGAAATTGAGTGTGGCTGGATCTAGCGCTTGTAGATTGGCCATGGCATCGGCAAAAGTAACGCCAAAGCCTTGGAAGAATGGGATGTTACCCACGATGATACCCGTGCCAATCGGGATAAGCAGCATAGGTTCAAACTCGAAGCGGATGGCCAGGAAGATGAAGAGGATACCCACTAAAATCATGATGATGTTGCCCAACTTGCAGTTTCTGAAGCCCGTAAGTAGCCAGAAGTTGCGCAGACCTTCGCTCAGACGGTCTTTGGTGGACATTTCCTTGACTTCTTCTTTAGCGGCCACATGATGTTTGGTGTTTTTTCCTTCCAATGTGGTCACACGTTGATTGAGGTTCTCGATTTGTTGACCCAATTCAACCGACTTTTGCTGTTCCGCGACAATCGCGTCAGCCATCTCAGCCAACTGGGCGTTGCTTTCCTCGGCGGTCATTTCGCTCACCTGTTCTGTCTTGCCCAAGTCGGCTACCCTTTTGGCGAACATCGGGTTGTTGACCACCACGAGGTTCAGCAACATCAGGAGCACCAAGGAGCCGAGGATGACCGCAGGTTTTCTGTAAATACTTTTCTTGCCTAACATGACCTTATCCGATTACGATTAAAGTATCACCTTGAAGCACATTGTCGCCCTGACGGCAGTTGATGGCGGTGATGGTACCGTCGGTCTCGGCCAGCAGGTTGTTTTCCATCTTCATGGCTTCGTACATGAGCAGCTTGTCGCCCTTCTTGACGGCGTCGCCTTGCTTGACGAAGATCTGCATGATGGTTCCGGGAAGCGGAGCGGCCATCTTGTAGCCTGCGCCACCGGCGGCGGCAGGTTTCGGAGCGGCACTCTGGGTAGGTGCGCTTGCGGCGGGCTTGGCAGCCGGACGGGCCACAGGAGCCACCACAGGAGCGGCCTGCTCTTCCATCTCCACTTGATATTCAGTGCCATTCACATTGACGGTGGCGATGTTGCCCTCAATGTTCTGGACTTCTACTTCGTATGGTTTACCACTAATGGTGAATTTGAATTTTTTCATGATTGTTCGATTTAACGTTTCCAGTGTCTAACTCCGTAATTCTTGTCGTTCCACGAGGTCTGCCGACGCTCGATGGTGATGACGTTGCTCTCCTCGTCGTGGAGGTTGGTCGTAAGGTACAGGGCCATACCGATGGCGGCTTGCACCTCAGCGGGGATTTCGCCTTCAGCCAGCTTGGTGACAGGCTTCACCGTGGCAGGTTTCACCTCCTTCACCTCGTTCTTCTGGGCGTCTTTCTTCTTGAAATAGGAAGCCACGCCGCTAAAGATCATCGAAAGGATGGCGAGGGCGAGGATGACGATGAGGAATCCTGCGATGGTGACGATCCAGCCTTTGGTGTAGACCCAGTCTTCGTGAGCCAACAGTAATGTAAATTGTAACAGTTTCATCGTTTCAAGGATTTACGGTTACAGCGGGATGTTCGAATGTTTCTTCTCGGGGTTGGCGAGGCGCTTCGTCTCAAGCGTACGCAAGGCGCGGATGACACGGAAACGGGTGTTGCGCGGCTCGATCACGTCGTCGATGTAGCCAAACTTGGCGGCCTCATACGGGTTGGCGAACTTCTTGGTGTATTCATCCACCTTCTGGGCGACGAACTCGGCACGCTCCTCAGGATTGGTGATCTCGGCGATCTTCTTGCCATCGAGCACTTCAACGGCACCGCTGGCACCCATCACGGCGATTTCAGCCGACGGCCAAGCGTAGTTCACGTCGTTGCGCAGCTGCTTGCAGCCCATCACGAGGTGCGAACCACCGTAGGACTTACGCAGCGTGACGGTCACCTTCGGCACGGTCGATTCGCCGTAGGCGTACAGCAACTTGGCGCCGTGGACGATGATGCCGGCATATTCTTGGCCTGTGCCAGGCAGGAAGCCAGGAACGTCGACCAAGGTCACGATCGGGATGTTGAAGGCATCGCAGAAGCGCACGAAACGGGCGCCCTTGCGCGAAGCGTCGCAGTCCAACACACCAGCGAAGAAAGCCGGGTTGTTGGCCACGATACCGACCGACATGCCATCGAAGCGGGCGAAGCCGACGATGATGTTCTTGGCGTAGTTCTTGTGGATTTCGAGGAAGTCGCCATTGTCGACGATGGCCGTGATGATGTCGGCCACGTTGTAAGGCTTGTTCGGGTTATCAGGGATAATCTGGTTCAGAGCGTCTTCCATACGGTCGATGGGGTCGTTGCACTCTACCAGAGGGGCGTTCTCCATGTTGTTTTGCGGGATGAAGGAGAGCAGACGACGGATGAGACCGAGGCCTTCCTCTTCGCTCTCGACAGCGAAGTGGGCCACGCCCGACTTCTGGCTGTGGATGCGAGCGCCACCGAGGTCATCGGTGCTGACATCCTCACCGATAACAGTCTTCACGACTTTCGGGCCAGTGAGGAACATGTAGCTGCCCACATTGGTCATGATGATAAAGTCGGTGAGTGCGGGAGAATACACGGCACCGCCGGCGCAGGGACCGAAGATAGCCGAAATCTGCGGGATGACACCCGAAGCGTTGATGTTGCGCTGGAAGATCTCAGCGTAGCCGGCGAGGGAACGTGAGCCTTCCTGGATACGGGCACCGCCCGAGTCGCAGATGCCGATGACGGGAGCGCCAACCTTCATGGCTTGGTCCATCACCTTGCAAATCTTGAGGGACATGGTCTCACTCAAGGCACCGCCAAACACGGTGAAGTCTTGGGCGTAGACATAGACGACGCGGCCGTCGATGGTGCCGTGACCGGTGACGACGCCGTCGCCGAGGTACTGTTGCTTGTCGAGACCGAAATCGACGGTGCGATGGGTCACGAACATGTCAGTCTCTTCGAAGCTGCCTTCGTCGAGCAGGATGGCGATACGCTCGCGTGCCGTCATCTTACCTTTGGCATGTTGGGAGTCGATGCGCTTCTGGCCACCGCCGAGACGGGCCTCGTTGCGCTTCTCCAACAATTCCTGGATTTTCTGTTCAATTAACATAGTATTGTGTGTTATAATTATTACAATTTTTTCGCTGTCAGCTGTCAGCTATCAGCCGTCAGCAATGCGGCACTTAAGGCTGAAAGCTGACTGCTGATTGCTGAAAGCCAATTGGCTTCTTGTATCTTACTTATTCTTGTTTTCGCACAGTTCGGTCAGCACGCCAAAGGTCGATTTCGGGTGCAGGAAGGCGATGCTCAAGCCCTCAGCGCCCGGACGCGGAGCCTGGTCGATGAGGCGGATGCCCAATCCCTTGGCTTCTTCAAGATGGCCTTCGATGTTCTCCACGGCAAAGGCGATATGGTGCATGCCACCGCGACCGTTGTTGTTCTCGATGAACTTGGCGATGGTACTTTCAGGGCTGGTGGGCTCCAAAAGCTCGATTTTGGTCTGGCCGCAGCGCAAGAAAGCGGTCTTCACTTTCTGGTCGGCGACTTCTTCGATGGCGTAGCACTTGGTGCCAAGCAATTTTTCAAAGAAAGGAATGGACTCGTCCAAGCTCGTGACAGCGATTCCAATGTGTTCAATGTGAGATGGTTGCATAATTTATTCGAATAATTTATGGTTAAAAATACGTATTTTGATATCGTGGGCAAAGGTACGACAAATTTTTGGGGATTTCAAAGGAAATGTTTGACCTCGACCTAATTATTTTTTGTCGTCAGCAAGGAGGCGAAACAGAAAGGCTTTTATACTTAATTTATACTTAATTTGATAATATACCAAGAGAATTGAGGTCGTTTGCAAAATCAGTGGAAAATCTGTCTGTCGCCTCTGGATTCATGTGAACTGAGACACAAAAATTCAAGGTGTCGTCGCACAAGGGGTAGTTTTCGGTATAATTCAAATACTTAAATCCATATTTCTGGGCAATGCTATCAAAATAGTGGTTTAGTTTATCCAAGTCACTCACTTTTTTGGTGGTTTGGGAATACACTGGGGAATTGACTAGCAACACGTATACACCATCTTTTTTGCACTCGTCAAGGTATCTTTCAAACAAAGCAGTCGCCCTTTCATTCATCAATATATTAATGGAATCCATTGACGCTGCATTTGTTCCATTCCACTTTCCTCTCTCTGGACTAAAGCCTTTATATGTTGGCCTCTCTACATAATGCTTTATTCCCAAAAACTCAAGCAAGCCATCTTTGATCACCTTTTGATAGCCATTGTACCTGTACAACGGGCAATACAATTCCCAAAAGCCATACCCCAACTGCCTCAATTCTTTGCGCATGGTTTTATCATAAACTGTTGGGAAAAAGCGTTCGGAATCATGTTGGTGTCTGATGTCGTCTTCCATATTCAGAGTCATAAAATCAACTTGCTGGACGATTGTTTTTGGCGTTCCGTTATGCGCTTTATAGCAGTGGTATTCGGAAATTTGTGCATTAATGGCATAGCCTCCCAATCCCAAATCGTATGAATTAACATGACAAATGGAATCGATAATCCGTGGATTAAAATGCGAGAAACCTCTTGAATTACCCATGATGAGCAAATCATAGTCCAAATTGTCTTTGAAAATCTCGTTGAACACCTGATATCTATAGCAATCCGTCCGACGAAGTCCCATGCTGATCATAAAGTCTAGTGCAATAGCTAAAGACAATACTAATAATCCGAATCCTAAAGACTTAATGATGAACTTACGCATAACTCAGAATTGGAAATATATGAAATTGGTGGCATGGCCTCCGAAGGCAAACAAGACAAACAGCAAGGCAAGATAGATTGACCATCTCAAATAGCTTTTTTTGATTGATGACAAGTCCAATATAAAAGGCTTGTCGCGCTGAATCCATTCCACAACAATTAACAATAAGATATTAAAGCCCAATGCTGTATAACCTTTCGCAGCAGGAAAGGTGAATAGACTACGATTACATATTCCACATAGATACTCCCAAGTTTGTCCGATGCTTTCCGCCCTGAAGATAATCCATCCAATCACCGCCAAGAAGAAAGTCAAAAGCATTTGCCCGACCTCTTTGAGAGAAGGCAACCATCTTCCTTCAGCCACTTGATTTGTGTATTTGCGATTTTTGCCAGTCAAAATCAACGGCAAGAAAAGGATGGCGTGATAGGCTCCCCAAGCGATGAAGGTCCAATTGGCGCCATGCCAGAAGCCGCTCACAAGGAAGATGATGAAGGTGTTTCTGATGACCTTTGCTTTCGATACACGGCTTCCGCCCAATGGGATGTAGACATAATCTCGGAACCATGTCGTGAGCGAGATGTGCCACCTGCGCCAGAACTCAGCAATGTCCCTGCTGAAATACGGCACGTTGAAGTTGCGCATCAATTTGACACCGAACAACTTCGCCGTTCCGATGGCAATGTCTGAATAACCCGAGAAGTCGCCGTAGATTTGGAAAGTGAAAAAGATAGCGGCAAGCAGCAAGGTGCTTCCTGTTTGCTCCGTGTAGGTCGAGAACACTAGGTCTACATACACCGCGCAGTTGTCGGCCACCACAATTTTCTTGAACAGGCCCCATAGTATCTGTCGCATGCCATCGGCGGCGTTGTCGTAGTTGAATTCGCGCTTTTTCAGGAACTGCGGTAAGAGGTTCGTCGCGCGCTCGATAGGGCCGGCCACCAGTTGAGGGAAGAAGGAAATGAAAGCGAAGAAAGCCACGATGTCCTTGGTGGGCTCAATCTTGCCCCGAAAGACATCGATGGAGTAGGAAAGGGCTTGGAAGGTGTAGAAGGAGATGCCTACTGGGAGAATCACTTTCAGCAACAAGCCATCAGTGGAGATGTTGAATATTTCGGCAAACTCGGTGACGAAGAAGTCGTAGTACTTGAATAATGCCAAAATACCAAGATTCAGCACGATATTCAGCCACATCCAGGTTTTGGCTTTTTTCTTCGAATCGGCATTTCCGATGAGTATTCCGCTTCCCCAGGAACAGAAAGAAGTAAAAGCAATCAACAGCAAAAAACGCCAATCCCACCATCCGTAGAACACATAACTTGCCACCACAACAAAGGCGTTTTGCAAACGCAACTGCCACTTCGACTTGCTGATGAAGCGGTCGAACACGAACCAATAGAGCAGGAAGACTATCGGCAAGAATATCGCGAACTGGATGGAGTTGAAGAGCATTTATAATCCGAAATCTTTTTTTACACGCAAAGCAAACATATCGGCACCTACGGAATTCAGGTGGGAACTATTACGATAAATTGAATCAGCACGATATTCTTCATCTTGTAGGTAATCCATGTATTCAACGGGATACTCTGAACGAACATCATCTATAATTCCATGCAAAATATCAAGGCCTTCCTGCCTGACGTTAGCAATGTATGATGCATGACAAGGAGGTGTAATGACAATAAAACGAACCTTGTGAAGATGACACAACCTTGCCATGTCTTTTAAATACCCCGTGTATTCCGCTACTTGTTCTTTGGCGTATTCTAGGCGAAACACATTTGAGTCTACATTGTGTTCCAATTGCCAGTTAACAGATTGACCATCAACACGCTCATAGCCTAATGAATCACATAATAGATTATTACCAATCAGGGTGCTAGGGTCAATAAAACCTCTATACAGGCCTAGCCAATGGTTTGAATTGTCATCGTATCGAATATGCATGTATTTCTCGTACATATACTTTTCATGTTCGTTGTTTTCATGCTCTTTATCGTCTGTTTTTGGGAAATGGTATGATTTAAAAAACGGAGGCTTATAGCCCATCCCAAAGATTACTTGTTTTAAATTGGGCATGTCGGCAATATACTTTTCCAACAATTTATCGTCATAATAAATCCATCGGGAAGAACTGGCCAAAGTAAAAGCCCCTTCTCCCATCAAGCTAGGGTTGATGGCATTTTCAATATAGGAATCCCCCAATAGCAAAGTTACCACTTTATGACGACGGTTTTCCATATACCAATACTTGTATGAATAATTGTTGTCAACTTGTGACTGAAAGTACTCCACAATGCCGCAAAACACAAAAAAAGCAATACCTCCTATAGCTAAAGCCCCAAGAAACCGTTTCATGGCATTTTTGTTTTAGAATTGAAAATAAATAAATTGAGCATGTTTTCCTCCATAAATCATTATCAAGATTAACAATATAGCATAGATTATAGGTCTAAGATATTTGTTACGAAGGAAGTACAATTTGTCTATTCCTTCAAATCCATGCTGTTTATTCCGCTGTAACCACTCAATAACCAGCATAATCACAACGAATAAATTCGTCAGCCGTAATTCTGTCAAGGTGAAAAACCGGTAGAATGCCCTCAGTGTACCAAACTGCATCATTCCGCATAAATACTCCCAAGCTTGCCCAATGCTTTCTGCCCTGAAAATGATCCACCCGAGCACCGCCAAGAAGAAAGTCAAAAACATTTGCCCAATCTCTTTGAGCGAAGGAAACCATCTTCCTTCAGCCACTTGGTTCGTGTATTTGCGGTTCTTTCCTGTCAATATCAACGGAAGGAATAAGATAGCATGGTAGGCTCCCCACGCAATGAAGGTCCAGTTGGCGCCATGCCAGAAGCCGCTCACAAGGAAAATGATGAAGGTGTTTCTGATGACTTTTGCTTTCGATACACGGCTTCCGCCCAAGGGGATGTAGACATAATCTCGGAACCATGTCGTCAACGAGATGTGCCACCTGCGCCAGAACTCTGCGATGTCACGGCTGAAATATGGCACGTTGAAGTTGCGCATTAGTTTGATTCCGAAGAGCTTGGCCGTACCTATGGCGATGTCGGAATAACCAGAGAAGTCACCATAGATTTGGAAAGTGAAAAATATTGCTGCAAGGAGCAGGGTGCTTCCACTTTGTTCCGTATAGGTTGAGAATACTTTGTCGACAAAAACCGAGCAGTTGTCGGCTATCACCATTTTCTTGAACAGACCCCAAAGTATCTGCCACACTCCGTCAACAGCGGTGCTATAGTCAAACTTCCTTTTTTTCAAAAATTGAGGAAGTAAGTTTGTCGCCCGCTCGATAGGACCGGCAACCAATTGAGGGAAAAATGAAATGAATGCGAAGAAAGCCACGATGTCCTTGGTGGACTCAATCTTGCCTCGGTAGACGTCGATGGAGTAGGATAGGGCTTGGAAAGTGTAAAATGAGATGCCTACAGGGAGTATCACTTTCAACAATAAGCCATCCGTGGAGATGTTGAATAGCTCGGCAAACTCTGAGACGAAGAAGTCGTAGTATTTAAAAATGGCCAAAATGCCAAGGTTGAGGATGATATTCAGCCACATCCATGTCTTTGCCTTTTTCTTGGTCTCGGCTTTGCCTATCAGCAATCCACTGCCCCATGAGCAAAAAGAGGTAAAAGCAATCAACAACAGGAAACGCCAATCCCACCAGCCATAAAACACATAACTAGCAACCACCACGAATGCATTCTGCAAACGCAACTGCCACTTTGATCTGCTGATGAAGCGGTCGAACACAAACCAATAAAGTAAAAACACTATTGGTAGAAAAATAGCGAACTGTATAGAGTTGAACAGCATTAATTCACAGTTTAAAATACAATCTCAACAAGGCAGGCGTTTTGAGTGAAATTGAATGCAAAAATAGGCAAAAAACCAATATGATACATAGCTAATTCATACAATAGTCTACTGCATACTGCAATTGCAATCCATCTCGTACAATATGCTCACCGAAATACCGGGCTCCTTTGGCATTTAAATGTTCCAAATCTCTGTAATACGTTGAATCAGGAACTTTAAAACGAGTGTATTCAGCTACCAGTGTACTATCCCCTAACTCCGAACAAATCAACTGCCGATATCCTTTATCGCTCACCATATCTGGGATTTTGTAAGTTGGAGTGTTGAAAATAATCAGTGTCTGTTGATGGGCATCACAATACTCTTTAATTTTACGGAGATTGTTAAGTTGGTATGTGAAATGAGTCTTAAGATATTCTTCGGAAAGTAAACCTTGGTCGCCATATTCCTTTGAACGCTCAATTGCTAAGTTGATATGATCGTATGCAATGGGATTATTGATTTCATTACTATTGTCAGCTTCATAACCTCCATCAACACCTTTGTAGGCATCAAAGTTATTATATGGAAAAGAAACAAGGATGTATTCCCAATAATCCCTTAGATGTTTGAAGTTGTCAAAAAATACAGGATAGGTCAGCACATTTCTTTTTTCTTCTTTCCATTTTAAGAGCATCGTAGGCTTGTCCACCTCATCATAAAAATAGACCAAAGACAGCAAACCTGCAGAGAGAATGACGGTATCTGGTTTGTTTTCATTGAATTCGGTTGCCCATTTCAGATTGTTCAGCGCTCCACCAAAGGTCATAGCTGATGCACAGAGATTTTTCGAATTAGGGATAATACTATCGTTCCAATCAGCCATTCCTACCGATCCTCCCAAAACAATGGTATGTATATCCTTGTCAAGGATGTTCCTTTCCATGATTCGCGGCGTTACTAGAATCCATGCTATCCGGATACAAGCAATAGCCAAGATGAGAAACAGCCAAAAAAAACAAAACAGTTTGATAAACCTTTTCATAGTCATTGAATTAGAATTGGAAATAAACAAACTCTGCATTGGCACTCGCACTAAAAATCACAATGGCCAAAGCCAGCAACATGTCGAGGAAGACAACCCTAAAGGTCTTGCTTGTGTAATCTTTAGACACACGTTGTATGGCAAATTCTTTGTTTCTGGTAAACCACTCCAAAATCAACAGTACCACAATAGCTAAGATGGAATACCACGAAAGCAATGAGAAAGGATTGACGAATGACCAATCTCCATTTATCATACATTTGAAAAGCCGGATGATGGATGGTACTCCAGCGGAGAAGATGATAATATGACCCAAAGCCATCAGGAGATGGGTTCCAATCATCCCTAAAAAGTCCTTAAACTGTATGCATCCCCATCGGCCAGGCTTGAGCTTTTTGTTCTTCCCAAACTTTCCACTGAGAATGAGCGGCAAGAACAGCAAACTGTGGTACACTCCGAATAAGACATAGGTCCAATTCGCCCCGTGCCACATGCCAATCACCACAAGGTTGATACTGATGGCAAGGAAGATTCCCAAATTGCCCCAATTGCGGAACCTGACATTGAGCGGCATGAATACATAGTCTGTGATCCAACCCGTTAGGGAAATATGCCAACGGCGCCAGTATTCTGACACGTTGCGTGCCAACAGCGGATGGTCAAAGTTCTTCGTGATGTTGAAGCCCAAAATCTTGCCCACGCCAATGGCCATGTTGGAGTATCCGTCAAAATCGGCATAGACTTGTATTGGCGATAACAAGGCAGCGTAAATCAGGTACCAAGAGGTCTTTTCTGGATAAAGAGACCAAGCGCCATGCGTAATTACTGCTATACTGTCGGCTATGACCATCTTGGTGAAGATACCCCAAAGTATCTGCTGGCAGCCGTCCATGGCCAGGTTGTAGTTGAATTGGTGAGCTTGGCGCAACTGGGGAAGGAACTTTCCAGGACGGTCGATAGGACCTGCCATGATGGTGGGGAAGAAGGCAATATAAGTGGCAAACTCCAGAAAGCTCTCGCTGGGCTGGATCTTCTCGCGATGGATCTCTATCACATAGCTGATGAGCTTGAAAGTGAAAAAGCTCACACCAACGGGAAGGACAATGTTCAGCGTGGACCAACTGACATGTAATCCAATGGCATTAAGTAGTTTAGCGAAAGAACCAGCAAAGAAGTTCAGGTACTTGAAATAGAACAAGAGCCCTATGCCCAACACGACACCTAAAGTGGTGAAGCGTGAGGCTGCTTTTGCATTGCCACGGTCAATGGCCTTGCGGATGAATCCACCTAAAAACCAAAATGCCACTGTTATAGCCAATAGGATAGGAAGCATCTTCCAATCCACAAAGCCATAGAAGAAATAACTGGCAAGCAATAGCCATAGGTTCTGCCGGGTGTGACGCTGTCGCATCCACGGCAGGAAATAAACCAAGAAGACTACTGCAAAAAAGGCTAAGAACCTAAAAGAGTTGATAACCATCGATTATTGCTTTTTGGCAATGATTGAATTCACCATCTCGCCCACATTGTTCCACTTCATGATCTCAAGAGAAGTGAACTTGATTCCAAAGGCTTTTTCGATGGCCACAATCAACTGGATATGGCTCAGGGAGTCCCATTCCTCGATGTCGTCGGCAACGGAAGCATCAGTAAGGTGCACCTCGTCTAAATCCAGCACGTCACAAAAGATTTCGTTGAGTTTTTCGTAAATTTCAGATCTTTCCATAACTATTTAATATTTTGATTCTTATTCATTTATAACGATTGTAATTTGTATTTGATGTCTTCAGCAATCAATTCGGGCGAGAGCCTGTGCTGATGCATCACATAATCATAATCACCAGGCTTGGAGAAACGGTCTTTGACACCCAATTTCAAGAGTGGGGGATAGCCTCCCTCCTCAGCCAAAACGTCTGCAATGGCAGTGCCAAGACCGCCAACTATGTTGTGCTCTTCAGCCGATATGATCAACTTGCAGTTCTTGGCTTCTCTAACAGACTCGGTATCAAATGGTTTCAATGAATGGACATCCACAAGCCGTGTTTCTATGCCTTGTTGAGACAGGATTTCGGCGGCTTGGACGGAATAGCCAGTGCAAGCACCTGTGGTAAAGAGACAGACATCCTGACCTTCACGGAGTATATTGTTTTTGCCAATGGTAAACGGGCAAGTCTCATGATAAACCGTAGGAGCTTGCGAGCCCCCTGTGAGTCGGATGTAAACCGGACCTGGGCAATTTAATGCAGCCTCAAAGGCCATGACGGCTTCGCCCGCATCTGCGGGAGACAAGACCGTCATTCCAGGAATCTGGCGCATGATGGCCAGGTCTTCTATGCAGTAGTGAGTGTTGCCAAAGTATTGGAGATAGAAGCCTGAATTCAAACCGACAAGGATAACCTTGTTTTGCATATAGCCTAAATATTGGCGGTCCATCTCGTAGGCTCGCATAGTAATGAAGGCGGCTTGGGCAACGGCCACACATGTATAGCCTTCTGAGGCCATGCCAGCAGAAATGCCCACAAGGTTTTGCTCAGCTATGCCTAATTCGGTGAATTTTTCGGGGCTTTGATAAATAAAACGGTCAAGGCTGGCTGCCACCGACATGTCGGCGGAGAGCACTTGTACATTGGGATACTCCTCGATATGGTCAGGCAAATACATCCCAAATATGGCCGCAGCCTGTCCGGAGCCAGCATATTGTTGAACATTCATATTAGCCATTCTCTACCTCCTCTCCTAAATCTTTTAGCGCCTTTTGGTAACGGGCCTCGTTTAGGCTGCTGTGATGCCATTTGGCTTTGTTTTCGATAAATGAAACGCCTTTGCCCTTCACTGTTTCTGCTATGATGGCCATTGGACGGCCGTTTGGCTGTTGACTAAAAGCGTCGTATAACTCACTCACAGAATGCCCATCTACCTGAATAACATCGAACCCAAAAGCTTTCAGTTTGTCTTCAAGCGGGGCGGTGTTCATCACTTCCTCGATAGTGCCATCGGCCTGAAGGTGATTGTGGTCTATGATGATGGTGAGATTGTCAAGACGGTTGTGTCCGGCAAACATCAGTGCTTCCCAGATCAGGCCTTCATTCATTTCACCGTCTCCGATGAGGGTATATATATGGTTGTCAAGGCCTTTGCGCTTGCAGGCATGGGCAACGCCAACGGAATATGAGGTGCCAAGGCTTAGGCTGCCTCCAGAGAAATCCAAACCTCTCGATAAATTCCGTTTGGCATGGGCTACTATGTCACTACCGTTCTGCTCAAAAGAGTCGAGGTCTGCTTTGGTCATGATTCCGCATTCATACAAAGTGCAGTAGTGTGCCAAAGCGGCGTGACCCTTACTCAGGATGACCCTGTCACGATGCTCCATATCGTTTTTGTCGAAGGAGACAAAGCAGGAATATAGTACTGCCAATATCTCAACAGGGGAGAGGCTGCCTCCAAAGTGGGCACCATTCTTGCCTGCCAAATATCCAGTGCGTATGATATCCACCCGAATCTTTTTGGCAAGCTGCTCCAATTGATTTGTTAACTCTTTGTCGATCATTTCAATAATCCTATCTGCACATGGCCTTTGGCGACAAGCTCGGGCTTGACGCCATCACTTATGCGCCTGAATTTTAGTTTAAACTCAATGATTCCAACAGCCTCGGAAACGGTATCCACTGTGGCCTCAAGGGCAATTTGGTCATTCAGAAACACGGGCTTGTGGAAACTGATGTCCTGACTCTGAATCATCACCTCCTTCGTCGGAAGCAGCATCCCCACAAAGTGGCTGATAAAGGCGTTCAAGATGTTGCCGTACATCACGCAATCGTTAAAGCCTTTGCTTTGGGCAAAAGCCACGTCGGTGTGTAACGGGTTGAAGTCGCCACTGCATAACTGGAACGCATGGTACACTTCAGGAGTCACCTGATAAGTGTGTTCTATTTTCCCTGTTTGTTCTGCTAATTCGGCAATTGTCATAACTTATTCATTAGCAACAATAAAACACTCGCGCGGTTGATAGTTCTCCAAATCAAGTACCCATTGGGCAGTTGGGCTGCCCTCTATGGGTTTGAAACCAAGTTCTGGATAATGCAATGCCACCATGCCATTCTTAGGCGTTGGCAGGTATTCTCCTATGATTCGCTTGTATCCCTTTGACTTGGCAATCTCCACCATGGTGTTCAAAGTGAAATTCTCTACACCACGTTTCAATACCCTGCAGCTCATCAACCAAGTATCCACAAAGAGTGTTTCTTTGTCCTGCGGCTTCATGATGATGACAGCGATCAAGCCATTGTCGCCAAACTTATCCTGTAAGGTGAAGCTCAGGTCAATCACTTCTGTATCCGATGCGAATGATTCGATGTCGGCATCAGTGTATCGGACAGTACGCAAATTAAACTGGTTACTCCTTTGGGTAAGTTGTGCGACACGGGGTGTGTTGAATTTGGTGAAACCGCTAACGACAGAAACCATATCCAAAGATTTGAGGAAGTCAGCTTCATTGGTGAAAGTCTTGCTCAGCGACACGCGTTGAGCCTCTACCTGATATTGCTTCGTGCGGTCTTTGTCGGCAGAACTGTAGCTGGCTGTCTCGAAAAGATTCAGCCCATAAAGGTATTCCAAGTAATCAGCAGGGTCTTCGGGCAACTCGGGCACGGTGATGCCTTTGATGTTTTCGCGTACAATATTCCGTTCGAAGGGGTTGTCATCCAAGAACACCATGCTATCAAAGCTGATGTTCAAAATGCTTTGAATGGTACGTATATTGTCGACTTTGGTCTCCCAATTGGCTTGGAACACAGCAATGTCGTCCAGCTTGAGCACCATGTCAGGATGCTTCTCAAAGGGTTCCTTTGCAGTCTCTTCATTGTTCTTCGAGGCTACGCAAATGATAATACCACGCTGCTTGAGCTTCTTGACCCACATCTGGAACTCAGTGAAAGCCTTGCCAATGCCTAATCCATGACCTAGCTGGATGCCTTCAAGTCCATCGTCGCCTATCACGCCACCCCATACCGTGTTGTCAAGGTCCAAAATGAGGCATTTCTTGAATTGTCCCTTCACGGCACAGATGATGTCCATCACGCGACCTGCTACATAAGGCAAAACATCCATGCTTAACACCATTTCTGTGCTGGTGTAAACATTAGCGGCAAACATCGTATCACGCCCCAACTTGTTTTGCAGCGCTGCAATATCGCAAATAAAGAGGTTGGGGTACTGTTGTGACAAATCCATCAGTCCACAATTCAACCGCCTCACTTGCCATGTCAACGATTGTGGCACATGGTTGGCATAGCTGCCAAACACGGCATCGTCTATCTCAGGATAGTTGAAATAGATGATTTTTTTGCCTTCGAGGGCAGGGTTGGAACAGACGGAGGTAACGAAATTGAGTCGGTCCTCTGCCATAGTGGTCTGTTGTTCCGAACTGAGCATCGCGTGGTTTTCGCCAAGCTTGTGCGTACTTTGAAACAATACGATAAAGTCCGCATTAAACTCATAGAATTCACTTGTTGGGTCAAGTAGTTCTCTCTCTATTTGATTGTATTCTGCCTCGTAAAGGTCGATATTATAGCCTCGCTCCACGCCGGTTCCTTGGATGGCTGTGGCAAGAAACTGCGTTGCTGTATCTCCCAGCAGAGCCACTTTTATCAAGGGAAGAGCACTCAAGTCTGATTTCAACAGACGTTTCAGGGTTTTAAAGTCAGAAAATGGCATGGTTTAATTACATTTTATATGAGTAGCAAATGTCGGACTTGTCGACACCTTTATTATTTATGCACCTTACGGATAAACTCCTCCACCTCGGGCACTCCGCCTTGATAGACGAGGTAGCCGTTGTAAGGCTCTCTTGGGGTGATTTCGCTGTTGACTGGAGTGAGCATGATGTTCTTCACCTCTTCTCTGTCGTGCGTCTGACCCAAGGCCCAGCCCAACTTGATGTAGGCGGTCTCGGCGAGCATGTTGCCAGCGGGGATGATGCCTCTATCCATCAGGTCACGGCCAGTGTCGTAGACGAACATGTGGGCATAGCCCCAGATGGTCTGCACGGTCATGTACTGATGCACACCCTTGTCGGTGGCACGCTGGATGGCGTCGAACATGCCACGGTTGACGTGACCCAAGCCCGTGCCGTCCCAAACGATGCCCTGATAGCCGTTGTCGACCAAGGCGTCAAGCACATCGGGCTTCATGCCAGGATAGTAGTAAAGGATGGCCACGCGGTCGTCGAAGGTCGGGATGATTTTCACGTCGCGGTCGTTGCGGCGGTGGTTGTAGACCTCCTTGATCGGCACAACTCCACGCTTGCGGTCGACTGTAGCGACAGGCGTGTCGCCGATGGTACGGAAGGTGGAACGATATGAGGAGTGCATCTTACGCACACGTGTGCCACGGTGCAGGAAGCCGTACTCATCGGAGGTGGGGCCAAACATGCAGACCATCACCTCTGCAACGTCACCGTGACCGGCAGCGGTCATGGCATGCATCAGGTTCAAGGCGGCGTCGGATGACGGACGGTCTGACGAACGCTGCGAGCCGACCAACACAATCGGCACAGGCAGGTTCTGGCACATGAAGGTCAGGGCAGCGGCGGTGTGGGCCAGCGTGTCGGTGCCGTGGCCGATGACGATGCCGTCGATGCCGTTCTGGATTTCCTCGCCAATCTTCTTGGCCAGGGCGATGTATTCCTTGGGCGACATGTTCTCGGAGAACACGGCAAACACCTTCTCGGTGTCGAGGTTGCAGATGTCGGCCAGCTCTGGCACGGCACCATACAACTCACCAGGTGAGAAGGCGGGAATCACAGCGCCGGTACGGTAGTCCAAACGCGAGGCGATGGTACCACCTGTGCCGAGCAGCTTCACATGCGGAAGTCCCTCGGTATAAGGGAATTCCTTCTCGGGGATGTGGTAGTTGGCTTTCTTGTAGTCGGTCTCGACCATGCTCGTGATGGTGCTGATGTCGACGCCGATATTATAGCCTGTGTTGACCTTCATGACGATGTGTTGATCGTCTTGGAAGGCGGCGCGAGGCAGGATCGTGCCTTTGAAGAGGCCACCCGTGGTCTGGCACTCAGCCTGACTCCACACGCGGCAGTTATATTTCTTGAGCACCTCAAGAGAGGCACCCCAATATCCTTGGAAAAAATCTTCAGCCATGTTCTTCTTTATTTGATGTTGTTAGCCAATTCTTTCATTTCGATGTTGCCCATCGCTTCCTTCATCTGACCCATGATCCAGTTCTGGCGGTCGAGGTCAGTGCAGGATTTCTTCTTGGGAGTGAAGCCTGCGCAGAGGTTGTCGAGCTTGGTCAAAAGGTCATCTTTAGCATAGCGCTTGAAGCCCATCTTGTTCAACACTTGCTCCATCGGCAACGATGCGTCTTCGACCAACGAAGGAGCCATGTTCCAAGCCAGACGATAATCCAGACCTTGCTCCTTCAGGAAAGCGAAGAGCTTGTACAAAGTCTCGCCGTTGAACTTCGAAGCGGGGTTCTTGCCCAGCAGGTGCTTCAGTCTCATGCCAACGAAGCGGCCCACGGTGCGGCCATCCACGCCAAGTTTCTCGACGGTCTCGGCCATGGCGGGGAACCAGTTCTTTGCGAAGATGTAACGGAAGCAGTCCTCCGGCACGTTCCACTCCTTGAGTTTGTAGTAACGGTCGATGATCTCGGTAGGCATCTCGGCACGCATGGCCTTGATGAAAGCCGGGTCGAGCGGGATGGGAGCCGAGTCGGTGTCGGGATACATACGGTCGGCACCAGGCAGCACGCGCTCGAAGATGGTGATGCCGTTGCAGATGGCCTTACGGGTCTCCTTCGGCACGCCGTCGAAGGCCATGAGGCAACGCTCTTCGATGGTCTCGATGGCGGTAGGCATGTCGTTTTGCGGACCCCACACGAGGATGAGGGCATCCTCATCGGTGGCATGGACACGCTTGGCCAGCTTGTGCCATTGCGAATGGGTCAGCACAGGTTCCAGCATCTCGTCGTGGAGCATATTGGGGCGCTCGAGGCAGGCGATGACCTTCAGGCGGTCGGCGATTTCGTCGGCGAACATCTTGCCGGGTTGGGTGAAGTGCGAAAGCACGCCACGGAACTTCGGCAGCTTGACGAGTTTCAATGCACCACCTTTGGCCTTGTTGTCGAGGATGGGCAGGTAGTCGGTCGGGAACGACACATCGGCCACTTCCACCTTCCAGCCTTCCTTGCCGACCTCGCGGTTGAGGCGCTCTTGCAGCTGCACCAGCGACCACTGGCGGAAGCACTCGTTGTGCGACAATTCGGGAATCCACTTGGCATGTTGCACACCCTTCAACTCGATACGGGTACCACCCGTGCAGCTCACGTTGACATCTTGACGGCCTGCGCCCATGCCTGTGCGGACCAGACCCGTGCTGCGGCCGAGGAAGCGGATGTATTCGCAGGTCTCGCGCAGTTCGTCAGGGTTCTTGCAGTCGGGGTAGGTGACGGTCTCGATCAACGGCACGCCAAGACGGTCCGTCTGATAGATACGGCGGTGGCCGATGTCGCTGATCTCGCGGCAGGCGTCCTCCTCGATGCTCAGCTGGATGAGACGGATGTCCTTCTTCGGCAGCTTGAGCAGGCCTTCCACACCGACGATGGCGGTACGCTGGAAGCCCGTCGGGATGGAGCCGTCGAGGTATTGTTTGCGGGTGATATGCACTTCGCCCACGATGTTCAGGTTCGAACGCAGGGCGATGATGATGGCGTTGTGCAAGGCCTCGCGGTTGATGGGGAACGGCGGGGTGTCGTCGATGTCGTAGGTGCAGGCGGTGCCGTTTTTGATGCGGTAGACGATTTCTTTCTTCGTCTTGAACTCCATCAAGGCCGTGCCGTCGTATTCGCCTAACTCTGAAAGGGTTGGGCGCATGTGACGGATCAGCTCGGCATCATAGTCCTCAAACTTGTTGAATTGTCCTGCGGGACAGTGGCAAAACAGCTTCTCCTTGGTCTTGATCTGCTGGTGCACTTCCAGTCCCGACATGAAGCCTATGCGGTCATAGTCTTCCTGTGTGGCTTTCTTGCGCTCGACATAGCCGGCCTGTTGCTTGGTCAGCTCGTAGTTGGCGCGTGGGTCAAAGTTGGTGCTCATATTTGTTGTTGAATTGTTGATCGTTGAATTGTTGAGTTGTTGTTCTGGCGGATTTGTAATCCGCGCTTCAAAAACAATCGGCTAAAATAGAAAATATTTGGATTGGTTGAGAAAAATTCGTTAGAAAAATGTATTAAAAAAGTAGAGACGCGATCAATCGCGTCTCTACAGGATTAATTGTTGTCTTCAATCGTCCGTGCAATCTTCTCAATGTTCAAGCTGCGTGCCGAAGCATCGATGATGTCCTTATAGATACCACCTTTCTTGTAGATTTCGTCTGGGTCGCCCGACTCTTCCACATGGCCAGTCTTGAGGGCGTAAACCATTTCGCTGTCGATGATTTGTGAAATGCTGTGCGAGATGATGATGACGGTGCGGTCTTTCTTGATGGCATCAAGGCTATTCTTGATTTGCTCGGTGGCGATGGCATCGAGGCTGGCAGTAGGTTCGTCAAGGAAGATGATGGGCGGGTTCTTGAGGAACATGCGCGCGATGGCGATGCGCTGCTGCTGACCACCAGAGAGGTCGGAAGCCTTGTTTTCGAACTGCTTCGGTAGCTCCATGATTTGGTCGTAGATGTACGATTTTTTGGCGGCTTCCACCACCTCCTCATGGGTGGCATTGGGATTGCCGTAAAGGATGTTTTCCTCAATGGTGCCGTCGAAAATGTGGTTCTTCTGCAACACGAGGCCGATGTTCTCACGCAGGAACTTGGTGTCGTATTCGCGCAAGTCGACGCCGTCAAGGGTAATAATACCCGTCTGCGGCTCGTAGAACTTGTCCAAGAGGTTCACAATGGTGCTCTTGCCCGCACCCGACAGACCCACCAATGCCGTGATCTTGTTTGGCTCAATGGTCATGTTCACATCGAAAAGGGCTTGGTTACCATTGGGATAGGTGAAATTGACATCTTTCATTTCGAACTTGCCGTGGATCTTTTCTGGCTTGTAGCTGCCTGATGGTTCCACTTCCTCTTCTGCGTCAAGGATACCGAAGAAGCCCTCGGCATAAATCAAAGCGTCGTTCACATCATCGAAGATACGCTGCAACTGTGTGATGGGGGCGATGACGTTGCTGAACAGCATCACATGGTACATGATCTTACCGATAGTCATGCCTGGATAGTCTATTAATACAAGGTATGCCGTCAGGATGATGACCAACACCGTGCCGACCTGCTTCACAAAGCTCTTGACACCGTTGTAATAGAAAGCCACCTTTCGGGTTTTCATCTGGTTTTCAGTTACTTGGTTTTGTATATCAAGTTGCTTTTGACCTTCAATCTGCTCGCGGTTGAAGCTCTTGATGACATTGATGGAGTCGATGATGTTCTTGATGCCTTGGCTCTTGGTCTCCAAGTGCGACCGCATTTCGCGACGCCAGCCTTTGAGGCGGCGAGCCTGACGGTAGGTAATCCAGAAATAAATAGGAACAATGGCAAGAGCTACTAGTCCTACATAGACATTTGCCGCGAACATCAATATCAAAGCCAAAAGTGCGCTCGTGAACAGCGGCAATAGGTCGATGAAGAAGTTCTGCACCGTTCGTGATAACGAACTGACACCTTGGTCGATACGGGCCTGGAGCTTACCCGTGGCGTTGTCGCCCGAGTTGAAGAAAGCCATCTTGAAAGTGAGCACCTTCTCGATGACGCTTTGGGCCAAGTCGCGGCTGACATAGATACGCATCCGCTCTCCGAAATAGTTCTGCGCGAATGTGATGCCCGCCGAGAGTATTTCCTTGCCTAATAGCACAGATGAAATTAGGATGACAATGTGTGCCGCCCGCTGACCCCAGCGCTCACCTGCTGTGACAAGGCCGTTCACTTCATCCACGGTCCAATCGAGGACAATGGCATTGACCTGCGCCATCAGAGAACCAAGTAGGGTTAAGATCAAAGTGATGAAAACCAGCCATTTGTAAGGCTTTACGAAAGGGCTGACGTTTTTGAAGAGTTGAAATAGATTCATGGAGTTTGCTATATATAATTAAGGTGCAAAAATAGGGATTTGGTTTTAAACTTCAAATAAATCCTTATCTTCGCAGCCTGAAACATATTGGAAATGGAAAACAAATGGTTAAGCGAAGCCTTCAAAGGCGAGGTGCCAAGCGACTTTCAAGGCAAGGTGGGCTGGCAAAGTCCGTCGAACATCGCTTTGGTGAAATATTGGGGTAAAAGAGGTAAGCAAATCCCTCAAAATCCATCGATTAGTTTTACCTTGTCGGAATGTCGTTCTGAGACATTCATCAGTTTTGAAAAAGCCGACCGTTTCGGATTCAGATTCTTCTTTGAGGGCAAGGAGAATTCCGCTTTCGGCACGAAAATCGAGAAGTTCCTGCTCGACAACCAAGCGTTTTTCACGTTCATCAACCAACTAAATCTGAAAGTCGAGAGCCGCAATACTTTCCCGCATTCCTCAGGCATTGCCTCGTCGGCTTCTTCGATGAGTGCTTTTGTGATGTGTTTGCTTGACATCGAATCCAAGTTGGTCGGCCCTTCGACAGGCTCAGGGTCCTTAGATTTATGCAAGGCTTCTTACCTCTCGCGATTGGCCTCGGGTAGTGCGGCACGCTCGGTGTATCCAGAAATGGCACTTTGGGGGACAACGGACTGCTACAAAGATAGTTCTGATGAATATGCCGTTTCGTTGGCAGATGACATTCATTCCGTTTTCAAAACCTACCGCGACAGCATTTTGATTGTCAGCGGTGAACAAAAATCCGTTTCCAGTCGTGCTGGTCATGCCTTGATGGAAGGCAATCCCTATGCCTCGGCGCGTTATGTACAAGCGAACGATAACATTAAAACATTGCTTGCTGCCTTGAAATCGGGCGACTTGGACACCTTTATTAATATAACGGAGTCGGAAGCCTTACAGCTTCACGCCTTGATGATGTGCTCCAACCCATCCTATATCTTGATGAAACCCAATACAATGAATCTTGTCAACGAAATTCGGGAGTTTCGTCATGAAACCAATATCCCACTCTGTTTCACTTTGGATGCCGGCCCTAATGTGCATCTGCTCTATCCTGAAAGTGAAGTTGAAAAAGTGGAGTATTTCATCAAGAATGTTTTAGAGAAATATTGTGATCAAGGCCGTTGGATTGCCGATCAGGTGGGTGAGGGGCCGAAAAAACTACAGTGATGAAAGAGCGTTATTATAGCAAGGTCATCCTTTTCGGTGAGTATTCAATGATTTTTGATGCCACTGCTTTGATGATTCCTTTGACCAAATTCTCGGCCCAGTGGCGTTTCGCCTCCCATTTGGATGCCAATGGGGGAGCGGCTTCCAATGCCAGTCTCAAACGGTTTGCAGATTATCTTTCGACTTTGGAAGATGTGAAAGATATTATTGATTTGCAGCGTTTTAATCATGATTTGCGTTACAATCTCTTTTTGGAGTCCAATGTGCCTTCGGGTTATGGTCTTGGCAGCTCTGGGACATTAGTGGCTGCCGTTTATGATGGCTATACCAAGCAAAAGACCGATGATTTGCTGCAGTTGAAAACGCTGTTCGGCAAGATGGAAAGCTATTTCCATGGTAGCAGTTCGGGCATCGATCCACTGCAATGCTATGTGGGCAAGCCCTTCAAAATCACGCCTGAAGGTGCGCAGTTGCTTTCCAATGACTTCCTGCAAAAGGATATCCATATCTGTTTGATTGACACGAAGATTAAGAGCAACACCAAGCCTTTGGTGGACCACTTCAAGCGACAGCGCGAGGATGCCGCTTTTTTGAACCGTTTCCAAAGCGAGTATGTGCCTTGTGTGACCTCCTGTATTGATTCGATGGTTGCAGGTGATACCAACCTGTTTTTCAAGTTATTGAAGCATCTTGCTAAAGGCCAGTTGGAATTCCTTCGCCCGATGATTACGGAGAACACTTTGGACTTGTTTACCGCCAATTACGACTTCAACTTTGGTGTAAAGATCTCTGGCTCAGGTGGTGGCGGCTATGTGTTGGGCTTCACTGATGATGTTGACAAAACAAACAAATTGCTTGGCTTTGAAGGCATAGATTCCAATCGCGCAGGCTTTGCAAGGAATGACATGCCTTCAAAGTTTGATGTTATTTGGCTCTAAATTGCTATTTTTGCAGCCTCAATGTCAGCCCTGAAAAACATAGAATCTTGGATTGAACGTACTTTGACCTCGGTCATCGACTTTTTTTATCCACCATTCCGTAAGGTGATGAGCCTCGAACTGTTCCGCTATGGTGCCTGTGGTGGCCTAAACCTTGTCTTGGAGTGGGTGCTGTACTATGTTTTTTATCATTTCGTCTTCCACGGACAGGTGTTTGACCTCGGCTTCATTGCTTTCACGCCTCATATTGCCGCATTCGTGTTCAAGTTTCCCATCACTTTCCTCACAGGTTTCTGGATGGCAAGGCATATCAGTTTCTCTGGCTCCACGCTGAAGGGTAGGACACAAATTGTCAGGTATTTCCTTGTGACCATTGGCAATATCCTCATCAATTACTTTGGTCTGAAACTCTTCGTTGAAGTGTGGCATATTTGGCCGACCATCTCCTACATTATCATCTCTGTCATCTGCGTGACGTTCAGCTATTTGACGAACAAGTTCTATTCGTTTAGAAAAGAAAAGAAATAAATCGCCACAATGAGAAAGTTCTTTCTTCTGATGCTCGCCTTCCTCTTTTTGAGCGCTAAGGCCCAAAGCAAAGACGAGGCTTTGCCTTTGCCGGATAGCTTAGCAGAACGGCTACAACAAAACCGGAAGGCCGATGAGGCAAGGGCTGAGGCTTTGGATAAGGCAATTATGTTCTATGTGGATGAAAACAGGGTATTGGATGCCCAGCTTTATATTCGAGAATTGGAATCTTTGTCGGAAGAGTTGAAAGAGAATTATTGGAATGCTTTAAGCCTGTATTACAAAAGCCTATGTGCATATTCAAACTATGATTTCTCTGAGTTCTTGTCACTGATAAATGAGTCTTTGCAAATGACGGAAATGCAACGTGACACGAAACGGACGCGCTTGCTGACCACTCGTATTTATTTGGCAAAAAGCGCTTTTTGCCTTCATATCAATCGATTTGCCGAATGCAACGAATATATAGAAAGAGGTGTCAAATTGGCCGAGGACAACAGTTTTTCACAACTCAAGAACAAGCTTCTTAATAATTACGGACTATTGTTGATGAGAATGGAAAAATATGAAGAAGCCATCATACAATTCAAGGCGTTGAATCCGTATGATGTGGAACGGACGGGCGTCTTGCTCAATATCGCCGTCACCTTTGACCAATTGGAACAATATGACTCCGTTTTCTTCTATATTGACTCTCTTATACATTATGCCCAGGCAAATAGTGAAAGCAGTATTGTAAGGGGCAACCTTAACAAGGCTTATGGGGTGAAAGCAGCATGTTACATGGAGTTGGAACGGTGGGACGATGCCATACATTGTTTAAGCCTTTCCAGTGAGATGTTGGAAGGATATGAAGATAAAAACTTGCTGGCTATCCATAACTTGCATTTGGCAAGGGCTTATTTTGGAAAAGGGGAGTATGAAAAGTCGCTTTCTGCCATACAAGAAAGCAGAGCCTTGTCAAGAGCAACCCAAAACATTGAAAACGAATGGCTTGCCGTCAAATTTGAATCTGATATTCTGGAGAATATGAAAGACTATGCGAGGGAAGTTGAAAACTTGCGCTACTTCATTGCTTTGTCGGATACTATCAACAACCGTGAAAAACTGGAGAAGATTCAGGAACAGAAGTACCAACAAGAGGCACTGATGATAGAACAGCAATACCAGCTGCAACAACAGACTTCGCGCCAACGGCAACAGAACATCATCATATGGGCTTCTGTCATTGTGATAGTTTCCATACTGATAGCCATACTTATCATGCTGAACAGGAAGCGTTTGGCGGCGGAATTAGAACTTCGTAACCGTGAAATTACAGCCAAGTCGATAGGCAAGATGCAAAGCAACGAGATGCTGAATGATGCTATAGGGAAATTATCCGAAATGGAGAAGCATCCTGAGAAAAACATATTGCCTGGCGTGATTCGTGACCTGAAAATGCTTATTGACGCCGACACGAAGAAAGACTTTGATTTGCATTTCATTCAGATGCACCCTGATTTCTACGAAAGGCTTTTGGCAGACTTCCCCAAACTCACCCAAAATGAGCTTCGGCTTTGCGCTTTTGTCAAATCCAACCTCAACATCAAAGAAATAGCGGCCATTAATGGCATTTCGGCGGAATCGGTGAAGACGGCAAGAAAGCGTTTACGCAAATCTTTGAACTTGACGGGCGAAGATATTACGTTGTTGGAGTTTTTATCAAAATACTGATAACCATAGTATTACAATAATGTCCCCCGATTGTTCCCCTATTAATTGGGGTATGTCCCCGTTTTGCACGGCACAAAACGATTGACAAGAATGTGAATCATGGTAAATTTGCCGAAAAAAATGAACGTAATAATGTTGAACTTAAAAATTAAAAAAATGAAAAAGTCATTCACTATCATTGCTGCGGTTGCTTTTTTCATGACAGCAACCGTCAACCTCAGCGCTCAGAGCCGTTGCATCTTGAAGAACGGAAATGGTTCGCAAAGTGTCTTTAGCTATTCTGATGGAATGAAGGCGTTGCAGCGCAATGACCACATGGTAACATTTGTCCCTAATGCCCCAGCGGTTCAAAAAACAAAAAATGTCACAACAACGCATACTTTGACGGTTTATCCGCCTTTGGATGGCAGTTGGGATTATCTCGCAGTCACCGACGGAACTGATCGGGTAGGGGTGCTTTGGCAAGGTCAAGCCGATCAACTGACACTTGATTTGGAAGAAGGAACCTATCAAGTGTTGTCTGGTGGTTGTTTCTTTACCAATGTCAGTTTTTATGATTGCATTTGGGTTAGTGACCTGATTGTTCTAAACGATGATGTTGAAGTCCAGGTGGATTATAACGAGTGCGTTTTTAATTTGAATGTAGACCTCGTCGACGAGAACGGCAATTCATTTGCTGGTTTAAGTTTCTACAATCTGACTTATCAAATCACCTTTGATTGGTTTGATGGAGTGTGGACTACAACGACAGGCGTTTTCGCAGACGGTTATATGCAGCACCTACTCAATGTGAAGTACAACGGCTTTGATGAAAACAGTACTGTAAACCTGGCTGTTATGATGGAGCCGGGCAATCAAAAATCCTATTTCTTCAAAGGCTCTACAAGGGGTATGCATGAAAGCCCGACCTTTGTGGCCACGGCAGAGGATTTGACCGTAATCCAAGAACGGTTTACACTCAACGGCGGCATTGGATCATCTTGCTTCTACCATAACGACGTGAAATCGATTTTCGATCCGAATGGCAATTGGCTAGTCAATGAGGGTTGGATTCCTGAACTTACCTTTGATCAAACCATACTTTACACTATCGTAAGCAATGCCTGGGTTGACAATTCCGGTAATTTTGAGTCGGGTTCCAAGATTCTTTTGATGCCAACGGTTTTTGAAGGGTATGATCCAAATAACAATAACTATCCAAGATATAAGGATTATATTACCACGCCTTTCTATATCGATACTGAAGGAAATGTCGTTAGAGAAGCCAAACCCTTCTTTAGAGAAGGAACCAATTCGGCTAGTTGGCCTAATTATTTTCCTGAAACACCAGCTAGAACGATTCAATCTGAAGAAAAACCAACCTGTTTTGGTGAAAGAACGCCATTGGCCACCTATTATCCTGTGGCATTCAATGCCAACAACACGCCACTCGGCCGAACCTTCTTCTCAGGAGGTTTCTTCTTCAGCGGAGAGCATAGCTGCGAACGTACTTGTGACTATGATTCCTATATCCATATCACTGTTGATGGACAGGAATTCTATAACGACAGCATCTACAGATTCAATTTCGACGACGATGATTATTATGTTGAGCCAAGCAGTGTCATCGTTGAAGCCAACAATGAGCATCTTACCGCTAATGAAGTCGATAAGGCTAATGTCACCCAAGTCGAATTCAACCTTGAAAGGAACGATGCCATGCCTCCTACTATGACCTTCCTTAGAGTACTTGACGATAAAGGTGATGAGAACATTTGGCTTGACAAACTGAGTCAGTCCACGCTCGTTTTCGGTTGCGGTGATTTCACACATCATTTTTCGGAGGAAGGAAACCGTTATGACCATCTTCTCTATGATGCCAAGCCAGATGTGGAGGTGCTTTACAGCTTGGATGGTGACCATTGGCAGCCGCTTGTCTTCGTCGAAGATGAGGGTCTTTTCCATGTGGATTATGGCAATGTCTTCGTTGCTGACCTTGCACAGATTGAAAGCCGTCCCCTTGACAAATGGGTATCACTGAAATTCTCTCTTATTGACGAGGCAGGCAACACTCAGACCCAAACACTCGAAAACGTATTCTTTGCTGGCGAACAGACGAGCGTTAACGAACAATCCAATCTGAGCCATTCCGTTTACCCCAATCCCTTCACTAACGAGGTGAGGATTACCACAGCACAAGGTATGAACGGTATGGCTAATGTCCAAGTTTACAATGTGCTAGGCGAACAGGTTTACTGCAAGACTGTGAACTGCGCAGAAACCAAGGAATTCAGTATTGATGGTGGTGTATGGAAATCAGGAGTTTACTTCTACAGTATTAGCACTGACCAGGCCAGATTGTATGGCAGAATTGTCAAAAAGTAATAGAATTGTCTTCAATTGTCGGACGAACAATTGTAAATGTTTTTTTTGGGGTAAAAGAGTTCGGTAGGGTGCCGGACTCTTTCCGTTTAGAATTTTACTTTGAGCGTGACGGCCACAAGGTTCCTGAATTGCTTTTGCGTGACGGGCTCTATGCCCAAATCTCCGGCATCGTAAAGGATGTGGTAGGATTGCCCGTAACTCAGTTCGTAGGCGAAGTCGAAGGTGGTGTCGAAGGAAACGGGCACGCTGATGCCGCATGAGGCTTTCTTGACACTGCCGCCTTTTTCACCCAGTCCGAAAGGACTTCCGTAGTAGGCTGCGCCCAATCTCAGATAGGAGTTGCCCAACGACCACTCGCTGCCCAAACGGAAGTTGAAGGTTTTCCCGTAGGTGTCTTTAATGACTTCGTTGGTGGCGCTATAGTCGTAGTCGTTGGCCTTAAAACGCGCCGCCCCATAGTTGGTGTATTCCGCATCTAGGCTGACGATACCTTGTTCGCCAACGACAAATGCCATGCTGCCCACCCATTTCAAAGGCTTGATGAAGGTGTATTCGTAATGCGACTCAGGGCTGATGTATTTTCGGGTGATGCTGAGAATCTGTGATTCTGTCTCGGTTTGCCAAGTCTCATCAAAATTGTATAATGTAGGGGAGTGGAAGGCCGCTCCAAGACGGAGCCAAGGCGTGACATGATAGAGAAACCCTACTTTCAGATTGCCCCCCAAAGCGTTGCTGCTGAGGTCCTCCTTATAGTTCCATTGGTTAAACTCCGTGTGAGAACCTTCAACTTGGCTTTCCGTGAAGTTCTTTGTGCCCTCTCTTTTGATGTGAGCCAAGTTCACACTTATGCCAATGAAGAGTTGGTCGAAGTAGTTAGCGCTGCCCGCAAAGGTCCATTCTTCCGAACGCCCCTTGAAGTCGTTCTCTTCGCCTTGCCAGATGTTGCCTTGAGGAACAGGACTGCTGTAATACGGACCGATTTCGTCTTCGTAAAGGTCGATGAGATAAGTGCTCCAGGCTGGATAGATGTCGTATGGGAAGGCGTCTTTAAGCTCAAATTGGGAGTAGCCATCAATTTGGGCTAAATAAGAGTCAATCTTAGAACTGGTAGGGTTGATGCCCTTGCTCAAAGTGTGTATGTTGTAGTCGTTGGTGCGGGTGAGCCCGATGCCGAATTGTGTGGATCGCAGCGGGCGGAAGTTGCTTCTTTGCTTAGCGTTGACATAGCCAATGTTGGGAATGGACAGGCGCATCTTGTTGGCTCCGTTGCTTGTCCCGTAATAGGTGGACTGCTGGAAGTTATCCATAAGGCTGAGGGTGGTGGTGAACTCGTTGCTGCGGTAGATGCCCATCCCAGCTGGGTTGATGCAAATGGAGGTCATGTCGCCGCCTACTGCACCCATGGCGTTGCCCATACCAAGGGCTTTGGCCGTGCCTTGGTAGAAGGTTTGGGAAAAGATGCAAGCGTCGGCAGCGCCCTGTGCGAATGCAGCTATGATAGACAATAATGCTATGACTGTTGTGAGTGTCTTCTTCATGGTCGAAAGGATAAAAAAAGACTACCTTGCGTTTCGGTCTGCAAAGGTAGTCTTTTTTGTCAAATCTCACTTGCGGAAAGCAAATTATCTTCTTCCACCGCCTGAGCCTCCACGGCTTCCGCCAGAGCTGTGGCTACTTGAACTTGAACTGTGGCTTGAGGAGCTTGAGCTCGAACCACGGCTTCCGCTACTGTAACTGCTGCCTGAACTACGGCTTGAGCTTGAAGAAGAACTTCTCGAAGGAGAGGCACTGCTTCTGTTGTAAGAGCTGCTTGAGGGGCTTGAACTGCTACTTCTGTTATAGCTGCTGCTGGAGCTTCTTCTGCTCGAGTCAGAGGAAGGACGTGATGAAGATGAGTTCGACGGACGCACATATTCTGAGCTGGAGCGTGAAGGACGGCTATTGTTGGGCGAGGTGTAGTTTTGGCGTTCACCGCTTTGGTTGCCAGGGCGGGCAACTTCCTTCTTGGCAGGGCGCTGAGGAGAGGAACTGCTGCCTACGGTGGGCCTGCCGCTCATTGTAGGACGACTCATGCTGCTTGAACTGCTACCTATGCGAGCCAAGGATGAACCGGCCGATGCTTGTGGACGGGCCGACATGCTGCCACTACGGCCATTGCTGGGCAAGGCGTGGCTCATAGAGCCGGTGGAGTTGCCGTGTCTGACACTGGCCACATAACTGCTCAGACTGCTGCCGCCGATTCCGTTATTGTGATGACCTCCGCCATGGTGCCAATCACCGTGATAGTGGTAGTGATGCGGGTGATGCCAGTAATAGTGGCTATAATAGCCCCAACCATAAGACCAGTAAGGATCCCAGCCCCAGTAGCTATAGTAGTAAGGATAACCCCAATACCAGTTCCAGCTCCAATAGCTGCTCCAATAGGGACGATAGCTCCATCCATAATAGTAGGTCGGGTAGTAGTCCCAATAGAAAGGATCGTAACTGTTCACATAGACGTAGGTGTTACCGCCGCCGTCGTAGGTGTAGTAGTCGTCATAATAGTCTCTTGTCGAGGAAGCCTGCGTGCCGAAACGCTTGATGCGTGTGGCAAAGTCGGCATCGTAATATGTCTCTGTGGTGGTGTACACCACGCCGTTGGTGTCGGTCACCGTCTCCGTGGTCTGGTAAACGGGGTCGGCATTGTTGACGTAATTTTTGCTGTCGGAATAATAGGCCTGATAGTCATATTCCGAGTTGCTGCTGATGCTTGGGCTCACATATGAGCCGTTACCTCTGGTCATCTGGCCACCAGTATTGCCGTAAGGCGAATAGTAGGTGTCGTCTTTGGCTGTCTGGCGATTTGCCGAGCAGCCGACGAAGGCCATTAAGGCAATGATGGGAATGAATCTTAACGCTTTCATTGTATTGAATGGTTTATTTGTTTGTCTAATAGGTATAGTTATTCGTCAAATAATATACAAATTTCATACCAAAATTCATTTTTCTCATGATTATTTTTTGGTTTTATAATCTGAAAACTCGGCCTTCGCTAGGGCAGTCTTCGACGACCTGAGGATTGCCCTTATAATACACGTTTCCAATGCTATAGAGCCATACTGTGAGCTTGGTTCGAGCCCAAACATAGGCATCATTGGTGGAATGCGACTGCACCCTAACGAAGTTGGAGTTGAGATTTTCGGCGTGGATCACCCCATAGCTTCTCATGATAATCTCGGTGTATTCTGCAAGGCCTTTTAAAGTCACGAATGAAGTGCCGTTGCCGAAGTTGCTTTTCACTACGTCGCAGTCTAGAGTGAGGTCAATGTCACCGCAACCTTCGTTGATGTTCAGGTTGAAACTTTGTATCCAAGAGGTTTCGATATCCCAAATGGTGTCGATGCTTGTCTCGGTTGTGTCGATGCTCATCCCAATCGTGTCAATGCTCTTCTCAAACATTCCCTTGATGGAGTCGGAACAGCGCAGGTCGCCAACTGAGGCGAAATTGATCAGCCGCAAGCTGTCGTAATATACGGTCAGGTCAATACTATAGTCGTAGCTGCGCAGCCAGTTGTAGTCATTCTCGTTTTTGATGTACAAAGTGTCGCCGTCAAATTCAGTGGTGATTTTTTCAATGAGATTCTTCGGGCAAGTCAGTTCCAAGCGTGGATGACTGTCGTGTACCAGCTTGACATTCACATTGTTGTACATCGAAATGGCGACGAAACGATGACCCAATTCACGCTGTTCGGTGATGGGTTCGCCATTGCTGAACAGGGTGTCGACCTTGCTGCACGATGCTACCATTAGACTAACGAGGAAAAATAGGATTGCGACGGTGTTTCTTTTCATAACGTGGTAAGTAGTATTTGTGCTGGATGTGATAGCCTATGCCGAAACTGATGAAATCGGCCTTGATGTCGTAAGTGGTGAAAGCAAGCGTGGCAAACAGGTTGTCGTTGAAATAATATCGTGCCGCGACTTTCTGGTAAAATAGCATCCCGAATGTGGGTGAATTGAGCGGTACATTGTTGCGTAACCCGACATTGAACATAAAGCTGACACGGTCGAGCATCATCTCGTAGGCGAGCAGGAAGCCGGGTTTCAGATAAATATCCCAGTCGGGCTTGGTAATCTTGTCGGAATAGTCGTAAACCAATTCAAGGCCAAGGCCGAGACGGTCGCGTTCGGTGATTTGGAACATGAAGTTGGCGGCAGGATTGTGGACAAAGAAGTATTGGTGTGTGCCGTATTGTTGGCTCATGTCCTTGAACCCGAGAGTATATTGGTAGTCCGTGACGAAGTGCCGTTTGCCGTCGAACTCGAAGAGGTAGTTTTTGGTGCGTAGTTTCTTGTCAATGTGTGCTTTAGGCGGAGCCAAATACCATGACAATCCGCTGGCCACACTTAAAATGTTGATACCCATGTTGGGCGAGCGTGTGGCTCCGTTCGAGAAATGGGTCAAGCCTGCCGAGGTTACCCAATGCAGTCGGTCGATGATGCGTTGGCGGTATTCGATCGACAGGTTGATGGCAGCGTTCACATGCGAGCCAATGGCGTAATTGTGGAAATTCTCTTTCGGGTCAAACTTGTTGGTGAGATACGACACGCCTACACCCAGTTTGAAGGTCAGCCTGCTGTTCTCTCCTGGGATGATGGGAAAGTTGATGAAAGGGTAGAGGGCGAACACCTTGCCCAATTCGGCAGAGATTTCGTCGTTGCCAAAACCCGAATAGTAGAAGGTAAACCCAATGGAAGGGTAGTTGTGAAGCACTTCCCAACGGTTTTCGCCGTAGGTATTGCGGTGCAACGAGAACTCGTAGGCGGGCGTATGTCTGCTGTAACGACCTAAGGCTGAGTGGTATTGGTCGTTTTGGAAGTACATGTAACCATAGTGCATCCGCGCCTCAATCTCATAGTTGCGGTGGCTCAATTGTGCATTCGTTGCTTTCCCTATTAATAATAAGGTAAGCAGCACGAAAAAGATATGGCTTTTTTGTCTTTCCATTGGGGCTGCAAAGGTACAAAAAACAATGATAACAGATAGATTCCCTTCGGGAATGGAGTGCCATTATTATTGTTAACTGCGGCGGCTTCAAATGTTTATGATCCGTCAGCTTTACAAACCGCCGCTTTTCACATCAGACACAAACTCCATTCCCGCGAGCGGGAATCTCAACTTACAATATTATTCCGTACCTTTGCACCTTCAAATAATGATATTATGGACGAAAGATTATCCGCTTTCAAGCGACTATTGGATATCATGGATGCAGTTCGCGCGGGCTGCCCTTGGGACAGCACCCAAACCATTCAAAGCCTGCGCCATCTCACCATCGAAGAGACCTACGAACTCAGCCAAGCCATCCTCAACGATGACCTCAACGAGGTAAAGAAGGAACTCGGCGACCTCATGCTGCATCTCGTTTTCTATGCCAAGATAGGGCAGGAGCAGGGTGCCTTCGACATCGCCGACGTGCTCAACGGCATTTGCGACAAGATGATTGTGCGTCATCCGCATATCTTTGGCAATGAGCATGTTGAGAACGCCGAGCAGGTAGAGCAAAACTGGGAGAAAATCAAGTTGGAACGCGAGCACAACCGCAGTGTGTTAGGCGGCGTGCCTGAAGGCTTGCCTTCGTTGTTGAAGGCTTATCGTATGCACCAAAAAACTGCGGGTGTGGGTTTCCGTTGGCCCGATGCTGAACAGGCTTGGCAGAAAGTGGAGGAGGAGAAGGCCGAGCTTTTTGCCGAGCTTCAAAAGCCCGACAACACGGAGCGTATCGAGGAGGAATACGGCGACTTGCTTTTCGCCTTGGCGGCTTACGGCATCTATATTGGTGTGAATCCCGACGATGCCCTCGAAAAGACCAACAAAAAGTTCCGTGAGCGTTTCGCTCATGTTGAACAGAAAGCTCGCGAGCAAGGCAAGGGCGTGCAGCACCTCACTCTCGAGGAGATGATTGCCTATTGGAAAGAAGCAAAAACACAATAAACTGGAGATTCCCTTCGGGAATGGAGTGTCGGTATTTTGTTAAACAGCGGCGGCATAACGTGTTGACATGTTGTTGGCTCTTCATGCCGCCGCTATATACCACGCAACGATGCTTCCATTCCCGCATGGAATCTAAACTATTAAACTCTAAACTCTCAACTCTAAACTAAAAAAATCCCCATCCATGTTGCAGCAAACAAAAAATGGTTATATTTGCAGCGTGTTTTCGAGAAGCATTTAATCAAATCAACTCACTTAATACTAACTAAAATTTCAAAAAAATGAAAAAAGTATCTTTACTCATTGCGATGATTGCCTTTGCTTTTGGCAATGCTTTTGCACAGATGAGCTATGATTTCAACGATGGCGTCGCTGGCGCTAAGATCGCTGAGACTTATGGTATGCCTTGGACCACATGGACCAACCATCCTGGCGGTTCTGAAGACGGTGTTTTTGATGAGGCTGGTGGCTCCATGGCCGCCCACTTCACCTATGGCAACGACCAAATCCTTTACCTTGGCGACCACGAAGTAGGTGTTTACGACCTTGAGTTCGACGCTTATGTTCCCCAAGGCAAGAATGGTTACTTCAATGTGTTGCACCACTTTGATGGCAACAACAGTGACAACTGCATTTGGGCTATTCAGGTCTACATGCATGAGACCAACGACGGTCAGAACTCAACCCAAGCTCCTGGCCATGGCACTGTACACGCTGGTAGCAATGGTACTTGCGACCTGCCTTGTGTTTACGACGAATGGATGCACTTCCGCGTTCATGTCGATGCCGACAACGATGTTGCCCAGTTGTACTTCAATGTGGTTGGTCAAGCTGAAGAACTCTATGCTGAATGGCAGTGGAGCTTGGACAGCTTTGGTGAGAACACCACCAACCGTATCCTCGGTGCTATGGACTTCTTCCCGCCTGAGAATGCCGCTACTTCCGAGTACTACATCGACAACCTCACCGTTACGCTGCAGAGCAATGACGAGATCTTGATTTTAGATCCCTTCGAGGAGTACACCGTGGGCAACAAGATTGCTGTTGAAGCCATTGCTGCCGGTCACGATTGGTGGACCACTTGGAGCAACGCTGCTGGTAGCAGTGAAGACGGCGTTGTTGCTGAATTCGATGGCACCCAGTGTGGCCACCTCACCTATGGCAACGACCAAGTCCTCCTCCTCGGCGACGAAGAGAACGGTAACTACGACCTCGAGTTCGATATCCTTGTCCCCCAAGGCAAGAATGGCTACTTCAACATCCTGCACCATTTTGATGGCAGCAACAGCGACAACTGTGTTTGGGCTATGCAGTGCTATCTCCATATGACCAACGATGGTCAGAATTCGACCCAAGCCCCTGGCCACGGCACCATCCACGCTGGTAGCAATGGCACAGCTGATGTAGCTTGCGTCTATGATGCTTGGATGCACTTCCGCTTGAATGTCGATACTGATACCGACATGGCTCGCTATTACTATACCGCTCCTGGCGAAGAAGAAGTTCTTGTTTGTGAATGGCAATGGAGTTTGGATAGCTTCGGTGAGCAAGCCGACCGTGTTCTTGGTGCCATGGACTTTTTCCCGCCTCAAAATGCCGCCAACTCTGAGTATTATCTCGACAACTTCAGCTTCAAGAAGATCGGTGGCGAAAGCGCTCCTGCATTGACGGTGAGTTCGGAAACTATTTATCAAGAGCTTGATGTGGATGATATTGCAACGCAAACATTTGTCATCACGAACGATGGCAACTCCATTGGCGATTGGGAAGGCTATGTCGATTTCGGTCATGGCGAAGGTGGCTCACAACAAGAAGAAATGTACTATGACAATGGTGAACCTACCAACCTCACGGGTCTTCAGACTGCCAACTACATTGAGATTGCCAATAAGTTCCCTGTTTCTTCCTATGGCGGCGCAGTGATGGGAACCAAGCTGAAGAGCGTTAAGTATTTCGTCGCAGAAGACTCGAATGGCGTTTTAGGCTTTACAGGCGACCTTACCTTGCGTGCCTATAAGGTGAATGCTTCCGGCACTCCTGGTGAACTTCTTGCTGAAGTTGTCATCCCTGAAAACCAAATTGTACGTAATGACTGGAATACCGGCACCTTTGCAGAAGACATTTGGTTGACTGGTTACGATGTGTTTGTTTCCGCTGGTTTCCAACAGATTGAAAATGAAGGTTACCCTGTCGTATTCGACAATGGTACTATGACTCCTGGTGTCAGGTATCTGCAAGTTGGCGGTGGCGGTTCATGGTCGTTGGTTGACGACATTTGGGACAGCAATTACAACTTCTGCCTCCGCGCTGTTTGCGAAGGTACTCCAATTCCCGGTAGCTGGGTCACGATGGACAAGCACTTTGGCTCCTTACTCGGTGGCACCGAAGAGGAAATCACCTTCACGTTCAACACCATTGGCATGAACGACGGAGAAGAGTATCATGCCAACCTGCTCATTACCACCAACGATGTTGAAAATCCTGAATTCAACATCCCGGTTACTTTGCATGTTGGCATCACTGGCGTTGAGGAGACTGCCAATCAACTTGCCAGCATCTATCCTAACCCCGCCGCTTCGCAGGTCACCCTCGAAGGCGAGAACCTGAACAGCGTGGCCATCTACAATGTGGCTGGTCAGCTTGTCCGCGTGGTGAAGCTCAACAACATGGTCAACAACATCGACATGAATGTTGAGGCTGGTGTCTACTTCTTCAGCATCTACGACAACAATGGCCGCAACAGCGTCCAACGCGTTGTCATCGTGAAGTAATCAATCCATATTGGATTGGATGAAAAAAACCGCTCCGTTTGGGGCGGTTTTTTTTGTTTTTTTTGTTTGTTTTGCCTGCCGGGGTTTGTATTAATCCCCCTGCCCCCTTTTTAAAGGGGGAGCCTACCGGATGCAGACTATTCAGACCCAAGTTTTATGTCGCTTCGCGCCGCGTCGCTTTGCGCCTCCCCCTTTGCAAAGGGGGGCAGGGGGGATTCCGAAGACCCGCTTCGCGCCATGTATTCACAGGAATTCCGAAGACCCGCTTCGCGCCATGTATTCACAGGAATTCCGAAGCCCCGCTTCGCGCCATGTATTAACAAGGATTCAACGCCCCGCTTCGCGCTAATGTTCCTTCTTAGGAAACTGCTCCATAATCCCCATAGCCACCATCTCAGCATCTCTTCTCACATCACTATCCTTAACCCTAATCACTGTCAGACCGATGGCTTGCATCTGCCTGTCCCTTTCGGCATCCCGCTCTTGTGCCTCGGCTGTGAAATGTGAGGCTCCATCAATCTCGATGACCAATTTAAGCTCATAGCAAAAGAAATCGGCAATATAATTCAAAATTGGCCTTTGGCGAAGAAAGAGATATCCCGTCTTCTTCCCCTTCAAGCACTTCCAAAGCAGGGCCTCCGAAATCTGCCCATGGCTCCGCAAATCCCTGCTGAACTGCTTCAGCCTTGGATTGTAGGGATAAAAGTTCGGGCCAAACAGCATCCCCTCGGGGTTAATGCCGTTCTGCCAAAGGTGTTCTGGCGTGATATCTTTGATGTTCATGGCCTTGTCATTTCTGCCATCAGGATGGCACCAGCCACGGCGGCGTTGAGCGACTCGGTTGCGCTGCCACCTACTCGCGGGATGGTGATGGGATGCGTGATGCAAGGCAACACCTCTTTGCGGATGCCGTGCGACTCGCTCCCGATGACAATGATACCTTCGGGCTTCCCCTTCATTTCGAACAGGTTTTCCCCTTCGAGTAAGGCACCGTAAATGGCCTTGCTGTCGCTTTTCGCTTTTTGCAAAAATACCTGCAACTCAGTCTTCCAAACCTTCACTCTGAACAGTGAACCCATGGTGGCTTGCACCACTTTCGGATTCCAAAGCTCGACACAGTCTGAACTGCACACCACATCATGGATGCCAAACCATTCGGCAGTACGGATAAGTGTGCCCATGTTGCCCGGGTTAGCGATGCCGTCCAAAGCGAGGACAATCCGCGAGGAGATTTTGATTTCATCCTGTTTGGGAATCCTTACCACGGCGAGGATGCCCGGAGGCGTGTCCTGACCGCTCATCTGCTGCATCTGTACATCACTGACAATTTCAGCTTCAGCGAAGGCGGGATAATCGGTGAGGAAAGCCTCGGTGGCATAGAGTCCAACCATCTCAAAGTTGGAATGGAGCAATTCTTCCGTCATCTTGCGTCCTTCCACAACGAAGAGGCCAAGCTCCTTGCGGAATTTTTGTTGGCGGAGTGATGCAATTTGTTTTATGGTGTTTTTTGTGAGCATGTTGCGCAAAAGTACAAAAAAAGGCCGTCCCACAGGGGAGACAGCCCAAAAACATGAAAAAGTTTGTTTTTCTTATTCAGCGAAAACGTTGAAGTCGATGTCAACAGCCACTTCCTTGTGGAGTTTAATCTTGGCGGTGTAGTCGCCCACTTCCTTGATGGCGTCTTCGTTGAGGACGATGTGCTTGCGGTCCACTTCGATGCCGGTGGCTTCCTTGATGGCGTTGGCAATCATGATGGTGTTGACCGAGCCGAAAATCTTACCCGTGGCAGCAGCCTTGGCGGGGATTTGCAGCTTCAAGCCTTCCAGAGCCTTGGCTTTCTCAGTGGCTTCGTCCTTGATCTTTTGTTCCTTGTGAGCCTGCTGGCGCATTTCTTCGGCCAAGATCTTGCGGTTGCGCTCAGTGGCGAGGATAGCCAGACCTTGCGGGATGAGGAAATTGCGGCCGTAGCCGGGCTTCACGGTGACGATGTCGTTCTTATATCCTAAGTTGGTGACGTCTTGTTTCAGAATGATATCCATGTGTTGTCCTCCTTCAAATTATTTCAAACAATCTGCTACGAATGGCATCAGGGCGAGGTGGCGGGCACGCTTGACGGCTTGGGCAACCTTGCGCTGGTATTTCGTTGAAGTGCCGGTGATGCGGCGGGGCAGGATCTTACCCTGCTCGTTGACGAACTTCAGCAAGAAGTCGGCATCTTTGTAATCGATGTACTTGATACGGTTCTTCTTGAAGCGGCAGTATTTCTTTCTCTTGGTATCGACTGCAATGGGAGTCAGATATTTGATGTCGTTGTTGTTGTTCACTTGTGCCATTTTTCTTCTTTTTTAATTGTTCGACATTAGGCCTGAGCTTCTTCAGCGGCGGCTTCGGCTTTCTTGTTACGTTTCTTCTCGTTGTAGGCAATAGCGTGCTTGTCGAGTTTCACAGTGAGGAAACGCAAAATGCGTTCGTCACGCTTCAGCTCGGTTTCGACATCGGCGATTACATTACCCTCGGCCTTGTACTCAATGAGTTGGTAAAAGCCCGTGGACTTCTTTTGGATAGGATAGGCAAGCTTGCGCATGCCCCAGTTCTCTTCATGAACAATCTCTGCACCAGCATTGGTCAGATGATCTTCATACTTCTTTACCGCTTCCTTCATCTGTTCGTCAGACAAAACGGGAGTTAAAATGAAAACGGTTTCGTACTGATTCATAACTGTTTGATTGTTAAATGATTAAATTGATATTAGTGTTTGCTTAATTAGCGGGTGCAAAGGTACGTTTTTTTTCTTAATCTACAATACTTTAGTTGAAAAAAAAGTTATTTTGCATAGCCAACAGGACAACGCCTACGGCAAATGTGGTCTCTATGATTACAAAAGCTATAGTTGTTCCTATTGAAAAACCACGACTGACAATGAAAGGTTTGGTTTTGATGATATTTTTCCATCTTCCCGATTTGCCAAAATACCTTTCGAATAATAATCCGCAACCCATAATAATAGCTAAGCCAATAATTATTGACCATTTACCAGTCAAAGGAATCATTGAGATCATGACCAAGAGAGCAATTCCCACGGATAGGAAAAAGCCTATGCTAAAAGCAGCATTAAAACTCATAAGAACCTAAGTAAAAAGGCCATCTTCGGTAAAAATTGTAAAAATGATAAAATAAGACATCAAGGAGTTTCATACTTATTATATTTTTGTTGAAGCATCACGTTCAAAATGAACTCTGCTGCATGGCCATCACCGAAGATTTCGGGGAACACAGTCGGCGGGTTGTCCTTGAAATGAGCCCAAGCCTGCATGATGCGGTTTTCGTCGGCATCGGCAAGAATGGCATTTCCCGTCTGCACGATTTCCACCCATTCGGTCTCGGGTCTGAGGATGATGCAGGGCTTCTTGAAGAAATAGGACTCCTTTTGCACACCGCCTGAGTCGGTCATCACCAATTGGGCGTGACGCTCAAGGGCGATAATCTCTAAGAAAGAAACAGGCGGGATCAGAATGATATTCGGGCTGTTGAAAACCTGCTCCTGAAGTTTCTCTTCAATATTGGTTTTCAAGAGTTTGGAAGTCCTTGGGTGTAAGGGCAACACGACTCGACATTCCCTTGATAGACGGATTATGGCACTGAAAATGGCGCTGAGGCGTTCGGGTTGGTCGGTGTTGCTGTCGCGGTGGATAGTGGCCAAAATGAAAGGCTTACCTTTCAGCTCCAAACGCTGTATGATTTCGGTCTTTTCTTTGGCAATGTTGGCAAAATGCAGACTGTTGTCGTACATGATGTCGCCGCAATGGTAGACCTTAGGATTGTCGATGGTCGGGACTGCGGTCGTTGAGCCTGTCGAAACGCCGCCTTCATCGATAGGAAACCCTTCCCGTTTCAGGTTATCCAATCCAGCCTTGGTAGGCGTGAAGAGCAGGGTGGAGCAGTGGTCGCACACGATGCGGTTGATTTCCTCAGGCATGCTTTTGTTGAACGAGCGCAGTCCTGCTTCGATATGGACGATGGGCACATGGATTTTGGAGGCGGCCACGGAACCAGCAAGGGTGGAGTTGGTGTCGCCGTACAGCACGATGAAGTCGGGTTGTTCCTTTATTAATATAGCTTCAATGCCTTCGATCATTCGGGCTGTCTGTACGCCGTGTGAGGCAGAGCCGACATGGAGGTTGTAGTCGGGACGCGGGATTTGCAGTTCGTCGAAAAACACTTGCGACATATTGTCGTCATAATGTTGCCCAGTGTGGACGATGACTTCTTGAATGCGGTCGGCATAATGGTTACGGATGGCGCGGCTCAATGCGGCTGCCTTGATGATTTGGGGTCGAGCCCCGATGATGGTGACAAGTTTCATGGGTGTGCGTTGTTTCAAAAGGTCATTTCTCCATGGTCGCGGAAGCTGTAGTAGCGTTCGTTGCCAATAATGATATGGTCGATGACGGTGATGTCTAAGAGTTTGCCAGCGGCTACCAGCTTCTTGGTCAGTTGCCGGTCGTCTTCACTGGGGCGCGGGTTGCCCGAAGGGTGGTTGTGTCCCAAAACGAGACAGGTGGCTCCTAGGTTTAAGGCGTTCTTGAAGATAAGTTTCGGATCGGCAATGACATTGGTGGTGCCGCCGTTGCTGATGCATTCCACCTTCAACGCATGGTTGCTTTGGTTGAGGTACATGACCAGGAAATGCTCTTGCCTCATGTCGTCGATGTAGGGAAGAAAGCGTTCAAAGGAATCTTTCGAGTCTTTCACTTCGGTGGGGAGGTTGGCTTCTGCACCGCGACGGCGCTTGCCGAGTTCGAGGGCAGCCATGATGGTGATGGCCTTGGCTTCGCCGATGCCTTTGTGCTGCATGAGGTCATCGAGGCTAAGGTTGGATAGCGTGATAAGATCGTTGTCAGTACTGTCGAGGAGCGACCGCGCCACATCTACGGCCGATTGTCCTTCTTTGCCAGTACGCAACAAAATGGCCAGCAGTTCAGCGTTGCTGAGCGCGGCTTTGCCTTTGGCCATCATTTTTTCACGTGGCTGGTCGTCAGGAGCCCACTCCTTGATGGATTTCTTCTCAGTCATGACAATGAAGTTTTTCGGGCGGTAAAGATAGCGTTTTTCTGCTTACCTCAAGCAAAAAAGCCTCTTCCACTATGTAGAAGAGGCACCAACATGTATGAATAAAACTTCCAATTATGCCAATTTGTTCGTGAACTTTGTCAGCTTCGACTTCAGGTTGGCGGCCTTGTTCTTGTGGATGATACCGCGCTTGGCGACCTTGTCGATAATGGAGTACAACTTCGGCAGCTGGCTCTCGGCAGCCGACTTGTCGGTCAAAGCCCTGAATTTCTTCATCTCGTTACGCATGTTCTTGGCGTAGTAACGATTGTGCAAACGTCTCTTTTCAGTCTGACGGATTCTCTTGATTGCATCTTTGTGATTTGCCATATCTCTTATTCCTTATGCTTGTTTATTTCCTTTTATTTTGGGTTGCAAAATTACAACTTTTTCTCGAAACCCCATCCAAAAAGATGAAATTTTTTCTTTTTATTATTTAATTTATTGGTTCACAGCTAAATGACATCTTTTCTTCGTTGTCGCGTCGAAGGATTTCAGTCAGCATTATATTAATAAAGGTGTTCTTTTCGACCATACAATTGTTGAGGATGACGGGAATGTAGTTCTCGCCATAGCCGCGTGCGACGCCTTTGCTGTCAATGCGCTCGATGAGCATGCGTTGTATTTTGCCTTGCATGGTATCGAAATACTTGTTCTTGTTTTCCAACGAAATCTGCCGCATCACCTCGCTGCGTTCCGTCTTGACCTTTTCTGGAACTTGATCAGGCATGACAGCGGCTTTTGTGCCTGTGCGAACCGAGTATTTGAAAGTGTGAATGTGGCTGAATCCGATTTCTCTCGCGAAGTCGCAGCTTTCCTTGAAAGTCTGTTCTGTCTCGCCGGGGAAGCCCACAATGATGTCGGTGGTGAGGTTGAAGTCGGGTCGGAACGCTTTGATGCGTTGGCACATATCGCGGAACTGGTCGACGGTGTAGAAGCGGTGCATCCGTTTCAGGGTGTCGTCGGAGCCGCTTTGCAAACAGATGTGCATGTGGGGCGCTAGCTTTTCGTGTTGGAAGAGCTGCAAAAAACGGTCGCTGAACTGGTCGGGTTCGATGGAGGAGACGCGCACGCGGAAGTCACCGTCGATATTGAGGATGTTTTCTACCAGTTGCTCAAAGTTGGTGCTTTCTGATTGGTAGCGACCCATATTGACCCCTGTCAGCACGACTTCCTTGAAGCCGTGGGCAACTATTTTCCGTACATTGTCATAGATGTCCTTGGCGGGACGACTCGTTGCTCTTCCTCGCACCATGGGAATGATGCAGTAGGAGCAGAAGTTGTTGCAGCCGTCATGGATTTTGATGAGGCTGCGGGTGTGGAAGGTGTCGAAGGCGGGTTGGTAGCTGAACAGGTCGCGGTCGTAACCTTCAGGGTCGCTGTGGCCAGTTTTGAAATGCTCGTCGATGATGTCAAACAGGGCGACTTTGCGTTCGTTGTCGATGACATAGTCCGCAATGCCAGACCTAAGCAATTCCTCTTTCCTGTGGTTGACCATGCAGCCTGTGACGGCAATCAATGCCTCGGGGTGCTTCCGCCTTATCTGATGGATGGCTTGACGGCATTTTTGGTCGCTTGTGTTGGTGACGGTGCAGGTGTTCACGACAAAGACATCCGCATCGGCATCGCTGTCGGCAATGTCGTAGCCCGCCGCCTTGAAGCGCGATGCCAAGGCATCGGTTTCATAGAGGTTGACACGGCAACCTAGGGTTTTGAAGGCGATTTTTGTCATTTCGGCTTTTTTCAGCCCACAAAATTACAACTTTTTCCAAATTTTTCTTTTTTCGAGTTCCATTCCAATATTTTTTCGTTTCTTTGCCTTACCGAACGCGAATAATGCGTCTGGCAAACATAATGGAAAGACGTTGAACTGATGTTTATCTGTGACACATTGAACCTCCCAAATCCAATTCTCTCACACGGTAAAACAATGTTTGGCGTTCATGTTTTTGCATATACCCTGTGTAAGTATATCCGAATGGCATGGGCATCGGCATTGTTTATCCTTGAGAGATTGGCAATGCGAGAGCCTAATGTGGGATAAGCAAGGTTTTGACTCCCGCGCTTTTTCTTTTGTGTTTCTGAAAATGACTTTATGAAAACCTTGGCGCAGAGAGTCCGTCGGAAAACTAGAAAACGAAGTAAAATGAAGGCTTTCAGACATTTTGTTCTTGCAGCCTTGCTGCTGATGACTACCGCCACCGTTTGGGCATATAGTTTTGTGGTGGATGGTATTTACTACACTATCCAGAGCAACATTCCACCGTACGAGGTTGGGGTTTCCCCAGGAGTAAATCCTTATGTAGGCGATATGGTGATTCCTCAAGCCGTGACATATTCTGGAATAACCTATGCGGTGACAGACATTGAGCCGGGGGCGTTCACTAATTGTACTGCTCTGACTTCCGTTGACATTCCGAATTCTGTGATAAGTATTGGGAGATTGGCGTTCGTTAATTGTACTGCTCTGACTTCCGTCGACATTCCAAATTCTGTGATAAATATTGGGGAGGGGGCGTTTGATTACTGTACAGGCCTGACTTCTGTCACTATCTCCAATTCTGTGACTATCATTGGGAGATATGCATTCGCTGACTGCATAAGTCTGATTTCCATTGACATTCCGAATTCTGTGATAAGTATGGGGGAGGCGGTGTTTTCTGGCTGTACAGGCTTGACTTCTGTCAGTATTGGCAATTCTGTGACGAGTATAGGCGAGGATGCTTTCTATGATTGCAGCAGTTTGATTTCTGTCAGCATCGGCAATCCTGTGGAGAGTATTGGGGATCGTGCGTTCTTTGGCTGCATAAGTCTGATTTCCATTGACATTCCGAATTCTGTGGAGAGTATTGGGGATCGTGCGTTTTATGGCTGCATAAGTCTGATTTCCATTGACATTCCGAATTCTGTGATAAGTATGGGGGAGGGTGCATTTTATGGTTGTACAGGCTTGACTTATGTCAGAATCGGCAATTCTGTGGAGAGTATTGGGGAGGAAGCGTTCGTTAACTGTATAGGCCTGATTTCTGTCACTATCCCCAATTCTGTGACTATCATTGGGAGGTCGGCGTTCTATGGTTGTACTGCTCTGACCTCTGTCACCATCGGCAATTCTGTGGAGAGCATTGGGGAGGCGGCGTTCTATGTCTGCATGAGTCTGATTTCCATTGACATTCCGAATTCTGTGACGATTGTCGGAGACTATGCATTTGATGGCTGTGCGAGTCTGATTTCTGTCAGCATCGGCAATTCTGTAGAGAGCATTGGGGCGCAGGCGTTCTGTAACTGTGTAGGCCTGACTTCTGTCACTATCCCCAATTCTGTGACTATCATTGGGAGGTCGGCGTTCTATGGTTGTACTGCTCTGACCTCTGTCACCATCGGCAATTCTGTGGAGAATATTGAGCGTTTTGCATTTTATGGCTGCACAAGCTTGACTTCTATCGATATTCCGAATTCAGTGATGACTATCGGAATGGCGGCATTCTATTGGTGCATTAACTTGACATCTGTCAGGATTGGAAATTCGGTGGAGAGTATTGGGGAAGGGGCATTCTATTATTGCACAGGCCTGACTTCCGTCACCATTCCTAATTCGGTGACATGCCTTGAGGATGGGGCGTTTTATTTCTGTTCAGGCCTGACATCTGTCAGGATTGGAAATTCGGTGGAGAGCATTGGAGAGTGGGTTTTCTCAGGTTGCACAGGCCTGACTTCTGTTGCTATTCCTAATTCTGTGACGAGCATTGGAAACTATGCGTTTTTTGACTGTAACAGCCTGACTTCCGTCACGGTCAAGGCAACTATGCCTCCAAGCATAGGAGATAGTCTTGTGTTTAATGGCCATGATATTCCACTCTTTGTACCCTGTGACAATGGTGAGGCTTATCAAAACTCGTCATGGTCACAATACTTTAGTTCCATTTTTGATGATGCATTTCCTTACGATTTGTACGTATCCTCAAACGATGAAAGCTTGGGCATCGTAAGCGTCATCCGACAGCCCGATTGCGAGAACAATGAAGCTACGGTACTGGCCGAGCCGATTGGAGGACAGAATTTCGAGTATTGGATGATAAATGGTGAGGTAGTGTCAACGGACAATCCCTATAATATTGTTGTGGATGACAATATGGAATTGATAGGTTGGTTCGGAATCGTGGGCGTGGAGGAGGAAGAAATCTGCAACATTATGCTGTCACCCAACCCCGCTCAAAATAGGGTGAGGATAGAATGTGAAGGGATGCGGCAGATGGAGCTTTGCAACGTGGAAGGAAGAATTGTGGTCAGGCATGGGAATTTGCACGATGTTTATGAATTGGATCTGTCAAGCTTTACCAAAGGAGTTTACTTTGTGCGTATCCGAATGGAGAATGGACTTGTGGTCACCAAGAAGTTGGTGAAGGGTTAAGGATTGTGATAGAGGGTGACCAAAAAGTCTTTTTCCTCCTTCTCGTATTCGGAGGGGGTACGAGACTGTCGTCAAATATGATTCTCAGACGGGGTCTTGGACTTTTTGGTCACCCTCATCTTTCTAATCGAAAAAGGAATGGGAGTGCGGTCCTTCTTATACCAGTTCTCCTTCAATAGATAGCGGCGAAGCCGAAGTCACCTTTACGTTTACAATCTGCCCAATAAGGCTAGTGTCTCTTGACGCGAAGCGGATGACAATCTTACCTTCTGTATGGCCTGTGAGGTAGCCGTTTTTGCGGTCATGGCTCTCCACCAGCATCTTGACGGTCTTCCCGATGAGGCCTTGGTTGTAAACGAGGCTGTGTTTCATCAGCTCTTCGGTGAGACGGTGGTAACGCTCGCGCTTCACCTCCTTCGGCACATCGTCATCCCATTCCGAGGCCACGGCACCGGGACGCACGCTGTACTGGGCGATGAACGCCATATTGTACTTGAATTCCTCCATGGCCTTGCGTGTGTTTTCAAACTCCTCTTCGGTTTCATGGGTGAAGCCCACGATGATGTCAGTGAAGATGGTTGCCGTCGGCAGTTTCTCGCGGATGGTCTGGATGATATGTCTATAGGTGGCCAAGTCGTGGTGGCGGTTCATGCGCTGCAGCATGTTCTCGTCGCCACTCTGGATGGGGATGTGGATCTGCTTGCCGAGGCAGTCGTATTGTGCCATCACTTCGATGACATCATCCTTCATATCGCGAGGATGCGGTGCGGTGTAATATACCCAAAACTCCTTGCCGCTTTCCTTGCCGTATTCGCCCACGCGGCGTAGCAGTTCCGCAAAGTCAATCTCTTCGCCTTTCTTGTCGAGGCCGTAGGAGTTGACATTCTGTCCCAACAAGGTGATGCTCTTGTAGCCTTTTTCAACGAGGTCTTTCAACTCAGCCAAAATCTCTTCCGACGGACGCGACACCTCGCGGCCACGGGTGTAAGGCACGGCACAGTAGGTGCAGAACTTGTTACAGCCGTTCTGGATTGGGATGAAGGCCTCGAAAGTGGAGGTCTGTGTCGGCGTGATGGCCCAAAACTTGTCCATATTGGCCGAAGGATTGATCTTGTCATCCTTATGAAACAGGGGAGCCAATGGTTTAACAACAGGTTGGTATTCAATCTCTTCTCCAAATTTCAATGAGGCAGGCGTGACGATGCCGTATTGGCGGATCATCTCAGGCAGATTGGGCAACTCGTTCATGGCAAAGACCAGGTCGAAGAGCTTGAGGAAACGCAGACGGTCGGCGGGCAGGATGCAGCCCGACACGAAAGTGATGACGTTCTGGCGGTTCTTCATGGCATTCCATTTCTCGATGCGGCCATACACTTTGTCGATGCCTTTTTGGCGCACTGAGCAGGCAATGATTCCGAGAATAGTAGCTTCATCTTCGTTTTCGGTTTGGACGAAGCCCATGCCGTTGAGTACCGTGCGGACGCGCTCCGTGTCGCTCAAATTCATCTGGCAGCCTAGGGGGAGAAGAAAGTATTTCATTCAGTTATCAGTTGATAGTTATCAGTTGTTCAGTTAAAGCAGGTTGCTGAGCCTGTCGAAGCACCGTCATATTATCAGTCGGCCCTTCGATGGGCTCAGGGACCTTGATTTTACGAATCGGGCTGCAAAAATACGCTTTTTTGTTCAGCCGTAAACCAAGTTGACTATGTCTTGAAGGATTTCGTTATCGGAATCATGCTTGGGTGCGGTTTTAGTCGAGGCACCATGTAGCAATTGCTCGGCCTGTTGGATGGTCTCTGGTTCAAGGCAATCCGAGGCGATTTGGATGTCTTTGATGATGGCATTGGCCTCGTCAACTTGCAGCGATATTTCCACTCCGCCCCAGGGGAAACGGTCTTTTTTGGTGGTCTTGAACTGCTCCCAGCGACCGAAAAGGAAGTCGTCTGATGCGATGTGCTCTCTGATGGCTTGCACTTCGCTGTTATTAATAAAGGTGTCGAAGTCTAATACTTCTGCCTTGCCATCATAAACCTTTTCAAAGGAGGCAATCAAAGGTTGCTTGATGTTCTCGGAGGTCAGCTCGGGAACGAGTTCGCTGAGGTTGATGACCCTTGAAGCCACACTTTTTACACCGTTTTTCAAGAGTTTGGCCTTGTCGACGATGAGATAACGCTGCATCATCGTGCCATCGGTCTTGATGAGGATAGTGCCGTGGTGCAGATGGTTCAATTGACCTTTCGCAAAGGCGTTACCGCTGAATTTGCGTCCTTCGCAAGTGAGGTCGTTGCGTCCAGAGATTTCGGTTTGTATGCCGTAGGAGAGGAGCGCTTCTTGAATCACGGAGAGTTGTTTCTTCACATCATACAGCTTTTTGTCGGCAATGAAGGAGAAGTTGATGTTGCCCAAGTCGTGATAGACAGCTCCGCCGCCTGTACCGCGTCGCATGAGATGTCCGCCTTCGTCGAGCAAAAGCTTTACATTGCATTCCGCGTATGGGTTCTGGTTGTATCCGATGACTACGGTCTGCTGGTTTTTCCAAAGGTACATAGTAACGACACCTTCCTCTTGGCACTCGGTGAGGTATTGCTCGACGGCGCGGTTGAGGAAGGGGTCGTACTGCGGGCTGATGATAACTTGTAGCCTGCTCATAATGTATGTGTTACGGCTTATTTCTTGTCGATAATCACTTTTTGGCAGACCAAACGGCCGTCTTCTGTCAAGCCTTGGAGGATGTAGACGCCAGTGTTCAGTTCCTTCATGTCATTGACCATAATGCGCTGGCCTGTCATGTTGTAAACACTCAACACATTGACGATTCTGCTATCGGTATTTTCCTCAATTCCAGTGACTTCGATATAGACATGGTTCTCTCCTTCGGGCGTAAGGGCAAAGTCGGATTCGCAGTCTTCGTAGACGGCGGTGAGTTGGTATGTATAGGCTCCAATGCCACTTTCGTCGAAATAAGTGGTGGCATCGGCTTCTACTTCAATGATGACCTCGTCCTTGTAGATTTCGCTGTAACGATAGAGGTTATAATGCAGCGGTTGTGTATCGGGGGCTATCCAACTGATTTGCACACCATAAAGTTGCTCCTCCATATCGTAGACATAGTCGCCTTCAAGGTTCTCAGGCGGGAGGCAAGTCAGGACAGGCTCGATGGGACCCATGTTGCCGTCGGGACCGATGTTTTGGCCGTAAAGTCCACCGTTGCTGCTGTTCACCCATGCCACTATATTTTGTCCCATGTGGAAGCCGGCGCTGTTTTCGCAAACGGTTCTTCTGTAGGAGGTTGAATTCAATGTTTTGGACCATAGTTGATTGCCGTTCATATCTACGCCCATCGCCTCGACCGTGGTGAAGTAGGAGTTACTGGGACTGCTTTTCGTGTAAATCACGCTGAAACCGCTGCCGTCCTCAAAAGCATCGACCATGATGTCGGCATAGGAGACGCCTACATAATCGGCCAACAGGATGCCTTCTCCCCAAACTCTTTCGCCCGTGGCGGTGATGCGGTTGACATAAAGTCTTGACTGGCTTTGCGTCGAGGCATCGGTCTGCTCGTATGCTACAATGAGGTCGTGGCTGACGGGGTCGACAGTGCCGTAGGCGTAACCATAGTAGTTCATCGGGTCGGTGGAATGCACCGATATGCCGTTCTGGTCGTTGATGGTGGAAAAACCTATCTCATTGAAATGAAAAACATAAGTGTTGAAGGCTCCTCCGATGCCAGGATGCCAAATGTAGGCATATCCGCCGCCCATGCCATCAGCAATAGCCTTATGGATATAGGTGGATTGGAAAGTCTGAGAAGACATGAGGAGTTGGTCGGGGCTGATGATGCCACCCTCTGGCGTGACAGCGACGACATAAAGCTCCTTGTCGGTATAAAAACCAGAGCCCACTTTTTCGTAGGTGAGTAGCACATTGTTGTCGAGGCTCAAAGTGAGTTGGCCGTACATGCATTTGTATCCGCCGCTGTCACTGATGGTGGTGGTGGGTCCTAAAGTGCCATCGGCATCAACATATTGCAGATAAAGGTTTGAGTAGTCAAAGCCTAAGGCCCAGAAACCGCCATCATCGCCAGCAGTCAATTCGGCGCGCGAAAAGCCAAGGCCACCAAAAAGTTGCAAGCCTTGTTCTCCCCAAACGAAATTGCCGTCAGGATCAATCTTCACAGCGTATGTGAAGCCGTCGTAAGTGGCAAAACAACTCACCACGCAGCCATCGGTGGTGGTAGTCATGGCGACACCTTCCGACATCGACGAGAATTCATGTCCGCCGATATGGATGCCGTCGTCGCCCCATTGAGGCACACCTTCAAAATTAAGGCGCTGCAAGGTGGGTGACCAACCATTGGAGGCTGATCCTTCCCATTGAACGTAAGTGTCACCAGTGTTTGTGTTGGTGGAGAGATAGACTTCGCCGTCGTTGTTACCGCAGTTGGCGATGAAGGTGTTGGCTGCTGGGTCATCGACCCATTGGGCATGCAGTGCTGTGAAAGCAAATAAGCCTGCTAAGAATAATATAAGTTTTTTCATGATGATATGTTTTTTAGATTTCTTTTATTCATTATTTACAAGAACCTTCTTTGTGACAAGTTTTCCTGTGGAAGTTAGCCCTTGGATGATGTAAACGCCTGAACTCAGTTCACCAAAGTTAGCTTTGCGAATCACCTGGCCATTGGTGGAATAGATTTTTAAGACTGTGATGATTTCGTTTTCGCTATTGTTTTCGGAAACCGATGTCACCTCTATAATAATATAGTCCTCTCCATCAGGGGTTAGGGCGAATTCCGACTCAAAGCCATCGTACATGGCTGTGAGTTGGTATTTATACATGCCGGGTGCCGTCTCATCAAAGTAGGATGTTACATCGGCATCAATTTCGATGATGTCGGTTGTCCCGTCATCAAGATTTTCTCGGTAGAGGTTATAGTGGAGAACACTGTAGGCTGGTGCTTCCCAGGTGAGCATGGCACCGTATGAAGCAGTTTCTTCATTGTAAAGATAGGAGCCTTCGAAGTTTTCAGGTGCATAACAGCAAGGGACTGGCGGGGGCGGCAGGGGGCTGACCTCACCCAAGGCACCGTCCCATCCGATGTTTTGTCCATAGATGCCGCCATCATCGCCGTTGACCCATGCCACAATGTTTTGTCCGTCATAAAAGCCAGTAGTGTTTTCGCTGATGGTTTTATTGTAGCGGGTCGAACTCATGATAGTGTTCCACTGTTGGTTTCCTTCGTTGTCGTAGCCCACAGCCTCAATAGTGCCTTGACTTGTGCCGTAGGTCACTACGAATCCATATACAGCATCGATGGCATCTACATGGATGTCGCTATAGGAAAGACCTGTGTAGTCCGCCACAAGAATGCCGTCACCCCAAGGTCTTTCACCTGATTCCGTGATGCGGTTGACATAGACTCGGTGTTCGGATTGGGAGGCTGCATCCTTTTGGAGATAGGCGATGATGAGATCGTTACTCTCGGGGTCGACGGTGGCGTATGCATTGGTGTAAAAGTGACTATAGTCAGGACTATGTACAGCGATGCCGTTGGGGTCTGTGATAGTGGGCGTGCCGTTCTTATCGAAATGCGTGACATAGGTGTTATACACACCACCTATGGCGTTGTGAAATTGATAGACATAGCCGCCTCCCTGGTTGTCGGGAATGGCATAATGGACATAGCTGGCACCAACGGTCTGTAGTCCAAGCAACAGGGTCTCGGGAAAAATCTGTTCGCCGTTTTTGTTATATCCTGCGACATGGATTTCCTTGTTGTAATTGGTATAGCCTTGGAGGGTCTGCTTGGCATACACCACAAAGACGCCGTTTTCAGCAGGAATCATTACGCCATTGGTGCATTTTTTTGCAGGGTCTTTGATGGTGGTCTTGGGGTGCAGCGTGCCGTCGGCATCGATATATTGCAGGAAGGTGCTGTCCATGTCGGTGCCTAAGGCCCACACACCGTCGTCATGGTCATAATAATAGGTTGACAACACTTCGGAGCGGCCGCCACCTTCACCGTCGAAGAGCATGAGGCCATGATCACCCCATGGGAAGGAGCCGTCGGCATCGATCTTGACCGCCCAGTGATGAGGTCCGAGGGTGCGGAACACCGTTACCACGCCTCCGTTGACAGCGGTCATGGAATAGCCTGGAGACCAGGTCGCAAAATCGGGCGTGGTGACATGGATTCCGCTGGCAGGCCATTGTGGAACACCGTCGGCATCCAGCCGTTGCAACCATGGCGACCAACCGTTTTCGCCTTGGTAATGCCATTGCACATATGAGTCACCCGTCGAAACATCGGTTGAAACATATACCTCGGCGGCACCATCGGCACAATTGGCAATGCGGGTGTTAGTGGCTGGGTCGTTGACCCACTGGGCTTTCAATGTTACCATGGAAGCTAAAGTCAAGAATAGTAAAGATAGTTTTTTCATGTCTATCGTTTTTTTTATGTTGATTGTTGCTGCAAAATTAGAAAAAATCGTTTCTTTGCACTAAAATTTGTTGTTATGGATGAAAAATTCACCCAAGTGGAACAAAAGGCCATCGCCAGCGTACTCTACAATTTGGCCAAGGCCGACTTTCGTACCCGCAATGCCGAGCGCGAATGCATCGATGCCTGCATGAAGGAACTTGAGTTTGATACCACGGGCTTTGTGCCGATTCCAAGAAACGAATTGCCTAAACAAGCCTACAACACACTGAAACAGATGTCAATAGAAAAGAAACGCATCTTTTCACTTATGATGACCCAAGTTTCGCGTTCCGATACACATTTCGGTCCTCGCGAAAGGAGATTTGTCAAGGAAATCCTCGAAATGTGTGAGGTCCCGTTTGTGCATAAATAAAATGTAGGGCTGTCGTACCACGGCAGCCGCTGTTTGTTTTTTTACAGCGGCTACCACGGTGTGACAGCCCTACAGGTTATTCAACCAGGTTCCTGGTTTATTTAATATTGGGTTCTTCCAAACCGAAGTGCTTCTTCTTGTCGACGGCCTTGAGGTAGACCGAGATGAGCAGGGCTGCGATACCGAGGGCGGCCAGCATGACAAGTGCCCAGGTGTAGTCCAACTCGTGTGCAGCTGTGCCTTCAGCGTTGGTCTTTTGTAGCACATTGCCGATGAGAGTCGGGAAGAGGCCGAGGCCGATATTCTGGATCCAGAAAATCAGGGCGTAGGCCGAACCGATGATCTTTTCGTCCACCAGCTTCGGCACGCTTGGCCACAAGGCGGCAGGCACCAACGAGAACGAGGCGCCGAGCACCAAGATGGTCACATAGGCCACGATGACACCGCCGACAGATGAACTGGCTGAAACGCCAGGCAAAACGAAGGCGAAGGTGAGGTGGCATACGACAAGCAGCAAGGAGCCGAGCATAAGCATCGTGGCGGCCTTACCTTTGTGGTCGACATAGCTGCCGAGGATAGGAGTGATAGCCACGGCCAGCAGCGGGAACACGGCGAAGATGGTCTCGGCGGTGCCACGCATGTAACCCATGTAGCAGTAAACCACAAGGGCAACAATGGCAACAAGCATCAAACCAATCTTCATACCCTTCTTCTTCGAGAAGTTGCTGGCGAAGGAGCAAATGGCAACCAAAAGCATGATGACATATTGCACGATGGTGACGGAGTCTCCAGCCCAGAAGGAACCTTCGGCAGGCAAGGTCAAGGTCAGGTTGCACTGCAGCATGTTAACGGCATACTTCTGGAATGGGAAGATGGCGCTGTAATACAGCACGCAGAGCAGGGCGACCAACCAGAAACCAAGGCTCGACAGGATCTTGCCGATGTCGGAAATCTTGAACGGATCGTCTTTCTCTTCGGCTTCACCAGTCTGACTGTCGAGTTTCTTGTCCATGAAGAAGTAGACGATGAACATGATCAAGGCGATGCAGAGGAGCACCACGCCGAAAGCAACGGAACGGCTCACATTGATGATGCCGCCGAGACGGGCGAAATAGGGCGAGAAAATCATGCAGGTAGCCACACCGAGACGGGCAAGAGCCATCTCCGAACCCATGGCCAAGGCAGTCTCACGGCCCTTGAACCATTTCACAATACCACGGCTTACGGTGATACCGGCCATTTCGCAGCCGCTACCAAAGATCATGAATCCGATGGCGGCCAGTTTGGCTGAACCGGGCATTCCGTCAGCAAAAGGCAAAATGTCGCCAATGAACGGAATGTTGACATTCCAGTTGAGGTGTGTGTTGAACCAAGTCTCCATGCTTGTGCCAATGAAGCTTTCACTGCAGGCATAGAACTTAATCAGACCACCGACAAGCATCACGGCACCAGAAAGTACTGCCGTAAAGCGAACGCCCATCTTGTCGAGGATAATACCGGCAATGATGAGGAAGAACACATAGACATTAAGGAACACTTCTGCGCCCTGCATACGGCCGAACGATGCACTGTCCCAACCGCGCTCGGTCTGCATCAAATCCTTGATGGGGGACAAAATGTCCATGAAAATGTAGCTGCAAAACATGGCCAAAGCCAACAGCAGCAAGGCAACCCATCTCATGGTGGGGTTGTCTCTCAATGTGAGTTTTTCTGTCATAATAATTTGGTATTTAAAGATTCAAGATTCAATGATTTGGAATTTAGCTATCAGCCGTCAGCAATCAGCATGCCTTAATATAGGCGTTGGCTGATTGCTGATAGCTGACAGCTGATAGCTATTGTATTATTCAGGGATCTGCACCACTTCTTTCTTATAGCCTTTCAGTACGGCCTTTGCCATGTTGGCCACATCGTCAGCGGTGATACCATTGACAATCTGCTCGTAGTTGGCCATCGGGTTGTATTTGTCACGATCCATGGTTTGGATGCAGCCCATCCAGTAACGGTTGCTCTCCAGGTCTTCTGCATGTTTCTTGACGAGGAACTCCTTCACCTTCTTCAGGTCTTCAGGACGCGGGCCTTGGTTGGCCATGTTCTGTAATTCGGCGATGGCGATGCCCATCAGCTTTTCATACATTTCTTTGTTGGTGTCGAAGCCGATGAAGAACATGAAGCTGGGTTTCGGACGGAGGCTGAGGCTGCCTTGCACGCCCACGCCATAGGTGCCACCTTCATCTTCACGGATTTTCTCGGTGTAGACAATGTCCATTACATCACCCAACACTCTCATCCTCAGTTGGTTCTCCAGGGTGTATTCCATGTCTCCATTGTAAATCATGTAGCAAGTGACCTTGGGGTTCTCCATGGCCTTGGTGTAGTGGCTGTTGACATCCTTGTCAGTGATGACAGGAGCATTGGCGGTCCAAGTCTCGTTATTTTTCTTGGTCTTCAAGGAGCCGATGTATTGTTCCACCATGGGCTCGAAGGTATCGGGGTCGATGTTGCCCACGAAGGTGAACACGAAGTTGTTGGCATCTTTAAAGCGGTCGGCATAAAGCTTAAGTGCTTTGGCATAGTCAACTTTATCGTAGTCTTCAGCTCTCATGCGCTTGATGAGCGGGTGATTGTCGTACATGGCGAACATGAGGTTGTCGCGGAAAGCGGTGTTCGGATCGGACTCGATGTTGGCAACCATGGCCTTGGTGCGGGTGATATAGGATTGGAAAGCTTCTTCATCGCTGCGGGGCGAGGTGAAGTACAAATAGGTGAGTTGAAGCATGGTTTCAAGGTCACGGGCAGAGCAATTGCCACTTATGCCTTCAGTGAAGGTGCTGATGTTGGGGGTAACGCTAGCTCTCTTGCCAGCCAGTACCTTAGGCAGGTCGATGGCGCTGAAGTTGCCAACGCCGCCGAGAGTGGCTAACGAATTGATCTCCTGCAAGGTGAAGGGGTCGCTTTGGTCCATGGCGGAATAGCCTCCAAAGCTGTAGGCATTCATCAGGATTTCATCGTCTTTGAAAGTGGTAGGCTTATAGATGACCTTCACGCCGTTCTTCAGGGTGAGCACGGTAGCATCGAAGGTGTCGTCGTGTTTTCTGCTCTCGATGGAGCCTTTCACGGGCAGGGTGGCAATCAGAGGCTCGTTGCTGACGGTCTCCACATAGGGTTCCACTTCAACTTCCTTGGCTTTGTTGAGCAGGTTGACAAGCTCTTCTTTGGTGGGCAACTTCACGCCTTCTTTCTCGGGACCGGTCAGCGTGATGACGATGTTGTCCTCACGGATGAGTTCCGGAACATATTGGTTGATAGCCTCAACAGGCAAGGCAGGAAGGATTTGGCTGAGCAGCATATACTCGTTCTCGATGCCCATCAGCGGCTCGTTGGTGAGGAAGTGGGCGAGGATGGGGTTGAGGTAGCGGGCAGTCTCTTGTTTGTCGCGCTCGTCATATTGGTTTTCGATGCGTTTCATGAGGTCGGCTTTGGCACGCTCAAATTCGGATGCCGTGAAACCGTATTGTTGCATGCGTTTGTTCTCGGCCACAAGTGCGCTCAGAGCCTCGTCAATGCCGTTCTCATCCTTGGCATAGGCCAGGGTCGTCCATGCATCTTTAGTGTCACTGACAAAGAAAGTGCCGTAATAGCCATAGCCGAATATGAAGGGCGGGTTGGCTTTCTGAGTGAGTTCTTCCATGCGGTTGTTGTACATGGTGGCAACGAGCTGGTCAATGTAGCCCTTCAGCCAGTATTGGATATCGCCTTTCTCCTCGTTCGGTACGACATCGTGCTTGTAGTACAACGAAATGCTGTAGTTGGTCTCTTCGCGGTCGGTGCAGATGCTCACGATGGGTTCCTTGTTGTCGGCCACCTCAAAGTGGGTACGTTCGGCTGGGTTGACGGGAGCGGGGATGTCCTCGAAAATGGTCTTCAGATGGTTCTCCACCTCGTTCACGTCGACATCGCCGATGATGATGATGCCTTGCAAGTCGGGGCGATACCATTTGTGGTAATAGGCACGCAATGCCTCATGGTCGAAGCCAGTGATGACTTCCTCGGTTCCGATAGGCATACGGTGACCGTAAGGGCTGTTGGGGTAAATCTCAGGGAGCATCTTTTCCCACATGCGCTGTTGGGCGTCGTTGCGGGTGCGTTTTTCCTCAAGGATAACACCACGTTCCTTGTCGATTTCAGGGCCTTCCAAGGAAATGAAACTCGACCAGTCGTGAAGGATAAGGATGCACGAGTCGACGAGGTTCATGTTGGTGGTCGGCACGTTGGTCAGCATGTAGACAGTTTGCTCGATGCTGGTCCAGGCGTTGACATTCTCACCAAACTTCACGCCGTTGTGCTCCATGTAGTTGAGCAGATTCTTGCCGGGGAAGTTCTTCGTGCCGTTAAAGGCCATGTGCTCGAGGAAGTGGGCTAAACCCTGCTGATCGTCTTCTTCAAGGATGGAACCGACCTTCTGCGCGATGTAGAAGTTGGCGCGCTGAGCGGGTTTCTCGTTGTGACGGATGTAGTAAGTCAATCCGTTCTCCAATTTGCCTCTTCTGATGTTTTGGTCGAAGGGCACGGGCATGGCTTGCTGGGCGAACATTGTCGCACTCAGGGCAAGCATTGCCAAAAGGGTTAGTGTAAGTTTTTTCATTTGATTAGTATTTGTTGTTTAACTGTTTGTTTTTCATTTTGAGATTCCCTTTCGGGAATGGCGTAAGTTGTGTTTGTTTCGTGCGGGGCAGGTCGAGTCTACGAACTATAAATTGTTGTAAGCCGCCGCTGTTCACTATTCCATTGAATCTCCATTCCCGTAAGGGAATCTACTAATATAAATGCACCACATACTTCTCCACAAAATAATCCTCCTTAAACCATTTGCTGATAATGGCTTTTTTGTACTTCCAATAACGACCAAGTGCCTTGAACTCTTCGGCCAAGTCGCCGCCTTTGAGGTAAAGGATGCCCCCTGCCTCTGCGTCACCTCTGATTCTCAGTTTGTTGCCGGCAAGGTTGGCAATCTCGGGCAAGGTCATCACGGCACGACCAGTAATTACATCAAATTTTTCCTTCACTTCCTCTGCTCGTTTTTGCTCGGCTATCACATTCTCCAAACCGATGGCGTCTTTCACAGCGTTCACCACCTTGATTTTCTTTCCAGTTCCATCGATGAGGTAGAATTGGGTCTGCGGAAACATGATGGCTAAAGGAATTCCCGGAAAGCCACCGCCTGTGCCCAAGTCCATGACTTTCATGCCAGGCAATAGCTCATAGTATTTGGCAATGGCCAAGGAGTGCAACACATGGTGCTCATAGAAATGCTCCATGTCCTTGCGTGAGATGACATTGATTTTGCTGTTCCAGTCCAAATATAAGTCTTTCAGTTGGTTATACTGCTCTTTCTGCTTGTCGTTCAGCTCCGGGAAGTACTTGAATAGGCTGGTTGTATCCATAGATTTGCAAAATTGGCTTCAAAAATACGGAAAAAAACGTAACGATAGCTTTTTTATTTTGGTTTCATACGATTTTCGTGGGTTTTACGTTGATTAACTATGGCCAATGGCTGATGACTATGGCCTGCTTTTACGTAAGAGCAAGCCATAGTCATAGGCCATAAGCCATAGTCCAAATAGCGACAGAAAAATGAAGAAGTTCCCACTGCTATTATTGCTCCTGATACCTTTAACGCTAACGGCACAGCGCATCACTCCTGAAGAATATATCCAGACCTATAAGGACATTGCCATACGTGAAATGAAGGCCCATAAGATTCCGGCATCGATTACCTTAGCGCAGGGATTGCTGGAATCGGGGGCGGGTAATAGCGCTTTGGCTCGTGAAGCCAAAAACCACTTTGGCATCAAGTGCCACAAAGGCTGGGAAGGCGACACCTATTATATGGACGACGATGAGAAGAACGAATGTTTCCGCAAATATGATGACGTTGAGAAATCGTTTCGCGACCATTCCGAGTTTTTATGTGGCCGTAGCCGTTATGCAGCTTTGTTCGACCTTGATATCACCGACTATGAAGGTTGGGCGAAAGGATTGAAAGCGGCAGGCTATGCCACCAACCCGAAATACGCCCAATTGCTCATTGACCGCATCAAGCTTTACGACCTGACCCAATACGACCAAATTGCCCTCGGCTTGCTTGCGGAGAGTGATGTGGAACCTATTGATCCCGAGGCTGATGAGTATTTTGAGTTAGCTTTTTCTCCCAAAGACAAATCCATATTTCCTTTGGCTGACATGACTCCTGAGGGTCGATTCATCTATGAGAACAACGGTGTGCGCTTTGTTTACGCCAAGGAAGGAGAGACGCCGGAGAGTATGGCAAAAACATTTGGAATTAAGTTCAAGCGTTTCTGTGAGTACAACTGCCTGAAGCATCCTGAAGAGGTGGTCTTCCACAGTGGTGATGTAGTATATCTCGAAAAGCTGAGAAACAAGAACTGGAAAGCCAAGAAATACACCGTCCAGGAAGGGGAGACGCTCCGCGATGTGGCTTTGCGTTTCGCAGTGAAGCCTGAGAAGATTTTGAGGAAGAACGGCTTGAAGGAAGGCACTCGTATTAGCAAAGGTCAAGTTCTTTGGCTGAGGTAAAGGGATTCCATTCGGGAATGAAGCTTGTTTATTGTTAACTGCGGCGGCACGAAATCGTTACCAATTTGTAGCCCTACCAACCGCCGCGTTCCAACTTATGTCTTCTTCCCATTCCCTTGGGAAACTCAATGCTTGCTGTTATGCGTCTGAGATTCCCTTTGGGATGGATTATGTCTTTTATAACCAGCGGCGGCACGAAACGCTTACGCATCGTAAACGTTTCATGCCGCCGCATTGAGCATTATGCTCTATCTATTCCCCAAGGGGAATCTACTTACTTCACGACCACTTTCTGGACCTTCATGTTGTCGCCGTTGATCAGGCGGAGCATGTAGACACCGGCGGCACCGTCCACGCTGACGTTGGCGCAGCCGTTGATGGTCTCGCTCTTCAGGACGCGGCCGGTAACGTCGATCACTTGCAGGGTGGCTTCACCCTCGTTGTTGATGACGAAGCTTCCGTTGCTGAAGAAGGCGAAGTTGTCGTCGTTGCTGTTGTTGCCGGTGGCGAACACGAGCTTGAAGCGGCTTTCGTAGTCGGTCGTGCTGGCCTCGAAGCTGTAGCTAGGAGTGCTGAGCAGGTCGACGTCGTTGCCGGTGAGGTTGTCGATGAGGTGCAGGTAAGCGAACTCAACGTTGTCGTTGCTGAAGTTCAAGCTGTAGGTGCCATTGCTTTCGGCCTTGAAGTTGACAGGCATTTCGCCAATCTCTTCAGCGCGCACCACGGCGTAGTCTTTGTCGTCCATCGGGATGTAGACCTTGGTGCTGTTCTGGTTGAATTGCAGTTTGGGCAATTGGCGGCATTCGCTAAAGCGGATGAAAGCACGGTCGATGACATTGTTGCCTTGGCTCAGGTTGAGGGCCAGTCTATTGCCCGTCTTTGCAGGAGCAGTAGTGGTGAAAACGACTTCCTCGTTGTCTTCTTCGGCGGTGACGAACACGCCTTCCGCGACTTCGATATGTCTTGCATCTTCTGCACCAATGGGTACAAATGCAGTAGCTGCGCTATTCATAGTATAGTAATCGCGGTTGTCTGCGAAGTAAGCATTATCAGTGTAGGGGTTACCCACGAGGTTCCAGCCAGCGAAACGTGCATCATCATTTCTTTTCAGCTGAACCGGGTAATCGCTTTCTGTAGCAGGAATGCCGTAGAAGATCAAGTCGACATCAGTATTGTGTGCATAGAGATAGCCCTTGCCGATTTCGAGGCCGAAGCCACCCAAATCATTATTAGCGTCACCTTTATAGTTGATCCATTCATTGCCGTATCCATCAGTGTTCTGGTCGAAGTAGTAGAGGTCGTAGCTGTTGCTGAGCATATTGGTCACATCTTCGGGAGCTACATCGCCAAAGGGCGGGGCAATGAGGTACCAGTTGCCGGTGCCAGTGCCATAGCCAGTGATGGACTTGATGTATTTTTCACAAACGAACACTGTGGAAGGAGTGTGTTCATAAGGAATGCGAGTTGCAGGTTGACCGTTATTATAATTGCAAGTGAAGTTGGCTGCATCCATAGGTTCAACATAGAATGTATAAGTACCGAGTTCGGCTTCCGCCAAGACAGTGAATTCCATGGTGAACATAAGACCTGTTACCGTGGTAGGACTGCCAGCAGGTTGTACGAAGGCAACTCTAACAACGCCATCGCTAGGATAGCTGAATTGCTTCAACATACAAGCATTACCCACTGCACCATAAGTAGGATCAGCAGTGTGTTCGAATATGGTATTGTCATAATAAAGGTGAACACCGAGGCTGGTGAAACCGTCATAGTTGCCACTGGCAGGAGCTGCCATGTAGGCTTCCACAGTGATGACATCGCCGGGTAGGGCATTGGCTGGGGCAGTCACGGTGAACTGGACAGCGTCCGGGTTAGAGGTCACGGTCACGGTGATGGTGGCAGTGACTTCAGGATTCGAAACGGAGGCAATAGTGATAGTGGTTTCGCCCACGCCCATGCCAGTCACAACGCCGTTTTCATCGACGGTGGCGATGGTTGCGTCAGCCACAGTGAAGGTGACGCTTTGATCGGTGGCATTGGCAGGAGCCACAGTGTAGCTGATGGTGGCAGTCTCGCCAGTGACCACGGTGACATTCTCAGCGGTGATGCCAGTGACATCAATACCGTTCACGGTCACATCGATGGTGGTGCTGACATTCGAGCCGTCGGTGGCAGAGATGGTGATGGTGGTGGTACCCACGGCAACGCCAGTCACAACGCCAGCGTCAGTGACGGTGGCGACGGTTTCGTCATTCGAAGTGTAGGTGACAGCCGGGTTGGTGGCATCGGTAGGAAGCACTTCAAGACCGGTGATGGGGGCAGTTTGGCCAATAGTTACGGTGACATCGTCAGCGGTGATGCTTTCGACGAGGGTGCCATCAGGAGCCAACTCAGCGTTGGTGATGATCATATAGTCAACGTTGAGGACAAACATATCCGTGACATTGAAGTGGCGGATGGCCAAATAGACAATCTGTCCGGCATAGGTATCAGGAATGTTGGCCGAGTATTGCACATAGCTACCCGTGGCAACAAATTCACTGGAGATGGCCGTCATGCTTGCAGGATCGGGTGTGGTGCCGATATACACCTGGAAGTGTTCCGCAGCATAACTCGCGTCTTGACCTTGTGCGTAGAGATAAACGACAGAAGGACTGTTCAGGATGTGAATGCCAGGGGTGATGGCCCAGTTGTCAGGAGTGAGGGCTGTTCCTCCACTACCACTCTCATTATTATGATATGACTCAGAATAAATCGAACCATTGTTTTCATATGGTGTCATGTGTGAATTTCCCGACTCTTCTTCATAATAGTCCCATCCCCAGCCGTAGCCGTCGCCGTCGCTATCGACAAAGGTCCAGCCTTCTTCGTTCGGGTCGGTCTCAAAGTCGAAGATGAGGCCAACAAATGGTGTCACTTCCACATTGATGGTGGTGGAGACTTCAGGATTCGATACTGAGGTGAGGGTGATGGTGGTCGTGCCTGCAGCAACGCCAGTCACCAAACCACTTGCACTGACGGTGGCAACCGAAGTGTTGGCCGAGGTGAAGGTCACTGCGGGGTTGGTGGCATCAGCTGGCAAAACGGTGTAGTCGATTTGGGCCGAGAAGCCTGCCATCATAGAAAGGTTGGAAGCCGTGATGCTCTCAACAGGATTGGGGGCGGCTTCAATCGTGAATTTCACCTGGTTCTTGGAGTTTTGTGCAGTGTAAGAAAGATTGGTGGATGTCGGATTGTAATTAGTGTTGGTGGTATTTTGGGCGCCATGAATATAGATGGCCTGATTGTTGGCAGTGAAGACGCGGAAATTAGTTGCATTGTTGGCTGCTGTTCCGGTATTGTCATCCACGATGAGGACTACATTGCCACCCGTGTATTCGAAAGGCGTATCGAAAGTAATCTTGGTCCAAGCGTTCGCAGTAAAGCTGACGCTGCCAGAATACACCCTGTCGCTCGTGGTGGGATGGAAAGCGGTGTTCGAAGCGATGGTGCTTTGGGTCGTGTTCACCATATAGATATCGAGGTTACGTGTAGCTGCTCTACTACCATAGAATGAGACGCTGGTGATGTTGCCGCCGTCGGTATGACCGATTTCAGTGGCGGTGTAAATTTGTTGCGTCAAAGAATACCTTCTTTGTGTGCGGGTGGGCACGTAAGCGTTAGTGTTTGTTCCGCTGCCGATGGTGATTTCTTCTTCCGGCATTCTGCTGAAAACGCTGAAGTCGTCAACAAAGAGATAGGAACCGTCGTAGCAGTTGTAGTGGCGGATGTAAATCTCGATGGTTTGTCCAGCGTAGGCGCTCAGATCAACCTCGCAATACTCATAACTACCGGTACTGATCGTGAAGTCAGAACCGACCTGATGGAAGTATTCATCATTTTCAGGAGCCACATAAATTGCCATGGTCTCAGAGGTGCCCCATTCATTAGCTCTATAAGCTTGGGCATAGATGCCAGCGAAATACTGTGCACTGCCAGCGGGTAGTGTGATGGCGGGCATGATGATGAAGTTGTCAGGCTGAATTCCCACTCCATTGTCGAAGTCGTAGGATTCACTGCCTAAGGCATAGTCACCACTGACGCCAGTGGTTCCAACACCATTATACCAACCCCAAGAGAAATCATCTTCATTGTAATCGATGACGCTGACGCCTGACAATTCGGCCTGGCTGTTGAATCCGTTGGAGTACAGCACATTGTCGCGGGTGTTAACAGTAGCTCTGTGGTACACCTTACCAGGTTGGAAGTCCTCGATGGTCTGGAGTTGTCCTGCCACTTCGAATTGAAGCTCAGGTCTTGGAGCGCGGGTGACATTTTTTCTTAGTCTTTGCGTTTGTGCATTCATTGCCAACGGCACGAAGAGGGCCACCAGCAGCATGATGAGTAATGATTTTCTTTTCATTGTGTAGTTTTTTGTTTAATGATTTGTATTATTTGTGTTTGTTCTTTACTTATTATGTGGCTATCAGCCGTCAGCTATCAGATATCAGCTTGGTTGAACCGGGCTGATTGCTGATGGCTGAAAGCTGACTGCTATATTATAATCTCGCGTCTTTTATGTAATCTGTTTATGCTCATCTATTTAATTTCGGGCTGCAAAAATAGTGAAAATTAATGACATACAAGTAACAGTTTAAATTAATTTTATTATTTGCCTTCGAGACTATAACCTGTGACTATGACCCGTGACTGCTTTCACTTCCGTTGAAGCGGTCATGGTCATTGTCACAAGTCATTGTCTCTATATTTTGGCTCAATTTACTCATGTACCTGTTTTTGTACCTTTTTTATTGGTTCATGTATAATGCCAACAGCACAGAAACGTCGTCGAGGGTGATGGCATTATCTCCGTTAACATCGGCATTGAGGAGCGCCTGGTCTGAGAGTTGGACACTTCCCATGACATAGCCAAGAAGAATGGAGACGTCATCAAGAGTGATGGTCCCGTCGCTATTCACATCGCCAGGGATACCTGCGGCCAAGGTGGTGAAGCTCACTTGCTCGCCATAGGCGGTGCCGGCGCTGTTGGTGGCGTAGGCGCGCACGTAGTAGGTCGTGTTGGCTTCGAGGCTTGTCATGGAGCTGGTGAAGCTTCCGGTGCCTGTGCCGTCGGTGGTATGGCTGTCGTTGATGGTCGGGTTTTGTGCCGTGCTCCAGCAGATGCCGCGAGCCGTCACGGTGGCGCCGCCGTCAGCGGTGACGTTGCCGCCGCCTATGGCTGTGGTCTTGTCGATGTTGCTGATGGCTATGGTGGTCACGGTGGGTGCCACTGCCGGATTGGCAACCGTGATGGTTTGGAGATCTGTCATCTTATTGTAACCGAACACACAGAGGGTGAGTTCTGTGCCAGCGGTCAAAGTGCCGTTGAGGGTGATGGTGGCGGTGCCGCCGCTCACCGTGGCCTTACCTAATATAGTATGGCTGGCATCGGTGATGGTGGCCACGGCGCCGTTGCCGTTGCTGACGTTCACCGTATAGGTGCCGCCAGTAGGGGCGATGGTACCAGCGTGGGTGACGGTCATGGCCTGCGGGGTCTTGGTGCGAAGCATCAAAGTCGGGTCACCATAGAGCACCCAGGCTTGGTAGGTACCCTTGGCCGAATTATCAGAGGTGCTGTAATGGTCAAAGATGGCAAACAAGCTGTTGACACCTACGCCACCCAACGTATGTTTGATGTTGTTGCTTTTGAGTTCACAGAGGATATCGACAAACTCGTCTTGTGCCCACATGGGCGGAATCCAAGGTTGTGAGATATAGGAGAAGAAACCACCGATAGCTCCGGTTGGATTGGAACCATTGGTGGCGTGCATCCATGTCTCAGCGAAGCAGTCTCCACTGGAGTAATCATATTTACCCACCAAACAAGCTACTGAGAAAATGAACGGCAGCTTGTTGTTGTTGGTCAAGGCGTTGACGTTGGAATTCATGTAGTAGTGCGACTGCCATCCTGTCTCTTCACCATGGTTGCAGTAGTTGATGATACCCACACCACTATTGATATGGTTGCTGATGGTGGTGGTGGTTGAGCTAGGATAGCCGCTTACACTCTTATAGTCTTGATAAACAGTGGTATATCCGTAATTCAACAAGTCGGTGCGAAGATTTTCGATGTGTTGGTAGTCATCTTCGCTATTGTGACCTCCACTACCTTCTGTAGTGCTGATGCCCAAACCGTTTTGGCACCATGTGGCGCTGGTGGTAAGGTCTCTTTCGTAGGTGAGGATACGGTTGACCTGTGTGGTCACTTGAGCTGCGCTGCTGGCGGAGAAGCGACCGATGAAAAGGTCATTGTATATATCGTTACCAACGATTTGGCCATAAAGGTTATCCCCCTTTCCGCTATAACTGGTACTTCCAGAGCCTGCTGTGTATGTATAGCCGGGAATCTGGGCCACGTCACCGACGAGCAGCACGTGAGTCAGGTTGTTGTTGGCGTTGTACTGGTTCTTGATGTACGTCTGGATAGCCGAATAGGTTGAACCGGCGGTGCTGGTGCCCACGATGGTGGTGTTGATGCCACGGGTCTTCTTCCAATTGACGAAATCCGTCATCGAGCTGATGAAGTTGTCGTAGCAGATGATGAGCAGGTCGCCTTCCTCATCGACAGGCGTGTATCTGTTCATAGCAGCTTGGTAGTTGATGAAGTGTCGCTCATACATGTTCTTGAAGTCGGAGCTCATCTTCACCGTGTTGCTGCGGCGGGAAGTCATGACATTCTCGCCGTTGTCGTCCACCTTGTACATCTCCACGGTCATGTCGTAGTAGACGCGGAGGGTCTTGGTGACGGGGTTGTAGGCGAAGGGATAGACCACCATGTTCTGGCCACGGAAGTCGCGGATGATGTAGGGGTCATAGAGGCCCACATTGCTTGCTGGGAAGAATGCATTCTGGTTATAGCATTCGCCGTAGGTGTAAGGCACGGTGGCAGGATCGATGCTGCGCGGGAAGTCGCCCTTCGAGGGGGCCACTTCGATGCCTTCGAAGTCCTGATACTTGGCGTTGACCACACGGATGTCCATGCGGGCTTGGTCGCCAATCATCACGGGGATACCAGTCATAGGCACATTAGGTTCGCCCGCCTGGGCCGTGCTGACGGCCTTGGGCATGGTGACAACGTAGGCTTCACCACGGGGCGTGGTCACGGCAGTCATATAGAATCCCGGGACCTGGAGTCTGACTCGGGTCTGGTCTTCGGATGAGGAGACCAACACCTTCTTGAAGGACTCAGGTGTGCCACTGGTGATACTCGTCCATTCTTGCGCCATGGTGGTCAGGGCAAGGCAGAGAACGAAGAATGAAAGAAATGCTTTTTTCATATTGATAATATTACATGGTTATCATTAAAGGCTCATGACTATCGCCAACAGCACAGAAACATCATCGAGGGTGATTGCATTATCTCCGTTAACATCGGCATTGATGAGCGCCTGGTCTGAGAGTTGGACATTTCCCATGACATAGCCAAGAAGAATGGAAACGTCATCGAGGGTAATATCATTGTCGTTGTTCACATCTCCAGGAACGCCGTCAGGCAAGGTGGTGAAGCTCACTTGTTCGCCGTAGGCGGTGCCGGCGCTGTTGGTGGCGTAGGCGCGCACGTAGTAGGTGGTGTTGGCGGTGAGGCCGGTCATGTTGCTGGTGAAGCTGCCTGTGCCTGTGCCGTCGGTGGTATGGCTGCCATCAACGGTGGGGTTCTGCGAGGTGCTCCAGCAGATGCCGCGTGCCGTCACGGTAGCACCGCCGTCAGCAGTGACGTTGCCGCCGCCTGTGGCGGTGTTTTTGTCGATGTCGGCGATGGCCGTGGTGGTCACAGTAGGTGCCGTTGCAGGAGTGACAACAGTGATGGTGCCGAAATAGGGTTGGTATTGCTGGCGGGTGACGACCACATGGAGGGTGCCGCTGGTGGGGATGGCATTGGTGAAGTTCACGGTAGCCACGCCCGAGGTGTTGGCCACGCCCACGCCGTAGATGACCGAGCTGTTGTCGGTGATGGCGACATAGGAGCCTGCCAAGGCGTTAACGGTGATGGAGGTGGAACCAGCGTTGACAGTGCTGGGTATCGTCACGGTGTTGGCTTCCGGCTTGGTGATATAAGGCATTACGGAGCCGTCGCCGAAGCAGTGATAGAACTGGAAGTAGTAGTGGGCCGAGTTTCTGGTGTTGCCATCGGTGATGCTGGAATTTGTTCTGCCATCATTGACGGCTTGCTGCACGGCGAGGTTGCCGAGATACAGCAGTGCTGAGGCCGAGTTCCAGTATTGGTCTTGGAACATGACATCGTAGACACCTTTAGTTGAGTTTGTGACTGACGGGGCACTGCCTGCTGAATAGGCGTGAGCTCCAACGGCCCAGTAGAAGTCCTCATACCAGTAGGAATAAGGCGAGCAACCCACATACGCAATGGCACCTGCATTGGGGACGCGAATCATCGTTTCGGCGAAGCAGGCGTTAGTGCCTATGGCAGAACCAGGTGAATAGGTTGTCATGGTGCTGTTGAAGTTACCTGTCAAGCAGCAGTTGCCAACGCCGAAGAAATACTTACCTGTGTTGGAAAGCGTAGCAACTTGGGCTGCTGTCATCAGAGGCTGAGTCCATTCCTGCTTGTCGCCGTGGGCGGTGTAGTTCAAGAAGCATACACCGTTGTTGATGCCTTGATAAACACCATTGTTGCTGCCGCTGTAACCTTGTGATGACGATGTTGAAACCGTAGCTCTGATGGTGCCGCTGCCAAAGCCGCCGTAGGTGGTGTTGCTTGATTTGAAATAATTGTTGGTGCCATAGTTGATGGTGGGTTTGGCAACCTTAGGGGTCCAGTTTGAATCCCAACCGCCAACGAGGATGACATTGTTCAAATAGTTACCGCCGTCGGTGAACTCGAATTTTTCGTAAGTCAACACCTTATTAATATAGTTGGTCAAATGTGTGGTGTTCTCCACCGATATACGGCTGTAGTACATGTCAGGGAAATAGTTGGTAGTGCTTGTCGAGAAATTGACACTTGCATAACCGAGGTCGGAAGCGCAATTGCCTATGTCAGAGTCTATGTTTTTGTTCATGTATTGCGGCACTTGTCCAGTATCACCAATCACAATCAAATAAGTGTAGGCGTTGCCTGCTGAGACAGAAGCGTTGTACTTGGTCTTGATGAACGAAGCGATGGCACTTGCTGTGGTGCCAGCATTGTTGGTGCCAGAACCAGTATAATAGATGTCCACATAGTAGCCCTTTTGCAACTTCCATTGCAGCCATTCTTCCAGTTTGCTATTTCCCTGGAAGCCCGAATAGCAGATCACCAGCATCTTGACCGGCGTATTGTACATATCGGGGTGGTCGGTGTAGGCGTCTTTGGTTCCGTTTGCCATCAGCATGTCGACGTTGAAGATTTGGTCGTAGACACTGTAGAAGGCGGGACTGAAGGTGCTCTTAAACATCTGAGTCGTGGCTTCGGCGTCGCCGTTTTGGAAATCGACGCTCACCTCGATGTCGTTGAACACCTTCACGGTGCCGGCGGCGGGGTTGTAGCGCACGGGTTGCACGATGAGACGGCCGAGGGTGATGCCACGCATGGTGCCGAGCACCTCAACCGTTGCAATCGGGTTGTCGTTGTAGCTGTTGCGGGTGTATGCGGCCTCGTTGAAGGCGTATTCCACAGTGTTCGGGTCAATGTCCTTGCGGGCAGGAGCCTGCATGGCGGAGACTGTGCCCATGCCATAGTCGCTCAAAGTGTATTCCGTTTCGGAATGGCCACCTACCGAGACAACGGGCGTAGCGCCTGTGGGGATGGCGATGAGCCTGGTAAACATCGGCAACTGAGGCTCACCAACGTTACCGTTGGGGAAGGTGCCTTCGATGTAGATTTCCGAGAGCTCACCACGAGTGGTTTCGATGGTGGTGCCTTCAAGGCTGGAAAAAGAGAACGAAGCCTTGAGGCCCGTCATGTCGCTCTTTACGCATTCAACTTTGTCGGTCGAACGCAACTGAATCTTTTGCTGTGCCATGACACTGACACCGAGTATCAAAGTCATTGCAATGAGGAAAAGCTTCTTCATGTTTAGTTAAAATTGAGTTAATAATTATGTTAAAGACTTGTAAATCCTTGTGTTTCAGATAATTCCAATGTGTACAATATATGTAGTTTAAGCGAGCAAAGATAAACATTTTTTCAATGTAAATCGCTTTTTTTTTGTGTTTTTGTGAAAATAAATGAGAGAGAATACTGAATACAGCTTTCTAGGGCTTTACTATAGTTCTTCCTTCAGAAAATGTCCTGTGTAACTCTCGGCGCATTGCGCCACTTCTTCGGGCGTGCCTTGGCACACGATTTTTCCGCCGCGGTCGCCACCCTCGGGACCCATGTCGATGATCCAATCCGCCATCTTGATGACATCCATGTTGTGCTCGATGATGAGGACGGTATTGCCCTTGTCGACAAGCTTGTTCAGCACATTCATCAGCACCTTGATGTCCTCGAAGTGCAAGCCCGTCGTTGGCTCATCCAAAACGTAAAGCGTCTTGCCCGTATCGCGCTTGGCCAGTTCGGTGGCCAGTTTCACACGCTGCGCCTCGCCACCTGAGATGGTAGTGGAGGCTTGGCCAAGGGTCAGATAACCCAAACCTACATCTTTCAAAGTCTTGATTTTCTGTATGATGCTTGGAATGTTCTCAAAAAACTCCACAGCTTCATTGATGGTCATGTTGAGCACATCGTTGATTGACTTGCCTTTGTAGCGCACCTCAAGGGTCTCGCGGTTGTAGCGCTTGCCTTGGCATTCTTCACATAAAACCGTCACGTCGGGCAGGAAGTTCATTTCGATGACACGCACGCCAGCGCCTTTGCATGCTTCGCAGCGACCACCTTTCACGTTGAAGGAGAAACGTCCCGCCTTGTAGTTGCGGATTTTCGATTCGGGCAACTCACCATAGAGTTTGCGGATGTCATCGAAGACCTTGGTGTAGGTGGCAGGGTTTGAACGTGGTGTGCGTCCAATGGGAGCCTGGTCTATCTGGATGATCTTGTCGATTCTCTCCAAACCTTCGATGCTATCGTAGGGCAAAGGCTCCTTCACTGAGCGGTAGAATTTCTGGCTGAGGATGGGGGAGAGGGTCTCATTTATTAAGGTGGACTTACCCGAGCCGCTGACGCCCGTCACGCAGACCATCACGCCGAGGGGCAATTTCAAGTCCACATTCTTCAGGTTATGTCCTTTCGCGCCCTTGATGGTGAGGAAATCGCCTTCCAAGGGTTTGCGTCTTGTCTTGGGCACTTCGATTTGACGGATGCCGTTGAGATAGTCACAAGTGATGGAATGTCCTGTCTTGGTCTCGGCAGGTGTGCCGGCAAAGACGACTTCGCCGCCATGACGACCTGCACCTGGACCGATGTCGACGAGATAGTCGGCATTGAGCATGGTGTCCTTGTCGTGTTCCACCACGATGACCGAATTGCCGATGTCGCGCAACTCCTTCAGCGACTCGATAAGGCGTTGGTTGTCGCGTTGGTGCAAGCCGATGCTAGGTTCATCCAGAATGTACAGTACTCCCGTCAGTTGCGAGCCGATTTGTGTGGCCAATCGGATGCGTTGGGCCTCGCCACCTGACAAAGATGCTGCTGGGCGGTTCATATTGAGGTAGTCAATGCCAATGTCCAAGAGGAAATGAACGCGCTTGTGGATTTCGCGCAGGATTTCCTTGGCAATGTCGTTTTGTCTTTCGGTGAGTTTGCTGGGCAACTCATCTATCCACTTGCCGAGGCTGAGTGTGTCCATGTTGGCCACCTCAGCGATGTTTTTCCCGTCGATGCGGAACCATTGCGATTCCTTCTTCAGCCTTGTGCCTCCACATACTGGACAAGTCACATGGTTCATGAACGAACCTGCCCAGCGTGCGATGGCTGCCGAGGCTTCCTCGTTGTTTTGGTCTTCGATGAAGTTGATGATGCCCTCGAAGTTGATTTTGACGGTTGAGGTGATGCCGAGGGTCTCGCGTTTCACCTCGAAGGTTTCGTTGGTGCCGTAAAGGATGACGTCGAGGGCCTCCTCTGAGATGTCTTTCATCGGCGTGTCGAGGGTGTAGCCGTATTTCATTCCGATGGCTTCCAGTTGTCTGAAGATCCAACTTCCTGCTTTGTATTCGCCAGCAGGAGCCAGACCGCCCTTGCGAAGGCTCAGGTTGGGATTGGGGATGAGTTTTTCCTTGTCCACCTCGGCAATTTCGCCCAAGCCGTTGCACTTGGGACAGGCACCGTAGGGCGAGTTGAACGAGAAAGTGTTGGGCTCAGGATCTTCGTAGGAGAGTCCCGTGGTGGGGCACATCAGCAGGCGACTGAAGTAGCGCAACTGTTGGCTGTCGTTGTCAAGCACCATAAGCAGGCCTTTGCCGTAACGGAAGGCGGTCTGCACCGATTTCTTGATGCGCGTGAGGCTGTCTTCATGGACTTCAATTCGGTCGACAACAATTTCGATGTCGTGGGTCTTGTAACGGTCCACCATCATGCCAAACTCAATCTCGCGCATCACGCCGTCGACACGCACGCGGGTGAAGCCTGCTTGGCGGATATGTTCGAACAGCTCGCGATAATGACCTTTTCTGCCACGGACAGCGGGCGCCAAAATGTTGATGCGTTTGCCACTAAATTCGTTCAGAATCAAATCGGTGATCTGCTCCTCGGTGTATCGCACCATTTTTTCGCCCGTGTTGTAGGAATAGGCTTCGCCGATGCGGGCATAGAGCAGACGCAAAAAGTCGTAAATCTCTGTGATGGTGCCCACAGTAGAACGAGGGTTCTTGTTCACCGACTTCTGCTCGATGCTGATGACGGGGCTGAGGCCAGTAATCTTGTCTACATCGGGACGTTCCATGTTGCCGATGAACTGCCGTGCGTAGGCCGAGAAACTCTCCATATAGCGCCTTTGTCCCTCAGCATAGATGGTGTCGAAGGCCAGCGACGACTTGCCGCTCCCGCTGATGCCGGTAATGACCACCAAGGCATTGCGTGGAATGGAGAGGTCAATGTTCTTCAGGTTGTTCTCCCGAGCACCGTAGATTTCTAAGGTTTTATCTTCAGAGAATTCGTTCATGCTTCAGGTTGTATGATTTCCCCCAAACCGTCCTTGTCAGGCCCAATGCGACGAAAATATGTATTGCGCATAAATTCTATGTTCTTGCTGACGGCTGCCCCTACAGTTTCCAAAGCGGCAAGGAATAGGACACATAAAGCATGAGGCCGTGTTCTATATAGTTTTCCATATCAACGAATATTCCGTTGTGTACTCCTACGCCCAATTTGAAGTTCTTGTAACTGCCACCCGCCGAAAGTCCATAATAGAAATAGGCCTGGCCGCTCCACATTCCCACGCCTGATCTGGCATCGACGAACAACCCCCATCGTTGAAGAGGTGTGCTAGCTGTGAATTCTCCAAAAACCAGTGGACCGCCATCAGCATCGATAAAAAGAAACGGAATCTGGAAGCCAACACCTCCACCCAAGGCGATGTAAGGGTTGATTCGGTAATTATAGGCAATGGAAATGGGTGTTCCCACTTCAAACTTCAAGTAACTTCCTTTCTGTTTGAAGGTTGAAGTGTTTTGGCTAGAGCCATTGTCTTTGCTGGTCACTCCAATGACTTGCGCCTGTGCGGCTGTGGCCAGAGTTGCCAATATCACAATAGTAAGGAGGATTCGTTTCATGGTGGTTGAGTTTAGAGGTTAAAGTTCATTTTCCAGATGTTGTATTCTCCCTTCTCCGTGCCACGCTGCGAGAGAAAGTATATCGACTTGCCGTCGTTGCCCCATACGGGCGAGAGGTCGTGGCCGGGATGATAGGTGAGTTGTGTGAGCCGGGTGCCATCAATGCGTACCACGTAGATATCGATGTTCTCCACCCCCTTGTTCGTCGTGTTGGAGGCACATACAATCCATTGTCCGTCGGGCGAGAGCGATGGCGTAGTGAAGCTGCGGTTCTCTTGGCTGATCAAGATAGACTCAGTGCCTTTTTGGAAGTTGACCCGCCAGATCTCATAGTTGTTCTGTGAGTTGCGACGCACGCAGAGGAACTCTTCGTTATTGATGGGGTAAGGTGACATTCCATAGCAGTAGTACGAAAGTGTACCGTTGGACAGGTCTTGGCTCCAAATGGCATAGTCGTTGCCGTCGTTGCGGGCAAAGAAGATGAGGTTGCCGTCGGGCGAGTACCTTGGTCCATAATCTCTCACATTGGGCGAGGAGATTTGTTGCACTACCGATCCTTGCTTAGCGTTAGTGGTGAATACGGAATTGTAAGCCCCGTTTCGTTTGCTGAAGCAAAGCGTTTGACTGTCGGGCGAGTAGGCTACGTCTTTCACGTCATCGCTGAAGGTACGTTGCTGGGTGCCGCTTTGTCCCGAGAGATGCTTGACGAAAATGTTACTTTTCTCGTTACGGGTGCATAGAAAAGCCAAGTCGCTGCCGTCCTTAGTAATGGCGAAATAAGGATTGGCCCACCAAGTGAGCCGATTGTCCACCTTCCGTATGTAGGGCGTGATTTGGTCGGCATTTTCATTAGTTATCTTGATAAAATTGATGCCGCCTTCTTCGGGAACATAGGTTCGCGTGTCGATGAGTTCTGTTGATTTGCAGCCTGCCAAAAACAACGTTGCCATAAGCAAGGCTGCCACTTGCATAATTCTTCTTTTCATGTTGAACTGAATATAAGTGATTGATTTCTTTTGTTTTCCTTTGTCCGCCGACGTACTGCCGTTACCGACAATACTTCGCAAAAATAGGGAAAAAGTTCAAACAAAGAATCAAAACAGGGAAAAAAGTGTTGTAAAGAACCACCCCACCCCATCGGCATAGATGCACATTTTTCCCGTGATTGGAAAGCGGATGGGAGTTTTTTACTCCCCGCTCCGCATCTTCTTATGCGTCTTGGCATATTTCCCCGTCGGAATCTTGATGTCATAGCTGTTGCCAGCCGATATGGTCAGCGAATTGCCGCGCAGCCAAGGATTGAAATACTTCAACATCTTGAGGTTGGTGCCTTGCTCGTAGGCGAAATCCACCAAGTTGGGGATGCTTTGCGTGACGGTGACGGTTTTGGTCTCGTAGGGACGGTACCATCCGTTGTCGCCAATTTGGAAACCGTATTTCTCAGGGTTCTCGGTGATGAGTTTTAAGGCGAGGATACGGAATACATAGCGTTGCGTCTCCTCGGGCAGAAGCATGTCGTAGTACGAATCCACGCGCTGTTCTTCTTGGGTCTTTGTGATACGTCCGTTGCCACAGTTGAAGGCGGCTGCCGCCAAGGTCCAATTGTTGAATTTGCGGTAGGAGGCTTTTAGGTATTTGCAGGCTGCCACGGTTTCTTTCTCCACATTGTAGCGCATGTCCACCTCCTTGTTGATTTCCAAATTGTATTCTTTGCCCGTGCCTTCCAAAAACTGCCAGAAGCCTACCGCTTTCGAAGGGGAAACGGCATTGGTCAGTTCGCTCTCAATCATTGCGAGATACTTGAAATCCTCAGGCAGGCCGTATTTCTCCATCAGTGGTTCCATCACAGGGAACCAGCGTGTAGTGCGTTTTAGGAGCAAGATGGTGGCAGAATGTCTATACGAGTTTACCATCAGTTCTCTCTCGAGGCGTTCGCGGACATAGAACAAATCCAAGGGTACCTGTTCGCCGCAGAAGTACATGGTATCAGGCAGCTCGATGTCATGGGTGATGTGGTCGATCTGGTCGAATGAAAGGTATTCTCTTTCGGTGCCCTCGTATTCTTCCAGTTGTTCGTCGTTGGATTGCGCCAGGGCAAAAGTGATGGCGGCGGTCACACCTATTAATATAATAGCCATGCCGCAGGCGAGGAGGAGGTTTCTAGTTTTCATCATAGTGTTCAGTTTTGAGTGTGTAGTATTGAGTGAGTAGTTAGTAGTTAGTAGTGGTGCAAAGCGAACCATGGTTTTGTGGTTGTTTATTCAAATGATTCTTTTGTTGTTTTCGTAATAGCAGTAAGCATTTTAAACAATTCGGAGCACTTTGGCATCAAATCGTTGAAAGTTTTGTCGTCCACATAATCTGTCTCATGCATGATGTCGAGCCAAAACTCTGTTTCGGAACACTCTTTTAAGGATATGTACATTTTAGCCAAGAAATCTTTTTTTGAAATTCCAGCTTCCGCTTCTGCTATGTTAGCTCCAATGCTTGTACCACTTCTCAAAACTTGTTTCGAAAGCACATACTCCTTTTTGTTTTCAACCAACTCTTTATAAAGGTAAATGATATCAATAGCGAATTGTCTACTCTTGAATTTTACAGTGTTTTCTTTTTCCATATTCTTAACTTTTAACTATTAAACTTCTAACTAATTACTCCACATTCCTAACTTCTTACTCCACACTTCACACTACTAACTCCTAACTCAAAACGGTGACACAAAGTCTTTGAACATTGGAGAAACCTTATCCTTTTCAGACAGAATCGGATTCTCGATGTTCCAGTTGATGCCGAGGTCGGGGTCGTTCCAGCGGATGCTGCCTTCCGAGGCTTTGTTGTAGACATTGGTGCATTTATAAGTAAACACCGAATGGTCTTCGAGGCAAACAAAACCGTGGGCAAAGCCTTCTGGAATCCAGTACATGAACTTGTTGTCCTCGGTGAGCACCACTGATTCCCACTGCCCGTATGTTGGAGAGCCTTTCCGCAGGTCGACGGCCACGTCCATAACGGCGCCTTTCACCACGCGCACCAGCTTGCCTTGGGCAAAGGGTGGCTTTTGGAAGTGTAGCCCACGCAGCACTCCTTTCATCGATTTTGACTCGTTGTCCTGTACGAAGGTCATATCAAGGCCGTGTTCAAGGAAACGCTGCCGATTATAGCTTTCGAAAAAATAACCACGTTCATCAAGAAACACGTCCGGTTTGATGATGAGCAGGTCTTTTATTTTGGTTTCTATTATCTCCATGGTAATAATAATTTGGAATGCTGAATGTTGAATGCTGAATGTCGCAATGTGCCGTTAGGCTTTGCCCTTCATTCAGCATTCAACATTCAGCATTCATAATTAAAGGTGAACGCACTCATTATATGCCGCAGCTGCGGCTTCCATAATGCCTTCTGACATGGTGGGGTGGGGGAACACGGCATGGATAATGTCTTCGCCCTTGGCGCCCAGCTCACGGCAGAGCACAGCAGCAGCTACCATCTCAGTGACGTTGTCGCCAACCATGTGGCAACCCAACCAGTCACCGGTCTTGGCATCGAAGACGACCTTGATAAAGCCGTCTCGGTTGCCGGCAGCGGTGGCCTTGCCTGATGCGGTGAAGGGGAACTTGCCAATCTTCACCTCATAGCCTGCTGCGATAGCCTTCGCTTCGCTCAGGCCGACGGAGGCGATTTCGGGCGTGGTGTAAGTGCAGCCTGGGATGTTGGCATAATTGAGTGGTTTGGGGTTGAGGCCGCAGATCTTCTCCACGCAGATGGTGGCTTCGTGGTCGGCCTTGTGGGCCAAGGCGGGACCGTGCACGATGTCGCCGATGGCATAAATGCCAGGCACGTTGGTGCGGTACCATTCGTCCACATTGACCTTGCCACGTTCGGTGCTGATGCCGAGTTCCTCAAGACCGAGGTTGTCGATGTTGCTTTGCACACCCACAGCGCTGAGGACGATGTCGGCTTCCACAGTCTTTTCGCCCTTCTTCGTGGCGATGGTGCACACGCACTTTTCACCTGTGGTGTCAACATGGGTCACCGAGGCTTCCGTCATCACGGTCATCTTCAGTTTTTTGAAGGCGCGTTCCACTTGCTTGGAAACTTCCTCGTCTTCGTTCGGGACCACATTGGGCAGGAATTCCACCAAGGTCACCTTCACACCCATCGAGGTGAAGAAGAAGGCGAACTCCGAGCCGATGGCGCCCGAACCGACCACGACCATGCTCTCAGGCAGTTTGTCGAGTACGAGGGCTTGGCGGTAACCGATGATCTTCTTGCCGTCGATGGGCAAAGCAGGCAGCTCGCGCACGCGGGAACCCGTGGCGAGGATGATATGGTCGGCTTCGTAGAGGTTCTTGTTGCCTTCGGCGTCGGTCACTTCCACCTGTTTGTCGGCGGTCAGTTTGCCGTAGCCGGCAATGACATCCACGTTGTTCTTCTTGAGGAGGTATTGCACGCCCTTGCTCATGGTGTCGGCCACGCCACGGCTGCGAGCCACCACGGCTTCCATGTCGGGTTTCACTTCGCCTTCCACCTTGATGCCGTAGTTCTCGGCATGGTTGATATAGGTATAAACTTGGGCACTCTTTAGCAGGGCCTTGGTGGGGATGCAGCCCCAGTTGAGGCAGATGCCGCCCACTTCAGCCTTCTCGACCACGGCGGTCTTCTTTCCAAGTTGTGATGCTCTGATGGCAGCCACATAGCCTCCTGGGCCGCTGCCGATAACGATGACGTCGTATTTCATATTTCGTTTGTTTTGATGATTTTCTTTGAAACTGCGAAATTACGAAAAATTCTGCAATCGGCAATAATTCGAAAATACCGAATAGTTAAATAAACGAATCTTTTGCTTTTGCTAATCCAAATATTTTTTATCTTTGCCCTTTGAAATCTCTAAATCAACTCAATATGAAGAAACTAAGAAAATTCGCATCAGTAATGATGCTTGCGGCTGCGGTCGTTTTTGCCGTTGGCTGCACGAAACCCGATGAACCGAACAACGGTGGAAACAACAATGGTGGTGGTAACAATGGAGGAGGCGAGACCCCCGAGGTGCCGACCATCCCGACAGGTGCCGTTGACGGCAAGTTCTCTATCAATGAGAACGGAGGTAAGGTCTATTTCTCACAGGGTAACCTGCAATACCAAGCCTCGACCCAAACTTGGCGCTTCGGCAATCCTTGGGATTTTGTCGGAGGCACATATGGCATTACAGGCTATAACCCTGATGGTGAGCCTTGGCCTGGTACCATTGCGGAAAGCAATAACTGTCATGCCTCAGCCACCTACACAGGATGGGTTGACCTGTTCTCATGGGGCACCAGCGGCTGGGCAGGAGGAGTAATGGCCTGCCAACCTTATAGCATTATTGGAAATCCCTATCCCCACACTTATGCATGGGAACATTATATTGTTGGCGACAATAGCAACAATGGCCTTGTTGGCCAGTATGCCAATGCCGACTGGGGCGTTTATAATGCCATCAGCAACGGCGGCAACCAAGCAGGACTGTGGCGCACCTTGACCAGCGACGAGTGGGAGTATGTCATCAAGGGCCGTGAAGGGAATTGCTTCTGCAAAGCTACCGTAAATGGTGTGAAAGGCCTCATTCTTATTCCCGATGGTTGGGACAATGTTTCGTTTGCTTTGAATAGAATTAACTCAACGGGTGCTGCGTTTGATGCCAACACCATCAGCCAATCGACTTGGGAAAATACCTGTGCCCCTGCCGGACTGGTGTTTCTGCCTCAAACAGGGAAACGGGTGTGCAATGGTATGGGAGACCATTATGTCGTTAGTTTGGATTTAAGCGAAGGTTATGGTCTTTATTGGTCTTCAACTGCAAAGACGGAGACATCCGCTTATCAATACAACTTCCATAGCGGAAATGTGAATCTTGATGGTGGATTGCGCTATCAAGGCTTGGCCGTGCGCCTGGTGCAGGATGTGCGGTAAGGTTATTTAAGTCTTTTCAATCTATCAGCCCTCGGAAGGAAAGCTTTCGGGGGCTGAATTTTTGTCTGCCTCCTCTGTTGGCGTGTCGGTTTTTTGTTTTTTTTCGCTAATCCGCTTAATCACTTTGGTCAAAACCGCCCAAAGCACGAAGAAGGCCACTACGCCGATGAACCATACAAAAACCAATTGCAGAGTATCGCTATTCATTTTCTTGAAATCTTGAAGAAGCTACAAGCTGTCAGCCATCAGCTTAGTCTTGGCTTGCTGACAGCTGACAGCTGAAAGCCGCTTTTCGCCTGCAAAGGTACGAAATCGAAGCGACATATTAATATAAGGTGTAAAAAAGTGTTCGTTAGATGGTCAAAATGTTGCAAGTTTCGAAATAATCCTTATCTTTGCACCATATTCCAAAACGAAAAGCTATGAATTACGACGCCAATCCCGTTCAACTCCTCTACAACAACGAGGAACTCAGAGACAGAATCAACATGATTATGGACAGCCGCGACCACACCACGGGCATCACCTTCGTCAACTTGTGCTACCAGATTGTTCAGGTGGCCTTCCAAGAACATCAGGTTAAGAAAGCCGATGAGAACACCACCGTCACGAGCGAGGAGCTGGCTCCCGAGGAGCAGGTGCGCGTGAGCCGCATCCTGTGGGAACTCATCTGGGACCACAAGATCTTCCTCCTCTTCGGTCGTAGCGAATTGCTCGGTTTGAGCAACGGTGAGGACCGTTTCGTGAAATATTGAGGCCGTTTTTTCTGGACTTAAGGCGTCTTTTTCGACAAAAACAGGTCGAAAAAGACGCTTTTTTTATGCGAAAGCAAAAGTTTTCAACAGGTGTAAATCATTGAAAAACAATATTATAATCATCTATATCAACATTTTTTCCAATTATTTTCAAAAAAGTGCTCAGCGTATTGAAAAAAGTTGTACTTTTGCACCCGCTGAATTGAATGAGGGCTTGCCCTTGAAAATGATATAGTTAAGGAACCTGATAAGTTAAACGTAATAGGTTTCTACACGATGTGACGCCAAAATCAAGCGTTCTTATATAGTCACAGCGTGGGTTTATAGACTTCTAAGCCGTCATAGGCTTATTATGTTTCCCTGACTACATCTTGAAAGAGTTGCCCTCGGCCAGTTTGGTATGAGTTTGTAAATAATTCCTAATCAAAGGATTGAATAACTAACAAATTAACCTAACAAATTAAAAATGCCGACTATTCAACAATTAGTGCGCAAAGGGCGCCAAAAATTGATCGACAAGAGCAAGTCGCCTGCATTGGATGCCAGTCCGCAACGTCGTGGTGTGTGCGTGCGTGTTTACACGACGACCCCCAAGAAGCCTAACTCAGCAATGCGTAAGGTCGCTAGGGTTCGTCTGACCAACCAAAAGGAGGTCAACGCCTACATCCCCGGTGAGGGCCACAACCTGCAGGAACACAGCATTGTTATGATCAGAGGAGGTCGTGTTAAGGATTTGCCGGGTGTGCGTTATCACATCATCAGAGGTGCTTTGGATACCTCTGGCGTTGATGGCCGCCGCCAACGCAGGTCTAAGTACGGTGCTAAACGACCCAAACAAGCCGCAAAGAAATAACGATTAGTCAAAACAGAAAGACTTAAAAGACATGAGAAAAGCTAAACCAAAGAAGAGAATTATCCTTCCCGACCCGAAGTACGGTGATGTGCAGGTCACGAAGTTCGTGAACAACATCATGCTCAAGGGTAAGAAGAATTTGGCTTATCAGATTTTCTACGAAGCAATGGACATCGTTGAAAGTAAGCTCAACGAAAATCCAGTTGAGGTATGGAAAAAGGCCTTGGCCAACGTTACTCCTCAAGTGGAAGTAAGAAGCCGTCGTATCGGTGGTGCTACCTTCCAGATTCCTTCAGAAATCCGTCCTGCCCGTAAGCAGAGCATCGGTATGAAGAACCTGATCGGTTATGCCCGCAAACGTCACGAGAAATCGATGGCTCTGAAGCTCGCTTCGGAAATCATGGCAGCTTACAAGGAAGAAGGTTCTGCATTCAAGAAGAAAGAAGAAATCCACAGAATGGCAGATGCCAACAAGGCATTCTCGCATTTCAGATTCTAATAGGAGAGA
>CAMHJX010000013.1 GCA_946185535.1 uncultured Bacteroidales bacterium
CTTATTCCTGGTAATACACCCGCTTCACGCGCTGCGAGACGCGCGTCATGATTTCATAAGGAATGGTTTGGCATGCGCGGGCAATGTCGTTGATATCGTGTTCGGCATCAAAGATGACCACCGTGTCGCCTTCTGTGGCTTCCACATCAGTCAAATCCAACATGCACATATCCATGCAAATGTCACCCACAACAGGCACCTGACGACCATTGACGAAAAACTTTCCGTTGCCGTTACCCAAAAGGCGCGAAAGGCCGTCAGCATAACCGATGGGCACAATGCCTATAAGCATGTCATGCTCAGCACGGCCATGACGGTTGTAGCCGATGCTGTCGCCCGCAGGAATGCGTTTGATTTGGTTGATGGTTGTCTTGAGCGACACCACAGGCTGCAACATGCCTTTATCGGCTTCGCAAGTCGAAACACCATAAAGACCAATGCCCAAGCGTACCATATCGAACTGATACTGCGGAAAACGAGAGATTCCCGCTGTATTGAGAATATGCCTGATAGCTTGAGGGAAAGCCTCCCGAATCATCGCGCTGCCTTCCTCGAAACAATGGATTTGGCCCAAGGTGAAAGCATCCTCGGCAGGATTGTCGGCCGTGGCCAAATGTGAAAACACGCTTTTTACGTGCAACATCGAATTGGATTGGATGCGACGGATAAGCTCGGGCAATTCAGCAATGGAGAAGCCCAGTCGGTGCATGCCCGTATCGAGTTTGATATGCACATTCAAGGGATGCACCTCAGGCAAAGCAAGGTTCTCCAAGGCATTCTCGATAAACTCCAAGTTGCGAAAGCTGAACACCTCAGGCTCAAGGTGGTATTTGATGATGTTGTCATAGCTGTTCACCTCGGGACTCATCACCATGATGGGTAGGTTGATGCCCGCACGGCGCAATTCCACACCCTCATCGGCAAAAGCAACCGTAAGATAGTCAACATTATGGTATTGAAGCACGTTAGAGACCTCAAGATTGCCGCTGCCATAACCGAAAGCCTTCACCATCACCATCAACTTAGTCTCAGGTTTAATCTTAGAGCGAAAATGATTGAGATTATTAACCAAATGGTTGAAATTAATTTCCAAAACGGTTTCGTGCGCCTTCTCTTGTAGCTCCATGCCAATTTGCTCAAACTCAAAGGCACGTGCCCCTTTCAGCAGAATCGTCTGGTTGTTGAACTTCGAGAAGGGAAAATGCGCGAGAAAATCAGCAACATTGGGATAGAAATAGCATTCCATGTCGAAATTATTGGCCTGACGTGAGATTCCCTCGCCAATGCCAATCAGCATGTCGACACCTTTGGTTTTCAACAGTTGAGCTATTTCGGCATACAAATCCATCTCGTTGCGACCACTTTGTAGAATGTCGGACAGAATCACCACATTGCGTTGGTGCTGGTGCTGTTGCCTCATTGTATCCAAAGCGATGGACAACGAGTCGACATCGGAATTGTAGTAATCGTTGATGATAGTGCAATTGTTCATGCCCGCCTTGATTTCCAAGCGCATGGCGATGGAAGTCAACGAAAGCAGTCTTTCAGCAATGAGCTCAGGGCGCATCTTCATCAGCAGCCCAACAGCAATGCAGTGGATGGCATTCTCGATAGAAGCCGCGTCAGCAAAGGGGATGGTAAACGACAGCAACACCCCCTTATAAAGGCATTGCACCTGACTCTGCTTCTCACCCACGGCAACTTCCTTGACAAAGAGATCTGCTTCCTCAAATTTGCGGCTCCATGTAAAAAGCTTCACCTTGGAAGACACTCCAGAACGCATCACAACCTGTTGTATGTCAGAATAATCCATACAATATACTAATGAATCGGCCTTAGTGAAGAGGTTCATCTTTTCACCCACCTTTTGGGTATGATTGATAAAATTCTCTTCATGAGCTTGCCCGATATTGGTGAACACGCCAATAGTTGGACGAATGATGTCTTGTAAGGCCATCATTTCATCGGGTTCAGAAATGCCAGCCTCAAAGATGGCCAGTTCATTACTTTCACTCATCTGCCACACCGAAAGAGGCACACCCACCTGCGAGTTGTAACTTTTAGGACTGCGCACAATATTGTAGTCGGGACTGAGCATCTGATAGAGCCATTCCTTGACGATGGTCTTGCCATTGCTGCCCGTGATACCGATGACAGGAATATTAAACTGTTGGCGATGATAAGAGGCCAACGCCTGCAAGGCTTTCAGTGTGTCAGCCACAACAATGAACGCGGCTTCGGAGCATGATGCCTCGGGACGTTGCTTCACCACAAATGCCCTGACCCCTTTCTCATAAAGCTCCTCAATATACTTATGGCCGTCGTTGCGATGGCTCTTCAAGGCAAAAAATAAGGCTTGGTTGGGATCCATAAGGTGACGGCTGTCGATAAGCAAATCACTGATTTTGCGTTCATCTGAGGCTCCAATGAGCTGCCCATTGACGATTTCCGCAACCTTCTGCAAGGAATAAAACTGGTGCTGCATAAATCGATTTAGATTTTGTGCAAAGGTAGCGCTTTTTTGAAAAAAGCGCTACCTTTGCACAAAATAAAACGCCATGTCCCTCAAGCAACACATTCCCAACGCCATCACCTGCGGCAACCTGGTTTCGGGCTGCCTCTCCATCCTTTTCGTCGCCTTCGGTATGCCCGTCAAGGCGGCCGTCATGATCTTTGTGGCTGGTCTCTTCGACTTCTTCGATGGCTTTGCAGCGCGCCTGCTCCATGCCCATTCGCCCATTGGTGCCGACTTGGACTCGTTGGCCGATGTGGTTTCGTCGGGTGTGGCCCCCGGATTCATCATGTATTGGCTGATGGCCCATGCCTTTGACCTGCCCTCAGTCACTCTATATGGAGTTTACGTGTTGCCTTGCTTGGCATTTCTGTTACCCGTATTTTCGGCCATCCGTTTGGCGAAATTCAATGTCGACGACACACAAAAGACCTCGTTTCGTGGTTTGCCTGCTCCAGGCATGGCCATCTTCATCGCTTCACTCCCCTTGGCACTTGGCCAAGTGGGACACCTTGTCGATGGAGCTTTGGGCTATTGGTGCTGCCTTGGCATCACGCTCATCTTCTCGTTCATGATGGTGAGCCGTTTGCGTTTCTTCTCATTCAAGATGAAGTCGGCAAAATGGAAAGGCAACGAAGTCAGGTGGATTTTCCTCATCGTCGCCGTAGTTGCGGTGGCCGTGTTCCGCCTAGTGGCCTTGCCTTTCGTGATGGTGTTTTATGTTTTGCTGTCGGTATGTTTTGCCAGCAAAATGGAGTGATAGAGATTCCCTTCGGGAAAGGCAATTCACTTGTTTTACATGCGGCGGCTTGTGACGTTTACGGATCGTTTACGTAGTATGCCGCCGCTTTTGAATTAATGACTGCACTCCATTCCCGCAGGGAATCTCCTACATTTCCTTCTTGTGCAATATGAAATTATGCCCCAAATACACTTCACGGACATGCTCATCGGCAGCCAACTGCTCGGGTGAGCCCGACATAAGCACCTTGCCGTCGAAAAGCAGGTAGGCTCGGTCGGTGATACTCAAGGTTTCATGCACGTTGTGGTCAGTGATGAGCACACCGATGTTCTTCCTTTTCAACTTGAAGATGATGCGCTGGATGTCCTCCACAGCAATAGGGTCAACGCCAGCGAAAGGCTCATCCAAAAGGATGAAGTTAGGGTCGACGGCCAAGGCACGAGCAATCTCGGTGCGGCGACGCTCACCACCCGAAAGCTGTATGCCCTTGCTCTTGCGCACATGCTGCAAGCCGAACTCATCAAGCAAGCCCTCCAACTTCTCGACTTGCTGCTGTTTCGTGAGACCTTTCTTGAACTGCATCACAGAGGCGATGTTGTCCTCCACGCTCATCTGGCGGAACACCGAGGCTTCCTGCGCCAAATAACCGATGCCTATTTGAGCGCGGCGGTACATGGGCAAGTCGGAGATGTCTTGATCCTCAAGGAACACCTTGCCAGAATAAGGCTTGATGAGCCCTACCACCATATAGAACGTAGTCGTCTTGCCAGCCCCGTTGGGGCCCAACAGACCGACAATCTCACCCTGTTCCAATTCAACATTCACCTTGTTGACCACGGTGCGTTGACCGTATTTCTTGACCAAATCTTCAGTTCTTAGCTTCATCTTCAGTTATCAGTTATTCAGTTATTCAGTTGCCGCAGGTCCCTGAGCCTGTCGAAGGACCGTCTCATTTCAAAATATCCCTTCCTTCAATATATCATGCAAATGGATAATTCCCAAATATTTCCCCTCATGCACCACAGGCAATTGCGTGATGCTGTTCTCCCGCATCTTGTGCAAGGCATCCACCACCAAGGCATCCTCGTCGATGGTCTTGGGGTTGGAGGTCATGATTTGTGCGGCCTTCACCTGCTCGATGTTGGGGTATTTCATCAGCATGCGGCGCAGGTCTCCGTCAGTGATGATGCCCAACAGTTGTCCGCTCTCCATCACCACAGTGGCACCCAAGCGTTTGTGGGTCATCTCAATGATGACGCGAGTGAGGTTGTCGTCGGGGCCCACCTCGGGACGCTCGTTCCTAACATAAAGGTCTTTCACACGGAGATAGAGTTGCTTGCCCAACGCCCCGCCTGGATGGAACTTAGCAAAATCATCGGTGGAGAAACCGCGACACCTCATTAATATTAATGCAAGTGCATCGCCCATGACGAGTTGGGCTGTTGTACTGCTGGTTGGTGCCAAACTGCCCGGAATGGCTTCCTCATCCACGGTCACATCAAGGACATAGTCGGCCTGTGAGGCAAGATACGACTGGCGGTTGCCCACCATGGCCACAATCTTGTTGCCCCGCAACTTGATGAGCGGCACCAGCATCTTGATTTCAGGCGTCTCGCCGCTTTTCGAGAGAATCACAACGATATCACCCTCACGGACAATGCCCAAGTCTCCGTGGATGGCATCGGCGGCGTGCATAAACACTGCCGTGGTGCCCGTCGAATTCATCGTAGCCACAATCTTTTGAGCGATGATAGCACTCTTCCCTATACCCGAAAACACCAAATTTCCTTTGTTTTCAAGTGCCAATGCCACAACTTCGGCAAAATCGTCGTCCAATTTCGCTTTTAGTCCAATGACTGCATTCGCTTCATTCTCAATAATTTGAGAGGCAAATCGAATTATTTCTCCTTTTTTTGTCATCTTTTCTCAAAAATTACTTGCGCCGTATTGGTTAAATACTATAACTTTGTCTTTGCTGATTGGGGAGAAAACTCTCTTTGGCAATAACGCAGTTTTTCAAAACAGATTGCAAAATAACGCAAAAATTCGGACAATACCAAAAGGAGGAAATCATGGCAAAAAAAGAAGACCTTGAGATTCACAAACTGTTGAAGAATGTTTTCGGTTTCGACCAGTTCAAAGGAAACCAGGAAGAGATCATCAAAAGCATCCTTGGCGGTAACAACACCTTCGTTCTGATGCCCACGGGTGGCGGCAAATCGCTGTGCTACCAATTGCCGGCGTTGATGTCGAAAGGCACTGCAATTGTTGTTTCGCCTCTCATCGCCCTAATGAAAAACCAAGTCGACATGATCCGCAACTTTGGCACCGAGCTGGGCATCGCCCATGTGATGAACTCATCGCTCTCGAAAGCCGAACTGCTTGAGGTGAAGGAAGACTTGAAGAGTGGTAAGACCAAACTGCTTTACGTGGCACCCGAGTCGCTCACCAAAGAGGAGACGACCGAATTTCTGCGTGGCCTCAAGATTTCGTTTATTGCCATCGATGAGGCGCACTGCATCTCGGAGTGGGGTCACGACTTCCGCCCCGAATATCGCCGTCTGCGCCCCATTATCAATGCCATCGACGAAACCCTTCCCATCATCGCCCTGACGGCCACTGCCACCGTAAAGGTGCAAAACGACATCATGAAAAACCTTGAAATCATGGATGCCAAGGTCTTCAAGTCGTCGTTCGACCGTCCCAACCTCTATTACGAGGTACGTCCCAAGACCAAAGACGTCATCAAGGACATCATCAAATACATCAAGCAGAACCCGGGCAAATCAGGCATCGTGTACTGCCTCAGCCGCAAGAAGGTGGAAGAACTGGCCGAGACGCTCGTCGTCAACGGCATCCGCGCCCTGCCTTACCACGCCGGCCTCGACAGCCAGACACGTAAGGAGAACCAAGACAAGTTCCTTATGGAGGAGGTCGACGTCATCGTGGCCACCATCGCTTTCGGCATGGGCATCGACAAGCCAGACGTGCGCTTCGTCATCCACCACGACATCCCCAAGAGCCTCGAAGGCTACTATCAAGAGACAGGTCGTGCGGGTCGCGACGGCGGCGAAGGCAACTGCATCGCTTTCTACGATTACGAGGACATCCACAAACTGGAAAAGTTCAACAAAGGAAAGAACGTGGCCGAACAGGAAATCGCCCGCGAACTGCTGAATGAAACTGTAACCTACGCAGAATCAGCCGTTTGCCGCCACAAACTCCTACTCCACTATTTCGGCGAGGAATACAACAAGGAGAACTGCGGCTCATGCGATAACTGCCGCTTCCCAAAGGAGAAATTCGACGGCAAGGAAGACCTCAAGCTCGTGCTCGAAGCCGTGGAAGACACCAAACAGCTCTTCAAGACCAAGCACATCGCTGAACTGCTGGCCGGCAAACTCACTGGCGACATCAAGGCGGCAAAGCAAGAAAACAACGAGTTCTTCGGTGCTGGCGACGAACATGACGACAAATATTGGACCGCTGTCATCCGCCAGGCTTTGGTCAACAAGCTGCTGTCGAAGGACATCGAGAACTATGGTATCCTGAAAATCACCAAGGAGGGTAAGAACTTCATCAAGAAGCCTTACACCATCATGCTCGTCAAGGACCACGACTACGAGAACACTGACGACGACGATCCGGAGACCATGGCAGCCATGGGCGCCAATAAGGACGGCGGCGCCGACAAGACCCTCTTTGCCTTGCTGAAAGACCTACGCAAGACCATCGCCAAACAAAATGGTCTGCCTCCATTCGTCATCTTCCAAGACCCATCGTTGGAAGACATGGCCATCCAATACCCCATCACCAAGGAGGAAATGACCCAAATCGCGGGCGTGGGCGCAGGCAAGGCCGAAAAATTCGGAGAGCCTTTCATCAAGCTCATCAAAGAGTATGTGGAAGAGAACGAAATCACCCGCCCGAACGACATGGTGGTGAAGTCGGTAGTCAACAACTCCGCACTCAAGATCGGCATCATCCAAAACATCGACAAGAAAATCCCGCTAGAAGACATCGCCTATGGCAAGGGCTTGGAATTCGACGAGTTGTTGTCGGAAATTGAGAGCATCGTGTCGAGCGGCACCCATCTCGACATCAACTATTATATCGAGGAGAATATCGACATCTATCACCAGCAAGACATCCTTGATTACTTCCAAGAGGCCGAATCGGATGATGTGCAGGCCGCCCTACGTGAGCTTGGTGAAGACGAATATGAAGAGGAAGAAGTGCGCCTGATGCGTATTAAGTTTTTGTCGGATGTGGGTAACTAATTGGGAATGAAAAAACTATACTTTTTTATTCTGCTCTTTCTCCTTGTGACCGCCTGCGGTCACAAGGAGAAAAGTTTTATGCCCGAGCGGCTGCTCACGGAGCAAGAAATGATTGATGTGTTGACCGATGTGCAAATCATCGAGGCTGACATCAACTACCAAAAATCCAAAGAGCGTGACCAGAAAGAGGAAGATTCAGTCAAAATCGCCCCGAAAGACTATAACAAGATGACGAGGGAATACTACGACCAATTCTTCGAGCATTATGGCATCACGGACAGCATTTTTGTGCAAAACATAAGGTTTTATTCCACACAACCCGAGGTGCTGGAACGCATTATGGACTCGGTAATGAACCGATTGGACAAGGAGAAATCTACTTCTTCAGCTCCGACGCAATCAAATCATTAAGTTTTCGCGCGGCATCAATCAACATGCTCTCGTCCGTCGGGACGGGAACAGGATGGCTGTTGAGACGGCTCAAAGTCTCCGCCGAGCAGGCCTCGCGGTTGCCCTTGATGGTGGTGTAGTCGTTCTTGAAGGTGGATTTCACCTCGAACGGCACTGATGCCAGCGAGCGATAGCCGTAGGCATCGTAATACTTTATCGCTCCTGAAACAGTAACGGTTTTGTTTTGCGAGTGGTCAGTCACTTCAACGGTTTTGCCTCCATTGGTTTCCTTGAAGGTCACCTCGTCGAGGCGGTCGGGAGTGACTTGGATGTCGTTGATGACAACCCTCACCTCGGCATCGTCGCTCTTCAAGTGCATACGGTGTGTGGCAGGCACCACATTGGCTGGCACTTCACCTTCGTCAAAATGCAGCACAACATCAACGAAATCGCGTAACAGCGGACGCTCGTCGTCGTTATCGACCGATACCAGAACGCGTTCGGACTGGCGCAGCAGACTTTTCTTCTGCAACTCGGGCAGGCTACTGTTGTCCTTGTTGGTATGCCATAGCTGTTCGATATAGTTGTCCGCCTCAAGGGCATCTACAGGTGTGCCCGTATTAAGGAGTTGGTTGGCTTTGGCTAGCAAGAAAGCCTCTGCCTTGTTGAGGGCGATGGTCATATCCTCATCAAGGTCAAGATTCACGTAATTCATGCCGTTTTTCACCTTGGTCGGGAAGCATTTCAAAGCATCATTGCGGCCTTTCATACTGCAATAACGTTGATAGATTTCAGGCCAAACATCGGGCTGACCGGAAGCTTTCAAGGCTTGGATGCGCTCATGGTCGGCTTGGTTGGCCTTATGATAGGATGCTGCCACCATATTGATACGACTGGCGTTCATGTCGCCATCGCAGATGTCGGGTGCCAGACGCTGGATGACCTGGTCATATTCTTGGGCTTCATAGAGTTTCTTGGTCGTGTTGCAGGCTGTCAACATTGCGCCGAGCAACAGCATAGGAATCAGTCGGAGGTATTTCATCGATTTTCTGTTTTGATACAATTTGAACATACGGAGCCTTCGACAGGCTTAGGCACCTTCAACAACAATAAAAGCAAGGTCCCTGAGCCCGTCGAAGAGCCGGTTTATTATTTATAAAACCACAAATTCCGCTCCAAATTGTCCGTTTCCAACGAAAATCTTTAATTTTGTGGCATCAAAACCTCTAATTTCATGGAAAAAATCAAGCAACTGCAACAAGATTTTGCCGATTTCTTGGCAAAGACCGACTTCAGCGGACAGCCGAAGGAGTTATACGAACCCATAGCCTACACCATCTTGCAAAGCGGCAAACGCCTCCGCCCCATGCTCTGCCTCTTGGCCAACGAGATGTTTGACGGCGACGAAAACGAGGCCTTATGGCCTGCTCTGGCCTTGGAGACCTTCCACAACTTCACGCTCATCCACGACGACATCATGGACAAGGCACCACTTAGGCGCGGCAAGGAGACCGTTTATCAAAAATGGAACGCCGACATTGCCATCCTCTCCGGCGACGCCATGCTCGCCAAGGCCTTCCAATATGCCTTGCAACCCAAGAAAGGTGCGGAACTTGCCAAGCAACTAGGCAAGGTGGCCATAGAGATTTGTGAAGGGCAGCAGATGGACCTCAATTTCGAGACTTTAGGCAATGTGACCATCCCAGAATACTTGGAAATGATCCGGTTGAAGACCGCTGTCCTTCTAGCCACTGCCCTGCAAATGGGTGCGACCGTGGCTGGCGCAACAAATGCCGACATCCAACATCTTTACGATTTCGGTATCAATATGGGCATGAGCTTCCAGTTGCAAGACGACATCCTTGACCTCTATAGCGATGTGGAGGTGTTCGGCAAGCGGCATGGTGGCGACATTGCCGACAACAAGAAGACCTACCTCTACTTGAAGGCATTGGAATTGGCCTCAGAAAAAGACCGCAAACGCCTTGAATACCTCTTCAACCTGCGCATCGACCATGACGAAGAGGAGAAAATAGAAGAGGTACAAGCCCTCTACGACCGACTGCACGTAAAAGAAGCTGTCGAACAGGTCATGCTCGACTTCGACCGCAAGGCCATCGAATCCTTAGCTGCCGTCAGCTTGTCCGAAGAAAAGAAAAAGCACCTCCGCACTTACGCTGAGTTGCTTTCGGGTAGAAAAAAGTAAAAGCCTTAAAACAAAGAAAGCGGAATGCCAGGTTTTTCTAGCATTCCGCTTTTTTCATTAACCGTCAGGGCAAGTTTTACTTCGTGTCGTTGTTATTTTGAGTGCCAGTTCCCTCGCTGACCTTTTCTTTAGGTCTAACTACATTATTAATAGGATCCTGAGGTTCATCCTTTTTGAGGGCGGGATTGTCATTTTTGTTGTTAGCGTTATAGTAGCCTTCTTTCTTTTGATTTGCCTCAACCTCACTGGCTTGAGCATTATTCTCCATCTTATCATTCTTACCAGGCTTTACGATACCAGGCTTTTCATTTCCCTGAGCGTTCTGATTGGCATTTTGCTCATTGACTTGGGCATTATTCTCCATCTTATCATTCTTACCAGGCTTTACGATACCAGGCTTTTCATTTCCCTGAGCGTTCTGATTGGCATTTTGCTCATTGACTTGGGCATTATTCTCCATCTTATCATTCTTACCAGGCTTTACGATACCAGGCTTTTTATCTTTGCCCTGAGCGTTCTGATTGGCATTTTGCTCATTGACCTGGGCATTATTCTCCATCTTATCATTCTGACCGGGCTTAACAATACCGGGCTTTTTATCTTTGCCCTGAGCGTTTTGATTGGCATTTTGCTCATTGGTATTGGCATCGTTCTTCATCTTCTTATCCTTGACCATTTTGGGCTTGCTGGGCTTATATTCCTTTTTTTGGAAGCCATCCTTGCCTTGTTTCTTCTGGCCTTCTTGATTCTGATCGGCTTTGGCATCGTTCTTCATCTTCTTATCCTTGACCATTTTGGGCTTGCTGGGCTTATTGGTCTTATTAGTCTTGAGATCCTTTTGTCCCTTTGGGTTTTGTGCAGATCTCATCGAAGTTTCCTTGGACTCGTCCTTCGCTGCGGGATTGACGGTCACGGTAGTATTGGAACCTTTAATTTCCGATGGATTCTTCGGTTTCTCCTTAGGTTCATTGATGGCTTGTGTAGGTTTCACAGCCGGTTTGACATTTTGAGCATTCAAGTTCTGGACGCTCAGGGCGCTCACGGCAAACATTGCCAGGACTCCAAATAGAATAGATCTTTTCATTTTGATTAAGTTTTAAAGTGAATAATTAATTTTGTTGCTTTCGATTTGAAAAAAACACAAAAACCGTGCCAGAAAATCACGGTAAGAATAAACAACTGTCACCATAGCTCAAAAAACGGAAATTATGGTCCAAAGCGAAACGATAGCATTCCTGCCAACGCTCACCAATGAGCGCAGAAACCAACAGCAACAAAGTGCTCTTTGGCTGGTGAAAGTTTGTAATCAGCCCAGTGATGATACGCATATTATAATTAGGTGCAATCATAAGGGCCGTTGTGGCTTCAAGGCGGGTTAGGCCATGAAGGTCAAGGTAATCCAATACATATTGTAGGGATTCTACTGCCGAAAGTGGGGCATGGCTTTCGTAGGGGAACCACTGCTCCACATGCAGCGGACGCAAATCGGAACCTTGCTCCTTGAGCATCACGCCAATCCAATAGAGGCTCTCCAAAGTGCGGGTGCTAGTGGTTCCGACAGGGACAATCGGCTTCCCGAAATGGTAAACTAAGTTTTCAATCAACGACCGGCGCACAATAATGGTCTCAGAATGCATAGCATGTTCACCTATGGTGTCGGTCGCGACAGGTTTGAACGTACCTGCCCCGACGTGCAGTGTCACCTCGTCGAAGGTGAAGCCTTGGTTACGCAGGGCTGCGATGAGCGGTTGGGTGAAATGCAGCCCCGCCGTAGGGGCGGCCACCGAGCCATCGTAACGGGCAAAGACGGTCTGGTAACGGTCGCGGTCAGCAGGCTCGGCGTCACGATGCAGATAAGGCGGCAAAGGAATCTCGCCGGCAGCCTCAAGCACAGAGGCAAACGAAAGACTCTCAGGCGTCCATGAGAACTCAATCTCGGCATACTGATCGTTCTGCGCGATGCGTTGCGCCGTCAAGACCACGGGCTTCCCTCCCACCGTCAACTCCATAGAAAGCGGACCTTCTTTCCATCTTTTCGAGTTGCCTATCAGACACTTCCATCGGACTGGAGAATTGGACGAAAATGCCAGCTGATAGTCCTGTTCCGGTTCAAGACAAAACACCTCAATGCGCGAACCCGTTGCCTTATGGAATTGCAAGCGGGCACGAATGACCTTAGTCTCGTTGAAGACCAACAAGGTTTCCTTGGAGAGGAAATCACCGATGTGCTTGAACTGCGATTCTAGCAACTCATTGCCTTTCAATACCAAAAGCTTCGAATCATCACGCTCAGGCAAGGGATACTTGGCGATGCGATCTTCGGGCAGAGGATAGTCGTAGGCTTCGATGGAGATGTCTTTCACCGCGTTCATCGTCATAAATTTTCTGCAAATATAGTCTTTTTTTACAGGAATGCCCTTCTGACAAGAAAAAATCAAAAAAATCACATAGGGATTTCCTGGGAAATGGAGTCAACTCACTTGTTTTTCATGCGGCGGCAAGTAACGCTTACGAACCGCAAACTTCACATGCCGCCACGGTTCACAAAACAAACAACTCTCCATTCCCAACGGGAATCTCAAAGTAGAAAATTCCAAGTAGCTTCAAACACCTTATTAATTATTACTATTTTTGCAGGACGATTCGAAAGCCATGAAAGCCTTGTTGGACATAGAACTCAGCCGCACCTTCCTCCTGAAATTCCTGAAGTTCGGAGTGGTAGGTTTTTCAGGTGTTTTCGTCAACTTCGGCGTTACCTATGTCTGCAAGGAATGGCTCAAATGGAACAAATACCTAAGCAATATCCTAGGCTTCATTGTTGCTGCCACAACCAACTACCTGCTCAATCGCATCTGGACGTTCCAAAGCACCAATCCACAAATCGGGATTGAATATGTGAAGTATTTTGGCATCGCGTTGGTCGGCTTGGGCATCGACACACTAACGGTGTGGCTACTCAATGGCAAACTGAAATGGAACTTCTACCTCAGCAAGGTCTTTGCCGTGGGTGCCTCCACGCTTTGGAATTTCTTCGGGAACCTATTGTTTACGTTCGCATAGACATAAAAAGCACTTGGTATAGTAAGAGCCCGCCTCCTATGTCATTCCAAGGTGGACTTGTGCGTTGGCTAGGAATCTATAGGAGGCGGTTAAAGAAGCAAAGACCTTGCATAACGGCCTCATCAGGTATAGATCCCATGCCTTTGCCCACGTCCCTTCGCGGGGATGACATACCTGTTGAGGCCTGCAACAACCAGTGCAGAAGTATGAACCTGTTAGGTCATCATTTCAGTGTAATCCGGGAGATGGTCAAGTGGACTTAATCTTTGGCCATCTACCTTGAAACAATAGGTAGTGTTACTATTGCTGAGTAGCAAGTATTTGGGTCTTAGTGCGGAATGATAGCGTACAGCCTGCTCAAGCACAGCCTCAGTAAGCGTCACCGATGGGGCCTTGCATTCTACAATCATCAAGGGAAGACCCTCAGTGCCAAACACAACTGCATCGGCACGCTTGTCCAAACCATTCACCTTCACCGAATACTCCACTGCCAGCAAACCCGCAGGCACTTTGTGACGCTCCACCAAAAGATACAGCACTCGCTGCCTGACTTCCTCCTCAGGAGTCAGTGCGACCTGCCGACGACGCAATGGGTCGTAAACATAAGTCTTCCCCTCGCGCTCCTCGGTCTTGAACCATTGCAGATGCGGGACATCCATAAAAAACTATTCCTCGACGAACTTCAAGCTGTAGGCGATAGATTCAAGCTGGAGCATAAGATTGCGTTTCTTCTGGTTGGGCTCATAATAGAAGCCTTCGATGGTGACAAGCTGTCCAGTGCGGTTATTGGCGAAGGTGTAGGAGACGAAAGGACCGCCCATATAATTATTGTACACCTTCCACATGCCTCGCATCTCCTTGGCGTATCCGGCAGGAAATTGGCTTGCCGTGGTCACCAAAGGCGGCACGAACTTAGTCTCTGTGCCCATATAGGAACCTTCAGAAGGGCCTGGAATGTGTTGCCCCATCATCAGGTCACGCATCGAGAGCAAGGCCTTGGGCTCAAACTGCAAAGTGTCGCGGTAAGGTATCTGATAGATGACGATGTCGGAACTCGAGCGTTCCAGTTCCTTGCGAAGCCACATAAAATCGGGCTCGGACTTGGCGATGTAAAAGCCTTGAGGTACAGTCAAAGTGAAGCCGAACCTCTTGGCGATGGCACTGGCGATGGAATCGTCTTTAGTGGGACGAAACACGGTCAAGATGCGCTCACGTTCCACCTTGTCATACCACTGCTGATAGATTTCCTTCTGCTTGTCGAAAACCGCAAGCCACGAGGCTACATTGGGAGCACTGATTTTCACATAACGCTGCGGTGCCGACCAATGGTCTTCCATGGTCTTGGCCACAGCCTCCTTGAGGGTTGGGTCAATCTCAACCTCAAAGATGCACTTGTGTTTCTTGAACATATCGGAGAAGGCTTCCGCATTGATGTGCGCCAAGTTGTTGCGGGACTCAGGTTGGGGCAGTCCGTATTGTTCCTGCAGGAAGAAACTGCGGAGGGTGTCGCCTATGGTGCCATCCCATTGGTCAGGGTTTTGCGTGATGACAAGGATTTCGCGAGTGCCGCCCACAGAACGGGCTTTTCTTGGGCCACTGGATTCTTCACACGACACCATCATGCCGGCAATCAAGACAATGATGGCGATTTTCAGAGCGTTCTTCATAGTATGTTGGTGTTTTATGTGCAAGCCTAAGGCCTGCAATCTGGTTATTTCTTAATCTTCAACTTCTGCCCAACTTTAACACTGTTGCCCTTCAGCTTGTTCCATTTCTTGAGGTCGTTGACCGTGCAACCATATTTCCTTGAGATGGAGCTGAGTGTCTCTCCTTTCTTCACGGTGTGAGTCTTGGGCGCGGCCGATTTTGTCGCCTTGCTATTGTTCTTGGCACTCTTGGCACTACTCTTAGTAGTCTTATTATTTACTTGAGCCATAGAAGAGCCAGAGCGATAGATAGTAAGACGTTGTCCAACATGGAGGGTTTCGCGTTTCAAGTGGTTCCACTTCTTGATTTTCGCCACGGTGACGTGGTATTTCCTCGCAACGCTGCCAAGGCTCTCGCCTTTTTTCACCACATGGACGAAACTGTCGCTCACCTCCTCCACCTTTTCCTCAATAATCTCTCGTGCTTTCTCGGACTTGCTTACATAGTTGTAAATGCTGTCCTCGAGCTGCGTGAAGCGTAAGGTGTACTTAGTGGGCATGCGCAGCGCATAGGGGGATTCTTTCGAACCTGGGACAACACGTTTGGTGAATTGCGGGTTGAAAAACTCCAAATCGACCATGGGTACACCGATGCACTCGTTGATTTGGTCGAAAGCCACACGATCGCGTACCAACACAGTGTCGGTGCCATGCATCAATAGGCCGGGATTCATGGGATAAAGGTTATGCTCAGGAGCATAGTTCATCACGTAGGTCACGGCGATAAAAGCCGGAACGTAGCCACGTGTCTCAGCGGGTAGGTAAGGCCAAATAGCCCAATAGTTCTTCACGCCACCCGCCCTGATGATGGCTCTGTTGACCGTGCCTGGACCTGAGTTGTAGGCAGCCAGCACGAGGAACCAGTCCTCATAACGCGCATAAAGGTTTTTCAGGTATCGGCAGGCAGCATCGGTCTCTTTTTCAGGGTAGTAGCGCTCATCGATAAGAGAACTCACTTTCAAGCCATATTCAGACCCTGTGCCACGCATAAACTGCCACAAGCCTTTGGCGCCCGCCTTCGAGCCTGCAATAGGATTCAACGCCGACTCTACCATGGCCAGATACTTCAATTCCAAAGGGAGGTCATATTTGGCAAGGTATTCCTCAAACATCGGGAAATAGACGTAGGAAAGTCCCAACATACGGCTTGACTGCTGACGACGGCGGTTGGCATACAACTCGATAAACGACTTGACATGGCTGTTGAAAGTCAGAGGAATCATGGTCTCGGAGGCCAAGGCCTGGATGCGTTGCATGTAGACGCTGTCATCGTAGGCTGGCACATCGTCTTCCTTGAAACCATACTTGTTCCAAGCGTTCTTGTCGATGTCTAAGTACACATCTTTCGTCATACCATAGGAACTCACCATGTCCAGCATTTCCATCACTGTCGACTCTTCTACAACAGCCTTACCTGAGTTCAAGTCATTGACCCTCTGGTCATCAAGTTCCAAAGTATCAGCATCAGGCGCCAAAGGTTCATATACTTGCGCAAACAAAGTGGCGAAAGGGAAAAGTGCTAACAATGAGATAAGATGTATGCGTTTCATTTGGGACGATAATTACAAATGGTGAGACTCCTTTTTGAAAGAGAACGCAAAATTACCAAAAATCGTCTATTAGGATTGAAAAAATACTAATTTTGTCACTTCAAATCAGAAAAATTCCCATGGAAAACGAGCGAAACACCGATAAATTAGCAGGTTACATCATTAAATTGGCTGGTTTGGCTTTGGTTCTTGCCTTGTGCTGGTACTTCAAGAACGTGCTTATCTACATCATCGTGGCCTTTGTGGTCTCCATGATTGGACGCCCGCTCATGCAGCTGATGCGAAAGATAAAAATCAAAGGAAAGAGCGCACCCAACTGGCTCTTGGCCGTGCTCACCATCCTGCTCATCTTTTTCTTTCTGACGATGATTGTCACACAGATGGTTCCTTTGGTTTCCAACATCGTCATGGATGCCTCGGCCATTGAAGCGAGCAGCTATTTCGATTCTAATCCCATCGACAAAGTGAATGAATGGCTGATTGGAATGTTTCCCAACCTGGGCGAAGATTTCGATCTTTCCGCACTTCTCATGGATAAAATCCGTGAGCTAGTTGATTTCGGAAAAGTGAGCGGCATCGTTGGGTCAGTGGCTTCTTTGGTCACCAGCGCCTTCGTAGCTCTGTTTGCCATCGTGTTCATCTCGTTCTTTTTCCTTAAAGAAGAGGGGCTGTTTGAGCGAATCATCTGTGCTTTTGTACCTGACAAGCACGAATTGACATTAAGCAAGACCTTAAGCGAAATCAAGCAGCTATTGTCACGCTATTTTGTGGGTTTGTTCATCGAGATGTTAGGGGTGGCCTTGGTTGACTTCCTCGGTTTGTGGCTCATTGCTCGATTCGATTTCAGCTATGCCATCGCCATCGGCTTCATCGCTGGTTTGCTCAATGTGATTCCTTATGTCGGTCCGCTCATTGGCGATGTCATTGGCATTGTCTTCGGCATCGTCTTGAAGCTAGGCACAGGTGCAGGTTTGGATGTCAACATCTGGGTCTTCGCCCTTATCATCCTCGCCATCATGCTGGCCGCACAGCTCATCGATAACTTCATCTACCAACCGCTCATCTACTCAACGAGCATCAAGGCGCATCCCTTGGAGATTTTCATCGTGCTACTCATGGCAGGCCATATCGGTGGCACGGTCGGAATGCTTGTTGCCATCCCCGCTTACACCGTCGTGCGTGTCATTGCCATCCGTTTCTTCTACCGCTTCAAGCCCATCCAGCGGCTGGTGCCTGATTTGGCGGAAGAGGATAAAATTATTGAGAATATTGATTAGAATGCTTTCCCGCCCTGCCTACAATCCCAGATGGAGGTGATGTAGACATGATCATCTTCAATAAAGTAATACACTTTATAGGTCAGAATTACCAAATAGCGATAAGCCCTAATCTCAGTAAAGTCTTCGTCTTGCACGCCTAAGAAAGGCATAGTATGAAGATTACCAATGGCATGAATTATCTTTTCAATTCTACGCCTGGCTACTTGCGGATTTGCAAACTCGCTGTAAAACTGAAATATCTCATCGAGTTCGTTTGAAGCGTGCCTCAACCAATGTATTTCACACTCCATAACGTTCGCAAATGGCTGAATGACTTACATAGTCTCCGTTTTGGTAATCTGCTTCAGCCTCACGAAGCACGCTAAGCATCTGTTCATAGGAGTATGCACAAGGCAACGACCTGCCGCTAAGAATAGCCATAGCCTCGGCAAGCAATTCTTCGCTTTCAGATTGCGAAACAAGAGCCAGCACCTTGTTTCTCAATGCAATTAATAAATCGCGACCTTGAACCTCTTTTTCTTGCAATGTCTCCATAGCATCTCTTTTTTGATTGCAAAACTACAAAATAATTTCCATTAATGCATAACTTTCTGGAAAGCCAGACGCTCATTACCATCCAAAAGATAAATGATGCCACAGTATTGATAGCCATGCCGTTCCAGGCCCTTGCGCATGATGATGTTGGCCTCGTGCGTGTCGATGCGGATGTTGTCGACTTGGCTTTCGCAATAGTCCAAGACGGCGTCCAAAACGCCATGTGAATCGGGAGTGCTGGCGATGCGGTGGATGACGTGATAAGGCTCATCGTCAAGCCATTGGCCGTCATAAATGACGTTATAGGTCACCTCGGGGCTGGGCAGCAAGGCAAAGGTGCCGACCACCTCTCCCCTTTCGTCTATCATCACGTGGCTGCCACCCACTTCGATGTCTCTCCGGAACATGTCATCGCGCGGATAGCCGTCGGGCCACTGGAAGGTGTTGCCATAGCTACGCATGATCTCGCGCGCCTGGTCGCGAAGGCTGAGGATGACCGGCAGGTCGGCCAAGGTGGATTTGCGGATGGTGTAACTCATTTGGGGCCGATTTCAAAAAGGGTCAAGTCGGCGACGGTCATGTCCACCACCCGAATCAAATCCTGCGGGTCGAGTTTGAACTGCAAGCCACGCACACCCGCGCTGACGTAGATGTAGTCGAACAACTCGCTGGTCTCGTGGATGAAGGTGGGGAACTGCTTCTTCATGCCTATGGGCGAGCAGCCGCCGCGGATGTAACCCGTCAGGGGCAACAACTCCTTCATCGGGATGAGGTCGCAGCTCTTGTTGCCCGTAGCCTTGGCGGTCTTCTTCAGGTCGAGCTCGTCGTTGCCTGGGATGACACACACGAAATGACCGATCTTGTCGCCTTTCAGCACCAAGGTCTTGAATACTTGGTCAATGTCCTCACCCAACTGGTCGGCGATGTGCTGCGCCCCAAGGTCGTTCTCATCGACTTCGTATGGAATCAAATCATAAGCCACCTTCCTCTGGTCGAGGATGCGGCAGGCGTTGGTTTTGTTGATTTTTTCTTTGGGCATGGTTATTATTCTTTCAGGTCTTCTTTACTTAATGTGATTCCTTTCTCAATAACTCTCCAATAGCCACCAAAAGCCGGGCCTATATGTTCTATGATACCTAATGTTTTCAGACGATCCAATTGTATTTTTACGGCTTCGGGCGTGATACCCACAATTTCAGACACTTTATTTCTACCTACTTTTGGGTTTTGCTGCAACACATCCAAAATGGACTTTTGAACATCTGTTAGGTTGTTCGTTAGGTTGTTCGTCTGGGTACTCCTACGGAAAGTCACCGTCACAAACCCACCTCTCAAACTCCATTCAGGGTCAGGAACATTCTGTTTTCTGCAAGCCTCTACGATATGTTTCACTCCAGGCCCCCAACTCTCAAGATACGATGTCTTGTACAACACATCGGCAATAAGCGGATTGTAAGGATTCTTTCTTATGTCCTCTATGGTCATGGCCGTTTTTCTGGATTGATTTTGACTTTGCAAAATTACAACTTTTCCCGGACATTTAAGCAAAGTACAAAAAAGCCATCTGACCTCAGTGTTTCCAAATGAACCTCCATTAAAGAAACCGGCGGAGTTATTTGCCCCGCCGATTTTATTTTGCAACACTTTGACAAATTCAATCCCATTTAGTTGGCCCAAGAACCTTGCCTGTTCCGTTGCATGTTCGGCATTTTCCCGTTTTACTGCAATTTGAACATTCAACTCTTCCCGTGCCATATGGATTGTTATACCAGCCTTTACCTCCACAAGTGATGCACACACCACTTCCGTGGCATATATGGCAATCTTTATAATCGGCATGTGGCTTTTTGACTTGATGGGAACTGCTACTGTTATTTGATGATGAACTACTTGTTGAAGTAGTCTGGGGAACCATTATCGGAGCAGTAGTTGGAGCAGGCATATTGGAAATAGCATTCATATTATTCTGCATCACCTGGTTCATCTGTTGATTGAAATTGGCTGTGCCTTGAACTTGAGTTTGTATGGATTGCTGTTTGTAAGATGGGACTGTCGTCCCCCCATAACTTGGTGTATACACACCAGGTCCATAGCCGTAACCATAACTGCCATAACCAGCCATTCCCGCAGCCATACCTTCAACCATTCCCAACATGAATTCACAAGATGTTAGTGACAACGAAAGCAGCACAAGAGCTGACATTGCTAGGGTTTTGATAGTTTTTTGTGGATTTTTCATTTTGATATTGTTTGATTTGTCATTACACATGTATTTAATAATCTTTGACGAGACGAACAGAATGACCTAAAGGTCTCATGCTATGGCCTTTTGTAAAAAGCTTATCATCTCTAAATCCCATACTACACGCCATACCCGTAAATGGGAAAGAGTCTCTTGTACTCGACCAATAATAGCCTTCATTTAAGTATCTTACATTAGTTTTGTCTCGATCTCCTGTTATAGGCAAAAACACACAACCATTAACCTCTAAATCATCCCATTGTGACTTCGATATTACATTACAATTATAAGATGCATTCTCTTGATTTACATTATTCAAGACATAAGTTGATGTAGACCAATCATCAGGCAGTAAAACCAAGCCTTTGGTATTGCAGACAATTGCCTTGACGAACTTGACACCAGACGATGTATTACGATTAGAAATAACATATTCCCACTCTTGTTGAGTCAATGTTCTCCATTGATTAGCCAGATTTCCACCATTATTAATGGCGTTATGAACTCCCCAATCAGCTTTGCAATAATTTCCTGTTAAGTCGGACTCCATCAGAATGTCTCCTACATAATATATTGGGCCATAGCCCTCATTTAATAATTCATCAGAAGAATCAATATCCCAAGGGTTGTAATATTTGTTTCCATTGTTCCATCCACTTGTTCCCCAGCCAAATAAATCAATATAACCATTGTAGTTTTGAGAAATGTATTTATTGGCACTTCCAACATATTCATATTGATTATCAGCAAATCGCCACTCATTAATTAAAGCTTTGTATTGTAGATTCCCCTGCGAGAAGCGCACCTTCTTCGTTGCACTCACAGAAAAAACGCCAGGCAACACCCCATCAGGCCACGACACGGTACTTATTGTGGTAAATATCACTTCATTGCCATAACTTGTTCCAACACTATTGGTGGCGTATGCTTTCACATGATAAGTCGTGTTTGCAGCCAAGCCAGTAATGGACAGCCAAAACTCTCCTGTTCCCCCGCCGTTGCTCAAATGGCTGTCGCTAATGGTTGGATTGGAAGAAACGCTCCAACAGAGGCCCCGCTCGATTATCGTGGCACCGCCATCATTTGTCACATTTCCGCCTCCCAGCACTGAGGTTTGGGTAACATTGTCTACGTATAGTGTAAAAACACTTGGTAGCGTCGGTGTTGTACCACCGCCCCCTCCTCCGCCTCCGCCATCTGAAAGCGTGGTAAAAGACTTGTCTTCACCATAATAATACTCCAAACCACGCAAGGCAAAAGCCCGAACATGATATGTAGTATTGGGTGAAAGCCCTGATATGGTTTTCACGATAGGCTCATTCCAAGCGTCTGATGACAATTGGCTGTCGTTGGCAGTTGGATTGGGTGAAGTGCTCCAGCAGATGCCCACTTTCGTGAGTGACAAACCTTGTACCACTTGCACAAAACCGCCGCAAACAGCAGACGATGTCGTAATGTCAGATGGTGTGTAGGTGGTTACCGTAACATCAGGGCCAGAATTACCACCGCCGGAATTCCCGTTATTATTGTTGTTATTTCCGTTGTCATCGATGCTTGGCTTGGTGCAACCCATAATACACATCATTGCCATCACACAAAGACCAACTATAGATTTCAAAAGAGTTTTCATCTCCTCATAATTTATTGTTCATCAAATCAGTTTGTCACAACAGCATGGATATTAGGCGAGGTCTCGAAATGGAACTTTTTGTAATTGTATTGTATGCCATCCACTTCTACAAAAAATCTTCCTTTCAAAGCTTTTGCAGCTTTCATTTCACCATCATTAAGCGTTTCGCATACTTGGTTATACAAACTCCAATCATCAGCGGTCATCGTTCCTCCAGATTGGATTTTATCTTTGTAGTATTCGTAAGTTCCATGCGCCAAGTAGCAATTCGAGGCAAAAGGCCAATCATGTTCGTTTGCTACATAAAACATAAGAACAAAATCGACAAACACGCTTCCGCTTCGCGGAAGATAATGCCGACAATCCAGCACATAATCAGACTCACCCTCACGAAGATAGCCATACTCAACACCGCATTTTATGGTTTTGCCAGGAAACACACTTCCCCAATTACATTCGATGTCAGGAACAAAGTGATAATCCTCGTATCCAATTGTAACTTTCACATTTTCAGAAATCAATTGCTCAATTGTCTGTAGAGAGGATGGTGTTTCTCCACCATTGTTACTTCCGTTATTTCCCCCGCCCGAGGGATATTCTTGATTGTTGTCATCATTGTTTGGCTTTGTACAACCCGCTGCACAAACAACCGCTAAAACCATCATTGTATATGCCACTATTTTTACAAATCTTTTCATATTGTTCTGTTTTTGCATTAATTATATCTTTCCAATGTAAGAGTTTTGCCTTCAATACTTTCAATCATCACCAACATATTGTCGGTACATGACTGTATCGTATAAGTTACTGTTTTGGATTGGCCATCGGTGAAGCCGTTGATTGTGGTGGGATTCCAGTTCACATCATGGACACTGACATTGTTGTATGTTGCCGTAATTGTCGTGCCCGATACGGTATATGTTCCTTTGGCGTGAATACCATACTCATTGTTGATGCTATACTGATAATCCAGTTTTCCTGGTTGATTCCTGTCAAAATAGTAAGTGATATAAACGAAATTATTACCGCTTAAATTGAGATCACAACTCCAACCTCCAAGAATCTTCTCATCATAATTGGTGCTGCCACCACCGCCTCCACCACCTCCACCAGATGATGCGGTGGTAAAATTCTTGTCCTCGCCATAGTAGTAGTTTGTACCGTCGTAAGCGAAAGCCCGCACGTGATAACTTGTGCCAGGTGACAAATTGCTGATTGTGCAGACGTAGGGCTGACCACAAGAACCAGTAGATTGTTTGTTACCAGACACAGTTGGATTGGATGAAGTATCCCAACAAACACCTAGTTCGTATAGCACAACATTCCCTTCAACAATCGCATCTCCGCCGCACGAAGCGGAAGTGCTTGTAATATCAGCGGGTGTATAGGTTGTTACCCTAACTTTGTTAGTTGTTGTGCCACCGCCATTGTTGTTTCCACTATTGTTACCTTCATTAGACTTAGTGCAGCCTGCCAGACATAACGCCAATAGCATCATGCCGAAAAAATTCATTTTTTTACTCATAATTAAACTTATTTTGTGTTATTGTTTTTAATATCTCTTTGTCGGATCATATTTGTTGAATACCGCCGAACTTCCATCCTTTATCAGTCCATTGCCAGTGATGGTGAAGATGTCTCCATTTGAAACAAACAGTTTGTTGTCGGATTTATAATAGGTATAATACGTTGGATTATCATAGTAAGTCATGTTTCCAAAAATGCTACCTGCATACAATTTGTAAACAGCTTCGCCCGATCCAGCACCATCTTCGTATAGAAATGGGTTGTATAGCAGGAATGTCTGATTGTCAAGGATACGATAAACTGTTATTGGATTAGGAACTGAGAAACGTAACCTCCCGAAATGAGCATCGCTATCGCTATACATCCCATTATTAATGAAAAGTTCGCGTGAAGCGTAATAGTAATTTCCAATTGTAGGATAGGAAGATAATAATTCATGATTGTTAATGGCTTTGTTGATTTCAGTAAAATCCGATTGTTTTCCAACACGATTCTTGTCGGCATACCAACCTACCAATCCATTACTGTTACTTCCATTACCATTTTGGTTTCCATCGTCCGGCTTAGTGCAACCTACGAAGCACAATACAAGTAGCATTATGCCCAAAAATGTCATTCTTCGGTTCATCGCTTTTTTCCTTTTTCGGTGGTGCCGACACCCTAAACACCATATTCATTTCACATTTGATTAGTTACATTCAAAACACACCAAAAAAAGAAGCGCAGGTATCTGAACTATTGCTCATCCCGCTTGCTGAGGCCTTCGCATTGCCTACCATCCAAGGATAAGCAATGCCTAATGCCCACGCTGTTAGAATACACAAATTGAGGAATATGTATAAACTACCATAATGGGCGTTGGCTATTGCCTTATCTTGTGGATGGTTTGAAGTTGCGAAGTTCAGCAAGCCACAGATAAAGCGTTAGTACAACGCCTTTCTTTCAATATGTCCGCCGCTTGGCTTTTCAGCTTTACGACAGCGCAAAAATAACGAAAATCTGAATTTTACAAGTCAAGTTTGGAAAAATTTCTAATTTTGCAGTCGAATAGTGGTTCGTTACAGATGGAAAAAGAAGAAAAAGTTCAATATTGGCTCAACATTGCTGAAGAGGATTTGGATGTCGCTGAAGACATGCATAAGACCAAACACTGGCTTTATGTCGCTTTTATGTGCCACTAAGTCATGGAGAAACTTCTCAAAGCCTACTGGACAGCAACTCGCGAAGACCTTCCGCCTTACATTCATAGCCATGTCAAGTTGCTTGATGATTGCGGATTGCTGAACCAAATGACCGAAGAACAACTGGAATTCATCGATTTTATGGTGCCAATGAACATCGAAGCCCGCTATCCTGAATACAAACAAAACCTTGCGGCACACTTAAACGAGCAAGTAAGTCTTGACATTATTGATAAAACCAAACAATTCAAGCAATGGATACTCCAAAAGTTCTGACCCAAGCTGAGGCACTTGACATCGTAAAGGAATACAAGCAAGTGATTGCGCCGCTTTTCGATGGCAAGGTCAAGGTGTATCTTTACGGTTCCTACAGTAAGGGAAATCCCAACCCTTGGAGCGATATTGATGTTGCCGTCATCGTCCCCACCTTGGAAGGCGACTGGCTGAAACTATCCATTGCCCTCAACCGAAATGTGCGTAAAGTCAACCTTCGTATCGAACCCGTCCTGATGATGGAAGACCAATGGTCGCCGCTTTACGACGATGTGATGCAAACAGGTATTGCTGTATAACCTCCTCTATTACTTCCTATTCTCCTCCACCCACTTCCGAGCATTCACAAACGCCTCCATCCAAGGCGAGACTTCGTCGTTCTTGCGCTCGTCGGGATAGTAAGCCCACTGCCAAGGCAAGAAAGCACGCTCAAGGTGCGGCATCATGGCAAGATGGCGACCATCATTGGAACAGACCGCTGCCGTTGACCAGTCGCTGCCGTTGGGGTTGCCTGGGTATTCGTCCTGACCGTAGCTCATCACAATCTTGTATTTATCGCGATAGCAGGGGAAGTAGAAGCGCCCCTCACCATGGGCAATCCACACGCCGAGGCGGCGACCCGATAGCGACTTGAGCATCACGCTCTCGTTTTGGGCAATCTCCACATTAAGAAAACCAGACTCGAACTTATGCGAGTCGTTGTGCATCATCACGGGGTGTTCCTCGTGGTCGGGATAGAGCAGGCCGAGTTCCATCATCAGCTGGCAGCCATTGCACACGCCAAGACTGAGGGTGTCCTCACGAGCATAGAAGTCATCGAGGGCTTTCTTGGCCTTCTTATTATAAAGGAAGGCACCTGCCCAGCCTTTGGCCGAGCCCAGCACGTCGGAGTTGGAGAAACCTCCGATGAAGGCAATCATATTCACATCTTTGAGGTCTTCGCGGCCTGTGGCAAGGTCAGTCATGGTAACGTCACGTACGTCGAAGCCAGCGAGATACAGGGCGTAGGCCATCTCACGGTCGCACTGGCAGCCCTTCTCGCGGATGATGGCCGCGTTGATGCCCGTGGGCTTGCGGCGATGCATGTCGATGCCGAGGCTGGCAGCAGTGCCAGTGAAGTTTCTACCAAAGCTATAGTGCAGATACTGTTTCTTGTAGTTCATGAAACGCTCCATGGCCTTGCGTGGACCGCTCTGCTTGCAATCAAGCAGATACGACGACTTGAACCAAATGTCGCGCAACTCGTCGATGTCAAAGATATAGTTATGTTCGGCATGCAGGATGTTGACCTGACGCTTGGCTTGAGGCTTGCCTATCATCTTGAAGGTGATGCCCAGCTCGCGTAACATACGGTTAGCGATGCCGTCGTTGGAGACTTGGATGACCACCGAAGGCTTCTCGCAGAACAACACGGCCATCAAGTCGTCCTTGTCGAAAGCACTGAGGTCGAGGTTCATGCCGTAAGTTGTGTTCGCGAAGTTCATCTCCAACAACGTGGTAATCAAACCACCTGCCGACACATCATGACCTGCCAAGATGAGGTTGCTCTCAATGAGTTTCTGGATGGCATTGAAACACTTCTTGAAGTAGTTGACATTCTTCACGTCAGGCACAGCTTGACCGATGGCACCGATGCTCTGAGCAAAGCTGCTACCACCTAACTCAAAGCCATCCTTTGAGAAATCGATGTAAAGAAGTTCTGTGTTCTCATCGGCCTTCATTACGGGACGAATGACCTGACGAATGTTCGAGACCTCGCCTGCAGCGGAAACGATGACCGTTCCAGGAGCGACGACCTTCTCACCATCGGGATACTTTTGGGTCATGGAGAGGCTGTCCTTGCCAGTCGGCACATTGATACCCAAAGCCACGCAATAGTCGCTCAAAGCTTTCACGGCTTCATAAAGACGAGCCGTTTCGCCTTCCTGCTTGGCAGGCCACATCCAGTTGGCGCTCAGCGAAACACCTTCAAGGTTACCTTCAATCGGAGCCCATAGAATATTGGTCAAAGCCTCGGAAACCGAAAGACGCGATGCGGCGGCCGGGTCAATGAGACCCGCTATCGGGGCATGGCCCAAAGCGGTGGCAATGCCTCGCCTTCCATTGTAGTCCAAGGCACTGATGCCGAGGTTACTCAAAGGCAATTGAATCTCGCCCACACACTGCTGCTGCGCCACACGACCCGTCACGGAGCGGTCCACCTTATTGGTTAGCCAGTCTTTGCAGGCTACGGCTTCCATTTGCAGCACATTGTTGAGGTACTTGTGTATGTCGCGCTTGGTGTAACTGATTTTCTTGAAATGATAAGGTTTGGTCTTGTCTTTCAAAATCGTCTTAGGTGCACTACCAAAGAAGTCGGAGATGGCCAAGTCGATGGGAGCCTTGCCTTTCTTGCGGACAAAACGCAGGCGCTCGTCGCCAGTCACCTCGCCCACTTCATAATACGGCGCCCGCTCGCGTTCGGCGGTCTCCTTGATGATGTCCTTGTCTTTCTTGTTGACCAACAAACCCATACGCTCCTGCGACTCGTTACCAATGATCTCCTTGTCGGAGAGCGTCGGGTCGCCAACGGGCAGGTTGTCGACATAAACCACGCCACCAGCGTCCTCGATGAGCTCGCTAAGGCAGTTGAGGTGGCCGCCTGCACCGTGGTCGTGGATGCTGCGGATAGGGTTGAAGTCGCTTTCGGCCATCGCACGGATGACATTACTTACGCGCTTCTGCATCTCGGGATTGGCACGCTGCACGGCATTCAACTCAATGGCGTTGCTGTATTGACCTGTATCCACGCTCGACACGGCACCGCCACCCATACCGATGCGGTAGTTGTCGCCACCGAGAACGATGATGACATCGCCCTCTTTGGGTTCCAATTTCTTGGCATCCTTCACCTTGGCGAAGCCGATGCCGCCAGCCAGCATGATGACCTTGTCGTAACCCAAAGTTTCTTTCTCGCTGTGCTCAAAGGTCAGTAAGCTGCCGTTGATGAGCGGTTGTCCGAACTTGTTGCCAAAGTCAGAGGCTCCGTTTGAGGCTTTGATAAGGATTTCCTCAGGGGTCTGATAAAGCCATTTGCGCGGCTCGATATCCTTTTCCCATTCACGGCCTTGCTCCGTGCGGGGATAAGAAGTCATGTAAACGGCAGTCCCAGCCAAAGGCAAGCTACCTTGGCCGCCGGCCAAGCGGTCGCGGATTTCGCCACCGCTACCCGTGGCTGCACCGTTGAAGGGCTCCACGGTTGTCGGGAAGTTATGTGTTTCGGCTTTCAGCGAAATCACCGTCTCAATAGGCTTGATTTGGAAGGCCGAGGGCTTGTTAGGCTCGGCGGGAGCGAACTGTTCCACCTTAGGACCGAGGATGAAGGCCACGTTGTCCTTGTAGGCTGACACGAGGCGGTTGGGGTTCATCTTCGAGGTCTTCTTGATGAGGGCAAAGAGCGTGTTGGGCATCGGTTTGCCATCGATGACGAAAGTGCCGTTGAAGATCTTATGGCGACAGTGCTCCGAGTTAACTTGCGCAAAGCCATACACCTCACTGTCAGTGAGTTTGCGTCCAATCTTTGCGGATATGCCTTTCAGATACTCCACCTCATCCGAGCTCATGGCAAGGCCTTCCTGCTGGTTGTAGGTCTCAATGTCATCGATGTATTTCAGCGGCTCAGGTTTGCGGTCGACGGAGAACACATTTTGGTCAAGGTTCTCGTAACGGTTTTGCAGCATTGGGTCGTAGGGAGCCTTCTTCGAGTCCACCTTTTGGAACTCCTCAATACGGATGATGCCTTTGATGCCCATGTTTTGGGTAATCTCGACGGCATTGGTGCTCCAAGGCGTAATCATCTCGCGACGTGGTCCGATGAAATGGCCTTTTATGGTGTCTTTTTCAATTCTTTCGGCATTACCGAAAAGCCAAGTGAGTTTGGAGATAGTTTCCTTTGAAAGCTCAGATTTGGAATCAACGGCTATAACCTTTTGATTATCAGATTGGAAAAAGCATATCATAATGCCTGCATTTTTAGGATTTGAACGCCTGCAAATATAGGGGATTTATCTGTAGGTTTTTATTATTCTTTATCAACAATTAGAATTTTTCCCAAAATTCGTATGGCCTATTCCTTTTTTCCCTATTTTTGCCCGTGCCAAGCCGAGAGAAAATGGCATGGCCAGAGAAAGCGCATTCTTCGCTTTGTTCCTCAACGGTGAATCTGGACAATTCGCATGAATAACGAGGAATAATGGGCTGATGAATGTTTTCGCTGTTGTGTTAGTGTATAATATTTTGCTTAACATAAACAGCGGAGCATTACCATATCCGTTATTTTGTTATTCTTGGGAGTCCAGACCCATCCGTTGGAAATAAGGATAAGTTTGGGAGGCTCCGCTCTGTTTACCATTTAAAGACACGCCTTTTGATCCGAAGGGTAAACAAAACATGAAGGTTTTTTCTATGGAAAACAAAAACATACGAATTAAGAGTATTTGGAGCACTACACTTATTATCTTATTTTTATTTCTAAATACTTTGAGTTGCGAAAAGCTATATGCGCAGCTCATAGTGACAGAAACTTCAGCTTTGAATGGCTGGACTGCAGATTCATTGGTTAGGAACATCCTATTGGATGATTATGGTATTATCATTTCCAATGCAAAATTCAATGGCTCCACAGGAATCATCGAATGTAACAATATTGGAATATTTGAGACAGGTAGTGAAGATACTGGCCTCGGTATAGCATCTGGCTTAATCCTTGCCTCTGGAGGTGTGGATGTTGCTATAGGTCCAAATAATGATAATGGCGCAATGGTTCCCACAAGATGTGGAGACTTTTTTGATGATGATTTAGCTTCTATTGCCTCCGGACCCACAAATGATGTCGCCGTACTTGAGTTTGACTTCATCCCATTGGATAATATGGTAACATTTAATTATGTTTTTGGTTCCGAAGAATATATGGAATTTGTCGGTTCACAATATAATGATGTATTTGGTTTCTTTATAGAAGGAATTAATCCAACTGGAGGATATTACGACCATCAGAACATAGCATTGATACCTGGAACCACAGAAGTCGTTAGCATAAATACTGTGAACAATCATCATAGTTCAAGATATTACATTGACAATCAACCTGATAGCATAACCAATCAACCACCCTTTAATTATATACAATTTGACGGATTTACGGCTTTGATGGGTGTGAGCTTACCTGTAGTGCCGATGTCGAATTATCATATCAAAATGGCAATTTGTGATGTCTCTGACCATAGTTTAGATTCGGGAGTGTTTTTAGAGGCACACAGTTTTAGCACCAATTTCTCGTATGATATGATGATTGATGATTGGTCATACTTGGAAATTCCAGAGAATCATTATTTTTGCACCAATCAAGGCATAGAATTTAATACTGTGACGACTTGGAATTATGATAATGTGACGTGGTATTTCGGCGATGGCACATCAGCACAAGGAGAACAGGTCACACATGCTTATAATGATGAGGGGATTTACACTGTAACAAATGTACTTCATAATCCTCACAGGGAAACAGATTCACTTTTCCTTACCACCGAAATTGAAGTCAGAGGGCTTGTTTCAAAAGAGTATGTCACAGCATGTAACAGTTTTGATTGGTTTGGAACTAACTATACAGAGAGCGGTACATATACTTATTCTATCCAAACACCCGATGCTTGCGACAGTACCTTCATACTGATTCTTACCATAGACCATGATGTTCAAAGCGACACAACTGCTTTTGTGTGCGAGGAGTTCATTTGGTACGGGCAAACATACACGGAAACTGGTCGGTATGAACACATGCTTCACACAGTAGCAGGCTGTGACAGTTTAATAGTCCTTGAATTGGAAATAGGAGAAAACTACAGTTCCGAAGAAACTGCCACGGCATGCAACAGTTTTTATTGGCATGGCAACACTTATACCGAAGATGGAATTTACACCGTTCAAGTTCAAAATTCTGCAGGATGCGACAGCACTTTTGTGCTGAATCTGACCCTTGGTCATGATACCCAAAGTGACACAACAGCCTTAGTGTGCGAGGAATTCATTTGGTACGGGCAAACATACACGGAAACTGGTCAGTATGAACACATGCTTCACACAGCATTGGGATGTGACAGTTTAGTTATACTAAATCTCAACGTGGGTGACATTTCAAATGTTGAAGAAAATATTACTGCTTGCAACAGTTATTGGTGGCGAGGAAACACCTACTCACAGGGAGGTACCTATACAGACATAGGCTACAATTCAGCTGGATGCGACACCATTTTTACACTTAATCTAACCTTGGGGCATGATGCCGTAGGAGATACAACGGCAATAAACTGTGAACCTATCATTTGGTATGGCACAACTTATTCTGAAACGGGTGAATATACCCATCTACTACAAACTCCTCTTGGCTGTGACAGCCTACTTACCCTGCATCTTATGATAGGCAAAGAGCAAATTCATCCAGTGGAAAATGAAAAGACATGCGAAGATTCATTCACATGGCATGGAAATAGTTATACACAAAGTGGTGTATATTACGACACGATAGCCGGTATTGCAGGTTGCAACGATATCTATGTACTTGACCTTACTATTTCTCAAGGCTATAACACCAGCTTCAACGAGACAATCTGCGACAGATATCCGTGGCCCTCAGCCTCAGGCGGCTATCTGACCGAATCAGGTTATTATCAATACGAAGGCCTTTCACAGGATGGATGCGACAGCATTGTTGATTTGAACCTTACCGTGAATTACACACCAGGATTGAAGATAGATGGTTTATCACAAGTGGCAATGACCACCGATTTTGGACCTTTTTATACATATTATGCCTTGGATACCATTGGAGTAGATTTCTGCTCTGTGATATGGTCATGCTCAAATCCAGAATGGGTAATAGTTCCAGTTGATGACTCTTATAAGTGCATGATCGCTCCAACAACCTTGGGTCAGGCCACATTGACTGCAGTTACTCATTGTACAACAGGCTGCGATGCGGTCTGCACTTTTGAAATTAACTCTACTTATTATGATGTTGAAGAAAAAGAAGAAGACGGAGTGCTTTTATTCCCCAACCCAACCAACTCGCAATTTACCATACAAGCGCATCAATTGACACACATCAGAATGTTTGACAGCTACGGTCAGATATTGAAAGACATCCACACCAAAATTGCAGAAACCGTGACAATCAATGTGAACGACTTATCCCAAGGTGTCTATTTTGCGGAAATCACTACAGAAAGAGGTCGTACAATCAAACATCTAATCATCTTGAGATGAAAACTACAATAAAAAAAACAGCATATCTCATTTACATAACAGGAATGCTTCTTGGATTGTCAAATTGTCAGAAAACAGTTGAAGATGGAGAATCGGTGATTTTGTTAGGTAAAGAAAGCTATGTTGTCCCGTTAGCAGAAATGATTCCTGATACATTACAGACTGTGTTTCTAAGTCATTTTGGAAATATGCAAGAAGGATATATCCCACCCAATATTGAAGGGGAATATGTGATAAGTAGAAAGCAATTCTGCTACGCAAACCTTATTCCTCTTCATGACGATCAAGATATGCATCTACGAATCACCAACCAACACAACCGAGTGGCAAATGTCGAATTCTACGAATATGGCACTGTATGTACCGACACGGCCAATATTATGGGCTCTGGACAAAAATTCACCCTGTATTTAACAGAAGATAGGGAAACCGAGTTTTTCGGTGCCCATTGTATATATACACGATGTGTTATCATAAGCGGAGAGAAGACAGATTGTGGCATTAAGGATTTGCGTTTCGGAAACATTATTCTGGAAGCCAGGGAAAGTGATAATCCATATATCAGTGCATTCATTCCTGGCATGTACTTTATTTATAAGGATGAAGATGGATTGTCAGAAAACTGCGACTGGTTTGACCATCAAACAGAAGGAGGGCGACAATGAACAAGTACTTTACAGTATTAGTCCTGTTGTTAGTCATAACTTGCAACTTCATGGAGGCTAAAAATCCATATTATCCAACAAGAACTCGCGATGAAGCCAAAATAAACAATGGTGTCATATTTGGTATAAAAGGAGGATTGAATTGCCCTCGACTATACTATACCAATAGCTATTTGACCGATTTGCCCCACGACTTCATGATGGGCGTTTCAGCAAGTACTTTTGTAGAGTTTCCTTTTCTCAAAATAATTGCCATTGCTCCAGAATTCAACTACCAGCAAAGAGGCGGTACCACATCATATATTTATGAAGAAATTTATAATGTCAGTTATAGAGTTGAGGCTTATTATGTTTCACTCCGTGCCCCTTTTATCTGTTATATTCCAGCCTCCAAAACAGTAAGACCTTATCTGTTTGTGGCTCCTGATGCGGGATATGTTACCAGCGGAAGAATTTCGTTATCACAGCCTGAATTGGATATCGAAGGCAGCGAAATCAGGCTCAACAATTCCAACATCAATCGTTACTATTTAGGTTTGTTGGGAGGCGCTGGAATCCGTATGAATATTCCGTTGAGAGGTTTTACTATGGTCATCAAGACCGATGCAGCAATTAATTTTGGTTTCATAGACACCTTCTCTGAATCAGAGCATCAAGAAACTGCCACATCCACAAATGTCCATGCGTATAATCATCAAGGTAAACGGTATTCACGAGGTTTGGAAATCCACCTCGGTATAGGCTTTATTCGCAACAAGGAAGATGATGTTTGTGGCCATTTCAACTCATATCACCCAAAGCATATTAGATACTGACAGAACACTCTCCTCACCACACATCCTAAAAGCAGAAACTCATTTCGCTTGGTCGGTTTTCATCACCAAACGCACCACTTGCCGAATGTTCGAAACCCCACCCGTAGCAGAAACGAAGACCGTTCCAGGAGCGGCGACCTTCTCACCATTTGGTTATTTCTGGGTAATCGAAAGGCTGTCTTTGCCCGTCAGCACGTTGATGCCCAAGGTCACGCAATAGTCACTCAAAACCTTCACGGCTTTTAAGAGACGGGCTGTCTCGCCTTCCTGTTTGGCAGGCCACATCCAGTTGGCGCTCAGCGAGACGCCTTCGAGGTTGCCTGCAATAGGAGCATGGCCCAAAGCAATGGCGATACCACGCTTGCCGTTGTAGTCCAAGGCACTGATGCCGAGGTTACTCAAAGGCAGACCTTCCAGCTGGTTGTAAGCCTCGATGTCATCGATATGATAGTGGAATTATTGGAAAAATGTTTGCGGTATAGGATAATTTATCTCACCACCATCTTTGCCACGATTTCCTCACCTTCGTTTCTTGCCTTGAGGAAATACAATCCCTTGGGGTATTGTCTGAGGTCGATAGTTGACTTGCCTTCGTGACGGTTTTCATAGATTTTACGACCCGTGATGTCATAAACCTCAACATCCCATTGGCCTTCGCCCAAAGTAAGGTTGAAATGGCCATTCGAGGGATTGGGATAAATGGCACCTGAAGCAACCTTGTTTTCGACCACATCGGCCAAAGTTGCTTCCAACATCACGCACTGATAGACTTCCTTGTTGCCCGTATAGTCCTGCACCCAAGCCACCAGTTGGCAGTCCTCGAGAGGATAGTTGATTTCAAACTTCTCCTCGAAATCCATCACTGGGCCTGCGAAAGGAGTGCCCTCGTGCGTCGGGATCATGTCGCGCACGTTCCAGTTGACGTACTCACCGCCACCCCATGAATAAGGGATATGGCTTTGGGTGAGGACAACGAACAGTCGCACGTCGCTACCATTGCAATCGCCCACTTGCTCCACATGGCATTTCACGGTATACAAATTGTAACCGTTAGCATCCAGTTCCATGGCAATGGTGAACGGACTCGTCTTGGCTATTTCCTGCTCATAGTACGGTTGATAATACATGTAATTCATTCCTGGGGAACCGCCAGGAAGGCTGATGGAACCGTCCATAAACAGCGTGGGATAGCCCATGGCATCGTAATAAGCCACACGAGCGCCCACTTCATCATTAGTCAATTCAGGCACGGAATAGGAAGGAGCCTGATAGCATACCGGAGCGATAAGAAGACCATCGGCCAACATCTCTTCGATGGCTTCGTCGGCGGCTGGGCAGTTGCCACAGTGCACGCCAGTCATCAGTTCGAAAAGCACGCATTCGCGCGCCACGTTCTTGGTTTGGGCAAACATCGCAGGCATGGCAAGCATGGCGGCGATGAGTAAAAAGAGGTTTTTCTTCATTTTTAGTAGAGATTAAATTAGTAGCTATTTATTTGTCTGCTTGAACATTCAGATTATTGAATTGTCAGTTTGGTTGTAATCTCATGCCCCTCGTTTGTGGCCTTCAGGAAATACAATCCCTTCGGGCATCGGCCAAGGTCAATGGCTGATTGACCTTTGTGACGGCCTTCGTAAACCTTGCGGCCCGTGATGTCAAAGACTTCCACGCTCCACTGGCCTTCGCCGAGGTTAACATTAAACTGGCCGTTGGAAGGATTGGGATAGACATTAAACTCTTGATTTTCAGCCTCATCGACCGATTGTGTCTCTTGGAACGTCACAATTTGTTTCACTGAAGTTTTATTACCTCCATAAAGGGCCTGAACCTCAATGACATATAGCTTTTCAGGCAAATATTCATACTCGTATTCGGTTTCATTGACATTCTCAGCAACCAAAACGTTGTTCACATACACGTTGTAGCCCGTCGGCGTGCCTTGCGAAGGGGCATCCCACGAAACAAGGAGACAATGGCAATACACACCTTCCTCCTCTTCGGCCTTCAGATTCTGCACCGAATAAGGATGCTCGTCAGTGTATTCGTATGCGAAACGGCTGTTGTAAATCTCCTTGGTGGCATGGTTCTGAACCCAGACGGCCACTTCCAAATCGTTCATTTCCTCGACATGGGTCGATGCCATATCGTATTCAAACTCAAAGTGTTGCTCCTCGCCCACAGTGAAATTCACTTGCGTGCCTTGGGCATCGGGGAGCATCTTCATCATGACGTGGAAAAACTCCGTCTCGCCGTTGCTGCCCGTGTTGTTGACCGTCCTTTTTTCGTTCACCGAAACGAAGACACGGGCATTTTGGTCGACGAAAGGCATGATGTCGGCCACCACCTTGATGGTGCTGCCTTGCATGGAGAACGAGCTGCGGATATCGAACAGCGCCACCTGCTCCAACATGGGTTCGAAATTGGTGGACAACACCGGATTCTCGCCTTGGTCGACGCCATCAAGGAAGGCTTGGGGGACGCCCACCACATTATAATAATAGAAACGGGTGTCGCTTTCGGAGGTGTGGTATCGATCGCCAAAAGTGGGATACTTCACGAAGGCGAACTGCCCCGCATAGTCCTCGCAAAGCTGGTGCAAAGCCTCGTTGTTCTCCACGCACGGGCCGCACGTCGACGACGAGAAACTCTCGATCATCACATTCCTTTCGCCAATGGCGTGAACCACCGTGAGGGTCAATTCAAGCTCATTGTTTTCGTCGTTGTCGTCGCCTTCCGCACCGTTAACTTCCAATATCTTGAAAACGCAGTCGTGTTGGCCTAAACCAAGGTCGACGGGGGTGCTGAAAGTCAGCACGTCGCTGGTCATATAGGGAATGTTGACCGAGAAAGTCTCCGCCACAGGCTCCTGACCGTCAATCTGATAACTCAACTCGACCGAAGTGATGGCATCGGTGCCGTAGTTGAGCACCTTCACGCCGAGATTCGTCTCGCCGTAGGGAAGCGTAGCCGGAAATGCCAATCTCGTGAGGCCCAAATCATTGTTCGTATTGCTGATGATTTCGATGTCGTCGAAAAACCACTGAAGGAACTGGTGGCTGTCGGTATCGACGAACACGCAGAACTGCACGTTGGGCTGCCCCATGTCGGGCGATTCGATCGACTCAAGCACATGGTAAACCGACGACGAATTGTAGGTGTGGCGCCAGCACTCATGCCAGGTGACACCGCCGTCGGACGAGGTCGCAATGCCCATGTCGTTGGAACCGTAGAAATGCTCGTAGGAGTGGTTGAACGTAAACGTCACGCCGCTCACACCCGTCATGTCGAAGGCAGGTGTGACTAGGCGCGCCATGCCAGTAAAATATGGAGAAAATTGTAGTTCCATCTCGTTGGGCGTACCGCCTGCATTGTTCGTGCGGGAAACGACCCAGTTGTTGCCGCCTTCGCCCATGGTCGACCATCCGGCAGGGATGGAGTTACCATCAAAGGATTCGTGAAGCAAGACAGCGCGATTTTGTGCCAATCCATTGACTGAAAGTAGGATAGCCATCGCAATAGTAATAGTAATAAATACTCTTCTCATACTTTTTACAGAATTAGTTAGTTTGCCTTTAATTTTTAATTAGGTGCAAAAGAGCAAGGGATAATAACGGAGGGAGGAGGAAAGTTTTGGCAGGTTACAATTCTCCAGCCATATAAAGCGGCAAATAACCACGCCGTCTTCAACTTTGACATAGGAGGAGTGAAACGCAAACGGAGTGGATAGTTGCTGCGCGTATTTGTTGCGGAATTATTTCAAGCATCTGTAGGACTAAAACTTTTCTCCTCAGCCCGTTATTTTCTTCCCTACCTTTGCACCCAACAACATAAACAGCCAAACTTAATGCCGTCTGCACCCATTGCCTCCACCGAAAAACGCGTCGAAGCCTTCAACGCCCTTGTGTTGCGCCACAAGGCGATGATTTGGCATGTGTGCTCCGACTACAGCCTCGGAAGGGTATGGAACACAGAAGACTGCATGCAAGAGGTGATGGTCAATCTGTGGCGCGACTTCGACAAGTTCGAGGGTCGCAGCGCGGAGAAGACCTGGGTGTGGCGCGTGGCCACCAACACGATGCTCATGCTGCGCCGAAAAGACGTCAGAAGCCCGCAGACCGAAACGATGGACCCAACCAACGAAGGCCTTGCAGGGGCAGCACTGCAGGACGACAACTACCAGCAGCTGCTGCAACTCATCGACGCACTACCCGAAGAAAACAGCGTCGCCATCCGCGCCTTCCTCGACGGCTTCTCCTACAAGGAAATCGCCGACATGACTCACAGCACTGTGGGCGCCGTGGCCATGCGCATCGCACGCACCAAACGTCGGCTCAAGCGGATGTACGAAGCAGAAAACACCTTATAGTTTATGAACGAACAACCAACATATAGAACAATGAACGCAAACCAAAATCGTGACGATTTCCGACAGCTTTGGGAACGACGCAAACAGACGTGGCAAAATGAAAACGATATGAACGTGCCCGACGACACCACCGTTCTGAAAATGGCCGAACTCGCCCGCCAAGTTTCACCTGCTCGCGATGAAAACATCGTTCCTATCAGCCTCGGACGGCGCGGCCGCTGGATCCCCTATGCCGCTGCAGCCAGCGTGCTCATCGGTGTCGGTGTCATCGGTCTGACCTACCAAAGCGAAATGCCCAATCAGCCACAACTGCTTAAAGCCCAAAAGATAAACATCAACGGACAGAACGTGCGTTTCCTGTGCAACAACGGTTGCTCGGCGCAAGACATACTGGTCTCGGCCAACGACATCATCAAAAAATAACCAGCCATGAAGAAAACCATCACATATCTTTTGCTGCTCCTCTTGACGGCGATGGTGGCCTGTTGCGACAACGAAAGCGGACAGGAAACGACAAGCCCGTACGATACAAATGCCGCGCTCAAACTATATTGCCAATATGCCGACAACGAGAACCTGACCGTGGCTTATCTCGGCGACTTTGAAATCAACGGCAACCCTATCGACGCTGTCATGATCCAAGCCGACAACGACCTCGACTGGCAAGAGCTGAGCAAAGACTTCGACATATTTACAAAAATTGATTCATGCGTCGAACAAAACAACATATCCATGTGCCCCAACCGCGACGAACTTATCTCCTTAGGCATTGGCATCGAGACCGACTTCCTGCAAGTACTCGGACTCGACAGCACTATCACACGCGACCAAATCACCGAAGAACACATCAATACATTCTCGAAGTACTTGTCCCTACAAATCAAGGACATCCTCAATAACTTCCAGGACTCCGACACCCTCATCCATGATGCCACCATCATCATTGGCGACGGCCCTGTGACCCCTGCCAGCAACATGTCCATCGACGAATATATCAACACCGTGGCCGAAGTCCTCACCCAAAGCATCTTCGATGAATTCTTCACCAATCAAGACAGCCTCAACCTCGCCCCCAACCCCATAGCTGAAAACAACGAATTGCTCGACAACGCCAAAAGCCACGGCCACAGCGGCTACGTTACCGCAGCCGACTACAAGAACCGCACCATGTGGCTCTTCTTCTATGATGACCAAAAGGAATGTAACGTCATCCTCACTCACATCAAAAACGACATCATCATCAAAGAAGAATAAACAAGAATAAACAGAGAGACCGGGACTTCCACATTTTTCATGTTTTTATCACGTTAATAATGCTAGTTTGTCAGAGACAATTTCTTTTTTCGCAATGATTTTCCCCAAAACCATTGCATGTGGAAGTTTTTCCATATGATGACGCCTCTTGAACCCCGAAGAAGCAATGAGAATGAGAAAGCTTAATAAATTGGTTAATTAATTCAGTGAAAGCGAAATGGGCGGCCTTCAAGGTCGCCTTTTTCTGTTTTGTGGAATATTTTTCCAAAAAGGCAGTTATTTTTCCCCAGACTTTTGCACCTAGACTCCTCAAAGGATGAAAAATGTCCTTGAGTTTTTATTTATTTTTCTATTAATTAACTAATTTTCAAAACTTTATGCAAAAGAAAGCATTTTCTTTCGTTTTGACGCTCCTGCTCGCCTTCATGGGCATGGCGAGAGCTGATGTAGTGACCATCGGCGAAGGGACGAGCACGGGCTACGTGACCCCGTTCAACAGCCTTTGGGGCTACTCATGCGTTGAGCAGATCTACACTGCCAACGAAATTGGGACTGCTGGAACCATCAACTCCATCAGTTTCAATCTGTCCTCTGGTTCGCAAACGAACCAAGTTGAGGTTTTTATGAAGAACGTGACAAGAAGCACGTTCTCAAGTACTTCGGATTACGAAGCCCTCACCGCTTCGGACATGGTGTATAGCGGCACCGTGACGTTCAACGCCGGGTGGACCACGATCACGCTCGACACTCCGTTTGCGTATGACGGCAGCAGTAATCTGTTGATTGCCATGCACGAGTTCACCTCGGGCTACAGCACAATCAACTTTTATTACACCTCGGCTGCGAACACGGTGGTGACGTTCCACAGCGACAGTGTAAACCCCGACCCTTACAATCTGGGTTCGTTCAGCGGTAGCTCCTACACCTCGTCCAACCGCGCCAACATCCAAATCGACATCACTCCTGGTGGTGCTGGCAACGGCGACAAACTGCACGTGCAGTTCATGGACGGTGAAAACGTGGTCATCGACTCGCTGAACATGGGCATCCGCCCGATTAACGCATGGATGGAACCTTTCGAGTTCACCATGTACAGCGAAGGCCCGACCTATACGGTGACCAACCTCGACTTCACCCCAAGCGATGGCATGTTCAGCGTCAGCGGTCAGGAATTGCCTTTCCAAGTGACCCGTTCACACGGTGTTGACCTTACCATCAGCTCCAATGCCACACAAGCTGGCGTGGTTGAGCGTCAGTTTGTGGCCATCACCGAAGGCAATCGCGCCGCCCACATCTGGCCCATCGTGGTCGAGGTCTACAACCCCGCCGTTCCGGATGTGTGGGAGATGGCTTGCACCCAAGCCACCACGTTCCCCTTCGTGGAAGTGCCTGCAACAGCCCACAATACCACTCTGCACAACGACTACACCCTGCCTTTCCCCGAAATCGAGGAAGGTTATGATGCCGTCTACAAGCTCGTGTTCACGCAAGACCGTATGCTGAACGCCAGCGTCAGCAATGGCCAAAACGGCAAAGTGGCCCTCTACAAGGAAGGCTTTGAAGGCCAAGGCGGCCCCATGGCTACCAACAACTACACTGGCCCCCAAACCGCCACTGCCGAAGGCATCAGCTACGGCCCCGTCATCACCAACGCTGCCGTCGAAGCTGGCACCTATTATTTGGTGGCCTCTTCGACCACGCCTGACTTCCAGGTGACCATCGATGCCCAAGCCATGCCTTGCCCGACGGTTGAAGGTTTTGCTTTCAACCCGACGCCTGCCGACAATGCCGACGGCCTCGAGCCTGCCAGCGTCACGCTGCAATGGACGCTGCCCGCCTACACCACCGAGTGGCGCCTGGTGTTCGGAACGACCTACTATCCTGAAGCCGGTCATCCGCAAACCATCATCACCGACTGGTCGAGCGAGCTGGCCAACAGCTACACCGTGACCAACCTTTGGAACAACACCAACTACTTCTGGAGGATAGAGATGCGCAACGACGGTTGCCCGCAAGGCGTGAGCAGCCCGATTTGGGGCTTCACCACCAACCTCAACCGCCCGCACGACCTGACCACCGTCGACCAAAACATCTTCGAGGACGAGCAAGTCGTGTTGAACTGGACGGCTGTCGTCGACCGTACTTTCCGTACCTATAACGTGTACCGCGACGGTCAGCTCATCGGCACCACCCAAGTGAACAACATCGGCAACGCCACCTATACTGACGGTCCTCTGGCCTACAACATGAACGGCTACACCTACCATGTGACCGCCGTTTACGACGAAGGCGAAAGCGCCCCGTCGAACACCGTCACGGTGAACGTGAGCGGCTATACCAACACCACTGGCGTCAACGGTTACGTTTGGGAACAAGACGGTGAAACGGGCATCCAAGGTGCCTTGGTCACCCTGACCACTACCGACGAATTTGGCGACCCGCACACCTACACGGTCACTTCGGGTGCCAACGGTTACTACAGCAAGCAAATCTATGCTGGCACCGTGACCAACGCCGTGGCCACTTTGGACGGCTACCAAGAGACTGTCACCGTCCACGAATTGCCCTTCACCGTGGCCCACAATGCTCAAGAGGACAACGTGAACTTCTTGATGGACGAAAACTTCAACCCCGTTTGCTCAGTCATCGCCGAGTATTATCCCGACAGCCTCGACCCGAACAGCCCGTATGTGAAGGTTTCGTGGGGCTGCGGCCTGCCTGGTGAGGAAATCATCGAGCCTTTCGAGACTGGCGACTTCAGCCAATTCGATTGGCAAATCGATGCCAACTATCCTTGGAGCATCACCACCACCAACCCGTATGAAGGCCAATACTGCATGAAGAGCGGCGGCGCTGGCGTGGCCAACGTCACCAGCAACATGACCGTTACGGTCGACATCCCCAGCGACGGCGAGATGAGCTTCTTCGGCAAGATCAGCTGCGAGCAGAACTGGGACTACGGCTACTTCTTCATCGACGGCCAACAGATGGGCAGCTACACTGGTGCCGGCAACTGGGCCGAGCGCAAGTTCCCCATCACCGAAGGCACACACACCTTCCAATGGAGATACACGAAGGACGGTAGCGTCAACAGCAACGACGACTGCTTCTACGTGGACTACATCAGCTTCTACCATCAACCCGCTCCCGTGGAACCCGGTTGGGTGTTCTACGACGACGGCGTGAACGTCGACGCCATCGGCCTGACCGCCGGCGGTTCGTTCTACTGGGGCGTGATGTTCCCCGCTGGCCAATATGCTGGCAACAGCCTGACCAAGGTGAGCATGTACGACTATGCCGCCCACACTGGTAACATCATGGTTTACCAAGGTGGCGCCACCGCTCCTGGCACGTTGCTCTATCAACAGCCCTACACCTGCACCGGCAGCGAAGACTTCGTGGAATGGACGATGAACACGCCTGTGGCCATCGATCCTACGCAGAACCTCTGGATTGTGATGAACAACAACGACGGCCAATATGTGGCTTCTTGCTGCGCCAACACGGGCGACCCGAACGGTCGTTGGATCAGCATTGACGGCACGGCTTGGCAAGACCTCGTTGATGCAGGCCTTGATTACACCTTCATGCTCCGCGCCTACGTGGCCAACGGCGCCAAGGGTGAATACATCGCTTCTGTCAACAACTGGGATGCTGCTTCGCAAATGGTGAAGAAAGCCGCTCCCGTGAAGGGCGAAAGCCGCACGAGCCTCTTTGCCGTTTCGGGCAATACCACCAAGTACAACGTTGGTGTTCCCACCCGCAATGGCAACACCCGCAGCCTGGATCACTACAGAATCTATCGTACGCACTGCTACAACGACGGTCCTTACACCGAAGAGAACACCGTGCTGCTGGCCACCAACTGGCCCAGCGACACCATCTACATCGACGTTGAATGGGCCGACCTGCCGGCTGGTATCTACAAGTGGGGTGTTGGCTGCGTCTATGCTGGCAACCGTGGCGAACTCGTCGAGTCACCCATCAGCTGGGGCGCTCCTCAAGCCATCAACCACGTCAACGGCGACCGTACTGGCCTCGCCAAGCACAGCATTGAGCTGATGCCCGGTGCCAATGCCAACCACAACGCCAAGGCCATCGGCCAAGCCCTCCGTGGCGCCACTGCCTACGGCATGAACATCTTCGACGGTCTGGCTCTGCCTGTGGGTTACCTGAGCTTCGATATGGACAACATCAATGGCGCTTCGGTCATCAACAGCCTCGCTGCCGTTGGCGGTTCGGCTTACGATGCCGCTACAGGTCACCTCTTTGTGAGCGATATTGAAAACAGTCTCCTCTACGAATTGGATCCTGCCACCGGTAACATCCTCAACCAAGTGGAGACCACCTACGGCCTGCTGACCATCGCCATGGATCCCACCACGGGCATCCTCTACGGCGAAGACGACTACGGCTACCTGATGACGGTTGATCCTGCTACTGGCGAGACCACCGACATCGATGTCATGGGTGCAGCCATGACCAGCATCAGCTTTGATGGCAACGGACAACTCTACGGCTTGGCCGTTGGAGCTCCCACTGCTTTCTACAGCATCGACAAGACCACGGCCGTCGAGACGCTGGTTGGCAACCTCAACCACGATTCCAACTACGCCCAAAGCTTCGCCATCGACCCCGTCAATGGCAAGATGTACTGGGCTCAGTGCCTCAATCCTGACGACACGCACTTCTATGAAGTCGACATGACCACTTTAGTCCTGACCGAACTGGCCGCCAACATCGGCGAAGTGACTGGCCTGGTGATTCCTGCCTACACCGAACCTGGTCCTGGCCCGGAACCCACTCCTGGTAGCAACATCAACGAGCTGGCTCTGCCTCGCGAAAGCGAGACCATCTGGTCCAACTGCCTCGAAAAGGGCATGTACCTCGGCGAAGACATGGTTGACATCAACGTGCTGCTCAACAGCGCCGACAGCCCAGAGGGCGTCAGCGTGAGCTTCACCAACCTCGACGAAAACGAACAAGCCGAACACCCGATGGATGCCATCGTCCTCGACGAGACTGGTTTCTACAGCTGGGATCTCTTCCGCAAGGGCGACTACATCGTCAACATCAACTTTGAGGGTTACTACCCGATCGTCGACACCGTGAGCATCTGGGAAGAGACTCACATGCGCTATGTGATGACCGAGATCATCTACGGTGTCGAAAACCTCTACGTGAGCCGCACTGGTTGGGCCATGTGGGATCCTCAGGGCGCTGCCCCGACTCCTCCTACCCCGCCCACACCTCCCACTCCTGGTGAAGACGCCGTGATCGTGCTGAACGTTCCTGCCGACATCTGGGGCGACGGCTCTGGCTATCAGATGCTGCTCGATGCCGATGCCACGATGTTCACGCAACTTGATGCCGTCAGCTTCTTCAACGAAATTGGCAGCTTCAGCGATTTCGAATACACGATTCCTGCCGATGCCGACTATGGCCTCAACCCCGCCCACGTGGTGGTTGGAACCAGCGTCTCCATCACCGTGCCCGCTGGCACCTACGACTACGCCATCATCAACCCTGACAAGGTCAGCACCATCTATTTCGCTTCCAACAACGGCAATGCCCCGAGCAAGGGCGACGATATGGTGTTTGAAGCCGGCAAGGCCTACACCTACACCGTTTACGAAAGCGGCACTGGCGATGCTGTCGACCTGACCGTCACCGACCGCGAAGGCAGAAGCATCAAGCCCGCCGCTCAGCACAACGTTGCCAACGCTGCTGCTCGCGTGCGCGAAAATGTTGCCAACAACGATCGTCACCTCGAATATTATAAGGTGATGTGCGAGAGCCTCGACCACGAGCCCATCTTCAATGCCGACGTTCCTGCTTCGCAGCCTTTCTGCCAAGTGAACACCGCTGAACTGGTTGAAGGCGAACACTACCTCTGCAAGGTAGCTGCCGTCTACAGCACTGGCATGAGCGATTGGACCGAATGCATCTGGCAGTATGAAAGCTGCGAGAACTATGCTGGCACCCTCAACGGCGTGACCGTTGACGGCAATGTCATCAGTTGGGATTACCCGAACGGTAGCGGTCCTCAACCACCGGTTCCTCCGGTCCCGGGCGACAATGCCGAAATCGTCTTGAACGTGCCCACCGACATCTGGGGCGACGGCTCTGGCTATCAGATGCTGCTCGATGCCGATGCTTCGATGTACACGCAACTTGAAGCCGCCCAGTACTTCAACGACCTCGGCAGCTTCGAAGGCTTCGAATACACGATTCCTGAAAACGCCGACTACGGCATCAACCCTGCCAACGTGGTGGTTGGAGCCAGCGTCACCATCACCGTGCCCGCTGGCACCTACGACTACGCCATCATCAACCCCGACAAGGTCAGCACCATCTGGTTTGCTGGCGCCGGCAACGTTGAGAGCAAGGGCGACGATATGGTCTACGAAGGTGGCAAACGTTACACCTACACTGTTTCCGCCAGCGGCACTGGCGACGCTGTCAACCTGACCGTCACCGACCGCAACGGCAGAACGTATCAGCCCACCTTCCAACACGTGGCCACGGGTCAAGTGGTGCGTCATTCTGACAACATCGCTTCCAGCCGCGAGGGTCAGTGGTACTACTACGACAATGGCAACAACATGGATGCCATCGGTCTGAGCAGCGGCACTGCCAACTTCTCATGGGGTATCATGTTCCCTGCCGGCAGCTACACTAGCGGCAGCCTGACCAAGGTTGGCTACTACGACTATGTGGCCCACACGGGTAACATCCACATCTACCAAGGCGGCACGGGCAACAGCACTCCTGGCGCTGAGGTCTACGCGCAGCCTTACGCAGTGAACGGCACCGAGACCTACATCGAGATCGCCTTGACCGCTCCTGTGGCCGTCGACGCCACGCAAGCTCTGTGGGTGGTGATGGAAAGCACGACTCCTGGCTACACCGCAGCCATCGACGACAGCGGCATGACCAACCCGAATGGTGGCCTCGTCTCGACCGACGGTGTCAGCTTCTCGCCCATCGACGTCGTCTCTGGCGGTGGCATCACGGGCAACTGGAACCTCCGTGCCTACATCGAGGACGGCGCTCCTGTGCCTCCTGTTCCGGCTGGCAACGTCCTCGGCGCCATGATCTTCGCCGATGGCGAATGGGAAGCCTTCGTCGAGTACCCGACCAACAGCTACGTCTACGAAGGCGATGCCGAAAATGTTTGCGTCCGCATGGTCTATGACGGCACGGCCGAACTGCCCGACAACAACTTCTACTATGCCATGAGCTGCGAAGAGTGCGAAGCCGCCCTGATGTGCGAAAGCGAAATCATGATCCACGGCGAAGCCATGACCGACACCGACCAAGCCAGAGTGTGGTGGGGCGAGCGTGCCGAAGGCTGGCTGACCTACCTGCCTGAAGAGTTTACTCCCGAAGGTGCAGTCGCCTTAGGCGATCCTAACGGTGGTGGACTGCCGTTCTACGGCGGTTGCATGTATCCCACTTCGGTGCTGACAGAATACATCGGCAGCAACCTTGACCAGATTGCTTATCTCGACATGGCTGATCCTGAGACCACAGGAAATCTGCAAGTGCACATTTACCTCGGAGGTGACCAGGATCCTGAAACATGGATGACCAGCCAATCCTTCACAGTCACTGGTAACGAGTATGGCATGCAAACTGTCAACCTTGATCACCCGATCCATATTGATGGCGACAAGAACTTGTGGGTCATGTTCTACACCGATCCTGCACAGCAAGGTGCTCCTTTGCCATTCGTCAACGACCTTGGCGATGCCAACACTCGTTGGGTCGGCATTATGGGTTCGTGGATGGACTTCGCAAGCATGGGTGCCAACTATAGCTTCGTCCAGATGATCCACTTCGGTGGCAACAAGTCGGCTGGCCTGACATTGAACGATGGCATTGCCGTTAACCCCGGCACCGGTGTCAACATTAGCGACATCAACGTCAACGTCATCAATGTCAATGCTGGCTCGCTCCATACGAACGTCATGTATGACTTCGCGCCTGTCCAGTACAACGTGTACCGTTCTGCCGACAACACCAGCTACGAGCTCATCGCTTCGGTGCCTTACGTTGAAGGCCAGACCTACTACGAGTACGTCGACACGCCCGAAACGAGCGACGACTACTACTACCAGGTCCGCACGGTCTACGAAGACGGTTGCGAATCCACGCCGGCCCTCAACGCCGACGACGAGACGCAGAACTACGTCCTCGTGGCTGTCAACGTCGGTATCGGTGAGAATAGCGACAATGTCGCCCTCTTCCCAAACCCGACCAACGGCAACGTGACCATCCAAGCCGCTGGCATGAGCCACATCACCGTGACGAGTGTCCTCGGCCAAGTGGTTTACGACACCGATGTCAATGCTGACGAAATGGTCATCAACATGGGCCAATTCAACGCTGGCATGTACATGGTTCGCATCAACACCGAAAATGGTGTGGTTGTGAAGCGCGTCACTGTCATGCAATAATTAGGCTTGTAGGGCTGTCGTACCACGGCAGCCATCAAACCGAAAAGAAGAGGCAATCCGCACGGGTTGCCTCTTTTTTTGATTATTTTCCCACGATTTCGTTATTTTTCCGCCATTCCACGCACCTAAATAAAACATAAAACAAAACGTTTTACCAATAATTAAACCAAAAGCACTATGAAGAAAAATGTATTCTCATTGATGTTGTTGTGCTGCTTCGCCTTCGTGGGCGTGGCTAAGGCACAGGAAGGAATCAAAGTGACGGTCAACACTGACGTCAACGCAACGATTTCAGACCTGAGAGCTCCTATCGTACTGACCTATGCTCCCGAACCCATTACACCTGCCGGCTTCCTCTCCATCGGCATGGCCTTCCACTGGGGCTACATGTTCCCCGCTGAAATGATTGCCGAATACGACGGCAAGTATTTAACCCAGGTCGCCTACGTGGACTACACCAACTCCGCAGGCGAATACGAAGTGCACATCTGGCAAGGTGGCGACACGGCTCCCGCGACTGAAATCACTCGCCAAGCCTTCACAATCACAGGCACACTCAATAACATTGTCCCGCTTTATCTCGACCAACCTGTACTCATCGATGGATCACAGAACCTATGGGTGACCTTCTATCAAGACGGCTCGGTGCAACAAGCCGCTTGCGTCATCACCGACATGGGCGACCCAAACAGTCGCTGGATTGGTGTTGATGGCTACGGCTGGATGGATATGGCTACGGTGCAAGGCGGTGCTGGCTACAGCTTTGCATTATGGGCCATCGCCGACGACTACGATATCATTGGCGAGTTCGACAGCAACGTGGCCGTGTATCCCAACCCCACCACGGGCAAAGTAAACGTGGCCGCCCCCGGCATGAACCACATCACTGTGTTCAATGCCATGGGCCAAATGGTGATGGACATGCCCGTCAGCACCAACAGCCAGGTCTTGGACATGAGCCAATACCAAGCGGGTGTCTACATGGTGCGCGTGGCCTCTGAGAAGGGCATCAGCACCAAACGCGTGACCGTGATGTAATTTTTATGGCTAATGACAAAGAAAGGCGACCGCGAGGCCGCCTTTCTTGTTTTTAATACCCTTCTTCGGATTGTTCTTCGCCACCACCGTCATCACCGCCTTCGTCGCCACCCGGACGGTTGCGCTTGATGTTCTGCTGGTTGATGCGGTAGTTGAAGTTGAGCGAGAACGAACGGCGGTTCCAAGTGCTGGTGTTGTATTGCCAGAAACCGTCGCCCCACGACTCACCGCCCCAGCTGCGCGAGTTGAACAAGTCGCGTACGTTGAAGGTGATGGTGCCGTTGCCATTGAGGATTTCCTTGCTCACGGCGAGGTCGACCCACCAATTGCCCTTGCGCATACCTAAAGGCTCCTTGTGCGGACCCATGATGTGGGCTGTCAGCTGCAAGTCGAACCAGTTGCTGATCTTGAACTTCGACACGGCACGGCCAAAGAGCATCCAAGTGGCATCGTCATAGACCTTGTCGTTAATGGTGCCTTTGAACTTGGAACGGAAGAAGTTGACGTTGCCGTTGAGGTTCCACCACTTGGTCATCTGGCCTTGGGCCACAGCCTCCACGCCGAAGTCGTCGGCCTTACCGAAGTTGATGGGCATGCTGTAGAATACGCCATCGTCTTCGTAGGTGTAGTTGCGTATCATATTGGTGCCGTGGCGATAATAGGTCGTGAAGTTGAAGCTGGCTTTATCCCAGAAATGGATGTAACCCAACTCATAGCTATCCATGTAGGTCGGCGTCAAGGCGGGATTACCCAAACGGATGTTGCGGTTGTCGTTGAACGAACGGAAGGGGCTCATCTGCCAAAAGCCCGGACGACGGATACGGCGGGTGTAGCTCACCTGGAACTGGTTGAACTCGTTCACCGAATAGTTGATGTGTGCACTCGGGAAGAAGTCGAAATAAGGCTTACCGCCATTGATGGAGTCAGTGCCGTCATGGGCATAGCCTTTCAGGTTGGTCAAGATGTCGGTCATCTCGGCACGCAGACCCACTTGTCCCGACCAGCGGCCCCATTCATTGCCGAGACTGGTGTACAAGGCGGCCACCTGTTCGCTGTATTCGTAGTCGTAACAATAGTTTTCCAATGGCTCCCAAATGCCGCCATTCTTCTGCCATACGCTGTCGTTGCTCAAAATATTGCGGTTGGTGTATTTGCCGCCAATCTCCCACTGCGCCTTGGTGCTGAAAGGATGCACATAGTCAATGCTGGCCTGGAGGTTGCGCATACGCTGGTCGTTGCCCGTCTTCTGATAGATGGTCCACAAAGCCTGTTGCGCGACAGCATTAGGATAAAGCGACTCATTGATGTCGGAACCCGCGTTTTCGGTATTGGTGAAGAAACGCACATTGGCTTTCAGACTGCGGCCCTTGCGTTCAAAGGTCTTGTCGTAGTCCAAAGTAACCTCATACATGGGGTCATATTCCCAATAGTCCTCGGCGCGCACATCATACGAAGCAGAGTCCCAAAGCGGATACTCATCGGAATAACGCACCACAGGATGCGTCTCGAGCTTGCCGTAACGGTAGACGAATGCGGCACTCACAATGTCGCGGTCCGTGATATAGTAATCGGCGCCCACGCGAACATTGTGGCCCATACGGTTCATCCTACGTTCAGTGGTCTGGTCGGTGAGTTGGGTGAAAAGGGTGTCGCCATCGATGATATCGCTGAAACGTTTGGTCCTATTGACGCCGCCTCCAATATTGCGACGGTTATTGAAGCCATAGCTGCCGAAGAAGTTCCAACGTTTCAAACGGTAATTACCCGAAAGACTGGCACCATACATCCAAGGATAGCCCGTGCGAATATTGACCGCGCCATTGAAACCCTGGCGTTTGTCCTTCTTTAAGATGATGTTGATAATGCCAGCAGAACCTTCCGCATCGTAACGCACCGAAGGGTTGGTGATGACCTCAATGCGTTCGATCATGTCGCCCTGCAAGTTGCGCAAAGCATCTTGGGTGCTCATGCCCGAAAGGCCTGACTCCTTGCCGTCGATGAGGATACGCACGCCATCGTCGCCACGCAGGCTGACATTGCCTTCCACGTCAACCGACACGGCGGGGATGTTCTCCAGCACCTCGATGGCGTTGCCAGCAGTGTTGGCCACGTCCTTGCCCACGTTGAACACGTGCTTGTCCAAGGTCATCTCGTAGGTACTCTTCTCAGCCACCACGTTGACTTCATTCAGCATGCGACTGTCGGGCGAGAGGCTGATCTTGCCCACGTCGACCGTGCTTTTTGTACCATCAACGTTGACGGTTTTGTAGGAGGTGATAAAGCCCATATACTGCACCTCGAGCTCATAGCGCCCTTTCTCGAGTTCCATAATAAAATTTCCCGAGGGGTCAGTGACGCAGCCCGAAACAAATGTTTTATCAGGCAAAGTACAGGCGCGCACCGTGGCATATTCCATAGGCTGACCCGTAGAATTATCAAAAACGCGACCTTTAACAGTAATGGCGACAAAAGAGAATTGGGCGCAACATAGAAGCGCCAAAAAGAATAAGATAGTTTTTTTCATAGTAATAATTCTGCTCGTTTTAAGGTTGCAAAAATAGGTCTTTTTGGGCAATACAGCGCTAAAAATGTTGCAGAAAATGAGCATCTTCAATTTTGCTGACCGATACGACACAGCCATAGATGCCCGCAGACGCACATGCCAGCGTTGGCATGACATGGCTGCTGCAATGACAGCCCTACATCGGATCCACATCAATCTGCACCTGGACCGCCTTATACTCGGAATTCTGTTGGAACAAACGAATCTGCTGTGCAATCAACTCCTTCACCTTTTGGGTATTGTAGTCCCGCCTAAACTTCACCATCATCTGCTTGATATACAGATTCTTGACTCTTGAAACCACGGGGTATTCCGGCCCAAGCAGATCCTGCTTGAAAATGGGGCGCAGCATCCTAGCCAATTCGGCCGCTGCGGGGTTGAGCTTTTGGTAGTCCTTGTGCTTCAATCGGATAAGGATGAGACGGTAGAACGGCGGATAGCCAAACTGTCGGCGAATAACCATTTGTTTCTCGTAAAGCCCACGGAAGTCGTTGCGTAACACATCCTGTAAAACGGGATGCGCAGGCTCGTAGGTCTGGATAACGACCTTGCCTTGTTTGCCTTTGCGGCCTGCGCGGCCCGCCACCTGAGCCATCAGCTGGAAGCTGCGCTCGTGGGCACGAAAATCAGGGAAGGAAAGCATATTGTCGGCGTTGAGGATGCCCACCACTTTCACCGAGTCGAAATCCAAGCCCTTGGTGACCATCTGGGTGCCCACGAGGATGTTGGTTTCATGGTCCTGGAAAGCCTCAAGGATGCTCTGGTAGTCGTTTTTCGAGCGGGTGGTATCGAGGTCGAGACGCGCCACCTTGGCCTCGGGCATGACAAGACTCAAGTCTTCTTCGATTTTCTCCGTGCCAAAACCATGCATTCGGATATTGGTGCTGTGACAAACGGGACACTCCGTCGGCACGCTGGCTGTATAGCCACAGTAATGGCAGCGCAACACGTTTTGGCTCTTGTGGTAAATGAGGCTCACATCACAATTGATACACTGCGGCACATAATGGCATTCATCGCATTCCAAACGCAGCGAGAAACCGCGCCGATTCTGGAACAAGATGGTCTGGTTATGCTCGTCCAAGGTCTCTTTCATCGCATCAAGAAGCGTACTACCAAAGTCGGCTTTCATCGTCTTGCGCCGTCGCTCCACGCGCATGTCGCTGAGGATGATTTCAGGCATCTGCACGCCCCCAAAACGCTCGGTGATTTCCACGAGATGATAACGGCCATTCAAGGCGTTGAAGTAACTCTCGTATGACGGAGTGGCTGACCCCAATACGATGTTAGCCTGATGCATGGCAGCCAACACAATGGCGGCATCGCGGGCATTGTAGCGCGGTGCAGGGTCGATTTGCTTGAAGCTGCTGTCATGCTCCTCATCCACGATGATGAGGCCAATGTCAGAGTAAGGCAAAAAGATGGCCGAGCGCGAACCAATAATAATTTGATGTTTAGGCGATTGCGTCTGACCAAAATCACGTACTTGCTCCCAAACTTCAACCCGCTCATTGTTGCCATAACGAGAATGATACACACCCAGCCTGTCGCCAAAATACTCTTTCAGACGGTTGATGATTTGTGCCGTAAGTGCAATTTCTGGCAAGAGATACAAGACCTGCTTGCCTTGATCGATGGCTTCCTTGATCAACTTGATATAAATAGCCGTCTTGCCGCTTGAGGTCACGCCATGAAGCAGCACAGGCTTCTTCTCACCAAAACCCGCCTTAATGCCATTGTAGGCCCTCTGTTGGGCTTCTGTAAACTGAATGCTGTCCACATCAGTCTGCACCTTAAACTCTTTTAGACGGCTCACCTTTCGCTCATAGACCTCAAAAACACCTTTCTCAGCCATGCTTTTCAGTATCGAGGAAGTGGCATTAGCTTTTTCCAGCAAAGCCTTGGCCATAATATCGTTATCGGCATCACCGCCAAGGGTGATGAAGGCAAGCAATACCTCAAGTTGCTTGTAGGCACGCTTGGTGAGGTTGTCCATCAGGTCATGGAGTTTCGCCTCATCGCGGTAAGCAGCCGCAAGCCGCACAAAACGCTCGTATTTGGCCTTGTATTTCTCATTCAGCTCCTCTTCCATCACGAGGATGCCTTTCTCCATCATCGAATGGATGAGGGGCATCACCTTCTTGAAACCGATGATCTTGCTCACCTCGCTGATGGCAATTTTCGGCTTGATTTGCAAGGCTTCGACAATAAGGTACTCGAAGTCGTTCAAGGCTACCGAATCGAGGACATAGTCGGGCGACAAGGCCACGGTGGTCTCGCTGCTCAGCTTCAATGCCGAGGGCAAAGCAGCCTGCATCACCTCGCCGAGATGACACATATAATAGGTCTTCACCCAGTCCCAAAACTTCAGCTGTCTCTCGTTGACAATCGGCTGGTCATCTAACAAATCCATCAGGAATTTGACTTCGACCGAAGGGACTTTATCGGTCAATCCAACAATCAACCCCGACATGATTTTGGTCTTGCCGAACTGCACCACCGCCCGTTGGCCTACATGCACTTGGTCGTTCAAGGCGAAAGGCACACGATAGGTGAAGGTGCTCGGAACTGGAATCGGTAGTAAGATTTCAGCAAAGAGGGTGATACGGGAGTCGCTCATGGGAAGTTGTTTTTAGCACGCAGAACACACAGAATTTCGGGAATCGCTCATATGAAATAGTTTTTTTCACGCAAAACTATTATGGCACGCAGAATGCGCAGAATAATATGAATCGCAAAGCGACGCAAAGTTTGCGTCCGACAGGTTCTGCGAATTCTGCGAGTTCTGCGTGAGACAATTCATAAAAAAACATTTTCAATGTGAATTCACCGTGGAATAACCTACCAGCTCATCATAGCCCTTGAGAGCGTTGTAAAAATAGAAATACAGCTTGTAGACGTTATTGGTTTCCCAGTGGTTACCCGCCGTCATGTCGGTCATGATTTCGTGGGTCTGGTGGTCGAGGGTAACGAACATGAAGTTGTAGTAGCCTTGTTTGAGTACCATCGAACAGGTGTAGCCGCGCAGACGGTAGTCGTAGGTCATCTTGTTGCTCTCATTGAAGCACCAGTCGTTGAGCGCTCCCATGATATAAATGTCCTCGTGGGTCAGCGGTGCCTCACTCTTGTAGAAGAAGTTGACGCGGCAATAGTCGGCCTCGGTTGAGTTATCGAGGTTCTCGTTCTCCACATAAACAAATTTCTCGCCGTGGATGTCCTCGTAGGAAGTGTAGGCCAACCGTGCCCGCGACTCACAAGTGGCGATGTCGATTTCAAAACACTCGTCAGTCTGGCGAATGTGGGCCAAGTTTTCCGATTGGAAATAGAAGTTGCTCGTATTGAAACGTCTGTATTGGTTGGCTGCCTCAAAAACCGTCTGAGGATGATGCTCAAAGGAGATATAATCGGGATAAACATAGGTAGGTTTCAAACCCTCAGCGGCATTGTCCCAACGACCATTTTGTCGGATGGTCAGGAAGCTGTACTGCTGCGTGTTGCCCGTCAAATAGTTGTTCATGTTCACCTTGACATTGAGTTGCTGGTGCGTATCGGTGTAGTTGAGGTCGTCGGGATAACGCGGCACGGTGGCACCCACATGGGCTTTCTCGTCAACCACCATGAAACGACGCGTCAGATACAAATCGTTCAAATCGTCGCCATATACGATAAGCAGATAGTTGCCAGAGATAAGCGGCACCATGTCCTCCCTTGGAAAGGTGAGGTGGTAGTTGACATATTCTATCAAGGTGTTGCGCGAAAAAGCATAGTCGTCCAAACGATCCGATTCGAAGCCCGAGGCATACTGGATGCGTTGGATATCGGTAGGCTGCCAATCGTGGCTGCAATGGATGAAGGTGTAGTTGAGCACCTCGCCTTGCCCGTCAATAATGTCGAACGAAAGGGTCAAACGGCCCATCATATCGTCTAGAGGGATGATGGGGTCGTTCAGTTGGTTGTCGTCAGCATAAAGCAATACAGTCTGTATTTCTGGCTTGTAATTGAGGTTGCCACAAGGCAGGTCGAAATCCTGGGCAAACATACCTGTCATTACACAAAGCGCCAATAGTAACAAGGTGATTCTTTTCATTGGTCAATAATTTCGGCAAAGATAACAAAAAAACAATGTATAGATTCCCTTTCGGGAATGGAGCGCCGAAGTATGGCCAACAAGCGGCGGCCTGCAGAGCCTACAAACCGTAAGCGCTACAAGCCGCCGCATTAAACTAATTTGATAACTCCATTCCCCAAAGGGGAATCTCCTTAAAGATTCTCCACAATACGCTTCTGCACCTCGCGGAACTCCTCTTCGCTCATATGCACATGTTCTTTCTTGAAGTCCATATCGCCTTCCTGGGAGATGGGAATGAGATGGATATGCGCATGAGGCACTTCCAAGCCGATGACGGCCACGCCGATGCGCTTGCAGGGCACAGCTTTCTCGATGGCTTTGGCCACTTTTTTTGCAAAGACCATCATGGCAGCGATTTCATCGTCTTCAAGGTTGAAGATGTAGTCATCCTCACGCTTGGGAATCACCAAAGTATGGCCCACGGCAACGGGATTAATATCCATGAATGCGAAGAAACGTTCATCCTCGGCAATCTTATAGCAAGGGATTTCCCCTTTCACGATTCTTGAGAAAATAGTAGCCATGACTTGAGGTTTTAACGGGTAATTTCTATGACTTCGAACTGCACTTTGCCGGCAGGCACCTGAATCTCGGCAATGTCGCCCACCTGCTTGCCCAACAGGCCTTGACCTATGGGCGAGTTGATAGAGAGCTTGCCTTCCTTGAAATTGGCCTCCTTCTCAGGCACGATGGCGTAAGTCATCATCATGCCCGACTTGGTGTTTTTGATCTTCACAGTCGAATAGAGCAGCACTTTCGAGTTGTCCATCTTCGACTCATCGAGGATACGGGCATTGAAAATGAGGTCTTGCAGTTCGGCGATTTTGGCTTCAAGCAGGCCTTGAGCCTCTTTCGCAGCATCATATTCGGCATTTTCAGAGAGGTCGCCTTTGTCGCGTGCTTCCTGAATGGCTTGCACGATGCGTGGACGTTCGCGAAGAATCAGGTCGTCAAGTTCGTCCTTCAGTTTTTGTAACCCTTCTGGGGTAAAGTATTTGATTTCTGACATAGTAATTATGTTTATTTATTTCGTTGCAGGTTGCAAAAAAGAGACCCTTACCGAAATAAGGGTCTTCTTTTGGTTTGCGACTGCAAAGATACAAATTATTTCTAAACTGATACCAGTTTTAGAAAATAATTCTCAAGCCCACGCTGTGGGTGCCACCATAGGTGTAGGTGTCTCTGTAGGAATAATCCAGAGCAAAACGCATGGCGTCTTCCTTCTTCGAGACCGGCACATCGATGGACATACCAGCGCTGAGGCCACGGTTGATGTTCATGCAGCCATCATCGTAAAGGATGCCTTCCTTCGACCACAAGCCGTTTTCATAGGTGTAACCGGCACGAATCATAAACATCTCTTTCCAACCATACTCCAGACCAACAATGAATTGGTCGTTGGTGAAGGAGTTGGAGCAGAAGTTACCAGCCAAGGTGATTCTGTTGGTTTCGGCAAACAGGAAATCGTAGGCGGCTGCAATGCACAACTGAGTGGGCAATTCGAAGTCGTCGACGCGCTGCACCATAGTGAACTGCTGGTTGCTAGCGTTGTCCATAAACACTCTGAGGGAGAGACCGTCACCAGAGAACTTCATGGTGGGTCCGATGTTCTTCAAGGTGATACCGAAATGGATATTGTCGAAGGGACCAGTGACATACTGGATACCAGCATCGAGGGCAACACCAACACCATCCATATCCTTAATGGACTCGCTGATGATCTTCAGATTGACGCCACCACTGATGCTGTTGGAGAAAGCTTTGGCGAACGACAAATTGATGTTCATCAGGTTAGGCTTGAAGGTACCCAAGGTGTTCGGGTCAGGGTTATCAACAGTCGTAATCGGAATTTCACCGAGGCTGAACGACATGAAGGAAAGACCCAACACGCTTGACTCACCAACGCGAGCCAAGAAGCCGAATGAGGAGATGCGGGTGTCATTACCCACACCAACCAGCCAGCTGGTGTGGGTAAAGTTCACATCCAGGGTGCGGCACGAGCTGATGCCTGCCACGTTGCCGTAGATGGCTTCGACGCCATGAACGAACGACATGCCAGCATTGCCCCAGCCCGACGAAGCGGCCCAGGGATTGATCAACAGCTCGGGAGCGCCAGCTTGGCCTGAACGGTCTTTGTTTCCTGCAAATGCTTGAGGAGCACTTAATCCAAATAGGATTACGAAGCTCAATACGATATATCTAAATGATTTCTTCATGATGATAAGTTATTTACGGTTAGCAATTACATTTGATTAGAATGTGTTCAGGTCAACTTGACGCATGGCACCGAAGAACTTGATGGTACGCTCGCCACCGCTGGTCAAATCCTTGACGTGAATCAAGTAGAAGCCGCTGGCCACAGGCGTATTGGCAAAGTTCGTGAGGTCCCATTCAATACTCGTTGTTTCATTGTCCTTACGGAACTGACGCACCTTCGTGCCACTCAAAGTGTAAATCGAAACGATACACTTGTCAGGCAGATTGATGATCTTCACCTTATTGGTCAGTGCATTGCCCTCGTATGCATTGTAGGCATAGTAAGGATTAGGCACCACCGTGACGAGGTTCAGGTCTTCATCCGACTTCTTTTCATCGTTCATGATAGGATCCCAACCCTCAATCTTGAAGGTGTACTTCGGATTCATGTTGTTGATCATCAAATCAGGATTCTCTTCCTGCAGCGGGAAGCCATAGCCAGGAGCGTAAGGCTTGGCAAGACGGATACGGACACGGCATTCGTTGCCTTCGGGCAACCATTCCATACCTTCGATACCCATCGGCATACCAATCCACATGACCAGTTTATAGAAAATTCTATTAACGGTCAAAGCAGCAGAAGGAACCAAGTTCTGAATAGCGTTCATTGAGTTGAACAGCAACTGACCACCGTCATAACCATAGTTCTTCAATTGCTTCCATGGGAAAGTGCTCGGCAAGTTCGTGAGCGAGTCCATACGCCAGATGTAAACAAAGTGCTTACCACCAAAGACGGGATCATTGTCAGCACCACGGAAAATGGCAGGGTCATACTCTTGCATCAAACCCGTCGGGTCTTCAGCGGTGACCTTCTGAACCTTGGCAGGATTGAAGATCATATCGCGACCATTCAAATCTTCAAGGTAAGAATCTTCACCGAAGGCAACATTCAAACGTACACCGTTTTCAACATCGATGACATAGCCTGGGAACCATCCCATACCTTGGGCACCGATAAAGTTCGGATCCTCTGGGTTGTTAGAAACATATTGGGCATCACCAGCTTGTGACCACAAGTTGAACGGAATGTCTTGGTTGTTTTCGTCCTTAATCATATACGGATTACCATCCTTGTCAACTGAAGCGTGCTTACGCAAGTTAAAACGTGCCACGCCATTTTCGCTAAGGGCAGGATCCATACACATCTCGATGACGGGGCAACGGGTCCACTTGCTCTTGTCGGCAGTGAATACAACATCAATACTAGTAGTATACTTAAACAGAGAGTCAACACGTCCACCAGGAGCCACCGGACCGGGATCCACGCTAGAGGTGTGCTTCGTATTGGTAGCAAACAACGGGGTAGTCCACGAACGGTTGGCGATCTTCTCCCAATTCTCGTTCGGGTCCCAAGGCTGGCTTTGACCAGTGGAACCATATTGCTGGGACGACATGTTGTAGTCGTTATAGGAGGAATTACCCATTTCGACATACGTACCAGAACGAATCCAGTTTAGGTAAGAACTAGGCACATCGATGTCGCGGATTCCGCTCATCCACTGGTAGCTGGGATCAGTATATTCGATGGAGGAACCGATAACACCATTGTTTTTGGCGACGACAGTCTCATATTTCTGCCATTCGGTACCATCGTTCTTCTTATTATAATACCAACCAGCCCAGATACGACCAAACTCATAGACTTGGGTCACATTGACAGAAATACCGAGATCCAAGAACATCTGTTCATTGTCATAAATCGTAGTTGTGTCGCTATGGAAAATGCTATCCAAATCAAGGTCTTTAAGATACCAGCTGTTGACCAAGCGGACAGAAGAGTCACCCTTAATATCAGGATTGCTGGTTACGTTATGCGTATACTTCTGATACATGTCGTCAAACACAAGTTCATAACTGTGCGACTTCACGTTCAACGGGTCGATAATCTTCACGTCGATAGGACCAAAACCAGGCGCGTAAGTAGGATGATACGCTGCAGGATAATTGGGATTACCAAAGCGGTTGGTCGAATCATTGGCCATAGGCTTGCTCAAAATCTCGTCAATCGTAGCCTGGCTCAGCTCAAGCTCGTTGAAACCGTTACCAGTACCCACGATACGGGTAATCGCAGGGCTGTCACCATACTGTGCTTGCAGCACGGTACCATTGACAATCTTGTGAGGAATAGCGGTATACACCTGAATGTTCTTTCTACCTTCAAGGTAAGGCTTCTTTTGGCCTTGAAGGCCAAGAGCGTCTTCCTGATTGTAGGGCAAATAGTTGTTGTAGGCGTAAGCCACAGCCATATAGTAATAAGGTGTATGGTTGACAAGCGTCGGGTTGTCGCTCATGGAGAACTCGTCCTCTGTGACCACGAAGCTGTGGGTGATACCGGCATCGCCGCCACTCACCTTCAGGCTCGGCACATTGGCTTGCAACGATTCGTCGAATTCGTAGTTGAGCAGACGGCCAACGTTATTGCGCACGTCGCATTGGAACACCAAACGAGCCTTATCGTTGTTGCTCAACTCGTCGGCACCCACTTCGGCATTAGCCAACTGATAAACCTTGTAACCTTCGAAACGATAGTGTCTATCGTAGACATATACGCTATCTTTTTTATCTTCGGTAACAACCATGCCAAGGGTATCACCGTCAGGACCGATATTCCATGTAGTATCTCTATAAATCAAAGTCTCGGTTCTACCCGTCGGGATTTCGGGGTCGAGTTCGACGTATTTCTCCTTATAGTTGTTGGAGAGCGTACCATTCGACAGATAGATGATGAGCTTCTGGTCAAGCTCGCGGATGGTCAAATCGGGAGCGCTAGGACCGTCGATGACCTTAAAGCAGTTGTCGAACAAGGCTTGGCACTTGTCGTCGACCACGCGAAGCAGTTCAACAGATGCCCATGCACCGCCAGAGGTAGCACGTGCCCACGGCACACCGAAGGTAATGTAGTTAACAGCACCGGGTTCCAAGGTGAAGGGGCCTGCCGACTGCATGAAACGACGGTCGTTAGGTGCATTGCCGCACTGTTCTTCTGACCAGTACTTTCCATTCGTATTGAAACCACCTCCAGGAGGATTACCACCAGTACCCCAGTTCCACGGGTCGGAATCGCCAGGGAACATGAAGTCGCAGTCAGGACCGACAACGTCAGTCTGGAAAGCATCACCACCATAACTCATCTTGGCACCGTTCTTCCAAATACCACGCAAGTAGTTGTAGTACTCAGGAGCAGACTCCGGGTCACCATTTTGAGAGCTGTTATTGTTGTGATACACGAAACGACGCATACCGAAACGTTCATCGTCGACGATACCATTACCGAAGTTCACACCATTGATGCTGAAGTCAACCACTTGGGTCTGACCAACGGTATCGTAAGTGAAGATGGAGTCGTTGCCATCCATGTGGTCGAAGGTAACCACAACTTCAAAGTTATACTTGGGATTGTCGATACCATCGGGATCCATGTATGGACCTTGGAAGAAGTCGATACCCAACGCAGGAGGCTGAGCACCATAGGCTTCAGGTTCACCGCTACCGTCAACGGCAGTACCATTATAACCATAACCGAGACCACGACCCACGTCGCAACCTACATAGTCGTCCCAACCGTAACCGAGGTCAACGTCGGTCCAAGGCGAGAAGTAAGTGCCCGTTAAGGTGTAAGTGGAACGGTTGATGATTTCGTAGCTATAGAAAGTCATGTTGTTGATTTCGTCGTTCGTGGCGAAAGCGAAAGCTTGGGCACGCACTTCGATACCAATAGCTTGACCCTTAGATTCAGTGTGGGCAGCACCCTTATCGTTGAAGATCCACCACAAGGTTTGGTCACCCTTCAGCACCTGGTCAGCCAAAATGGAACCGTGCATGGTACCAAACTTTTCCTCTTCCATGGTCGGAATCTTGGTGTGGCAGAGTTCGTTTTCGATGTCGTAGTATGGATAGTCACCGTTTTCCGGATTATACAAACCGTCGCCATCGACATCATAGAAAGGCGCCAGATACTGGGCAATGCCTACCGGATCATCATCACCGCGCATGGCGGGCCAATTCTTGATGATAGATGGCATCTGATAACCTTGTTCAAGTGCGTGCGTTACAGGGTCGCAGTGGCTGAGGAATTCATCCACCTCGGCACGAGTAATCTTGAAAATCTTATCCCACTTGGCGCAGGTCTCAGGCGTAATGGAGGCCTTGCCATCAACGGTCAGAGGACCAGTGTAGTAGTCGTTACCAACCTGACGGAAACGCAAGGCGGCGCACTTCAACTGGTTGTTGACGTCGACACCAGCGATCCACAAGGAGCCAGCGAACAGAGAAGTAGCAGAACCGTTGGCAGGGATAAAGTACTTGGAGCCCGTTCCCGAAGGAAGGTCCCACCACATGTCACCACCCGCATTGATACGGGTTCTGACATTGTTGATGTCGAGCCATTCGAAAGCTGACGAAGGCGTACATCCGGCTGCGGTCTGGGCACGCTGGCCATTATTGCCAGTTTGTCCATACTTGTACATTTCAGCCTTTCCGGGAGTCACAGCGCCCGCAATGAGCAGCGCCGCTAACAAAAATCGAAATATATTCTTCATAATACTTGTAATTTTTCGTTATGAATAGTCTCTCCTATTAGAAATTGAAGCTCAAACCAACTCTGATGTGACGAGGCATCGAGTAGTTGCCGCCACTGTTGACATAGAGTTCATACATTTGGATGTAGGCCTGCGGGTCAATCATGGAGTTGATTTCACTAGCCCATTGAGGTGCTGAGAGGTAACCGTCGTCATCGGGATTACCGGTAGCGTTATACACACCAACGATATTCTTCGAGTTGAGCAGGTTCAGCACTTGCAGGTACACGTTCACGAAAGCTTCGCGACCCTTCTTGCCTTCTTCCTTGCCACCAATGGTGAAGTCGAAGTCCTTGTCGACACGGAGGTCGAAACGGAACGAAGCGGGGATACGGGAACCGTTATAGGTACCTTGCAGCAGGTTGTTGCCGCCCGAAATGGGTGACGACACGTTACGTGCAGCGGTGAAAGGAGTACCCGAACCACCATTGACTTGCAATGCAAAACCGGTGTTGGACAGGAATTGGACACCCTTGATGGTAGGACCATCATAGTCCTTGCCACTGCTGTAACGATAGTCGAGCGTCAGGTTGAAGCTGTGACGACGGTCAGCATTGGTCGGGAAGGTGGATCTCAGATTAGGCACACCAGCGGCAATCAGAGCGGCAGCGGTGGAGGTCGAAGAACCGGTCATGTCGGCATACTGCAAAGTGTAGCTAGCACGGATACGGGCGTTCTTCGTACGACGCATGTCATAGCTGGCTGTCAAACCCTTGACAGTACCGAAGTCGAGATTGCTATAGGAGTTGTAAGGCTTGGGGAATGCACCATTGAAACGGTACATCTGAATCATGTTACGCAATTCATGGTAGTAGGCCGAAATCGTCATTGACGAAGTGTTGGTCACCTTCTGAGTGAAACCGAGTTCGTACTCGATGGTCTGCGAAGGCTTCAGGTTGGGGTTAGCAACCGTACCCGAGAGGTCGGTGAAGCGGTAGTAGTACAGCGGGCTGCAGTAGAAGGCACTGGTAGGACGCTGAGTCAACACATCGTAGTGAGCGAAGAACAAGGCTTCGTCGGAAATCGGGAAGGAGAAGGAGATACGAGGCATGATGCTCCAAGCGGGATCGTAATCCTTGAAGGAGTTGATGTCAACCTTACGGTTTTCCATGTTCACATAATCTTTCTTAACCCAAGGCGTGACACCGGTACCCATGTCAAGAACCTCAGGGTTGGAGATTTCAACACCATCGGCATTGTACCAAGTGTTACCCGAACGGTAACCAACGATTTCAGTGATTTCGCTGATCTTGTTCACATAAGGAACGTAATCATCACCGATATTGTCAGGAATATAAATATCAGACACAACACCGGCAAAGTTGAAGTCACCTTCGTTCAGCTTGTTGTTGGCAATAGCATTCTTGATGTCGCCAACGGTATTAAAGTCATACAGAACATAAGGATCTCTCAGCACTTGCTGGTTGGCATCGAAACGGTCGACACGGACACCGATGTTGAAGATCAAGTCTTTGAAAGCGAACTTGTCTTGGAGGTAACCGGCCATGTAGATGGGCTGTTGGGCACCAATCGGGCGGTCAAAGACATTATCAGAATCCTGATGGTTGAAGAAATCGTTGAGTGAAGGACGTTCAGTCAGTGAATACTTCTTATGGCCATCGTAGCTATAGCCATAATAGTAAACTGAGAAGTTACCGTCACGGGTCAGCTCGTCGGCACCGAACATGCTCATGTCGAGGCCACCTTCAACCTTACCGGTTCTCATCTTACCGTTTTCATCGTAATATTTAATGGTATTGTTATCAAAATCGTAGGTATCAATCAAGATCCACTCCGTGCCATCAACCGGCAGACCCATGGCTTTACGCAAACGGGCGTCGAAAGTGTATTGGCTCTTATCGTCATACAGTCTGTGGTAGAGCACAGTATCAACATGACCGTCATAAGAGTTGGCATAGGGGTGTTCGAGGTCGAGCTCTCTGATGTGGAAGTTGGTCATGTCACGCATCAGCGTCCAGTAGTTGGAGCTGTACGACATCTGAGCGTTGTTTTGTTGCTCATATTGGAAACCTAACTTGATATCGTGAGAGTTGTCGCCTCTGCCAAGGGTCATTGAACCGTTGACGTTCACAGCAATCTGGTCGTTGACAGCCTTGCCATAGGAATCTTGGATGGTTCCAGGCACTGCATACAGGCCATACACATAGCTGGGTGACATACCGTTGATCAGACCGCTATTCAGCATGATGTTGGACAAGTTGTTGTAGTAACCCACAGCACCATAGTCTTTATACAGTTCAAAGTAATTGTTGGCATAGGTAGCCAGATCAGGATTGAAGTTAGAGGGCTTGAAGGTCACCAAAGTGTCGTAGAAGTTATCCAACACGAACACGTTGCTGAGGTTCTTGTATTGGCCATTGACCAGAACCGAATCGACAGTTGCTGATTGGAAGTGGACGTTAGGAGCTCTATAGGTGGTGAACTTACCCAAGTTGCCATAGGCAAAGATGTTGTTCCACAAGTCGGGGTCGCCCGATTCGCTGGTGTAGCGAGAATAGTCGGCCTGGATGCTGTAGTACACATTGGAAACCAACGAAGTACTATTGGGATCGCTCTGGAAGCGTTGGGTGAAGCGGACATAACCACGATAGGTGCCCGACTTGGCCAGATAGTTCTTGTCAGTATTGAAGTAGTACTGGCTGCGACCGCCAGGATAGTGGCCACCTGACAAAACCATCGAACCACCGATGGTGAGGTTGGTGGTCTTACCTGTACGAACGTCGATCTTACCGGTCAAGTTAACGCTTTGGTTGGTCGAGTTGTTGAGGAAACGGGTGTGATACAGGTCATCCTTTGTCGTATAAGAAGCGGTAGCGTTTGTACCGATGCCGATAGTCAAAGGATTGGTTCTGATCTTTTCCATGTACTCGTCTTTAGCACGCCAATAACCCACAGCTGAGCTGTAGCCATACTTGTTGTGCGTGATATCAAAAGCGAGGAAGAAACCGAGGAGGGCTTCCTTGTCGTCCTTCTTGCTCTTGATGAGCGGTCCTTGCAAACTACCACCCAAGCGTGCATGGCCGTATCCGTCAACCGAATACTCGGCTTCGATACCGCCACCCCAAGTACGGCTGGGGCCCTTGGTGGTCATGTTGATGATACCACCCATGGCGTCACCATACATGGCAGGCGTACCACCCAAGATAACATCGACCTGGTCGATGGCGCTTTGAGGCACGCTCGTGCTACCGATAACTTTCACACCGTCGATGTAATAGACGGCACCTTCACGCGAACCACGAATGGAGCCGACCTCACCGTCAGACGAGAACACGCCACCGACGCTGGCGGCAACACCTTCTGCCGAACGCACCGGCAACTTGGCGATTTCCTCGGAGGTGATGGAGGCACCTTGCGTAGTGTTATCCTTTGAAATCAAAGGAATTTCGTAGTCGACAACCGTGACTTCACCAATGTTAATAGCTCCACTGGCCATCTTGATGTCGTAGAAGGTGATCTTGTTGGCAGGGATAACAATGTTCTTCACAACGAAGGCATTGTAGCCAATACAGCTCGCCTTGAGGTCATACGTTCCCGGAGGAATCGGGTTGATGTCATAATTACCGTCAAAGTCAGAAGATGTACCTCCCACTTGCGTACCGCCTTTTTCAACAATGACGTTTGCAAATGGTACCGTTTCTCCTGTGTCATCGGTAATCTTGCCTTTGAGTCTTCCTTGCGCTTGTGCCATGGTCAACGTGCAGGTGGCCAGGACGATAGCAAGGGTCATTAGTAAATTTTTAAACATACCTTGTAATTTTATGTAATACTACTTTGTTTGGTGCATAATAGTGCATTAAAAGTCGTCAAAATTACAACCTTATTTGAAAGTACGCAAGAAAAATATGCGTTTTTCGCATTTTTTTCTTTGCGTTTTTTTGTTTCAGTTGTTTATATTTTTGATTTTCAGACATTTGGAAAAATTCGTTTCAATAAGATTTTTTACCGCTTCAATCGCGTTTTTTAGCTTCTATACCCATTTCTCGCTCATTTCAGGTTCAAAAGAACGGATTACTGCGCTGTCGACGCCGCATCCGCTCGGCACGACGTTTGTCTTTCTGCATCATGCGCTTGGTTTTTTTCGCCTGACGCTTGTAATGGGTCGTCTTGGCCTTATCATACTGCTTCTTGGACTGCTTTTCCTGCTGCTCCAACTGACGCTCGGCCTTTCGCATGGCCCTCGACCTAGACGAGGCACACGAACCAAACAACAAAAGCAAAGCCAACAGATAGACAATTATACTGATTCGCTTCTTCATGACTAACTATTTTGCATGCAAATGTAACATTTTTCCATCATTAGGGTACTATTTCGAGAAAAAAAGCGTTTCTTTGCTGTCATGAAAAACTCAAAACTACACCTATTAATATTAATATGCGCCCTGTCCTTACTGCACGGCTGCACGAAATATTCAGAAAACCCCAACAGGCCAATTCTGCCCAGCCCTATCACGATTTACCCCAACCAGATGCAGTATCAGAATCTACATACCATTGGTGGCTGGGAATATATCACTTCCGAGATAGAAAGCACAAGCCGTGGCATCATCGTCTTCCGCAGACCCGATGCCGACAATCTTAACGACACGTTTGCGGCCTACGACCGAATACCGCCCAACGAACCTGACGCTTGCACCGACAGTCAAGGCAACACCACAAGAATGATTGTGGACTATCCTTTTGTCGTTGACCGTTGCAACAACGCTTATTATAACATACTGAATGGTCAGATTATCATTCGAGAGCCTGACATGATTCCTAGTTTTCCCACAGATGGCACACCGGTTTATAACTTAATCCAGTATCACACCACCTTCGACGGGAGCAAACTGACGATCTACAATTAATGGGAATCTTCCTCATTTTCCATGATGCGGCCCTGCCGCTCAATGGATGCCTGATGGATGGCCTCGAACACCTTATTAATTAATATGGGCGACAAACCCATCTCCTCACCTGTGGCCACATGGTCGGCGAGAATCTTCTTCCAACGGTCCATCTGCACCACGGTGACGTTATTGCGTTTCTTGTATTCGCCAATCTGCGCACTTACCTCCATGCGACGCGCCAACAGCTGCAACAGCTCGCTGTCGATGTCGTCAATCTCGCCACGCAAACCAGCGAGGTCGCGCTCCACATTACACGACTGCTTGGAGCGGAAAGTCAAGCTGACTAGCAATTGTTTCAACTCTTCAGGCGTAATCTGCTGCTTGGCATCGGTCAAGGCGGCATCAGGATTGATGTGACACTCTATCATTAATCCATCCGTGGCGAGGTCAAGGGCCTTCTGCGCCGTGGATTGCAACAGTTCACGATTGCCGCAGATGTGGCTCACATCGGTGATGAGCGGCACATTCAAACGCCGTGTCAACTCGATGGGGATTTCCCACATGGGATAATTGCGGTAAGGCGTTTCCTTATAATACGCAAAGCCACGATGAATGGCGGCCAACCGAGTCAAGCCAACTTTCTGAAAGCGCTCGAAAGCGCCCAGCCAGAGGTTCAAGTCGGGCGAGACGGGATTTTTGATGAACACGGGAATGTCGGTGCCACGCAAGGCATCTGCAAGTTGCTGCACCGAGAAGGGGTTGACCACCGTGCGAGCACCTATCCACAAGGCATCGACTTCGTATTTCAACGCCAACTCGACATGCTCGGGCGTGGCTACTTCGGTGGCGATAGGCAAGCCCGTCGCCAGTTTCGCTTCACGGAGCCAGACAAGGCCTTGCTCTCCACTGCCCTCGAAGGCATCGGGGCGGGTGCGCGGCTTCCAGATGCCGCCACGCAGCATCTTCACCTCGGGGATTTCAGCCAAGGCTTGCGCCGTGGCGAGGATTTGGGCTTCGCTTTCCACGCTGCAGGGACCGGCGATGATGATGTTTGTGAGAGCAGGGGTCACACTTCGCTGTATATATGTGTTCGCCATAGTGATTGCAAAAGTACAACATTTTCAAGCGTCAATTGCGTTTTTTTTTGTTACTTTGCACTTTGGTTTGACAAGTTCACTAACCCGAATTAAACAATCGACAATATAGAATACATCATACAATGAAAAGAGTTGAAATCAAGCAAGCCTTGCAGATGCAAGCCTCTGACAATGAGATTACTGTAATGGGCTGGGTGCGTAACAAGCGCGGCAGCAAGAACGTGGCCTTCATCGCCCTCAACGACGGCTCCACCATCAACAACCTGCAATTGGTCGTCGACCTGAATGTCATCCCCGAAGAGAATTTGGCCTTAATGCACGCTGGTGCATCGCTTTGGGCCAAGGGTGTTTTGGTCGCATCAATGGGTAGCGGACAAGCTGTGGAACTCTCCGTGAAGGAGATTGGTCTGTTCGGTCCCGCCAACCCCGACGAATACCCGCTGCAACCCAAGAAGCACTCGTTGGAGTTCTTGCGTGACATCGCTCACCTGCGTTTCCGCACTAACACCTTCGGTGCCGTGATGCGTCTGCGCCACGCCATGGTGTTCGCCATCCACAAGTTTTTCACCGAGCGAGGCTTCTATAATATCCACACGCCATTAATCACCGCCTCCGATGCCGAAGGTGCGGGCGAGATGTTCCAAGTGACCACCCTCGACCTCAACAATCCGCCTCGCGACGAACAAGGCAATGTCGATTACAAGCAAGACTTCTTCGGCAAGTCGACCAACCTCACTGTGTCGGGTCAACTCGAAGGCGAGTTGGCCGCCACGGCCCTGGGCAAGATCTACACCTTCGGTCCTACCTTCCGCGCCGAGAACTCCAACACCACGCGCCACCTGGCCGAGTTCTGGATGATTGAACCCGAGATGGCCTTCTACGACATCAACGACAACATGGACCTCGCCGAGGAGATGCTGAAATACCTGATCCAATACGCTTTGAACAACAACATGGATGACCTCCAGTTCCTCAGCAAACGCCTGCAGGATGAAGAGAAGGGCAAGAAAGAGGAAGAAAAGTCGATGGAACTCATCAGCAAGCTGCACTTCGTGCTCGAGCATGAGTTTGTGCGCCTCACCTACACCGAGGCCATTGACATCCTGCGCAACTCCAACTACAACAAGAAGGGCAAGTTCCAGTATCCCGTGGATGGCTGGGGCGTTGACCTGCAGTCGGAGCACGAGCGTTACCTCGTCGAGAAGCACTTCAAGAAGCCTGTCATCCTGACTGACTACCCGAAAGAGATCAAGGCCTTCTACATGAAACAGAACGAAGACGGCAAGACCGTTCGCGCTATGGATGTGCTCTTCCCCGGCATCGGTGAAATCATCGGTGGCTCAGAGCGTGAGACTGATATCAACAAGATCCTCGACCGTATGCACGAGGTCGGTATCCCCGAGGCCTCCATGGACTGGTACCTCGACAGCCGCCGCTTTGGCTCAGTGCCCCACTCGGGCTACGGCCTGGGCTTCGAGCGTCTGCTCCTCTTCATCACTGGCATGACCAACATCCGCGATGTCATCCCGTTCCCACGCACACCTAAGAACTGCTTGTATTAAATAAGTTGTCAGTTGTTCAGTTATTCAGTTGTTCAGTTGATGAACAACACTAACTGAACAACTGAACAACTCCAAACTGACAACTGAAATGAATAACCAACGATTGACTCAAACCCAGCGACAGGAGCTGAAGCTGTCGCCGCAGCAAATCCAGCTGATGAAGCTGCTGCAGCTGCCATTAATCGAACTCGAACAACGTATCAAGGAAGAGATGGAAATCAACCCTGCCCTTGAAGATGTTCACGACAGCGATTATGACGAGAACGAGCCAACCGTTGACGATTCCACCGACGACAACGGCGAAAATGACGACTATAACGACGACGAGATAAACTTCAGCAAAGACGACGAGTTCGACATTAACGACTACCTCTCGGAAGAAGACCGGGAAGACTATTCCTACAAGCTACAAGCCAACAACTACAGCGACGACGATGACGACTACGAAGCCCCTATTGTCAACGAGGAGACCTTCCAAGACTATCTGAACCAGCAGCTCGCCTACCACGACCTGACGGAAAAGCAACTCGAAATCGGGCAATACATCATCGGCAACTTGGATGACAACGGCTACCTCAACCGCCCCATCGCCAACATCGTCGACGATATGCTATTCACAATGAATGTCTCCACGACTGAGGAAGAAGTTTCAGAGGTACTCCGCATCGTGCAACAACTCGACCCTCCTGGCATCGCCGCCCGCGACCTGCAGGAATGCTTGCTCATCCAATTGAAACGCCTTCAGGAGGACAATCCCTTCCACAAGGACTACAGCCTCGCTATGACCATAGTCAAGGATTTCTTCGACGAGTTCACCAAGAAGCACTATGACAAAATCTCCAAGAAGCTGGAAGTCAGCAATCGCGATCTGAAAGCCGCCCTGGACGAGATCCTCAAACTCAACCCAAAACCTGCTGATGCATCCAGTTCCAGCACCAAGAACATCCATTACATCACACCCGATTTCTTCGTCTATGTCAGAGACGGTAAGGTGGAACTTTCGTTGGATGGCCGCAATGCCCCCGAACTGCGTGTCAGCAAATCGTACCTGAAGATGCTGGATGAATTCTCGAACAGCAAGGACAACCGCGGCAAACAAGAAGCCGTGCAGTTCGTGAAACAGAAAATCGACTCCGCCAAGTGGTTCATCGACGCCATCAATCAGAGGCAGAACACGCTCTATATCACCATGAAAGCTATTGCCGACATCCAAGAGGAATACTTTCTGACTGGCGACGAGACTCGACTTAAGCCCATGATCCTGAAGGATGTGGCCGACAAAGTGGGGCTCGATATTTCCACCATCTCCCGCGTGGCCAACAGCAAATATGTCCAGACGCCATACGGCACTCACCTGCTGAAGTTCTTCTTTAGCGAAGGCATCACCAACGAAGAAGGCGAAGAAGTTTCAACCCGCGAAATCAAGAAAATTCTGAAAGATGCCGTCGAAAACGAGGACAAGGCCAGCCCCATGACTGACGAGCAACTGATGTTCGTCCTGAAGGAAAAAGGCTACCCCATCGCCCGCAGAACGGTAGCAAAGTATAGGGAACAGTTGGGCATCCCTGTGGGGCGAATGAGAAAAAAGATTTGAGAAAGGGGATTACAAATCCCCAATTCGGCACGGTCGGATTGCAAATCCAACCGAACTATAATAATTTTCGAACATTATCGTTTTTAACTTTGTGAAAACGAATCTCTATACCAACAAAAAGCACTGGAAATGGGCTTTGGCAGTCGTTGCCCTGCTCATTATCGGTGTCTCGTTGTGGTACACCAACCATTTGGTGAAATCCATTGCCATACAAGAGACGCGACAAGTGAAGATGTGGGCTGCCGCCATGGAGCAGCATGCCGTGATGATGCAGTCGACCGAAGAGTTTTTCAACAAGGTGAGTGAACAGGAACAATTGCGCGTCGACCTTCTAGCCAACGCCTACCGTAGCGTCATCGACATCTCGACCAACGAGAACACCGCTATCTACCTCGACATCATCCGTAACAACATCAGTATTCCTTTGGTCATCACCGACACCAAGGACAATATCATCTTCAAAAGCAACCTTCCTGCGGCACAAGACGAGAAGGAAATCTTCGACGAGGAGATGAAAAGCGCCTATTCCAAATATCCGCCCATAAAAATCGACCCAGGCTACGGCACCATTCAGTACCTTTATTACAACGAGTCGCAAATCTACACTGACTTGAAGGCCGTGTTGGAGGATATGATCGACCACTTCATGGAGGAAATCACGCTCAACTCGATGGGCGTACCCGTCATCGTCACCAATGAAGCCCAGGACACCATCCTCAGCTTCGGTAACCTCGACTCCCTCATGATGCGTGACACTAACTATGTGCGACAACAGTTGGAAATCATGCGCAACGAGAACGACCCGTTGCAAATCGAGTTCATGAACAAGGGCAAGGCCACCATCTTCTACCGTACCACCGACTTGGTGCAACAGATGCGCTACTACCCTGTCATCCAGTTTGTTGTATTTGCCTTGTTCTTACTCATTGCCTATCTGCTCTTCAGCTATGCCCGACGTTCGGAGCAAAACCAAGTGTGGGCTGGCATGGCCAAGGAGACTGCGCACCAACTAGGCACCCCGCTCTCCTCGCTGATGGGCTGGATTGAGCTTTTGAAGATGCAAGAAGAGCCTTTCGTGGGCACCTACGAGATGGAAAAAGACATCGAACGCCTGCAAATCGTCACCGACCGCTTCTCGAAAATCGGTTCTGTGCCAACTCCCGAGCCTACCGACATCAACTACCTCATCCGCGACACGATGGACTACCTGCAAAAGCGGTTCTCCAAGAAGTTCGAGTTTGAAGTCAACCTGCCTGATGGCGAATTGATTATGCCCTTGATTCCTTCGCTGTTCCGCTGGGTGCTTGAAAATCTGACCAAAAACTCCGTCGATGCCATGGGCGACCACGGCAAAATCACCCTTGATCTCATCGATGACGGCGACCACATCCACCTCGATTTGAGCGACACGGGCAAAGGCATTCCGAAGTCGCAAATCAACCAAGTGTTCAACCCTGGTTTTACGAGCAAGAAACGCGGCTGGGGTCTCGGCCTTTCCTTGGCCAAGCGCATCATCGAGGACTACCACAAGGGTAAGATTTTCGTAAAATCCTCCGTCGTGGGCGAAGGGACGACCTTCCGGATTACATTAAAGAAATAAACAAAGGTCGGATTTTGCCTTCCGACCTTTATTTCTTACATGAATTACCAGAAACAACCCACAAATTATCAGATATTTAATTCTTGAAAATTTCGTGGCCAATTAATGGCAATTCATATTATCAAAATCATTTCACGACAATTCTTTGTGCCTCAGTCTTGCCTGATTGGTCATAAACCTTCAGCATGTAAACGCCTTGACTCAACGAACTGACATTCATCTTCTCAACCAGGCTTTCCATTAGTTTCTGTCCAGTAAGGCTATAGATTTCAGCCTTTTGGAAACCTTCGGCCTGAATCTGGATTTCATTCTCGGCAGGCACGGGATACACTTTGAAGCTAGCAGCAGAAACATTTTCGTTCACACTTGTCAGATCGACATAGACCACTTCAACCCAATAGCCGTAGTATTCGTTACTCTTTTCTCCATTGCCGAATACCATCTCGATATCACCATCGTCCGACACCCAATCATAACCTCCAAACTCAAGGCAAAGACCGCTCACTGCGTTACCGTTGTCGTCATAAGTGTATTCAAACTTCAGATGATTCTCCCAATCCGAGCCGTTCCATTCCTTCACGGTCTTGGTGGGGAAAACATCGCCTTCATAATTGTAAGTCGTCAATTCATCATTGACCCATGAAGAGCCAACCCAGTCTTGATCGAGGATTTCAATGACTCTCTCATCAAAATTAAGGGTAATAATCTCTTTCTCCTCGTTTTGCCAAGCACCGCCTTGCATGTATTGCATAACGAGTTCGATAGTATTGTCAGTGCGGGTGTAGGTGTAAAGTTCATCAGAAGTCCAGTTGTTGCCGTTCCAATCCCAATAAAGGACTGTGGTCACATCACCGTTGTAATTGTAGACCTCTTTCATTTCGTTCACCCAAGCTCCGTTTTCCCATTCTTGATAAACGACTTCGTTCAACTGATCACCATCGTAGGTATAGGAAGCGCGAGCCTCATTTTCCATCACACCTGTTTCGTAAGCCGACTTGGCCACCGCCTCAAGCAAATTGCCATAGAAGTCGTACTCATAGTTAATCATGTAATAGTCCATCCAGCCATCGCCTTCGTCTATTTTTGTGTACTCTTCGATGAGATAATAATCATACTCATCGTAAGTGTAGACAGTGCGATACTTCTCTCCATAAGAGGTTTCCCAAGTGGCAATCTCAGGCACCAAAGTTGTCTCGTCGCGAACACCATAGTGCTTGAGCACATTAGATGTCGCATCAGATTTCAGATTCGCTTTGTGTTGTGCAAAGCCGGGATTTCCAAATGCCATCACGAGGACGGCCAAAGTAAATAATGCTTTTTTCATAGTTGTAAGTATTTAGTTTTTAATGACATCGAAATAATAATTGACCTTAGACTTGACATAATAAACAGTCATGCCGCTTGGATCCACTTTGATTTCATACGTGATATGACGGGCGAAACCGTGAAGGCGGATTTTGCCCTGGGCATTTTTATAGACATAAACCGTCAACTCATAATCAGGATGTGTGTTTCCCGAAGGAGCCGTCATGTTGATCAGGAAATCGTCATCAGCCACACAAGGTCTACCCTCAAACGTGCGGTTGAACTCATCGCTCGGACAATTCACTTTAAACTCGATAGTGCTCCCCGAACTAGCCGTAATATCGATTTTAGCATCCTCGCAAATATGCAGGTAGGTGCCTTCTGTCAAATCATCAAAAGCACTCGAAACATTGGAAAAAGAATACGACCCAACGATTTCCGCATTCGTGTATCCATAATACTTTTCCCATTCGCTCTCCTGAGGCTGTTTTTCGCAAGAAACGAAAAGAAAGCTCAGCATGAGCAAAACCGACAAATACTTGATATTCTTCATTTTATTTCTCATTTAACGATTAATTTCTTAGTTTCCATTACCGTGCCAACCTGATTGAGGCGCACCACTGTGTAGCAACCCTTTGCCAAGCCTTCCGTTGAAAGTACAAGGTTGTCAGCTTGGGTAAACGTAGCGTTTCTCACTTCTTTCCCATCCATGCTAAGGACGCGGATGACACCATCGCAAATGCCACTCCAAGTCAGGCGAACCTTGTCTTTGGAAGGATTGGGGAAAAGATGCATCTGCTTCTCCGGCTCGGCATATTCCTCAGTACTGAGGGCTTCCTTGTCCCATACAGCGATGGCATATTCACCCGGCATGACATCATCGACCACAAGACGACCTACTTTCCAAGTGGAGCCTGAATAGATCGTGTGGGCGATTTCATGCCAAGCCTCCGAAGCGTTCTTGCGGTAAAGCAAGGTGGCCGAATCATTTTCGGATTGGATGATGTCGCCATCCTGGGTCTTTGAGTAATCAAACATGCCCTTCACCTTTGCTGCACCAAAGTCATAACGGTTGATGGACCAGAAATGCTTTGACGAAAGGGTCAGATTGGGTATCAGCGGGTCATCGTAAGGACCCACCAAGTTATTCTCGACTGCGACAAACAACGAATCTGCCAGAGCAGTAGCCTCAAACCTGAAGCCAGGGCAAACTTGTTGTGCCGACGTCTTCACCATGACGCTCTTCTGCTGCTTTCCGTCCAACCAATTGTTGTTGATGTCACTCACCATACACACAGGTTCAAAGTCGAGGGTGACCGTAGCGCTGCCATGCTGGTTGTCCCAACTCACTTTCTCAGTGACCCACTGGAAGTCAGGACCAATGAAAGTCAGTTCGCTTACATTGCTTTGACCGATGTGTGAATCGCCAATATGTTGATAGTGCAAGTCAAGCGTCACTTCGTATTGACCACCAACTGGTTCGATAGAGATAATTGATGCGAACAGATTAGGCATGCCGCTCGAATAGACATAGGTGTCAAAGAAACCGTGCATGTCAATGCCAGAATATTGGGTTAAGGCTTCACACAGTTGCTCGGAGGTAGCTGTCTGATAGGCATATTGTTGGAAATAGGCTCGCATGGCTGCCAGGAAGTTCTCGCGACCCATGTAGTTCATCATCGTGTTGACAATGACAGCACCGCGCTCATAGACCGCATCGCTGTCGTAAGTCATGTTCAAGGGCATGTTGTTGAGCGGCATCCAGTTGGAGGGGCTATTGCACCATGCAGTAATGGCACTCACCTTATTCGAAATCGTATTCTGGAAATGCTGTTCACCATAGACACCGGCTTCGTAAAATGCACCCCAGAACTGGGCGAAGCCTTCGTTGAGCCACATATCGCCCGCTTCGGTGCAAGTCACCAGATTGCCCGACCACATGTGTGACAATTCATGGGCAACATACTCCTCACCCAAGGTGGTGCCGTCGATGATGCTTGCTGCAAAGGCGATATTGTCGGTATGCTCCATGCAACCCTTGCCCGTGCTGACATAGCCGATACGGTTGAAAGGATAAGGGCCAAGATTCTCTTCAAAGGACGCTATGATTTCCTTGATGTGGACAAAGGTTCCTGGTACATTATTCATTTGGTTGGGTTTGGCGTACACATCAATCAGGATGTCACCATTAAGGCCTTCATAGGTATCTTGCCACAGTTCGTAATCGCCGATGGCGAACGAGATGTGATAGGTCGAAATCTCTTGAGGCGTAAACCAATGCCAAGTGGAAGTACCATCTCCATTGTCATAATGTTCCACAAGGTTGCCGCCACAGATGGCCTTCTTGTCATTACTGACGCTGATGATCAGGTCGTAGGTGGCCTTGTCGGTGAAGTTGTCCACGCAGGGGAACCAGGTCTTGCCGAGATTGTGGGGTTGGCTGTCGAAACCCACACCGAGGTTGTAGACGTAATCGGTGCCCCACCATTCCACGCCGCCCCAGGTCTCGCTGAAGGTAGATCCTCCATAGCGCACGTCTAAGGTGACATGCTCGTTGGCGGCTATGGTCTCATCGAAAACGATGGTCAGGAAATCGCCCTCTTGGCTGAAACTCTCCACACCATAGTAGTCGGAGGCCACATCGGTGACGGTGAGGGTCTTCAGCTCCAACACGAGGGTGGAAAGACTGGCTGTTGTGTTGAAGTCGATAAAAGCCTCACCTTGCAGCGTACGGTTGGCAAAGTCGAAGCCCCAAAGGTGGATTTCATAGTGCGTAACATCAATGTTCTCGCCAACGGTTTGCGCTTGTAAACTGGCAAAAGTCAATAACAAAACTAAGAATAATAAAAGTCGTTTCATATTGCTGTATTATTATTTCATTGTAGGATTAGTAAAAATGGGCTCGGTCTGTATCACATTGCTTTCATGCAAAGCACGGTCAAGGATACGAATCTCAAACTTCACCGTGTCGTTGGGTGAGAAAGGATTTTGTACTGTAAGCTTGTACTCCATCGTGCCACTGATGGCCTTCGGTTCCTCCGAGTCACAAAGTCGTTTGAAACGGGCATTGAAGGTCACCGTATCGTAAAGCACAAGCGTGTCGGCAGGGCTGGTCGGCACATGCGGACTCAGCAGCGGCGTCTTTACGAACTCGCCATTGACACATTTCAGGTAATCAATCACCATATTATAATAATGTGTATCGTGGAAGCCGAAAGGCGGCAATGTATCGCCGTCGTCAAGGCCAAGGTCACCGTCGCCATCGGTATAAGAAAAAGCAATGATACCCTCACCGCTGAATGTACTGTCAGCATTAATTAAATAGGTGAAACCCTCGTATGTAATCTTTGGCTCGATAGGATACTCCACGGGCTTCTGACAGGAACATATCGCCAGAGCCATAAGTAGTAATCCGATAATCGTACGAATCTTCATTGCGTTGGATTGAGGCGGTAAAAGTACAACTTTTTGGGAAGAATCAGCATAGAATTACGGAAAAAGGACATGTTATCGCAAAAGTTAGGTGTCAATAGGCTTCAGAAAGCATGTCATTCCTGTGCTGGGCTGTGTGAGAGCATGGAATCTATGCTTTCTGAAGCCGGCCCATTAGGTTAACTGCTTTGAACCGCCTCCCATAGATTCCTAGCCAACGCACACACCTCCGTAGGAATGACATGGGAGGCTAAGTTGAAATGACATAGGTTTATCAACTAGTATGATTTTCAGATAATTAAAAGGAAATCCACAAAAAATATCGTGGAAAAGTGTGGAAAAGTGTTGACACATTCACATTTTTTGTATCTTTGCAGCGTGAATTGGCATGAAATATGTCATCACAAAAACGAGCAGAATTATTATTTGATGCCTAATTTATATATCATATCAGGATGTAACGGAGCTGGAAAGACCACAGCCTCCTTGACTGTTTTGCCTGAGACGCTGCAGTGCAAGGAGTTCGTCAACTGCGACGAAATCGCCAAGGGTCTGTCACCGCTCAACCCCGACGGTGCCAAAGTTGCCGCAGGTCGCCTGATGTTGACATGCATCAAAAAACACATCGCTGACAAAGTTGATTTTGCCATCGAAACCACCTTGGCTGCCAAATCCTATCACTCCCTCATCCTCAAGGCACGCGAGCAGGGCTACAAAGCCAGCCTTGTCTATTTCTGGCTGCAAAGTCCCGAACTGGCCATCAAGCGCGTGGCTGAGCGAGTGAAGCATGGCGGTCATCATGTGGACGACAACATTATCCGCAGGCGCTACAAGGCGGGCATCAAGAACCTATTCCACCTTTATTGCCCCGTCGTTGACTATTTCTTGTTCATCGACAACAGTATCATGCCCTCCGAAATCATCGCCGAAGGAAACATCAAATCCATCAAGTTTTACAACGAAGAAAAATTTAAAAAGATCAGACAATATGACAACAGTAACAGTGAATGCCAAGAAGAATGAAGTATCCTCCTTCACCAAGAAGCTGATGAGTGGCCTCGACCTCTCCATGCAACGCTTGCTCACCATGCGCTGCCGCCACAATGGCACCTTCTGCTTCTGCGATGCCGATGGTAACATCTACACCGTGAAAGCCAAGGAAGTCAAAGCCCTGATGGAACAGGAATAATCTTCCAACATCACATAGAAAAACCGACCACGATTTGCAGTGTTTGCTGCGAATCGTGGTTTTTTCGTATCTTTGGCGCATTAAAACTCAGCTCCATGAAGAAAAAAGCATCACTCCTCTTATTAATAAGCATTTTCTACGCAACCACCTTTGCCCAAACCGACCAACTTCCCGAAACCGACCCCGTCATCACCAACCGCATCAGCCAATGGCAGGACCTGAAATTCGGCTTCATGATGCATTGGGGCATCTACGCCCAATGGGAAGTGGTGGAGTCGTGGTCCATCTGCAACGAACCATGGATTAATCGCAACGGTGCCGATTATTACCAATATAAGACTGATTACCAAAACCTTAACAAGACCTTCAACCCGCAACAATTCGACCCTTCAAAATGGGCCGAGGCCGCCAAAAACGCGGGCATGAAGTATGTCGTCTTCACCACAAAGCACCACGACGGCTTCTGCATGTTCGACACGAAGGAGACTTCCTACTCCACTGTCGACCCAAGCTGCCCATTCTCGAAAAACCCGAAGGCCGACATTACCGGCGAAGTGGTGAAAGCCTTCCGCGGCAAAGGCTTTTGGACAGGGCTCTACTTCTCCAAACCCGACTGGCACTGCGATGACTATTGGGCACACGAATGGGCCACCCCCGACCGCAATGTCAACTACGACCCGACCGCCATGCCCGAGCGTTTTGAGAAATACAAACAATTCACCCATAGACAGATACGTGAACTCACACATAACTACGGCGACATCGACATCCTTTGGCTCGACGGTGGCTGGGTGCGTCCCGAATGGAGCGTGAACGATGAGACGCGTCCCTGGCTCGGATGCCAAGGCTACATCCAGGACATTGACATGCCCAAAGTAGCTGAAATCGCTCGCGAAAACAATCCCGACCTCATCATCGTCGACCGCTCGGTAGGCGGCAAATTTGAAAATTACCAGACTCCCGAGCAGCAGGTGCCCGACTCGCTCCTGCCCTATCCTTGGGAAACTTGCATGTCGATGGGCAACTCGTGGTCGTATGTCTCCACCGACACTTACAAAAGCACCAACAAACTCATCCACCTTTTGTGCGACATCGTGGCCAAGGGTGGCAACTTCCTCCTCAACGTGGGCCCCGATGCCGATGGCAACCTGCCCGACACCGCCTTGCTTCGCATGAAGGAAATCGGCGAATGGATGCAGGTGAACGGGGAAGCCATCTATGGCACGCGACCCATCTATCCTTTCACTTACGGCAAGTTCCGTTTCACGCAGAAAGGCGACAAAGTCTACGGCATTTTTCTCTTGGATGAACAGGAAAACCCAGTTCCCGACACTTATTGGTTTGATGCCAAAGACATGAAGCTGAAGACAGGAAAAATCAAAGTCTTAGGCAGCAAGAAAAAAGCTTCCCTTTGCAAGGAGGCTGATGGCCGTTACCGCATCGACTTCCCGAACTCGTTCGAGATGCCTCATGCGGTTGTGTTTGAGATGCAGAAAAAAAATAAAAAAGGCACCATCAGACACTTTGATAAAATAAAAGCTAATAATATAAATGTAGGATGTTTGAAAAAACATGCTGACTAATTCAATAACGTCGCCAAACAATTAAAATAACCAGCATAACGTAGCAGTGACGATGGTGCCGTCTTGCTTCATTTTCCGATTCCAAAAATAGATACATTTCAACATTCACTAAATAACAATCAGTACGAAATAATTGTCATTTAGTCGGTTTTTGTGAATGATTTAGACAATAAAACCTATTTTTGTAGGCAAAACTACCGAAAATGACAAAACAGGCACATCAACTGGATGAAACGAGGGAACAAATCACCGAGCGTGGTTTGATGCTGTTTGACAATATCAATCGAATGCCCATTTTCGAAAAGCCCTACACCTCGCCATATATCGTCATCAGTATCAACCATCGGGGATGGATGAAGGCCAATTTCGACATGAAGCTTGTTGAACTCCGGCCACATGACCTCGCCATGGTTCCTCCAGGTCATATCCTTTATGCAAAAGAATCAAGTGAAGATTATCTTGCTTCTTTACTTGTCATTTCACCTCACTTCATTGAAAAGTTGAGTCACAACAACCATCTTTTTACCATCAACCCTCTTGAATATCAATACAATTCAACTTTTCATTTGAGCGACGAACAATACGAAGGAATGCTTGGAAATTTTAGAATACTCAACTGCATCAGCCAATTGAATCATCCCGATCGCGATGAATTGCTTGCCAACCAAATGGAAATCGGAACCCGATTGATGGAAATCTACCTTCATGAAAAAGGCATTGTGTCGACACAAGTGTACAACTCACCTCAACAGTTACTCAATCGTTTCCTAAACGCTATCGTAAAGCATTTCCGAGAGAGCAAAGAGGTGCAATATTACGCCAACCTGCTTTGCTTGTCACCCAAATACTTTGGGACCATTATTAAAGAGAGCACTGGCACTAGCGCATCCGATTGGATTTCGCATTATGTCATCATCCAGGCCAAGTCCCTGCTTCGTCACAACAAGGACCTCAACATTCAGCAAATCAGCTACCAACTGGGCTTCCCAGACCCTGCCGCCTTCACCCGCTATTTCAAGGCGAATGCGGGACTATCCCCAAAGGAATACCGGGCGCAACAATAAAACTAAGTAGAGACGTAGCGCACTACGTCTCTACAAATTAATTATCCTACTACGATATTCACAATCTTCTTCGGCACGTATATCACCTTGCGCACCTGCTTGCCCTCAATCCATTTGGCGGCTTCGGGGGCGGCAAGCACGGCGGCTTGCACCTCGTCGGCATTCATCGTGACAGGCAATTCCATATTAAAGCGCATCTTGCCGTTGAAGCTGATGGGATAGTTAAAGCTATTCTCTACCGTCTTGCTTTCATCATAAACGGGAAACACAGCATTCACCACCGAGGTTTCATGACCCAGCAGGTGCCACAATTCTTCAGCGATATGCGGTGCGTAAGGCGAAATCATAATGGCCAAAGGTTCAAGGATTTCACGCTTGTTGCACTTGAGATCGGCAAGCTCGTTGACGCAAATCATAAAGGCCGAGACAACTGTATTGAACGAAATGCTTTCGATGCCATCCTCTTCTTTCTTGATGAGTTTGTGCAGGCTCTTCAGCTCAGGAGCAGTAGCAGGTTCGTCACTAACGCAAAACTCGTTGTTTTCGTTGTGGAACAGCCTCCAGAACTTGCGCACGAAACGGAACGTGCCTTCGATGCCCTGCGTATCCCAAGGCTTGGATTGCTCCAAGGGGCCAAGGAACATCTCATAAAGACGGAGCGTGTCGGCACCGTATTTCTCCACAAGGTCATCGGGGTTCTGCACGTTGTATTTCGATTTCGACATCTTCTCGATCTCATTGCCACAGACAAAGATATCGTTGCCATCCTTGTCCTTCTCGAAGATGAACTGCGCATCTTTCAGGTCATCGCGCCACAGGCGGAACGCCTCCACATCAAGGATGTCGTTGCGCACCATGTTGATGTCCACATGGATCGGGTCGCTGAACTGCTCACGGCCTTCCAGATTCTTCGAGATGAAGATAGGAGTGCCATCATAAGCCTCACCTTCGACAAATGCGGGAACTTCCCTCCCTGCGATAAGGTCCTTGATGCGCTGCTCAACAAAGTCGGTGCCGTTCTTGTAGTCATTCACCACATCGATAATCGGGACAAGCAACAGTTTGTAACCTTTCTCGGCAGCATAATCCTGCCAAGGCTCGGCCACCTTTTCGAGGTTGCCCATGCGGTTGATTTCGATAAGGATACCTTTCTCAGGGCAGAAGAAGTCGAAACGACGGCGGCCATCCTTGAAGTCCTTTTCAAACTTCACGCCTAACTTATTGTCCTTGATGAGACGCCAAACACCGTACTCACACAATTTCTCCATGTTAGCACGATAGGCAAAGCTCGAACGGCCTTGTATCATGCCCTGGTTGATCATCCTCTGGAAAGGTTCATCCTTGCATGACAAACCAATGTCATAGAGGAACTTACACCAGAATCTACTGTAAATCAAGTGGCCAGTAGCATGTTCAGCGCCTCCGATATAAAGATCTACGTTCTGCCAATAGTCGTTGGCTTCGCGACTGAAGTATTCCTTGTCGTTGTGCGGGTCTTCGTAACGGAAATAGTAACCACTTGAACCGGCAAAGCCCGGCATGGTGTTGGTCTCGATGGGATAGCCTTCCTCGGTGACCCAATTCTTGGCGCGAGCCAAAGGCGGCTCACCCGTTTCGGTGGGCTTATATTCACTGATGGCAGGCAACTCAAGCGGCAGTTTCGACTCATCCATAGCGTAAGGCATGCCGTCCTTGTAGTAAATCGGGAAAGGCTCACCCCAATAACGCTGACGGCTGAAGATGGCATCGCGCAGGCGGTAGTTGGTCTTGCCCGTGCCGACGCCGAGTTTCTCCAATTCTTCAATCATGCGCTCGATGGCTTTCTTCACGGTCAGGCCGTTGAGGAAGCCCGAATTGACTAATTCACCGTCCTTGGCATCGAAGCTCTCTTCCCATGTAGCGGGATCAGTCGGCTCGGTGCCTGGTTTCTTCACCACTTGGATGATAGGCAGGTTGAAATGGCGGGCGAAGGCGAAGTCGCGGCTGTCGTGGGCAGGCACGGCCATGATGGCACCCGTACCGTAACCCATCAACACATAGTCGGCAATCCAGATGGGCAACTTGGCACCCGTGATGGGGTTGATGCCGTAGGCACCCGTGAAAGCGCCGCTCACCTTACGGACCTCAGCCATACGCTCTCGCTCGCTGCGGTTCTTGGTGCGGGTGATGTATTCCTCTACCTCGGCGCGTTGCTCAGGCGTGGTGATTTCGCTCACCAGCTCATGCTCGGGAGCCAGCACCATAAATGTCGTACCAAACAAGGTATCTGCACGAGTCGTAAACACCTCTAAATCTATATCTTTACCCTCAACCTTGAAGATAACGGAAGCACCCATCGACTTGCCAATCCAATTGCGCTGCAGGTCTTTCACCGACTCGCTCCAATCGACCGTTTCAAGGCCTTGCAACAGGCGGTCGGCGTAAGCGGTGATACGGAGTTGCCATTGCTTCATCGACTTGCGTTCCACGGGGAAGCCGCCACGCACCGAGAGGCCATCTGCCACCTCATCGTTGGCGAGCACCGTACCCAATCCCGGGCACCAGTTCACCATGGCCTCGGCTTGGTAAGCCAAGCGGTAGTTCATCAACACCTCTTGTTGCTCTTTCTCGCTCATCGCCTTCCACTCGGCGGCAGTGAAGCTCAGCGGCTTGCTCTCGGCCACATTGAGGCCTTCGGTACCTTTTTCCTCGAAGCGGGCAATCAGCTTGCTGATAGGCTGAGCCTTCTGGCAACCGTTGCAGTAGAACGAATTGAATAACTGAAGGAAAGTCCATTGCGTCCACTTGTAGTAGCCGGGTTCGCAGGTGCGCACCTCGCGTTCCCAGTCGTAGCAGAAACCGATCTTATCCATCTGCTCGCGGTAGCGGTTGATGTTTTTCTCGGTCGTCACGGCAGGATGGGTGCCCGTTTGGATGGCGTATTGCTCAGCGGGCAGACCGTAGGCATCGTAGCCCATGGGATGCAGCACATTGAAGCCTTTCAGCCTTTTATATCTTGCATAAATATCCGAGGCAATGTAGCCCAGCGGATGTCCCACATGCAAGCCAGCTCCCGAAGGATACGGGAACATATCCAGAACATAAAATTTCGGCTTATTATGGTCAATATCAACCTTATAGATTTTGTTATCGTGCCAGTATTGCTGCCACTTTTTCTCGATTTCGGTAAAGTTATAGTCCATACAACGAGGTGTTTTTTGCTGTTTTTGAAAGAAACTGCAAAAATACGGAAAATTTGCTTTAGGATTGATGCCCGTAATAAAAACTGCGAATCAACCTACACTTTTTAAACAAGAAACAACTAAAATATTGAACAATTGTAATTTATCCGACAGCAAACGACTACAAACGACTATAGTCGACTACAAACGTTTAATCAACGGATAACTCTTGACAAATAGCGTTTCTTTGCAGCGTAACAACAAATAAAAATGAGCCAATACAGACAAAATATAATTCCACAAACACATATACCTGAGGAATGGAAAGCCCTAACATCTATAGAACTCCGTAATGTTGTTATGGAAAGAGCGAAAGGACTCGTGTATGAAAAAGTGTTAAACATCGACACGGGAATAGAAATAGAGTTCAGTGTGACAAATGCAAGAAAACTTGCTCGTGGAGGAGCCATATATTTAAAAAAAGCGTCATTAGTACCTATTCTTCCCGAATTGGTAAAAGTGGCTGAATATTCCAATTTTGGCCAAAGGAAAGAAACAGACAACCCTGAACTGTTAGGGTTTCTGAATTTTAAGGCAAAATGCATAATAGATGGGAAAACGGAACATGTTCGGCTTTCGGTGCAATTTTGCCGCAGAAACAAGTTTTTCTATAACGTGGAAGTGAATAAAATAAAGCTGCTACCCCAAAAGCCCCGTAGGTAACTTTAATAGCAGTAGCAGCTGTTTTTTAGTGATTTCTCTGAATCTTTCCCGGCGGCACACTCCGCCTTGTACCAATCACCAAAGGACACTGCAAAACTACAAAACTTTTTGAAAACCAAGTATAAAAACTTGAAAAAAAACCAAAGAGAAGCAAAAACAGCATTCCCCTACTCAAACAAACTCATCTCCCCAGTAGGTTTAAACCTTGTCTTCCCTAAATGCTTGTAAGCCAAATCGGTGCATTCGCGGCCTCGGGGTGTGCGCATGATGAAACCTTCCTGGATAAGGAAAGGTTCACAGACCTCCTCGATAGTGCCAGGATCCTCACCTACAGCAGTGGCGATGGTGTTCACACCCACGGGACCACCCTTGAACTTGTCGATGATGGTGGTGAGAATCCTGTTGTCCATGTCGTCGAGGCCATGCTCGTCGACATTGAGGGCTTTCAGGCCGATTTTTGCGATATCCAATGTGATGGTGCCGTCGCCTTGGATTTGGGCAAAGTCGCGGACGCGACGCAACAACATGTTAGCAATACGCGGTGTGCCACGGCTGCGGCGTGCAATCTCGAAGGCTGCCGTGTCGTCGATGGGCACACGCAGGATGCCCGCCGAGCGCTTCACAATCGTCGACAAGGTCTTCGCGTCATAATACTCCAAACGCTGCTTGATACCGAAACGCTCACGCAAGGGGGCCGTCAGCATGCCGCTGCGGGTAGTGGCTCCAATCAAAGTGAAAGGATTCAGCGTGATTTGGATGCTGCGCGCACTTGGGCCAGTCTCAATCATGATGTCGATGCGGAAGTCTTCCATGGCGGAATAGAGATACTCCTCTACCACGGGGCTGAGGCGGTGGATCTCGTCGATGAACAGCACATCATTAGGCTCAAGGCTGGTGAGCAAACCCGCAAGATTGCCTGGCTTGTCGAGCACGGGGCCCGAAGTCATCTTCATGCCGACACCCAACTCGTGGGCAATGATATACGACAAAGTGGTTTTGCCCAGACCCGGAGGGCCATAAAGCAAAGTGTGGTCGAGGGCTTCGCCACGCTGGGCGGCGGCCTTCACGAAAACGCGCAAGTTGTCAACCACCTGCTTCTGTCCCGCAAAGCTTTCAAACATATCGGGACGCAGGGCGTTTTCGAGGTCCTTCTCAGCCTTCGACAAATGAGAGGCATTCGCGTCAAGATTACTATTCATGCGTTTGTTTTGAGCCACAAAGATACAACTTTCGCCGAAAATTGGGATATTCTCAAAAAAATGTATCTTTGCAGCCTAAAATGATTCCATTATGAAGCGCATCATCTGCCTTTCCATACTTGTTGCTTGGGCAACCCTGACCTTCGCACAAAGCCATGGTTCATTGCATGTTGACCAAGACAGCCGCATCGAAAGCCTTATTGCAAAACAACGTTCGCTTTACAAAGTCGACAGCTCGTTCAGCGGCTACCGCATCCATATTTTCAGTGAAATCGGTAACGAAGCCTTGAATCACGCCAAAGCCGTAAAAAGCCGTTTTGAGCGGGCCTTCCCCGACATCCCAATCTATTTGACTTACGTAGAGCCCCATTTCCTCCTGCGTGCGGGCGATTTCCGCAACCGTGTGGAAGCCGAGAAATGTCTGCGCCAAATCAAACCGAAATTCAAGGAGGCATTCGTTACAGCTGACAAAATTTATCGACCAAAAGTTAGCCTTTATAAAAACGAAGAATGACGCAAATTTGCGTCATTCTTCGTTTATCCACCTCATCACATTGTCCACCACAATCCCCAACCGAAGGACAAAAGCCTCTTCGGTGGCGAAACCAATGTGTGGCAACATAACGAGATTAGGCGCATCGAATAGCGGATTCTCGGGCTTCAGAGGCGGTTCCGTGCCATAGACATCGGTGGCTGCGCCCGCAATCTTGCCTTGTTTCAAGGCATTGGCTAAAGCTTGCTCATTCACCACGGGGCCACGTGCCGTATTAATTAATATGGAGCTTGGCTTCATCAAAGCAAAATCCTTCTCTGTGATGAAATCCCGAGTCTTGGTATTCAAGGCAATGTGCAAGGTGACAATGTCAGACTCTTTCAACAAGGTCTCTTTATCCACAAAGGTCACACCCTCAACTTGCTTTGGGGTGCGGTTCCATGCCAATACCATGCAGCCAAAGGCATTCGCCAACTTGGCCACACGCTGACCAATGTTGCCCATACCGATGATGCCCAAGGTCTTGCCTCCGATTTCTCGGCCAGGCATGATACCCTTACGGTTGCATTGGCGCGTAATCGCATCGTTTTCAAGCACTTTGCGATACACATCAATCATCATGGCGACGGCTAGTTCGGCCACGGCCTCAGTACTGTAACCTGCCGCATTCTTCACTACGATGCCGCGACGCTGACATTCCTCTATGTCGATGTGATCCAAGCCCGTGAAAGCGATGGAGAGCATCTTCAGATTCGGACAAGCATCGAGGAAGTCCTTGCGCAAAGGGATATTGCTCTCGATGATGACTTCAGCACCCTCGGCACGGCGTTTCAACTCATCAAGGTTCTCGTTGCGGTCAGGATAGACGACCACCTCATGACCAGCCTTTTTCAGGCCTTCACAAGCGGCTTCAATTTGGCTGACTTTCAAGCCTAACGGCTCCAAAAAGACAATTTTCATTTTGCGGCAATCATTTCGATTTCGACCAAAGCCTTCTTGGGCAGTTCCTTCACGGCGAAAGCGGCACGGGCAGGATAGTCGCCCTTGAAATACTTGCCATAAACGGCATTCATCTCGCCAAAATAGCTCATATCAGCAAGATAGCAAGTCGACTTCACCACATTATCGAAGGTGCAGCCTGCCTCGTTGAGGATGGCTTCAAGGTTTTTCAGGCTCTGTTCGGTCTGAGCAGTGACGCCTTCAGGCATCTCACCCGTGGCGGGATTGATGGGAAGTTGGCCCGAAATGAACACCATTCCGTTGGCTTCAATGGCTTGAGAATAAGGACCGATGGCTCCGGGAGCCTTTGTTGTTGCAATAACTTTTTTCATGATTACTGAATTTTCAATGTATTGTTGATAAATTTATTGGATTTCTGAGCGCAAAAATAAGAAAAAAGGTCGTTGAGTTCATCGAAATATATTACCTTTGCGGTCTGAAATATTTTGGCAAGCACAACATCCTAGTCCTTATGTCATTCAGGGAAATCTTACGCAAACTCAACAACCGCTATGTGTACGCCACATTGCTGTTTCTCATTGTCATACTTTTCATCGACCAGTTCAACCTTTTCGAGCAAATCAGGCTTTCGAAATCGGTGAAAGACAAGAAACAGCAAATCGAATACTACGAAAAACTGGTGCCGGAAAGCAAACAGTATCTCAACGACCTGCAAAACGACACGGCCACTATGGAGAAAGTTGCCCGCGAACAATATCTGATGAAGCGTGACAACGAGATCATCTATCTAACCGAGACACAAGAATGAAGCCCTCTTTGCGCATAAAGGTCTTCCCGTTTCTATTCCTCGTTTTCTTTACTCTTTCTGCCAATATTCTTTATGGACAGACGCATACCCTAAGTGGCAAAATCACCGATGAGCGCAACCGCCAACCCTTGGCTTTTGTCAACGTGGTCATCAACGAAGGGCAGCAAGGTGTCATCAGCGACATCGACGGCAGATACACCATCACTGCCAACGAGCCCATTCAGAAGGTAAAATTCTCTTCCATCGGCTACGAGCCCAAAGAAATCACGCTACAACCTAACCAAAAGAAGTGCAACGTCGCCTTGGCACCCATGACCTTTGAATTAGGCGAAGTCACCATAGAAGCTGGCGAAAACCCCGCCCATCGCATCATCGACAGCCTGATGGCACACCGTAAGGCCAACAATCCCAACTCGCTCGAATCCTATCGTTACAACATCTACGACAAGATGGTCATTACTGTGGACAGCAGCAGCTTCGGTCAAGCCTTAGCCAACGACACCGCCATGGAAATGACCGACTTGCACTTCTTCGACAGCATCATGAAAAAGAGCGACTTGATGGTGATGGAGACCGCTTCGGAAGTGCTGTTCATGTCGCCCGACCGCAAACTGCAACATGTGCTCGGCACCAAAGTGGCAGGTATGAAAGAGCCCACATTCATGTATCTGGTGAACAGCATGCAAAGTGTCAGCTTTTATGAGGAAACCGTCAGCATCACGGGCACCGAATATGTCAACCCCATCAGCCGAGGCAGCAAAACACGCTATTTCTTCACCTTGGAATCAGTTCACCCCATCGGTCAGGGCGACTCGCTCTATGTAATCTCGTTCCACCCGATGCGCGGCAGCACCTTCGACGGCCTGCGCGGCACGATGACCGTCAACAGCGACGGCTGGGCGCTGCAAAGCGTGAAAGCCGCTCCCGATGGACAAGGTGGAATTTTCAAGGCCGACATACAACAGCTGTACCAAAAAGTGGAGGGACAATGGTTTCCGAAACAACTGAATATCAATCTGATATTTCCAAGTATGGTGGTCAGCATGGATGACTCTAGTTTTCCCATGGCTGCTATTGGCAAAAGCTACTTGAGCGACATCGAAATCAATCCCGACATCAACAAACGACAGTTCTCCGACATCGAAATCAAGGTAGACCCCGACGCCGCTTTCCGCGATGAGACCTTTTGGAACGAACATCGCATCGACTCATTGACAGAACGGGTGAAAGCCACCTACATCCTCGTTGACTCCCTCACCCGAGGCACCGACCTCTTCGACCGTGTCCTTGGCCTAACCGACAAACTGATGAATGAGGCAGCCCTTCCTATCGGGTGCATCAACCTTGACCTTGGCAAGATTGTCAGAATTTCATCGAATAGAGGATGGTATTTCGGTTTGGGAGGCCGCACAAACGACAGACTTTCGCGATGGTTCTGTCTCAACGGTTCGTTCGGCTATTGGACTCGCCTCAAAGCATGGGACTATAGTGGAGGACTGAAGCTAAATCTCAATCGACAGCGACAGATGGAACTTGCTTTGCAATACAGCCGCAGGTCGGAACCCATGGGCGAATTTGGTGGCATGCTTGAGAAAGAAACCAACTCCGAGCTTTCCACTTCAAACTACAAATATACCTTCTACGAGAACATCCGCACGCGGAGAAACCGCTTCGACCTCACCTTCTCGACCCGCTTCGCACAACATTTCAAGGCTTATCTCAACCTTAGTACAAGCCAAAAACACTACAACCAGCAGTTCTATCATGTCCCTACCGACTCGCTAACGGAAGGACGCTTCACCGTCGCAGAACTCAAACTCAGGTTTGCCTATAAGGAAAAATTCCTCAGCACGCCACAGGGCATCCGTTCCTTAGGCACGCTTTATCCCATTGTATGGGTGTCATACCAACATGCTTTCCCCAACATATTCGGCAGCGAATATGAATACGATCGCTTCAAGTTTGAAGCCTCAAAGAATTTCTACACGCCCTATCTCGGAGTCGCCAAGGTTCTCGTGCAGGCCGGCTATGCCACTGAGTCGTGTCCCGTTATGGAGACTTTCAACATCTTAGGCACCTACGAACGCTTCGGGCTATATTCACCAGGCAGCTTCAGCACCATGCGATTGGACGAATTCTTCTGCGACCGCTTCGTTGCCCTTTATCTTAGCCATAACTTCAGCGGCATGCTTTGGAAAACGAATTCTGAGTGGTTTAATCCCGAACTTTCCATTATCACGAATATCGGCTGGGGCGATATGAAACGCGCCGAGGCTTACCCTGACAAGAACTTCAAAACAATGGAGAAGGGCTACTTCGAGAGCGGCATCGTCATTGACGGACTAATGACTACGCCCCTGACAAAAGTCGGTGCAGGTGTGTTCTATCGTTACGGCCCCTATAGCCTGCCCAACGTGTGGGACAACTTCGCTTGGAAATGGAGCGCAATTATAGACTTTTAATTATGAAAAGAATAGCTTTTTTCATCGGATTTTTGGCCTTACTCGCCTCCTGTAACCAAGGGCCTCAAAAGATGGTGCTTCAAGGCGAGGCACAAGGCTCCTACTATGCCGTCACCTATTACGATGAACAAGGCCGCAACTTCCAGCAGAAAATCGACTCTATCTTTCATGCCGTGGATGTCTCGGTCAACCTTTGGGTCGACACTTCCGTCATCTCGAAAGTCAATCGCAATGAAGAAGTCAAACTTGATTCCATCTTTGTTGACAATTTCCGCATTGCCCAAGAAGCCGCAAGCCTTTCCGATGGTTACTTCGACCCCACCATCTCGCCCATCGTGGCCGCCTGGGGCTTTAGCTACAAACATGGAGACACCATCACGCCTCAACTCATCGACAGCCTAAAGCAATTGGTCGATTATCGAAACATCCGCATCGATGAGGGAAAAGTCGTCAAGGCAAATCCCGCCATGACCTTGGATTTCAATGCCATCGCTCAAGGCTACACCTCCGACTTGATTGCTTCCTTTTTAGACAGCCGAGGCATCAAGAACTATTTGGTTGATACTGGAGGTGAAATCATGGCTCGTGGCGAAAAGCCCAATGGGCAGCCGTGGATTGTAGGTATCGAGAAGCCTGCCGACAATTGGGATTCGGAACAAGTGGTGCATACCCGCATCGCCTTGCGCGACAAGGGCTTGGTCACTTCGGGCAGCACACGCAAATATGTGGAACGCAATGGCAAACGCTATTCCCACTGCATCGACCCGAAGACAGGATATCCCGTTGAACACAATGTGCTCAGCGTGACCGTATTGGCCGAAAACTCCGTTTGGGCCGACGCTTTGGCCTCCATCTGCATGGTGATGGGCATGGAGAAGTCACTACCGCTCATTGAGAGCATGAACGGTGTGGAAGCGTACTACATCTATGTCAACGAGCAGAATGCATTGGAAACCTTCGCAACAGATGGATTTGCAAAGCTTGTTGTGGATTAATTAGTTCTATACCAAGATTGTACTCCCAGCAGGGGAATAAAAACAACGAAAGCCGCTGAAAATCAGCGGCTTTTCTGTACTCCCGCAGGGAGTATTTTTGTAAACATTGTTTGAAAAATGTAAATATTTTCCTGCTCATGTTGCTAATTTTATAAAGTTGATTTTCAGCATTTTATAAAGATAAGCAAAGATTTGAAATATTTACGTTTTATCGCTATTATCCAACTTTTTTTCATTCCGTTGACACGGCGTTGACACGGATTCAAAATTATTTCGTATATTTGCAGAGCCTTTGAGAAAGATAGGGGTATCTTTCGCAGGGGTAACGATAACTAACTGATGTTTAATTAAATAACTAATCTAATGGCAACAATTAAGTATTACCTTTCGAGGTACATCAAGAAGGATGACGAAAGGGGTGAAATTCAACTTCGTTTTAGCGGGAATCGCAATTTTGTGAAAAGAGCGGCTACTGGAATCCGCATTACTGCGGGAAGTTGGGACGCTGAAAGAGGCACACCAAGGACGCGCAAAGTAAACAAATATGGCGACAACTGCGAGGAAATCCGGGATAGGCTCAGCCAACTTTCAGGCTATCTCCTGCGCTGCTGGGAACAGGCAGATGAAGGAACCGTGAAACCTGATGCACTCACAAGATGGATGGCAGACATTGAATGGAGAAGCTCACAAGAGAGCATCTTCATCAACGGACAGGAAACCACAGTGACCAAATGGTATATCGAGAGCAAGACCCAGCAGCAAGAGAAGAAGGTGGAAGAGAAGAAAGAGAGGAAGAAGATTGAAAACAAGACTTTCCTCGATGTCTATTCCTATTTCATCGAAGAGCAGTACAATAATGGCGTTATCGGCGACAGCAGACACAAGACCTACTACACTTGCCACAGCTTATGGAATAGGATGGAAAGATACCAGCATAAGCAATACAGGGTCAAAGACATCACAACAGCCACGATATATGACTTCAGACATTTCGTGCTGAATGAATGTGACCTTTGGGAGATGAGGCGAGTCAAAGACGATAAGACAGGGGAAATGGTTGACAAGCTTATGCCCAAGAAGCAATACGATTACATCTACCAAGGCTACGAAATCATGAAGAGCCGAGGCGTAGAAAAGCGCAGCTTGAACTATGTAGTAATCCAAGTAAAGTATTTGAAAGCCTTTTGGCATTGGCTTATGAAGATCAAGAAAGTGGGTGTTGAAGACATTTTTTTGACCTACAACATGGACCAGGCTGTTTACGGCACACCTTACTATTTCACAAAGAAGGATAGGGAAATCCTTTACAAAGCAGATTTCAGCGATAGCCCTGAGCTGGCAATCCAAAGGGATATCTTCGTGTTTCAATCGCTCGTGGGGTGTCGCGTTGGAGACTTGAAACGCTTGAAGAAATCTAACATAATAGACGGAGAAGTCCTGCAGTACGTTGCCGGCAAGACCAAGAACAAAAGCGGAAAGATTGTGACGGTGCCGTTACACCCAATCGCACAGGAAATCATCAAACGCTATAGTATCATCGAAGGCGACCAGCTCCTCCCCTTCATCGCAGACCAGAACTATAATGAAGCCATCAAAAAGATGTTCAAGAAGGTTGATAAGATTGACCACGTGGTGACGGTACTTGACCCAGTGACCAGGCTGGAGAAACAGGTGAAGCTGTCGGAGGTGGCCAGCAGTCACATGGGCAGGAGGAATTTCTGCGGCAACCTTTATGAAGCAGGATATAGGGATGCGGACATCGCATCGATGAGTGGACACGCGGAAGGTAGCAGGGCGATTGCCCGGTATCGAAAAGTGAGCGATGAAAGAAAAAAGAAGATGATTAAATCGCTATAAGAAAGGGCGGGGCGGTTGCCGAGGCAATCGCCCCATTTTATTCAATAAAAAAGGGAAGCCGCGATATAGGGGTAACGGCTTCCCATTCAGTGATAACTACTGAACTCCATCTAATGGCAACGGAGCGACTGCAAAGATAGATATTTTCAGAATATAAGAGGGCGAGAGCTGAGGTTTTTTCGCGCACTGTGTAGGCTGCCACACGGCCATTGCCGAACACTGCGCCGCAAGCCCTCCAAATGTGTACCCCGCTGGAGCCTGACTGGATGGCAAAGGCTGCGGCCAAAAAGCTACCCTAAAAGGGTGAAAGCTGACCCCGCAGCCTTTGACAGCCAGGCAGCCCTCCGAATCGATTAAATTGCTGGAGTGGATTTGCGGATGACCGACCGAGGATGAGAAACGAGAGCGGGAAAACGCAAACCCACTATTAGCCGAAGGCGGACAAAGGTTGCGGCCAATAAGCTTCCTAAAAGATGCGCCACCTTCCTCCGCAACCTTTGGCCGACTGAGGATTAATTAAAACCACCTACCAAGCCAGACGAAGTGACATAAAAAAGGAGAAGACTCCCCGATTCATTCAGGAAGTCTTCACCATCTTGATCACAATTACTATAGCGGTAACGATGACGGCCAGCAACACTATCACCATACCGAGCAGAAACCACATGAAAGCGGGAGGCTTCTTCTTCGCTGGAGGCGATTCCTCGATGACGACTTGCGAATAGTGCAGCGTGTCGGAGAAGTGGACTGGCTCGGGTTCTGCCTCGTAGGTGACTGTGAGGCTGTCATCGGTGGCCGTCGCCGTGAAGGTGCCCTGCTCCGTCTGGATCTTGACGGCTTGGCCGTCAAGCAGCGGAGCGAGGGGCATCACGGCGGTATCGGCCAAGGGTGGCAATTCGATGAAGGTGTCGATGGGATGCGCCTGGACGCTCAGCAGCTCCGGGCATTGCTCCGTGATGCGACGGATGCGACGCTGAGCGCGGCGCTTCGCGTCGCAGGCGCATAGCGCCAACGACACCGACAACACTAGGAAGAGGATGAAAAGTCGCGTCTTCATGGCTTACAGGTTTTCGATCATCTGCTTCAGTTCGGCATTCTCCAGCGTGAGCTGTGCGACCTGAGCCGAGAGCCCGACGATTTCACGCCGGGCCTCGGTAAGCTCGGAATAGACGCGCTTGTTCTCCTCGACCAGGTTGAAGATGGTCTGCTGCATCTCGCGGATGGTGCGGTTTTGGCGCAGCCGCGTAGCGGCGAGCCAGGAGGCCACGCCCGTCAGAGGTGCAAGCAGCAGCGAAGTCCATTCAAAGATGCTCATGGCCATAGGTTTTTACTTGCCGATTTTACGGCCAACCTTCTCGGCGCGGGTCTTGATGATGAAAGATCCGAAGCCTCTTAAATAGACGTTCTCACCCGAGACGGCATAGGTCAGGTAGAAGCGGACATTGTCGCCCTGCTCTGCCCAGTTGCCGACAGGCACGGACACGCCCATGGACGGGTCAGTGACATCGGTGTTGAAGATGCCAATCTTCTTTTGGGTGATGTTGTAGGCGACCGCGATGAAGTTGGCTTCGGCGGGCTTGCCGATGCTCTCAGCAGCGGCAGCTTCGGCGTAGATATCCAACACATCGTCGGTGACAGTGACCATGCTCTCGAGCATCGGCGAGTCGATGCGCTCGCCGTTGCCGATACCCTCCAGCGTGGAGAGGTCGACGGCCTTCACGTCGTCGGTGATGGCTGCGGCAGCGGCCAGCTGACGGGTGAGCATGTTGCGGCGAGTCATGCCACGCATGACCGTCGGGAAGAGCGAGGTGAGCTGCTCATCACTGAGCTGCGAGACAAGCGACTGCAGGTCCTTGAAGAAGGCGCGCTGCTGCAGCTGCGCTGCCGTCTTCTGGTTCTTTACGGATTGGGCAAGCCCACGCATGTAGGCGATGCCGTTCCACGATGCACCTATAACGGTGCCGACTTTACCTTTGAATCCGCCAAGGATTCCTTGCTTGATTTTTCCCATTGCTTTACTTGTTTTTAGGGGTTAGACATTAGTTTTATTTGCCCGTGCGAGGGTTGCGACGCTGGCGGGCTGGACGAGTGACGACACCCAAGGTACCAAAGCCGACGAGGACGACCTTGGAGCCTGTGCTCAGCATGAAGCCGCTGTATTCGTCGGAGCCGATGCCGAAGGCGTCGTGATTGACGCTGAAGGACTGCGAGCCGGATGTGCCGACCGTCACTGTGGAATGCACGAGGAAGATCTTCTTCTGCGTGACGTTGAACACACAGATGGTCGGGTACTCGTCACCATGCTGGGCGCGCCAGTCGTTCTCGGCATCCCAAGTGATGGTGATGTTGGAACGCGAGGCGGTGATGGCCACATCAGGAAGGTCAGCCGTTGGAGCGTTGCCCAGAGAAGTGATGTCGGCCAGGTCGGCATGTTTCACGCCCTCAGTGATGAGCGGGTCGGCGGTCAACTGCTTAACCAACAGATTACGGCGGGACATGCCCTTGGCCGAGTTGGGGAACAGGAAGAGCAGCTGTTCGTAGGACAGCTGGCCGACGAGATCCTGGACTTCCCTGAAGAAGTCGCGCTGCGCCTGCTGCGCTGGGGTCTTCGGGTTCTTAATCGATTGCGGAAGGCCTCGCATGTAAGCGATGCCGTTCCAGCTGGCACCGATGACGGTGCCGACTTTGCCTTTGAATCCTCCGAGGATTCCTTGTTTAATTTTTCCCATGATTTTTAGAGTTGTTGAATGGTTGTTGATTTAGGTTTTAGCTTGCGGACTTGGTAGGGACTTGGTAGGGACTTGGTCAGGACCAGAATCGGGCTGTTTTTCATCCCCAGATCCTTTCGTTTTTTTGGGTGGCCATGGAGGCCGTTTTGAGACCGACAGAGTGCCAAATCCGACCTTTGAACCACGTTGGCCAGTGGCGAACATGAATCCTGAGAACTCGTCGCGCTCACGCCCGTAGGGCTTGAGGTCGATGTCGAAGGATTGTTTGCCAGACGGCTTCATCATCACTGGAGAGGCCACGAGGAACAGCTGCTGCTGTGTGATGTTGGCCACAAGGATGACGGGATAGTCGTCGGGATGCTGGTCGCGGTAGTAGGTCACATCGTCCCACGAGATTTGCAGGACGGTGCGGTTGGCAGCGACCGAGACCGCCGGAAGGTCGGTCGTCGGTGCGTTGCCGAGAGTGGCCAGGCTGTCGAGGTCGACGGTCTTGGACTTGTCGACGACAGCCGCATAGGAAGCCAGCTGCTTGACGAGCAGGTTTCTGCGAGTCATGCCTTTGGGCTTCTTTGGATAGATGAACACCAGATCCTCGTTGGACAGCGACATGGCCAAGGTGATAAGCTCCTTAAAGTAGCTTTGCTGCCTCTTCTGCGAGCCTGACTTGCCTTTTCGATAGTTCTGCGGGAGGGCTTTCATGTAGAAGATGCCGTTCCAGTAGGAGCCGACGACGGTGCCAACCTTGCCCCTGAAGCCTCCGAGGATGCCCTGTTTGATTTTTCCCATGGCGCTTGATTTTTAGTGTTTTCAAAAAAAGCCGCCCGACTGGACGGCTTCGCGAAAGAATTATGAAAAGACAACAAATCAATCGCGCTTCTTGGGTCTGGCGGGACGCTTGGTGACTGCCATCGTACCGAAGCCCACGAGGACAATCTTGGAGCCGGTGAGCATCATGAAGCCGCTGAAGGTGTCGGTGGCTTCGCCGTAGGCGGCCAGGCCGACGTTGAAGGACACTTCACCGGATTCGCCGAGGGCGGCGGTGGAGTTGACCAGGAACACCTTCTTCTTGGTGACGTTGGCCACAAAGACGGTCGGGTACTCATCCGCATTCTCAGCGCGTTCGGTGGTGGCACCATCCCAAGAGATGGTCAGGTTCTCGCCTGCGGCGGTGATGCTGACTTCAGGCAGCTCAGCCGTCGGGGCGTTGCCGAGGGAGTTGATGTTGCCCAGGTCGACGCTCTTGGTGTCGCCATCGACGGCGGCGACAGCGGTGAGCTGCTTGACAAGGGCGTTGTGGCGGGTCATGCCGCTGGGAGCCGTCGGGAACAGGAAGGCCAGCTGTTCTCTGGAGAGTTGGCCAACGATGTCGAGGACTTCCCTGAAGAAGCCGCGCTGCGTGGTTTGGCCAGCGGTCTTCGGGTTCTTTACGGATTGGGCGAGGCCACGCATGTAGGCGATGCCGTTCCACGAGGAACCAATGACGGTTCCGACTTTACCTTTGAATCCTCCGAGGATTCCTTGTTTGATTTTACCCATGATTTGTAAGTTTTTAGGGGTTAGTGAATAAGTGAATTACTGGCAGTCGTCATCATGGGCAGCGCAGCAGATCATAATCTTTATATTGTTTTTGGTGCGGCGTTTCATGCCTTTTTTTGACGACAGCAGGGCAAAGATAGTGGAAATGTGGTTTTTTACATGATAATTGGCTGATACTGACGCATTTTGACGCGATTTGACACTTTATTTGAGGGATTTTTTGTAATATCTTTGCAGGGCACACAAAACAATAGGATTATGAAGAAATTTTTGATTGTGGCCGCTGCGCTCCTTATGCTTTCCTGCAGCTGCCGGAATGAAATGACGGAAAGCAACCCGAGCCGCGCAGCGGCGAGTGTAACGAAATGCCTTTCCGGGCGTGACACCATCGGTGTCGTTTTGAACGTGAGCCGCGTCATCGACGGCGATACGTTTGAGGGTCGGCTGGATAACGGCGGCAATCCTGGTGTCAATCCGTGGATGCTGCAGCTCACGAAGATTGTGGTCCGCATCAACGGCATCGACGCGCCTGAGCGCGGGCAGTTCTACGGGGATGTGGCCACACTGCATCTGCAGTGGCTCATCAGCGGGAAGGCCGTAGGCCTGAAGCTGAAGCAGCGTGACATGTACGGGCGATGGATAGCGACGGCCTATCACGACGGCGCTGACATCGGCGCGGAAATGCTGAAGGAGGGTTTAGCCTGGCATTATAAGGAGGTCGACGGCAATCCGCGCTACGCTCAGCTGGAAGCTGAGGCGAAACTGGCCGGATTGGGTTTGTGGTGCGATGACAGAGCCGTTCCCCCTTGGGAATGGCGAAGGATGGATAAGTACGAGCGCGATGCGTACAGATAAGGAGGTGAGCGATGGAACTGTCAAAGCTATCGATGGAACGGCTGGAGGGCGTGGATGAGCGTCTGAAGGCCATCGTGATTGAGTGTGCTGCGCGTTGCCCTTATCCCTTCAACGTGTCGGAGGGACTGCGAACGAAGGAGCAACAGCGCGAATATGTGAGGCAGGGGAAATCGAGGACGATGAACTCGAAGCACCTGACCGGGAAAGCCGTGGATCTATATCCGCTGACGATGAATCGGAAGCAGGTGGACTGGTCCAGGTTCGAGGAGTTGGCCGACCTGATGTTTCAGGTGGCCGGCGACCAGGGCACCGAAATCGTCTGGGGTGGCAACTGGAAGACGTTCGTCGACAAGTGCCACTTCGAGCTTAAGAATTGAGGCTGCCCTATAAAGTAAACATAGTATCATTTTTTTCATTTTGTTACGGAAAGCTCCCAAGAAAATTTTCAAGGGAGCTTTCTATTTCTACACTCTGAAGAATTGAGACGACTGCGCCTTTGTACAAAAACGAGGTGGTTAAAAAAGCAAGTTCCCTAACGGCAAACGGAGACCCGCGATAGCGGGGCGGAGTTTATTTAGGGACTTGGCATTTTTTAAGCACCGTACCCTTAGAAAGAGACATTAAGCCGATAATGACTGATTTTTATAACGGAAGAGTCTGTATTCTTCTAACCACTCCTTGGTACTCTTCAGGAAGTAATTTCATTACATGTTCCTCAATGGATTGCGGGATATTACCATAATAAGCCTCAGCAATACCACCGGTAATACAAGCCAAAGTGTCACTATCACCACCTAGAGAAACCGATAGACGCACAGCTGATTCAAAGTCATTGCTGTCTATAAAAGCAACAATGGCTTGAGGAACAGTCTCCATGCAAGAAGATTCGTATCTGTAATATGGACGTATTTCGTCACATGTTCTATGAAGATCATATCCAAATTGTCGTTCTATGAATCTGGAAATATCTTGCTTTGTGGCACCATGACGACCCATAAAGATTGAAGAAGCCACAGCTTGTGCGCCCTTTATTCCTTCAGGGTGATTATGTGTGATTTCGGCGCTTCGTTTACCCCAATACAGAGCATCTTCGATTGATTGGGCATACCAACCGCATGCAGATACTCTCATAGCTGCACCATTGCTAAATGAATTATATGGGTGACGCGTTCCTCCTCTGTAATCATGGAGATGTTGGGCATCCCTATATTCATACAGATATTCGGGATGAAATAGCCATTTGTTAAAACCGCTACCATAACCGCCCATAGGATTTGGGTAACGGTTGGCAATATTCAAAATACACTGTTCTAATTCAGCGGATGAATGGTCGCTATCCAATAGCCACATTGCAACAGCAATGGACATCAGCGAATCGTCTGTAAACATGCTGTTCTCAGAAAACAGTGGAAATTTGGTTGTCTTGATGTTATTGAACTCATAGACAGACCCCACAACGTCACCTATAATTGCACCTAACATGATATTATCAAGCTTTCTTTTTCAATGAGTAGATTGTATCAAGGACTTCGATGAAATATGATTTTAATAATTCAATTTGAGCGTTAAGGTCTTTTAATTCGTTAAACTCTGCCGCTTTGTTGAACTCAAACCATACAGCTCCGTCTTCTTCCTCTTTAGGTTCGACGAAGTACTTGCCTGCTCCAATTTGACCAAGGTGGCTCATCAACAGATTATAAACAGGTTTCCCCCAATCTTCGCGAAAGTCGAAACAAACACAAATCAATGGATGCTCACGTTCAAAAAAGACACCCATCCATCCCCACGTTTCTTTCATCCTTATGCCTTTGAATTTTACTTCAAAGTATTTTCCCATCACTCCCTCTCTGGGACCATATAACCTATAGCCACCGTTATTTGTGTCTTTAAGGCTGTTATATAAGTGCGAATTGTATTTTTCGTTGTCAACTGCAAATACCTCATCCAATGAATGATAAAAGGTATATAGCGAAAACATTCCTTCTAAGTTCATGTGCTTTTCAAATATATAAATGTTACAAACAGACTGCAAATAACTCAAATAGCCATTCCATAGTTCTGATTCTTCAGATGGTATTTGTTTTTTGAGAAATAAATAAAGCTCAGTCCATGTGCGAACAACAAAACCCTTTTGTTGCATTGGATAGTTGGTAATATATCCCAATTGCTCTGGAGTGATTTTATAATGCTTAATGTATTGTTCAAAGTGGTGATTAGGATCCCAGATTTTGCATTCAATAAGATATGTTTTTCCTTCATATTCAAATTTAAAGTCAGGTCGGCAATCACCATCAGCAGCTTCTCTTTCGAGATAAATCTCATCAAATGGAACATTCGGGAAAAAGAAATCCAGAAAAGCTGTCAGGAACATGTTAGATGTTTGACACATTGCCCAGGTTATGTCTGACAAATCGTTTTCGTGATAAAATCGTTCAGACAAAATCGACAAGAAATCCTCTATCATACTATTCATAGATGCAAAAGTAGAGATTTTCCATAAATGAATAGAAATGGAAATAAAAAATACTGTAAAGAAATTGTTCAGGGTGGCGGTGGGGACGATGGTGGTACGGAGCGAAGCGATAGCGGAGCGACACCTTTCCGAACTCTCGACTTAGGGTGGCGGTTGGGGACGATGGTGGTACGGAGCGAAGCGGTAGCGGAGCGACACCTTTCCGAACTCTCGACTTAGGGTGGCGGTTGGGGACGATGGTGGTACCAGAGCGAAGCGGTAGCGGAGCGACACCTTCCGAATACTCGACATAGGGTGGTTGGTGGGGTAAGTGGTGGTTGCCCAAAGCGAAGCGTTAGCGGAGCGACCTGACCTGAACTTCGGGGTGGTGGTCGGGGGTGACGGCGGCATTGCCTGTGCGTTGGAAAAAACCGAAAGGGGGAAAAGCGCCTGCGGCCTACTTACGCGGGAGTTTCAGCAG